>CAMJTU010000001.1 GCA_946408825.1 uncultured Planctomycetaceae bacterium
CGCTTTGGAATTACCTTCGCGACGACTCTCGCCAAAGTTCTCTCGGAATTTTCCTATGCCTCACATACGGATTGAGAATTGGCGAAATCTGCGCGCTACGATGGGGAGACGTCGATCTAAGAGACGGTATGATCTCCGTCAATAGGACGTTGACGCGAAGGCAGACGTTCTCAAAGAAAGGGCGAAAAACAGAAATTTCGATTTCGTCGCTCAAAAGCGTCTTTTCCGAAAGAAAAATTCCTCTAGCCCCTCGCGACGTCGAATTTCTTTCACAACGACGCCGTCCTAACGACGCCTATGTTCTTACGGGGTCGCCGCTCCGATATATGGAGCCGCGAACGCTTGCCAACCGCTTTAAAAAGATTCTCCATGAGTGCGATATCCCCGACGTGACCTTTCACTCTCTCCGCCATTCTTTTGCAACGCGCTGGGTTGAATTAGGCTACGGCGTTAAGATTTTGAGCGAAATACTTGGACATTCCAGCGTTAACGTAACCTTAAATTACTACGTCCATCCTTCGACGGAAAGTCAAAGACAAAGCGTTTCTCGTTTCTCAAACGACCTTTTCTCAAAATAAAAATCAACGTAACTCGCGTTTCTATATAGAGAAACAACGAATTTCTTAGAAGCGTTGTTCTGCGAAATTTATAACGTAACTCATAAGTGTTGCAATATAAGGATATCGGAACGATATCCTTAGAACTTTGTTTTCGTTTCGAATGGGGCCCTTTCATAAAAAAACGCCTTTAACCCCTGTAACGTTTTGCTACTATAACAATATCGATTTTTTATAGATCTTTCAGTTTGCAATTTGAGTGACACTCGAAAATTACGAGCTTATCTTCAGTCCGCGTTATTTTCACTGCGATGGCCATAACTATCTGGTCTTGTCGGGTATTTCACGCGTCTCTCTATTGGATAAATATCGAAGTTTTTTTTATTTTTTTAAATAGACTGATGTTCGCATGTCAATCCCGTTTTGATCTTGTATAATCATACGGCGCTTCGATCGTTTTTTAGCAGGTTGATGTTTCGACGCCTTCTACGCAAGAGGAGCCAATATATGAAGTGTTTCAAGCTCTTTCTCGCCCTATTGGCGAGTCTGTTTTTCTCGGCGATTTGCGCCGCCGAAGATTCCTTCCCAATTCCCGACCAGAATATTGAAGTCGTTTGGCTTGACGAACTCGATTTGTCGCAAACCGTTACCGGTTATGGCGAAACGCGTTCACGTCGTACGACCGACAATCATGAACTCGAAATCGACGGAAGGAGGTACGAACGCGGAATCGGCTGGCATGCTCCCGGACTTATTGCGGTTCGGCTTCCCGAATGTCCGACGCGGTTCATTTCCGATTTCGGACTCGCCGACGAAGTGAACGAGCGAGGACACATGAACTTCCGCGTCTTCGCCGACGGCGAACTCCTATGGGAAAGCGGTTTTATGACTGGCGACTCCCCCGTTAAATTCTGCGACGTCGATCTTTCCGGTAAGAAAACGCTTGCGATTTTTGCGGACGAAGGTCCCGAGGGGTACGCTCACGACCACGCCGTTCTCGGCGACGCGCGAATTCTCGTCAAATCGACTGATCCGCAGGTCATTCGCTCGATTACGACGTTCCTCCCCCTCTTTTCAACGAACGACGGCGTCGTCTACGCGCCCGACGACTCTTCCGATCCCGACGCGTTCGAAACAATGAAGGAATATATCGCGCTCAGACAAGAACTTGCTAAAGGAACGCCCGAGAAGGCTACGCGAACCGCCGCCGACGCGGAAGCGGCTCTTTCTCCCGACGATCGCGATCCGCTCGACGTCGTCGTTCGCCGCGTTTCCCGATTGCTCGAAACGCTTCAAGAGATGCGCGACGACGACGCGCTCGACGCGGTCGCCGCGAAGTGGGACGCGTTCCTCGCCCGCTACGACGCCAGTTGCGACGCCCTTGAGAACGACGGGAACGTTCCCGAAGTCGTTGAGAAACGTTTCGCGCTTTTTAGCGAAGCCTACAAGTTGCGCCGTGAGATCGCGTTTAAAAACCCGCTCCTTGAGGACTTCCAAGACGTTCTCTTCATCAAGCGGCATTACAACCCCGAGCCGGAGCGCGAAGGAAACCATATGGTCGACCAATTCTTCGGGTTCCACGCGCGGCCCGGCGGCGGACTTTTCCTGTTGAAAAACGCGTTTGGCGATAAGCCCGAACTCGTGAACGTTCTTGAGAATTCCGTCGTCGAAAACGGACGGCTCAAGGGACGCCGGCTCGATTCCACATGGGGCTTTCTCGCGCCTCGCCTCGACTACGACGCGAAGCGAATCTATTTCGCCGCCGCCGACACGAAGAATCCGCGGCACGTCTACGAATGGACCGAGGACAACAGTTACCATATCTTCTGCGTTAACGTCGACGGTTCCGGGCTGACGCAGCTCACCGACGGCCCGTGGGACGATATCGACCCGTGCCCGCTTCCGAATGGACGCGTCGCGTTTATCTCCGAACGACGCGGAGGCTACGGACGGTGCCACGCGCGGCCCTGCCCGAGTTACACGCTCCATTCGATGAACGCCGACGGTACCGATATCGTCGCGCTGAGCGTCCACGAGACGAACGAATGGGCGCCGACCGTCGATCATAACGGCATGATCGTCTACACGCGGTGGGACTACGTCGATCGCGGTTTCAACCAAGCGCACCATCCGTGGATTACGTTCCCCGACGGGCGCGACTCCCGCGCGATTCAGGGCAACTACTCCGAAGACGAACGGTCGCGTCCGCACTTCGAGACGTCCCTCAAGCCGATCCCTGATTCGCACAAATTCGTCGGAATCGCGAGCGGACACCATACGCAGAATTTCGGCTCCGTCATTCTCCTCGACCCGTTGGTCGAAGACGACGACGTCGGAACCGATCCGATGGCGCCGATCCGCCGCGTGACGCCCGACCAGCTCTTCCCCGAGGCGGAGATTGGAACCCACGGTCCGCCCCATAATTACGGTCAGCCGTTCCCGCTGAGCGAAGAGTTCTTCCTCGTCGTCTACGACGCGTTCAGCGGCTCCGCAAAGGGCGAGAGAAACGACTACGGAATCTATCTGCTCGACGTCTACGGCAACAAGGTTCTCGTCTATCGCGACGAGAAGATTTCGTGCCAGCATCCGATTCCGTTGATGGCGACCGACGTTCCGCCTGTCATCCCGAACAAGACGTTTGTCGGTCTCGCCGACGAGGAACGCGCGTCCGTCGCCGTTCCTGAAGAACTCCCGAAGACCGCGACCGTCGGACTCGTCAACGTCTATCGAACGACGCGGCCTTTCCCGGAAGGCGCGAAGATCAAGGAACTGCGCATCGTCCAGATTCTGCCGAAAACGACCGTCAACGCGAACGCGCCTTGGATCGGCTTCGGCGGCGAAAACGGCGCTCGACGCGTCCTCGGTACCGTTCCCGTCGAAGAGGACGGCTCCGCGAGATTCGAGGCGCCCGTCAATATCCCGTTCTACATCCAGGCGCTCGACGAAGAGGGCGTCGCCGTTCAGACGATGCGCAGCGCGACCTACGTCCATCCGGGCGAAACGCTCACGTGCCTCGGATGCCACGAAGGGCGCTTTAACACGTCGCGCAACGAAGACGCCGTGACTCCGACCGCCTTTACGCGCGCGCCGTCGACGATCAAGCCCGAAATGGACGGAACGAATCCGTTCAACTATCCGCGCCTCGTCCAGACGATTCTCGACAAACATTGCGTCGAATGTCACGAACAGGGCGCGAAAGACGGGAAGACTTTCGAACTCGGTCGCGGACCTGAGAATCAGTATTTCCTGACGTCCTATATCAATCTGCGTCCTTACGTTTACGTCAACGGCAACGGCAACGCGAACCCGGACGCGCCTGTTAAATTCCAGCCGCATTCCGGCGGCGCGTGGAACTCCTTCGCGCCCGCGAAAACGTGGCCCGGTCAGTTCGGCGCGAACCGTTCGCCCCTTTGGAAACTCGTCAAAGAAGGACATTACGGCGTTAAGCTTTCGCCCGAGGAACGCCGCGCGCTCGCTCTTTGGATGGACAACAACTGCGACTTCTTCGGCGCCTACGAACTTGAGACGATGCAAGCGCAACGTCATGGCGAAATCGTCCAGCCGACGCTCGAATGACGTCTGATTCGCTTCGCGGCGCGGCCTTAATTCGGCGCGCCGCGACGTTTTCGACCTCTATTTACGACGTTATGCTTAGGCGTCGTATAGGATTAAAGAGAGACAAAAAATGAGAAGCGGGACTTTGTTGAGTCTGCTAACGGCGTTTACGGTTTTTGCGATGATTTTAAATACGAACGGCGTCAAAGCAAACGACGATGGGATTACGTTTTCCGACGACGCGTCGGGGTTCGTTTCGCTCGGCGAGGCGATTCCCGACGCGATTTTGGAGATTCGATACTACACGACTTACAACTTCATCGGAGAGCGTATCGACGGCTACGAGGAACCGATCGCTCTCATGACGAAAGAGGGCGCCGCCGCGCTCAAAAAAGTCAGCGACGAGCTTAAGGAGAAAGGGTATCGGCTCAAGATTTTCGACGCGTACCGTCCTCAGCGCGCCGTGACTCATTTTGTGAACTGGTCCCGCATCGCGGACGACGTTAAAATGAAGGAATACTTCTACCCCGAGCTGGAGAAGAATCGCATCTTCCCGCTCGGCTACGTCGCCGAACATTCCGGGCACACGCGCGGCAGCACGGTCGATCTGACGCTTTTCGATATGAAGAAGGGCAAAGAAGTCGACATGGGCGGAACCTTCGATTATATGGGCGAACTGAGTCATCCTGACTATGAAGGAATTTCCGAGGAACAATACGCCAATCGCATGCTCCTGCGCAAGACGATGATCAAACACGGATTTCGCCCGATTCCCGAAGAACGGTGGCACTTTACCCTCGAGAACGAACCGTACCCGAACACGTATTTTACGTTTCCCGTCAATAGCGCGTCGCTGCGCTAACCCACCGTGCGACTTTCCGAACGCGGCGAAAAGGCGTTTGCCAGACGCGCCGCGTTTGATATAATCGAACGTCGTTTGACGCTTTTTAGGGGGAATTTCATGGCGAAGACAAGCCCCGTTAATCGCGAGTTCAAAGATCGGCTCTTTAAGTTCATCTTCGGGAATCCCGAGCACAAAGATTGGACGCTCGAACTCCTCAACGCCTTCCTCGGGACGGATTACGTCAATTCCGACGATATCGAGTTCACGACGATTGAGGACGCGGTCTATATGGGAATGAAGAACGACGTCTCGTTCCTCTTCTACGGGATGATGAGCTTCTTCGAGCAGCAGTCGAACTTTGACCGCGACGTCCCCTTTCGTTTTCTCTGCTATACGACGATGGTCTACAACAAGCATGAGAAAACGACGAAGAGCTTCACGAGAAACGAGTTCGGTCAGCGCGAACTTCCGTTTCCGATCTGCGTCTGTTTCTATAACGGACTGACCGACAAGGAGGATCGAATCGAGCTGAAACTCTCGGATTGCTTCAAAAAAGTCCCGCGACTTGAGATCGAACCGTCGATTGAAGTTAAGGTGACGATGATGAACATCAACTACGGACGCAACAAAGAACTGCTCGCAAAGTGCAAGCCGCTGAGCGACTATTCATGGTTCGTCGCGCAGGTTCGTTTGAATTTAAAGACAATGGCGCTCGAAGAAGCGATAGACGTAGCCCTAAGGGACATGCCGGACGATTCTATCCTTAAACCGTTCCTTATGGCGAACAAAGCGGAGGTCAAGAATATGTGGATAACCGAATACGACCAAGAGCGCGCCTTCGAAGACCAATGGGCCGCCGGTAGGGCGGAAGGCGAAGTCATTGGCGAAGCGCGCGGGATTAAAAAAGGCGAAGTCATTGGCGAAAAACGCGGGGAAGAGAAAGGTACGTTTAAGACGCTTTTGCGACTTCTTTCTCGGGGACAACTGACGCTTGAGGAAGCCGCTTCCGACGCGGGACTTTCCGAGGAGGAGTTTTTGGAACAGACGAAACGTCTTTCCTAGCGTTTCCCAGCGCGCCTGCGTTTGTTCACAGTGGGCGTTTTGACGTAAGAAAGGCAAACGATAGAATCTCGACGACGTTGCCGCGACCGACTGTTTTCCCTTGAGGATTGGGCGTCGAGCGATCCTCGCGTTTTGAGAATAAAACTCCTTATGAAACACGATAGACTCGCCGCCGCTTTTCTGGCGCTTTCGACGTTTTTCTCCTTTGTTACTTTCGTCGCCGCCGCCGAGGGCGATCTTCTTGACGTTCGCGATTCCGTCGACGCGCCGATTCCCGTGATCTTCGACACGGATATCGGCGGCGATATCGACGACGCGTTCGCGCTCGCGCTGTTTCATAATTTCGAAACGCGCGGCGTTTGCAAACTCCTCGGCGTTACGACGACCGACGTCAATCCCGCCGTCGCGGGCTACGTCGCGGCGGTGAACGCGAATTACGGACGCCCGGAGATTCCCGTCGGGGTCGGCGTCGGACGTAAAGACGACTCCTATCTTTCCGGAATAACGTCGCAGAAGGACGCGTCGGGCGCGCTCGAATATCCGATTCCCGAGGGCTTTAAAGCGCGCGAGGCTGTTCCGCTTCTTCGCGAATTGCTCGCCGCCGCCGAGGATCGTTCCGTCGTGATCGTTCAAGTCGGCGCGTGCTCCAATCTTGCGGCTCTTCTCGACTCGCCGGGAGACGCGACGTCGCCTCTGACAGGACGCGAACTCGCCGAAAAGAAGGTTCGTCTCGTCTCCG
This sequence comes from uncultured Planctomycetaceae bacterium, assembly GCA_946408825.1. Lineage (GTDB taxonomy): Bacteria > Planctomycetota > Planctomycetia > Pirellulales > Thermoguttaceae > RUG369. The sequence continues at coordinate 6,758 of CAMJTU010000001.1, forward strand.
TGATGGGAGGCGCCTTTGCGATCGACGAAAGCGCCGCAAGTTATGCGAAGCATCGGGAGTGGAACATTATCTGCGACGTCCCTGCGGCGCAAAAACTTGCGCGAGAATGGCCCGGCGAGATCGTATTCTCCGGCTACGAAGTCGGCGATCGGATCCGCATGAACCCCGTCAATTTGAAAAACGACTATTCCGGTCGTTCGAAGATTTTGCACGATTCCTTCGGGTATTGGACCGCGAAGAATACGAAAGAGGGCTTCGATCATCGCCGTCCGACGTGGGATCTGACCGCCGTCCTTTTCGTGATGCGTCCGGAAGAGGGCAGGGGATACTACACGCTTTCCGAACCGGGCGACGTCGATTTCGACGACGACGGAGTCACGCTGTTCACGCCGAATCCTTCGGGGAAGCGCCGTTGCTTCCTACAGGACGAAGCGGCGCGGATTCGCGTCGGCGAGGCGTTTGTCAATCTCTGCTCGGAACCGTGAAAAAAACTCCCTCCGAAAAGGAGGGAGCGCTTCGACGGCGTCTATTGACGTTACGCCGCCGCGAGGAACGCCGAAAAAGCGCGCCTCGCGGCGATTTGCGTTTTATAGGGAGTCTCCTTCTCGATACGGCTGGGTCCACGCGGCGTCGGCGGAAAGGGGCGACCTGTCGTAACTGGTTCCGTGGTAGCAGCATCCCGCGTCGACGCGGTAGCCCTTCGCGCGGACGTAGAGGTCGTCCGGCTTGAGCGTATAGCTTCCTTCGAGCCCGTCGACCGTTTCGAGCGTCTTTCCGATCTCTTTAGACCAACATTCGACGGAGCGCGGCGGACGACCGTCGGATCCGTCGATTTCGAGGATTTTGAACGTTTCGTCGAATCCCTTTTTCGTCCCGACGAATTCGATACGATATTTTCCATCAACCTGCGGATCGAGCTTGACTTCGAGCGTCTTGCCGTCGAAGCGAATATGGGCGAACTCCAGCCCCGTCGAGATATAGGACGCGCCTTTGTTCATGGTGTCGAAGATCGCGTCGATTTCGAGCGCGTCGGCGCGGACTCTGGTCCAGCTGTGGAACGGCGCGTAGTCGTCCCGGAAAACGCCGTGGCTGTCGTCCGTTCCCGTCGCGTATAGAAGCGGCTGGTCGTTCTTCGCGCGGCAGGCGTTGACGATATCCCAAAGCTGCTCTGGCGTCCACGCCTCGGGAAGATACTGCCACGACGTGTTGTTGTTCGTAACCTCCATGAAGCGGATTCCCGGTCGTTCCAAGACGTAACTCGGCTGGATATTGTAATATTGCCACATCGGGTGATTGAGCGTGTAGAGATACGGCTTGTCGGCGTCGGCGTATGTCTCGAGCGTCTTGTCGTAGGTCGCGGCGACGAGATTCTTGATGCTCGGATCCTCAATGAAGAACGTCTTGTCCACGTTGAGAAGGTTGACGTGAACGTTTTGCGCGGTCATCTCGAAGCCCGGAATTAAGAGGAATTTCCCTTTTTCCTCAAAGAGCGAGGAAAGCTCGTCCTCCGTCTGCATGCGAACGTAAACGCCCTCTTTTGTTTCCTTGAGCTTTACAGAATCCTCGCCAAAGATCTGTTGCGCGCGCTTAACGTCTTCCTCGACAAGGTTCGGCCAGGCGTAAGAGGGAGAGATTCGTTTCCAGAAGGACGTTTCGCCGTCGAAAAACTTGAGATCGCTCGGCGTATAGTTCATGCCGAATCCGGTAAAACGAAGTTCCGGCTGATGGAGAATGTTGTGATCGGTTAGCGAAAAGAATTCGTAACCCCTTTTCTTATACGCGTCGACAACGACTTCAGGGAGATCCCGTCCGTCGCTCCAATGCGAGTGACAGTGGATATTTCCCTTGTACCAACGCTGCGGCGCCGCGACCGCGGGCGCGTCGGCGGCGATAAGATTGATCCGGGGGCCGACAATTCCCAGCGCAAGCGCGCCGGTCGCCGTCTTAAGAAAATCTCTTCTTTTCATAACGCGATCCTTTATAAGAGTAACCGAGTGACGCGCCGCCGACGGAAAACCGGAGATATTTTTCTTCTCCCGTCGACGACCAGTCTATCATAAATCGCGAAGGTTCCGCCGTCAAGTTTTTGGAAAATAGAACGCCAAAACGCTTGCTTTAAGGCGCGGCGTGATTAAAACAACGAGAGTCCCGCCCCGTTACGATTCAACGGGCGCGGAAGCGCGCCGGCGCAGCGTTAAGCTTTGAAGTCGGGGAATCGGAAAATGACGTTAAAACTTCTTAATAGTCTTTTGGCGGTCGTCGTGTCGAGTTGCGCGCCCCTACTAGCCGCAGACGGCGACCTCCTTGACGTTCGCGACGTTCAGGACGCGCCCGTCAAGTTGATCTTTGACACGGATATCGGCGGCGATATCGACGACGCGTTCGCGCTGGGTTTGATTCACGCGCTTGCAAATCGCGGAGAGTGCGAACTTCTTGCCGTCACGACGACGACCCCGCTTCCGTCGGCGGCAAGCTACGTCGCGGCGTTCAATCGCCATTTTCGACGTCCTGATATCCCTGTAGGAATCGGGACCGGCTTCGGTCCGCTGGACTGTTATCCCTCGGACGTTCTAGTTTTGACGGACGACGCGGGACGTCCGCGCTATCCGGTTCCCGACGGTTTCGTCGCGAAGACTGCGGTCGCGACGCTTCGTCAAGTTCTTGCCGACGCGGAGGATCGTTCCGTCGTGATTGTGCAAGTCGGCGAGAGTTCTAACCTTGCGGCTTTGCTCGATTCAACGGCGGACGATATTTCGCCCCTTTCCGGGATCGAACTCGCGCGGCGCAAGGTTCGACTTGTCGCGGTCATGGGCGGCGCGTTTACGCTCGACCCAAGCGCAGCCGGATACGAAGGACGCCGTGAGTCGAATATTATCTGCTCCGTTCCTGCGGCGCAAAAACTCGTTCGCGAATGGCCCGGCGAAATCGTTTTCTCCGGCTACGAGATCGGCGACCGTATCCGTATGAATCCCGTTAATCTCAAACGCGATTACAGGGGTAAATCGCGGATTTTGTACGATTCCTTTGCGTTCTGGACGGCGCGTTGTACGACGGAAGGCTTCGATCATCGTCGTCCGACGTGGGATCTTACGCCCGTCCTTTTTGTCGTTCGCCCCGAAGAAGGACGGGGATATTTCACGCTTTCCGAGCCGGGCGACGTCGAAATCGACGACGACGGCGTCACGCGCTTTGTTCCGAACCCCGAGGGAAAACGCCGCTGTTTCTTACAGACCGAAGAGGAACGGATTCGTGTCGGCGAGGCGCTTGCCGACCTTTGTTCCGAACCGTGAAACGCTTGCGTCCCTTGAGATATGAAAACGCCGAACCGCGAATTTCGAGGTTCGACTTCTTTGAAACACGAGGTCGTTACGAACGGGACGCGTCGTCGTCCCATAGATATTTCTTTAGAATTTCGCGGTAACGATCTCTAAGCGGCTCGCTTTTGTGGACGTTGAAATTGATCGCGCAAAGGACGACCTTCGTAACGGCGCAGCGTTGGGGCGTCGGATCGTTGTCGCGGACGCGCCAAAGTTCCTGCGTGAGTTCGAAGGATTTTTCGCCGATTCGACTCGTCCACGTGCGGATTTCGACGCGATCGTCGACGAACGTTTCGCGGAGAAAATCGACTGTGACGTTGACGATTACAAGACCGTGCGGCTTGGTATGGAACCCCGGCAAAAGCTCCTCGTAGAGCGTCGTTCGAGCGCGGTCGAACCATCGCGAGTAGGCGAGAAAATCGACATGCCCCTGCATATTCGTGTCCGCGACCTGCGGTTGAATCTTCGTGACGTAATACATAAAAGAAGGTCGGCGCGAATTGTCTAGCGGCGGCGCGAAGCGGGTCACGCCGTTGGATCGTAATGATATCTTTCAAGCGCCTCGCGGAACTTGGACGAAATCGGCTCGCTCTTATGGCTCGTAAAATCGAACGCGCAGAAGACGGTGCGACCCGTCGCGCAGCGTTCGCCCTGTTGCCACAACTCTTGCGTCACTTCAAAGGACTTCACGCCGATGAGGCTCACCCACGTGCGGATCTCCACGTCGTGATGCACGTAAACTTCGTGGATAAACGTGACTTCCGTATGGAGCACGACGATTCCGTGATCGCGGAAATTGAGGTCGGGCGAAAATTCTTTATAGATCGGGACGCGAACGCGGTCGAACCAGTTTGAGTAAGCGAGAAAATTGACGTGTCCCTGCATATCCGTATCCGCAACCTGCGGGGAAAGCGTTGACGTATAGTACATGGCGCGACCTAGAGCTGGAAACAAAACGAGCGTCGTCCGCAGGTTTGCGAACGACGCTCCGTATTTTATCACGACGCGGTCGTCAGGCAAGAGGCCGAGACGCGCGCGTTGCAATCCGAAACTCAGTCGTCGTTATCGACGTCGCGTTCGACAATCGCGCCGGTCGTCGCGTCGATATCGTAGTTGTATTCGGTCCTTCCGACGTGGAATTCGACTTCGAATACGTTACGACCGTTTTCGCGATCGCGCTTGATTCTCGTGCGAGAAATCGCGTTCTGGGCGACCTTGGCGTCCTTCAGAGCGATCTGGAGCGCCTGCTGCTCGGTGATTCCGGCGCCGTTGTTGGCGGCGGGGGCGGGAGCGGGAACGTAGCTTTCCGCGTCTTGGTCGAAGGAGAGGATCGCGCCCGTCTTGACGTCGATATCGTAATCGTATTCCGTCTGTCCGGCGTAGAATTCGATTTCATACTTCCAGACGCCGTCGTCGAGTTCCTTCTGAGCCTTCGTGAAGGTCACGGCGTTCGCCGCGAGCTTCGCGTGAGCCAGAGCGATTTCCTTGGCCTTTTCGAGCGTGATTTCTCCGGCGTTGGCGGCGGGAGCGGGAACGTAGCTTTCCGCGTCTTGATCGAAGGAGAGGATAGCGCCCGTCTTGACGTCGATATCGTAATCGTATTCCGTCTGTCCGGCGTAGAATTCGATTTCATACTTCCAGACGCCGTCGTCGAGTTCCTTCTGAGCCTTCGTGAAAGTCACGGCGCCGGCCGCGAGCTTCGCGTGAGCCAGAGCGATTTCCTTGGCCTTTTCGACAGTGATTTCCGCGCCGTTGTCAGCGGCGGGAGCGGCGGTCGGCGCGAAGCTTTCCGCGTCCTGATCGAAGGAGAGAATCGCGCCGGTCTTAGCGTCGATATCGTAGTCGTATTCAATCTGACCGTGATAGAATTCGACTTCGAACTTTCTAACGCCGTCGTCGATTTCTTCGCCGGCCTTCGTGAAGGTCACGTCGCTCGCCGCGAGCTTTGCGTGAGCCAGAGCGATGCTCTTAGCCTGTGCGAGCGTGATTCCGTTGACGGAAGGCGTCGCCGGAGCGGCGGCGTCGGTCGCGGCGGGCTCGTCTTTCGCGAGGGACAGGATGCGGACGTTGCGGAATTCAACGGGATCGCCGTGTCCGAGGAAGCCGATGAAGCCGGACTTGTTGTGGAGGCCGGGGTGTTCGGCGTTGTGGATCGGCTTGGCGTTCGTAATATCGGCGTCGACGATGACTTTGCCGTTGACGGTTACTTTAATCTGCGGACCGATCGCGACGATTTCTTCGTAGTTCCATTCGCCAATCGGCTTGAGGGCGCCGGTTTTGGCGGGGACGACGCCGTAGATGCTGCCGTGACGCTGCCATTCGGCGATTCCCGGATAGTCTTCGTCGATGATCTGAATCTCCATGCCGTTGTAGGCGGCGTCGAGATTCGCGGCGGTCGTACGGATTCCAACGCCGTTGTTGCCGTTCTTAGGGAGTTTGAATTCGAAACGGAAGATGAAGTCGGAATACGCTTTCTTTGTTTCAAGGTTGCCGCCCTTTTCGCAGACGAAATATCCGTCCTTAACCGGGTAGCCGTCGATCCCGCTCTGCCAGATTTCCGGGCTGAGGGAATTTCCGTCGAAGAGGAGTTCGAAACCGAGTTTTTCTTCAAGAGGAGTAAGTTGGTTCAGCGGCTGGTCTTCCTGCGCGTTGACGAAGGAAGCGACCGCGCAAACGCATGCGACAAGAGTCGCGACAAGAAACTTTTTCATAATTTGTTTCCGTGTGAAAAGGGTACTTATGTCGGGAAAGCGTCGCGCAACGTCGAACCGATCGCAAGATCGGGTACGAGAATCGGCGCGCGCGACGCCAGATCTTCTAACCTGATTATAGAACGCCGACAAAATTGGTCAAGATAGGCTAACCCTGTCGCCTGTCCGACGTTCGACCGTCGCGACGTCAGAGCAATTTCTGCGCGCGCGCCTTGAGGTCGGCGTTGTCGGTCGTTTCGACGACCTTCTTCATGCCGTCGATCAAAATCTTAGCGGAGGCGTCCTTCGCCTCGTCGCCGCTCTTTTCGTTCCATTTCCAGTCGGGCTGGCTCGTTCGAATCTTTTCGGCGACGACGACGGCGGCTTCGCACGCCGCTTCTTTGTATTCTGGATACTGCGCGTATTCGAGCGCGGCGGCGACGTTTTCGGCGACGTTCAGACGCTTGAAGACCTCGAAGATCAGCGCTTTGTCTTCAGGACGACGCGCCGTGTTGAACGCGGTCTTGCACATCTCGATCTTCGTCGCTAAAGGAAGCTCAAACTGACGCGCGACGCGGACGTAACCGCGAATTCCGCGAGAGTGATACTTCGCGTCGTTCGACTGCTGGGCGATCGCAAGGCAAATCGCGGCGACCGCTTGGGCGTCTTCCGGCGTGTTCCATTCGCCGAGAATCTGCGTCGCTTTGTCGATCGTGTCGGCCTTGTTGCAGGCTGCGGCGACGGCGTCGAGCGCCGTTTTACCGCCGATTTGCTTCAGGAGCGGCAGAATCTTGAGCTGCTGTTCAAGATCGGACTTCGCGAAGAGGTCGGCGACCTTGGCGGCGCATTCTTCGCGCGGGAGGCGCGTGCAGGCGGCGCGAAGAATCCAGTCGACTTTCGCGTCGTCGGTTTCGCCGTTGAGCGCGTCGACGAGGAGCTGGAGATCGTCGAGTTCGACGATTTCAGAGAGCGCGGAGAGCGCCGCGTCGCGGAGCGCGCCTTGGCGTTCGTTCGCGATCTTGACGAGCGCGGGGCCGGCGGACTTAATGCGCGCGAGTTCGACGATCTTGAGTTGGATGAGCGCGTCCGTTTCGTCCATATCGTCGAGAAGAGCCGAGGCCTGCATATTCTCGAAGAGCGCGGGCTTAGCTTTCGCAAGCGCGACGCCGAGGGCAATCTTCGCGTTACGGAGCGCGTCGTTGCATTCTTTGCCGTCGACTCGAGTAAAGGCGGCGTTTTCAAGAGATCCAGCGTAAGAAACGAGCGCTTTAGCGACGGCGGCGCGGAGCGCGACGTCGTCGGCGTTGGCGAGCGAGGTCAGTTTCGGGAACGCGACCGCTTTGGCGTCGTCGGCTTTAAGGTTTTCAAAGGCGCGGACGACGCGAACTTTACGAACGGCGTCGAACTTGTCGAAGTTTTCGACGAGCGCGGCGACGACTTTCGCGGAAGCGGCGGCGTCGAATTCGCGGATCGATTTAAGCGCGACGTCGGAAACGGGCCCGTCGTCCCCTTGGAGGAGTTCGACGACCTTCGCGGCGGAGTCGGCGCCCTTGTTGATCAGAGAGCGGTAGATTCCGGCTTCCTTTTCGTATTTCGGGAACGCGGCGGCGGCGACGACGTCGTCAAGCGCGGCGGCTTTGTCGAGTTGACCCGTTTTTTCATAGTTGTCCGCGACGTCGAGGATGGCGTCGCCGAGCGCTTTCCGAGCGTAATATTCCATCGCGCCGAGGTCTTTTTTCGATTCCTCGACGAGGAACGCTTCCGCTTCAGGGGACGCGATCATGCCGCACGCGGCGTAGATCGCCTTCTGAACGGCGGGGTCGTCGTTCGCGTCGGCGATTTCTTTGAGCGTCGCGAAGGAATCCGCTTTGCCGCGAACGCCGATCGTGTCGATCACGCCGACGAGACAGGCGCCTTTAAGTTCTTTCGCCGCTTTGAGGAGCGCGGCGTCGACCGCTTCGCTTGGCATGGCTTCAAGCGCGAATCGCGCGTTGAAGTTCTGTTTTTCATTCGGAAGGAGCGCGACGAGCGCGGGAATCGCGGCGTCGGTTCCGTAGACGGCGAGGCGTTTGCACGCGACGTTGCCGTTGTGGATATCTTCGGGCGCGTCGCCAATGTTGGTAATCGCTTGAATCAGGGCGGCTTCGTCCGTCGAAGTCTGGAGCTCCTGCCAAGACTGGGCGTTTGCGACGGACGCCGCAAGGGCGACGAACGCGCACGTCAGGAGCGCAAAAAAGGCTTTGTTACGCATAATATTCAAATATCTCCTGCGCGGCTGTTAAACAGCGCGCGTTTGGGGTTGCGTTATTCTGACAAAACGAACGTTGAACGACTTTGTTCGACGTCACAGAGTGTAGGGCGCGCGCATGGCGCGGGTGCGCATGCGGTTGGCGTCGGCGTCGTTGAACTCTTCCTTGACGGGGTCGAATTCGATCGTTCGCTTGAGCTGCCACGCGATGTAGGCGCAGTGAGAAGCGATGTGCGACTGCGCGGCGACCGCCGCGTTCGCCGCCGGGTTGCGACGCGTCTTGACGCATTCGCAGAATTCCGCGATGTGCGTCGACGGGTCGGTTCCCGGCATTCCGAAGTATTTGAGCTCGCTTCGGAGTTTGTCGTTAGAGACGGCCATGCGGCCGCTGTCGCCCGTTTCGACCCAGCCTTCTTCGCCGACGTAGCGCGCAGAGCAGGTTCCGAGTCCGAGCCATCCGTCGGAGCGCATGACGAGCTTGAGACCGTCGGCATAATAAGCCCAGATATGACCCGCGATCGAGCCGTCGTCGTTGAACTGCGGCTCGTAGCGAACGGGCGCCGTGTCGTCTTTCTGCGCGGCCCACTGGCAGAGGTCGACGGTGTGGGAACCCCATTCGAGGATTCCGCCGCCGTGGAAGTCGAACTTGCCGCGCCAGTCGCCGCGGACGTACGCGCTGTTATAGGGGCGCCACGGGCAAGGACCGAGCCAGCGGTTCCAGTCGACTTCGTCGGGATCCGGCTCCGGCTCGGCGGGGTACCAATCCTGGTCGGTCGCGGGCCACAGCGTGTTGGCGTGGACTTCCGTCAGTTTGCCGAGTTTGCCCGACTGAGCGATTTCCGCCGCGAGCATGAAGTTGCCGATGTTGCGGCGCTGGGTTCCCGCTTGGTAAACGATCCCGTAACGTTTGACGGCCTCGGCGAGCGCGCGGCTTTCCTGAATCGTGAGGGAGAGCGGCTTTTCGCAGTAGACGTCTTTACCGTACTTCGCGGCGGTGATCGACGCCATGGTGTGCCAGCGGTCGCCGGTCGCGATGAGGACCGCGTCGATATCTTCGCGCTGTAAAAGCTCGTTCATATCGATATACGTCGCGCAATCTTTGTCGCCGTATTTCTCGTTGGCGGCGTTGCTGACAAACTCGCGGCGAATACGGCGAACGTCGCAGATCGCGCGGAATCTGATATCGTTTCGCCCTAAAAAGATTCGGAAGTCTTCGCCGCCGCGGGAGCCGATTCCAATCGCGCCGAGGTTGATTTTTTCACTCGGAGAAACGGTTCCGTCGAGTCCTAGCGCCGAAGCAGGCACGAGCGCCGGAACGAAAGACGCGACGCCGCATAGCGCGACGCCCTTGAGAAAATCGCGTCGTCCGACGCGAGATTGCGTTGATTTCATAGATTACTCCTCTAAGCCGATCTCCGAGAGATCAACGATGCGCTGACGAACTGACGCCGTTTTTTCGCTGGGATTCCGCGCCTTTTTGGGGCGACGCGTCCCGCCGCCTAAAGCGGGACGAAAACAGCTGCGACGCCAAACAATACGAAGAGGGCGCCCAAAAACGCCGCTCCGAGATATTGATGATAAAAGTTGGAAACGTGAAAATCAAGCGTCGCGACGCTGTTTTCGCAATTTTGTCCAGTTTTTTGAAAGAGCACGGAAGAACTATCGACGGATATTGACGTCGTCATCGCTTTTCCGCGCCGCTTGCTTCGTTTCGGCGACCGCCTGATCCTTGGCTTTCAGAACGTCGACGCAAAAACTTGACACGTAAAGCGCGGCGATGAAAAGCACGCCCCAAGAGGCAAGGGCAATCCTTCTGAATTGGGGCGCCTCCGAGGCGAGCAGCAGCAGAAAGTCGTAGACCCCGTGCGCGACGATCGCGACTCCGTAAGAGAGCGCGACGTTTTTGTAGAAATATTTGCGCCGTTTCTCCGACGCGCCGGAAATCCCTCCTTCCGCTTTGAGAATATTGACTCCCTTTTTCTTCCCAAAGATCGCTAGCGCGAGGAAATATCCCATGAAGATCGAGAAGATACAATGCCCCGGAATTGCGGTGAACGCTCTCGTGAACGCGACGTAAAGCGATCTGTTCAGAGGTCCAGGCGAGACGTAATCTAAGTTTTCAAAGAAAGCGAACCCTAGCGACACGAACGCGGAGAAGGCGAGCGTCCGCGTGTAGCGAACGAACTGCGCGCTAGTGACGACCACGAGGACAAGAATCGCGAATTTCACCGTTTCCTCTGTAAACGCCGCGACGACGAACCCCTTGATGAAACAGCCCAAAATAGTTTTTGAATCAGGATTTAGAAGCGCTTTCAGCGCCCATTCCGCAAAAGAGGCGAGAGCGGTCGACATTCCTCCGTCGAAGAAAAGGAACACGTACGTCTTCGCGAGCTTCTTTGTTTCGCCCGCCGCGTCCGCGAGCGCCCAGAGAAGCAAAAACACGGGGGCGACGACGCAGAGCAAGAGAAAGAAATAATACCCGCAAACGAGGAGGATTCGGAGCATAGGCGTTTCGACGGCGATTTTCTAAGGGACTCCGCGCGACGACGGCGGCAAAGTTAACATAAAACCGACGATTACGACAGTGTAGGTTCCGGCGATCATGAGAACTCTTTTCAGGTCGATGGAGCAGCAGACGAACCGAACGACGACGACGGCGACGACGAATTGGACGCCGGCGAAGACCGCGACGGCTACGACAGGATTCTCTAAGAACATGAGAGCGGGAGCCGCGAGAGCCCCTCCGCCGATTCCGGCTACGAGCGCGGCGAAGAACGCGTCTCCAAACGAGACGTCCTTGCCTGCGAACGCCTTAATGATAAAGACGGGAATAACGAAGTAAAGAAGCGCGTCAATAAGCATTTCGTAATTTTGTCCATTTTTTTGAAAGAGACGCGAGATACTATCGCCGGACGTTAATGTGATAATCGCTTTTCCGCGCCGCCTGTTTCGTTTCGGCGATCGCTTGATCCCTCGCTTTCAGAACGTCGACGCAAAGATTCGACGCGTAGAATCCCGCGATCAGCAGTCCGATCCACGCGACGAACGCAAGCCCGCTGAATTGCGACGGCGACGCGCCGATCATCAGCAGGAAGTCGTAAATCCCGTGCGCGGCGATCGCGACGCCGTAAGAGAGCGCGACGTTTTTATAGTAGTTTTTGCGCCGCTTTTCCGACGCGCCGGAAATCCCGCCCTCCGCCTTGAGAATATTGACGCCCTTTTTCTTCCCAAAGATCGCCAGCGCGAGGAAATACCCCATGAAGATCGAGAAGATAAAATGCCCCGGAATCGACGTGAACGACCTCATGAACGCGACGAAGAGCGAGTCGTTCGGCGACCAAGGCGAGACGACGTATAGCGCGTTCTCGACGAACGCGAACCCGAGCGACACGCACGCGGCGAAGGAAAGAGCCCGCGTATAGCGAACGAATCGCGCGCTGCGAAGAACCGCGAAGGCGAGAATCGCGAATTTCGTCGTTTCTTCCGTAAACGACGCGACGACGAACCCGTCGAGGAAACAGCCCCAGACCGTTTCCGGGTCGGGATTTAGAAGCGCGCTCAGCCCCCATTCCACAAGCGCGACGGGAAGGGTCGACAGCCCTCCCGCGAGGAAGAGAAGCGCGTACGTCTTCCAAAGCTTCTTCGTTCCGCCCGCCGCGTCCGCGAGTTTCTTAAGAAACAAGAACACGGGGGCAAAGACGTAGATCGAGAGAAAGAAAAGATACCCGCAAACGAGGAGAATTTTCAGAATAGGCGACATTTCTTCAATTCCGAGCCGTCGCCGTCCGGCGACGGAAGACGAGCGGATAGATCAAGTCGTTACAGAACGTAAAGGAGGACAATGTTCAGGGCGAGTCCGATGCAGGCGTACGTTCCGGCGATCATGAGAACGCGCTTAAGATCGGTGGAACAAAGGAACTGGACGGCGACCGCCGTGACGACGAGTTGAATGAGCGTCGCGACGGCGATAACCATGACGGGGTTTTCTAACGGCGCGCATGCCAGCGCGATAAGGATTTTCGAGACGACGCCGGAGACGAGCGCCGCCAAAAACGCGTTTCCAAAGGACACGTCTTCGCCCGTGTACATCCTGATGATAAAGAGTAGAATGACAGCGGGGATAAGAGCGCCGATAAGCATGCCAATCATGTGACGTCTCCCATATTTGTGGAACGTTCGGATCGGATCCACGCTGTTTGCAGAACGTCTACCTTAGCGTGTCTCCGACGTTTAGGTCTCTATCCAATGCTAACTTGTAGCCCCCGTTGTTTCAAGGATTTTTTTGTTTTTTTCTATAATTATCGAAAGACTTCGCGACCAGAGCCGTTAAAGCGAACTCAAGTAGTCGCGCAACGTATTTGTTTGTCGGACGTCGGAAACGAGCTTAACGCCGTTTCAAGGAGCGCGACCGGAAGACACGGCGGTCTTCCCGTTGGAAAAGGACCGTAAATTAAGAAGGATTGTCAGTCGCGCGTGACTTCGATTATCAGAATTCGCCGTTCAGCGGCGACGCGTCGATTGATCATTTCGCAGAGAGGCAGATCGCAAGAACTGTCGAGACGAGACAGAAGCCCGCGTACGTTCCGGAAATCATGAGAACGTGTCTAAAGTCGGTCGAACAAAAAAGCAATACCGCGAGCGCCGCGACGACAAAATGAATAATCGTCGAGACCGTGAAAGTCAAATAATCGCTTTCCAAAGGCGGACAAGCCAACGTTATGAGAACCCTCGAGGCGACGCCGGCAGAAAACGCCGCGACAAACGCGCTGCCAAAGGACACGGCTTCTCCGGCGAACGCTTTTATAACGATAATTATAATTGACGTGGAGATAAGGACGCCGAACATGCCGTGTTCTCCGGAGGGAGGCAGAAGTCAAAATTTAACCGACAGAATAACGGACGTCGAGCGCGGCGCGTCCCTAGATTCCATCGTCCTTATGTTACCTGCGACGGCCGCAGTTTCAAGGGTCGCGCGCTTGAATTTCGTATTTTCCGGAAACGGAAAGGGCGGATTGGAACAGTTAGCGTCGGTTTCAAGGGAATTTGCAACGGCGGCGCGAGAGGTTATAATAACTTCCGAACGTCGTCGACGACTAAACGACTTTATTGGAAACGAGGAAACGTTATCACGGCGATGAGCAAAGACGTGAGTTTTGACGAATTAATCGGCGCGAACGGAGCGCTCCGCGGCGCGTGCGACCGTGCGAAGATCGCCGCGGATTCGGGCGTGTCGGTTTTCCTCTGGGGGGAGCCGGGCGTCGGAAAGGAAACGCTGGCGCGCGCGATAGCGGGGGCATGTCGGCCCTATCGGAAGTTTCTGCCTTTAGACGGTCGGGCGGTTCCATGGCGCAGTTGGGAGAGGTTGATTTCGTCGACCGACGAGGACGTCGTCGTCTTTATCGACGGCGCGGAAAGAATTCCTCGACAGGTTGGTCGGAATCTAGCGAGCGCTATTCTTTCGGGAAAAGTCAAATTTCAGATGGTTTTTAGTTCGACAAAGCCGTGTCAGACGCTTGCGAGCGCCTCGAACTTCTCCTCTGAATTGGCGACGCTCTTCGGCGCGTTTCCGATTTTTCTCCCGCCTCTTAGAGAAAGAACGCATGATTTTGACGCGCTTGCGGTTCGTTTTTTTGCCGACGCGACCGCAGAGGCGCGCGTTTTGCGCGACCCGTTGACGCCCGACGAATTGACGCGGTTACGCGCGTTCGATTATCCCGATAATCTCGACGGTCTGCGCCGGGTCCTCAAAGCAGTTGCGGAGCGCGACGTTTTCCCGCGAACCGCCGCCGAACTCGAGGCGCTCGTTTCGCCGGAGTCGACGGAGCAGACGGTTTTGTCGTCTTCTCCCGTTTCAGCCGCGAGAGCGACGTCGAGCGAAGAGCCAGACGGCGACTCTTCGGAGTTTCTCACTCTCGATCAGGCGATGAAAGCGCATATCGAACGCGCGTTGACGCGTTCGCGCGGCGTCGTCGAGGGCAAGAACGGCGCCGCGAAAGCGCTGGCGATTAACCCGTACACGCTTCGCGCGCGAATGGTCAAACTCGGAATCGACTGGACGGCGTTTCGGAAGGACGACGCGTCCGACGACGCGCGTTGATTGTCCTTAGCGACGTAATAGAACGTATTTATTGACAGACGAACGTTTATGAGAATGTTCGCCGTTTTTTTCAGAGGACCGTTAGAATGACGTTGAATTGCGTAACGCTTCGAAGAATTGGCTTCGCGCTCGTTGGGATCGCGCTTCTTTCCTTGACGTCCGCAACCGCCGACGAGCCGACGGCGCAGGAGGCTTCGCCGGAAAAGTCCGTCGTCGCCCCCGAACGTCTTAAGCCGAAGTTTGTCCGGCCCGGCGCCGATCCGTGGGTTATCGAGTATAAGGGAAGATACTACTGGAGTCAGTCGAACAACCCGACGCGTTCGATTCGACTCTGGGTCTCCGATTCGCTTGAAGAACCGGGCGAGTTTAAGGATATCTGGTTCGCGCCGCGCCGCGGACCGTACTCGCGCGAAATTTGGGCGCCCGAGATTCACTTCATAGACGGTCGTTTTTACGTCTTCTTCGCCGCCGACAACGGCGACAACAAAAACCATCTGTCTTACGTCCTCGTTTCCGAGAACGACGATCCGTATTCAAAGTATGAACTCAAAGGGCCGCTTTATACGGGCGACGACTTTGAGAATAAGACGAACAATCGCTGGGCGATCGACTCGACTTTCTTCGAACACCGTGGGAAACGCTACTTGATTTGGTCCGGTTGGAAGGACGATCGCGACGTCCAGTATTTGTATATAGCGCCCCTTGCCGATCCTCCGACGCAGACCGCCGGCGCGCGCGTCTTGATCTGCGACAACGCCGACTATCTCTGGGAGCGCGTCGAAGAACGATTGGGAACGCGAGGATTGGCGGAAGGGCCGGAGATTCTCGTCGCGCCCAACGGTCGCGTTTTCCTGACGTACTCGTGCGGCGCGAGCTGGCTCCCGACGTATAAGGTCGCGCTCCTCGAACTCGTCGGCGACGATCCGCTCGATCCGAAATCTTGGAAAAAGTATCCCGAGCCTTTTTTCCAAAGCGACGAATTTCAGTTCGGGGTCGGACACGGTTCCTTTTTGAAGGATAAGTCAGGTCAGACGCGGTTCCTCTACCATGCGAAACGCAGTCGCGAATCAGGATGGGCGCGCGACGTTTTCATTCGTTACGTCGATTTTGACGACGAAGGTTTTCCGCATGTTCGCTACTGAACGCGGGGACGTCAAGATTGGGAAATCGTCGATTTAGTCGAAAAAGCCGCGCCTTTGCGCAGAAACTCAAGCGCGGGGAAGCGACGATAGGGCGGACGTCTTTCGTCGCCGACGCGTGGATCGATTTGCACGGTCTTCGCGCGGACGAAGCGTTGCGGCGCGTGCGCCAAGCGGTCGAAGGGGGCGAGTATCGCGGCAAATCCCTCGCAATCGTCCATGGCAAAGGGCAAGGAGTCCTTCGCGAGGCGACGCGGCGTTACGCGTCGTCCGCGCCTGAGATCAAACGCGTATGGAACGGCGAAGACGTTTTTCTCCCCGAAGGGGACGGCATGACAATCTTCTTTCTCTGACGCGTGTTTCGACGCCGATTGTCGCGTTTCTAACGATTGAATATGACCAATCGCGAAAAAAGAGAGAAAAAAGAAGCGTCTGCCTTGACGCGGTAGGGGCGGGGGAATTATACTGATTAGGAGCGATTCTAGGCGTCCCGCCGAAGGCGGTTTTATTTCGCGTCTAAAGGCGCTTGACGATTCACGGCGCGTCGAGGGCGAATTCATTCGCTTGTCGGCTCGCGCCTCGTCTATTTATTAATGTAACCCGTAATCGAGCGTAAAAATGTCATTGCGTTATACCGATAATCTTGTGCGGCGCGCTTGCCGCGTGAAATCGAGAGCGGCGCGGGCGATTCTCGTCAGTTTGTCCGCAGTCGTCGCCTTTGGGCTAGCGTCGTCGCTTTACGCGCAGAACGACGGATCCGCGCGTGTTCGCGTGATTAAGCCCTTTATCGGCTACGAAGAGACGTTCCAGTGGAGCGACGTTCCGGAGATTATCTCGGAGGGCGCCAACGCGGAGAAGGGCGCGGACGCGCTGGAGTATGCGTGGGCCTCGGATCTCTTCTTTGAGAAGCAGATTTGGCAGCTCCAATTTGCGTATAAAAACGTCCGCACGATCGACGTCGATTATCCGACCGCGGACGGCAAACTCAAGACGAAGCGCGTGTGGTATCTCGTTTACTCCGTGACGAATACCGGCAAGCAGCTCAAAGCGGTTCAAGACGAGTCGATCGAGTCTGACGTTTCGCAGACGATTGTCGACCAGAATCGTGAAAAGAAGACCTTCGAATTTCCGTCGAACAACCTCAAGGGCGTTTATCGCGGCGAAGAAACGACCTACGCAAAGGGAGACGAAGAGGGCGCGATTGAGTTTGTTCCCCGTTTCGTCCTCGGAAGCGCTTCGATCCAAGACCGTCTCGTCTACGAGCGTAAGACGCCGGGCGGGCTTTTTTACGGTCAAATTCGCGGAACGGAAGAGGGGCTCTATTACGATTCGTACGATCCAATCGCGTTTGCGAAGATCGCGCGCAAGGAAGGACGTAAAGGTCAGAACTTCCTCGATACGACGCATATCTCGACCCGTAAGATTCTTCCGGGCGAGACCGTTTGGGGAATTGCGACGTGGACCGACGTCGATCCGCGAATCGATCGTTTTTCCGTTTATATCAGCGGTTTGACGAACGCGCTTCGCTGGGAGATAACGGGCGACGTCGATCCGAATCAAGTCGGCGCGGGTCGCGACGTCTGGCGTAAAGTTCTGAAGATTAACTTCATTAGCCCCGGCGACGAAGCGCATAGCGGCAAAGAAATTTATAATAATTTGCCGGGGGAACTTGACTACGAATGGATCTACCTGTAAAATAGGTCGGAAACATTGCGCGACGGAGACGCGCGAGTCCTTCCGCTTCCTTTTAAGGTCGCTCAGAGCGCCGAAGCGAAGGAGTTCGCGGCGTGGTCTGAAAGCGTCAGACAGATATAAAGGCGAGATCGTCGGCGTCAGGACAAGCGACGCGGAGTCTGGTCGAAGAGAAACAATTAGGAAAACAGTAGTTCAAAGGTAGCGCTATGGCTCACAAGAAAGGTCAAGGTTCTAGCCGCAACGGTCGCGACTCGAACGGACAGCGTCGCGGCGTCAAGGTATACGGCGGACAGAAGGTTCAGCCGGGCAGCATTATCGTTCGTCAGTGCGGAACCCGCTGGCGACCTGGCAAGGGCGTCGGTCTCGGCAACGATTTCACGATTTATTCGCTCGTCGACGGCGTTGTGACGTTCGACCAAGGCGGTCGTCGCGTCAACGTTTTCGCGGCGGAAGTCTGATTAAGCTGGAATCTATTCCGGTTTCAGATTTCTTTCGGAAGTTGAAGTAGATAAAAGAGGGGACGGTTCCATTCCGCCCCCTTTTTTATTAATTTCCGACTTTCCACAGCGCCTTGACCCAATGCGGTCGCGGGAACTTAACTCAGAGCAGAATAGACAGGATAAAGCGATGTTTGTCGACGAAGTTCAAATTGAAGTAGTCGCCGGTAAGGGCGGCGACGGGTGCGCCAGCTTCCGCCGCGAGAAGTACGTTCCTCGAGGCGGACCGGACGGCGGCGACGGCGGGCGCGGCGGCGACGTCGTTTTGCGCGCGAACCGCAACGTCGCGAGTCTTCTTCATCTGGCGAATCAGCGGACGTGGAAGGCGCAGCATGGCGAACAGGGCGGTTCTTCGCAGTGTCATGGCGCGAACGGCGCCGATCTTATCATCGAGGTTCCCGTCGGCACGATGGTTTTCGACCTTAAGCACGATCTGCTTCTCAAAGATCTCAGCGAGAACAATCAGGAGTATATCGTCGCCCGCGGCGGGAACGGCGGCAAAGGGAACGTCCGTTTTAAATCGGCGACGCTCCGTTCGCCGACGACGGCGGAACCGGGCGAACCCGGACAGTCGCGCGCGATTCGTTTGGAACTGCGCATGATCGCCGACGTCGGACTCGTCGGGCTTCCGAACGCGGGAAAGAGCACGCTTCTGAGCCGTCTCACGAAAGCGCGTCCGAAGATCGCGCCCTATCCCTTTACGACGATGACCCCGCATCTGGGCTTCGCGCAGATCGACCGCGATCGTGGGTTTGTGATCGCCGACGTGCCCGGGCTGATTGAAGGCGCGAGCAAGGGCGTCGGATTGGGTCACGATTTCCTGCGTCATATCCAGCGCGCGGGCGTGCTTCTGCATCTTGTCGAACCGGCGCCTCTCGACGGTTCCGATCCGCTGAACAATTATCGCACGATCCGCAACGAGCTTGAGCAGTTTGACGAAGAACTAGGGAGTCGTCTTGAACTCGTTGCCGTGACGAAAAACGATCTTCCGGAGGCGGTCGAGGTTCAGAAACGATTCAAAGACGAACTCGGGATCGACGCGTTCCTGATTTCGGCGGTCACGGGCGTCGGGCTCAAAGCGCTCGTCGAAAAAATCGACTCAATTCTCAAACCGAAGAGTCGCTGGTAGTCGGTCGACGACCTTATCGTATTTGCGCGTAGACGCCGAGACGAGTTTTCCTTCCGTCTCGGCGTCTACGCGTCGAGCTTGAAATTGACGTCTAGGGGATAACTGGCGGTTGTCGCCAGAGAAAGGAGAACTTCGTTGGGCCCCGCGGAAACTTTTTTGACTGTTCCCGAAAGATCGCCTACGGCGATTCCGTAACCTTTCCAAGACGTACTCGAACTTACGCTTTCAAATTCATATCCCGCGTTGATGTTGAGGTTTTTAATCTCGAATCTCGTTCCCTGGATGAACTGGTCGTAGAAATCGCCGACGTTTTCGGCGTACAATTCGCCGTTGACGTATACGTCAAAGGAACCGATATTGCTTTCCTTAATATCCGTGACGCCCTGCTCGTAAAGGAGCTTGGCGTCAAGTTTGAAGTTGACGTCCAACTTGTAATTGGGAACGTCAAAATCGACGGAGATAGCGTCGCTCGTTTGAGACGATTGGACTTGACCGTCGACATAAAGTTCGGCGCCGACCGTGTAATAGTAGACGGCTCCTTTTACCGGGGCGTCGACATAGGAGGCGTCATCCACGCTTGCGAGGGGCGCGTACGGGCCGTCGAGACTTGCGCTTCGATAGACCGTGTATCGGTTGGCGCCTGCGACTTCGTTCCACGTCAGCTCGACGACGTTTGCCGGAGACTTTGAACCCGAAACGATCGGAGCGTCGACGATTGCCGTTTGAGGCGACCCAAGGTCGCTTCCCGTCGCCGCGCTGACGTTAACGAGCGCGTCAAGCGGTATTGGACTCTCCTTCGGCCGGTTGACCGGGACGTATTCGGAAACGAGAGCCGTCGTCGGCGCGGATATCTCGCCGACCGAAAGGAGCGCTCGAGCCTCCAGCGGCTCAAGTCGAAGCAATCGCGAGGACGGCGCCGTCGACGAAGAAGTTCGGGAATGAGAATGAAATTGAAAGCCCCGGAAAAGTCTTGAAAACATGTCGGATTACCTCAATCGTTGGAGGGAGCGCGGAGTCGGAGTTGAAATTTCATTCGACTGTCTCCCCCGATTGCGTACACGGTTGAGTCTAGAAAGCGCCGTCTTTTTTGTCAAGGCTTGAAAAACGGTTTTCTTGAATTACTCTTGACGCTTTTACCAGCGCGGTCAGGGCCTGTGTTTTGCCAACGCGAAAAGGCGAAACGGATTCGCCGCAGACTTGCGGAACGGTAAAGATCGACGCGCGACCGAAGCCTTTCGTCATTTTTCGTCGACAAGAACGGTTCTGAAAAAGTGAAAAACGCGCTTTGCGATGTTGCGAGAGTAGGAGAGGTCGTTATAATAGCGCTAACTTGTTTTATAGAATCCTTCGAGTTTTGCCGCGCTGCGTGACGAAGCGTTTTCCGTCGGCAAACTCTGGAGTTGGACGTTTATTTGAGAGAGCGTTATGTCTCTGGTTACGTTGGGATCCGCCGCGTACGACACGCTTGATTCGCCCTTTGGCTCGCGAGTTCGAGCGCTGGGCGGCGCGGGCGTCTACGCGTCTTTTGCTGCGAGTTTCTTTACAGAGTCGCGTCTTATCGCCGTCGTCGGCGAGGATTGGAATCCTGAATATTCGGAGACGCTTCGATCGCGCGGCGTCGATCTTGCCGGACTTGAGATTCGTTCCGGCGAAAAGACGATGAGCTGGCATGGAAGATACCCTGCCGATATGAACCGTTGCGACACGCTCGACATTCAGCTTAACGTAATGGACGGATACCGTCCGACGGCGCCCGAGGCGTGGAAGAACGCGCCCTATCTCCTGCTGGGCAACGGCGCGCCGGAAGCGGATATGTCGCTTCTCGACTCGATGGAACGTCCGAAGCTTGTCATCGCCGACACGATGAATTTTTACATCGACAACGCGCGCGAGGCGCTCGAGACGCTCCTAAGACGTATCGACGGACTTATCCTCAACGACGGCGAAGCGAGACAACTTACCGGCGTCGGCTCGACTCTCGACGCCGCTCGAAAGATTCTTGAAATGGGGCCCCGGTTCGTCGTGGTCAAACGCGGCGAATATGGCGCTTTATGGATGAGCGAGAGCGAGCTTTATCTCGTCCCATCCTACCCGACGAGTAAGGTCGTCGATCCCACCGGCGCGGGCGATTCCTTTGCCGGCGCGATGATGGGAGTCCTTGCCGAGGCGCAGGACCTGACCCCCGCGAGTATCAAAAAAGCGCTTCTTTACGCGACCGTCGTCGCGAGTCTCAATATCGAAGGTTTCTCCTTGGAACGTTTTAGAAACGTCCGTCGCGAAGAAATCGAAGAGCGCGTCGCTAAATTCCGCGAATCGCTCGTCTACTGACTCGCCCTCGGTTTTCCCGTCCTGCGGCGTCGCGCCGACGCGCGTCGCCGCGATTTAGTATAAGCCGACCTCCCCGCGTGTTCCGTCTCAGGCGAACGCCGACGGAACCCTGACATATTGGGCGCGCGCCCTTCGCGCCGGAGGTCGAACGCGGTCGTATTTGACGACGTCTTCGAATCGGACGCCTATTTGCGTCGCCGAGGTCGATTGCGTCGTTCCGCGTTCTATTTTGCACAAGGAAATATAATTTGGCTAAGAGTAATGATTCTGACGCGGCTCCCCGTAGTCCGCGTCGCCGACGTTCTGATTATCGTAGCCCGCAAAAAAACTTCCAATGGGACTCTGTCGACGACCAAATTCAAGAAGACATGCTTGAGCCGGTCGAGCCGCCCAAGGCTAAGAAAAGCCGCGGACGCCGTCCCGAGCACGTCGCGGACACGCGCTATGTAAACGCCTCCGATTCTAACGACGTTTTCGCCCCCGTCAAAAAGAAGACCGTCAAGGTTAAGCAGGCGAAAGATTACGCCAGTTTCGTCGCGGAAGTCGGCGACGACGAAATCGATCCTTACGCTATCCCAAGCTATGGTTCGACCCGTCTGACTCACGGCGACGAAGAACTCGTCGAAGAGCTTGCCGCGCAGTCCGACCGCGCGCCGCGCGGACGGCGTAAAAACGCGCCGAATTCTTTCTCCGACGCGACCGACGAAAATTCTCAGCGTCCTGTCAAAAAAGACGCGGCGAAACGTCCTCAAGAGCCTTCGAAGCCCGTTAAGGGGGCGACAAACGCGTCGACGCCTAAGAACGGCGGCGCGGCGGCGAAAGATACCGCGTCCTTTGAGAACCTCGCCGACATGACGCGCAAGGCGCAAGAGACGCTTAATTCCGTCGACCTTAAGAACGTCGCGAAATCGGGCAAAAAAGGCGGCGCTTCCAGCGTAGAGACGCTTGCGTCCGCGATCAAGACGCTCGTGGGCGTCAATCTCAACCTCCTTGAACTGCTCTCCGGTTTCATGGCGGAAAAGCCGGAAGCCAAGAAAGAGGACAAGAAGACGGACGTCCAACCCGCCGCCGCGCAGCAACGCGGTCCCGGAAAATCGAAGAATAACGACGGGGAAACGGAAAAGCAGGACGCGTCCGAAGCGAAAAGACCAACGGGGCGCCGTCAGCGTCGCGCCGAGCCGGACGCCGTCGAAGAGGCCGCCCCCGCGCCCAAGAAAAACAACCCCGCTAAAGACGAGTCCGATCGCCGCGATCGCCGTTCCGCGCAGGCCGATCAAAAGCGAAACGCCGTCGAAGACGACGCCGACGCGTACGATCCCTTTGCGTTCTGGGAAAGCATTGAAGACGACGAATCGCCGATTGATTCTCAGCCTGTAAAACACGGCGGACGTTCCGCGCGCGCGCGAATCGACGACGCGGAAGCCGATCTTGACGAAAACGTCGAGGTCGGGTCAAAAAAAAAATCGGCGCGTCCCCAACGGAATCAAGCGTCGCCGAAGAATTCAGAACTGAACGTCGACAACGACGCGAGTCGGTCTCAAGACGACGCCGGTTCTGAACAGTCGAGTCGTCGCGGTCGACGGACGCGCGACGCCGAGCCCGTGGAAGACGAAGCGTCCGAAGATTTCGAGGATAAGCCCGAAACGAAGACGCTCCGTAAATTTGGCTCGCTCAAGCTCAAAAAAGAGACGTTAAAAGCGCTCCAAGCGATGGGGTATTCGGAGCCGTCGCCAATTCAAGCCGGCACGATTCCGACGATTCAAAAGGGCGTCGACGTCATGGGACAGGCGCGAACCGGCACGGGCAAGACGGCGGCGTTTATGATTCCGATCGTCGAGGGCGTCGCGGAGTGCGAGCCTGTCGGCGCGCCCTTAGCGGTCGCGGTGACCCCGACGCGCGAGCTCGCGGTTCAAGTTTGCGACGAAACGCGGAAGATCGCACGATTTTACAATCTGAGCGTCGCCGCGTGTTACGGCGGCAAACCGTTGGCGTCGCAGGTCGAGGCGCTGCGCAAAGGCGTCGATATTCTCGTCGGAACGCCAGGTCGCATCATCGACCTTGCCAAACGCGGCGCGCTGTCGCTCGGTTCCGCGCGCTGGGTCGTGCTCGACGAGGCGGATCGGATGCTCGACATCGGTTTCCGGCCCGACGTCGAACGAATTTTGCGCAAAACGCCGAGTTCGCGTCAGACGCTGCTCTTCAGCGCGACCCTCCCGCCGCCCGTCGTGAGCCTCGCCAAGAAGTACATGAAGGAGCCTGAGCAGTTCGATTTTAGCTACAACGACGTGGCGGCCGACACGATCGAACAGTACTATTTGACCGTCGATCAGGATCGGAAATTCGACGCGCTCACGCGGCTTATCGAGGTTCAGAATCCGCGTCAAACGATCGTCTTCTGTCGCACAAAGCGTCATGTCGACGTCGTCGCGCGGCGCCTTACGGCGAAGTTTCCGCATGTCGAAGCGATCCACGGCGATTTACCGCAGAGCAAACGCGATCGAATCATGCGCGATTTTCGCGCCGAGAAGACGAAGATTCTCGTCGCGACGGACGTCGTCGGTCGCGGCATCGACGTTTCGTCTGTCTCGCACATCATAAACTACGACGTCCCGCAGTACTGCGACGACTACGTTCACCGCGTCGGACGCGCGGGGCGCATGGGGCGCGACGGGGTCGCGTTTACGCTTGTGACGGCTGAAGAGGGCGCGGAACTTACGCGGATCGAAATCCGAATCAACCGACTCTTAGAACGTTACGAGTTGCCTGATTTTGAGGCGTTCTCGCGCCCGAAAGAAAACGAAGACGCGGAACCGCCCGAGCGCAAGCCCGTTTTCGGACGCTATGTTCGTCGCGTGAGCC
This sequence comes from uncultured Planctomycetaceae bacterium, assembly GCA_946408825.1. Taxonomy (GTDB): domain Bacteria; phylum Planctomycetota; class Planctomycetia; order Pirellulales; family Thermoguttaceae; genus RUG369. Next base: position 30,757 of record CAMJTU010000001.1, read on the forward strand.
GAGCGCTTTGATCATTGTCGCGAATCTTTACTTTGCGGCTTCCTTTGTTCGAGCATAGTTTGAAAATGGTCGATTCATCGAGTAAAACGAGAACGGAATGGTACGACGAGTGCGTCGCGCTGCAGCAGGACGGCGACCTTGCCGCCGCCGTTTCTGAACTTAAAAAACTTGTGGAAGCGCATCCCGACTACGGGTTGGCGCGTCTTGCGCTCGGCGTCTTTCTCTATCAGAAGGGAGACGAAGAGGGCGCGCTCGAGGCGCTCAAGGAGGCGTGCGAACTTGAACAGGACGACCCCTTCTACTTCACCGCGCTCAGCGCCGTCGCGATTAAGCTCGGCGACCACGAGCGCGCCGAGGCCGCGCTAATGCAGGCGCAGGAGATTCGTATCGCCGCGCAGATCAAAAAAATGCGGGAGCTTCGCGATCAGGAAAACGCCGCGCGCGAGGAACGCGATCGCGAACGCGAACGCGCGGGGCAGTCCGCGCAGGACGAGTCGAACGGCGGCGGGGCTGATTCGTAACGACGTATGACAGAGGAGAAACAAACGATGTTTGAACAGCGGCGCAACGCCCGGATTTTGATCGCCGACGACGAGCCGGTCAATCGCGAACTTCTCGAAGCGTTTTTGGCTGACCACGATTATGACCTTGAGTTTGCCGAAGACGGGCAGGAAACGCTTGAAAAAGCAGTTTCGTTCGAGCCCGATCTGATTCTGCTCGACGTTATGATGCCGAAATTCAGCGGATTTGAGGTCTGCGAGAAACTCAAGAGCGACCCCAAGACGTGCGGCGTGATGATTCTCATGGTCACGGCGTTGAACGAACTTGGCGACGTGGAACGCGCCGTTTCCGTCGGCTGCGACGACTATCTGAGCAAGCCGATCCACAAGTTTGAACTCGTCATCCGCGTCGAGAATCTTCTCAAACTGCGCGCCGTGACCGACGAACTTGAACGTCTCCGGCGTTATATTGATTCCATGGAAGATTCGCTCACGCCTCGAAAGAATTGATCGAATTACGGTTCAAACGATGACTGACCTTCATGGCGATCTCGGCGCGGTTCCGGCTCCGAATTTTTTGGCGCGGGCGCGCGCGTGGTTCTTCGCGGCGCGTCCCGATTCCTTCGTCGCGTCCTCCATGCCCGTCCTTTCCACGCTGGCGCTTGCGTGGCGAGACTGCGACCACGGGCGTTCCGGTTCATTTCTAATCGCGCCCGCGATCTGTTGTTTATTTTTCGCCGTTTTAGGTCAGGCTGCGGCGAACCTTATGAACGACTATTCAGATTATAGAACCGGCGCGAATCCTTCGATACGCGAAACAAACGAGAAGATTGGCGTCGTGAATCGGCGTTCGCTCCTTTTTGCCGCGCTCCTCCTGTTCTTTATCGCCGTCGCGTTTGGCGCGGCGACGATTCCTTACGGCGGGACGACGATAATCTTCGCGGGGTTGATTCTCGGAGCGATTTGCCTCCTTTACAGCGTCGGACCGTTCCCCCTTTCCGAGATAGGGCTGGGCGATCTCGCCGTTTTCGTAACGTTTGGCCTTGGCGCGACGGTCTTCACGTACTACCTCCAGACGTCGCTTTTTTCCGTCGACGCGCTCGCGCTGGGCGTCGTTTACGGGCTTGCGATCAACAATATCCTCGTGGCGAACAACTTCGCGGATTACGAGGAGGATCGTTCTATCGGGAAGAAAACGACGATCGTTCTGTTAGGCAAACGATTTGGACGCGCGCTCTACTTGGCGTCGGGGATCGTCGTGACGATCGTCCTCGGCGCGTTTTACACGTCGCGAGGTCTTTGGGGCTTTTTCTCGATCCTGTCCCTCGCGCTCTACGTCGCGTCCTTTGCGCGCGCGTACGCGACGACCGGTCGTCCCGACTACACGAAGAAAGTCGGGCTCGCGCAGGCGGGCATGAGCGTCGCGATCCTAGGCGCGACGATTCCTTTGGCGATTCTATTCTAAGACCGCCGTTTTTTGAGGCGGAAGGACGTCGAGTTTATGGCGAGTAAGAAAAGCGGATCCGTTCGGAAAAACGGGAAGAAAACGACCGCGCCCGGCGCGCCTTCGCCGGTCGACGCGTGGATTCTTGCGGCGCGTCCTAAGACGCTCGCCGCCGCGAGTTCGCCGGTGATCGTCGCGCTTGCCCTCGCGTACCGCGATATTATCGAAGGACGCGCGCGGACCGACTGCTTTCTCATGGCGCCGGCGCTCTGCTGTTTAGCGTTTGCCGTTCTTGCGCAGGTCGCCGCAAATTTCATCAACGACTACGCGGATTATAAGAAAGGAACCGACACGGAGAAGCGCAAAGGACCGGCGCGCGCCGTCGCAAGCGGCTGGATTACGCCGCGCGCGATGCTGATCGGAACCTTCGTCGCGCTTGGCGCGGCGTGTCTTTTCGGGTTGGCGACGCTTCCTTTCGCGGGCGCGCTCGGCTGGGGACGGCTCGTAGCGGTCGGGGTCGCGTGCTGCGTTTTCTGCGTTCTCTACAGCGCGGGACCGCTTCCTCTGGCGTATATTGGACTCGGCGACGTCTTGGTCGTCGCGTTTTTCGGGCTCGTAGCGGTCTGTTTTACCTACGGTGTTCAGACGGAACGCATAACGCTGGACGCGGTTCTGACGGGGACGGCGATAGGGTTTGCCGCCGACAACATTTTGGTCGCGAACAATTATCGCGACCGAGACGAGGATCGCGCCGCGAAGAAATATACGTTGATCGCGATCTTTGGGGAACGCTTTGGGCGTTATTTTTACCTCGTGAACGGCGTGATTGTCGTCGCGCTTCTGGCGACGGTCTTCGAGCGACGCGACCTGTGGAACGGCGTCGTTCTCGGCGCGCTGGTCGTTTATTTCGCGCTGCACCTTTGGGCGTGGCGGACGCTTTCTCGAATTCGAGAAGGGCAAGGACTTGTTCGCGTTTTAGCGATGAGTTCGCAAAATCTGCTGATACTGAGCGTTATGCTGGCGATTGGCGTCGCCTTATGACGACGTCGACGAAAGCGGCGCGGACCGTAGGTTAGAGAAGATGAGTTTAGTCAGACCAAATATTGAAGCGATGGCGGGCTACGTGCCCGGCGAGCAGCCGAAAGAGGGCGAAGCGGTTAAGCTCAATACGAACGAGAATCCGTATCGCGCGTCGGAAAAGGCGTACGACGCGATTCGCGCGGTCGCGGATCGGGGACTGTCGCGATATCCGAACGCGGCGGGACAGGCGTTCCGCGAAGCGGCGGCGGAGGTTTATGGCGTCGAGCCGGATTGGATTATGTGCGGCAACGGCAGCGACGATATTCTCACGATTCTCACCCGAACTTTCGTCGGCGAAAATCAGGTTCTGCGCCTCCCTTATCCGAGTTACATCCTCTACAAATCGCTCGCGGAAATCCAAGGCGCGCGGAGCGAAGAAGTGCGCTTTCTCGACGACTGGACGCTCCCCGACGATTTCGCGACGCCTCCGAAACCTGACGCCGACGCGCCTCATCGCGTCCATTCCCTTGGAAACGTCAAGCCCGAGGATTTGAAGCTCGTTTACCTTCCGAACCCGAACAGTCCGTCGGGAACGCGAATTTCAAACGACCAAATCATGAAGATCGCCGACTCCTTGCCATGTCCGCTCGTGATCGACGAGGCGTATGCCGATTTTGCGGGCGAGAACTGCGTCGAGCTCGTTAAGAAGAACCCGCGCGTTATCATTTCGCGCACGATGAGCAAGTCGTACGCGCTCGCGGGACTGCGCTTCGGCTTTATGATCGCGCGTCCCGAGACGATCGCCGAGACGTTTAAAGTCAAGGATTCGTACAACTGCGACGCGCTCTCGATCGCCGCCGCGACCGCCGCGATTCAGGATCGAGAATGGCTCGCCGCGACGACGAAGAAGATCGTCGCGACCCGCGCGCGTCTCATGACGCGGATGCGCGAACTGGGGTTTACCGTGCCGGAGTCCCGCGCCAACTTTACGTGGAACGTTTTTCCCAACGCGGGAACGCTCCACAAAGACTTGTATTCATACCTTAAGCAAAACGGGTATCTCGTTCGGCACATGGACTATCCGGGCTATGGCGACGGTCTGCGAATCAGCGTCGGGACGGACGAGGATACGGATCGATGTCTCGCGCTTGTCGAACGTTATCTCAACGACGTCGGACGGCGAAGCGCGGGCGCGTAAGCGTCTGCGACGACGGAAAACCTTTTAAAATCAGGAGACGCGCTTATGCGTACGGCGACAATTAAACGCGAAACGAAAGAGACGCAGATCAGCCTCAAGATTAACCTCGACGGGACGGGCGTCTCAAAGCTGGCGACGGGAATCGGTTTCTTCGACCACATGCTCACGCTCCTTTCGGCGCATTCGAAGATCGACCTTGACCTTGACGTTCACGGCGATCTTGAGGTCGACGGACATCATACGGTCGAGGACGTCGGGATCGCGCTCGGTCAGGCGTTCGTCAAGGCGCTCGGCGACAAGTCCGGAATCTCGCGCTACGGGTTCTTCATTCTGCCGATGGACGAGACGCTCGCGCAAACGGCGGTCGATTTCAGCGGTCGTCCCTGCTTCGTCTACAACGCGACGTATCCCGTCGAGCGCGTCGGCTCCTTCGACCTTGAGCTCGTCCGCGAATTCTGGCAGGGTTTTGCGAACGCCGCGGCGTGCAATCTGCATATCAACGTCCCGTACGGTCAGAACGGACACCATATCGCCGAAGGAATCTTCAAATCCGCCGCGCGCGCGATTCGGATGGCGGTCGAGTTCGATCCCCGTCAGAAGGGAACGCCGAGCACGAAGGGAAAACTCTGAATCGCTCTTTGACCGATTCTTGTAAAACTTAAATTGCGCTTCCGCTCGACGCCGTTCGATTCGAGCGAGGCGCGATTTGAGTTTTTTTTTGGTTTTTTTTAGAAATGAACCCCTTTTCGACGCTCTATAGGCGGAGCGTCGAAAAGGGGGCGAACGGATTCTGTCGAAACGGCGGAGTCTGACGGTTCAAAGGCGACGTTTAACGTTGGTTCTCGCGGTATGAGCAATCTATTGAGTTTAAGGAGCGGTCGATGACGTCTCGAGTTTTTCTTTTGGCGGTCGTTTCTCTAACATTGTCGGCGTTCGGTTGTCGGAAATCCGTCGAGATCGAGTATGTCGCGACTCCGGGCGAAGTCGCGACCTCTCTCGACGAGATTCTTGAATCTTACGAAGGGTATGTCTTCAGATTGCCTGACGACGAGTCCCCTGAAGTTGGCGAGGTTCGGCGAACGGTCAAACTCTATCCGACGGAGGCGTATTTTGGCGATCCAATTTATATCGCCGAGTATCTGGAAAACGTTTCCGACGAAACGATTCCCAATTTTGACAAATATCTGCCGGAAGTTTGGGATATGCCTGGCGTCGTCCTCTGGATATCGTCTCCGCAGGTCGAAGGAAAATATCGTTGGCGATTCGAAAATCCAACGGGGTATATTGCAGACAGACTCGGCGAGCCAAAGCCATTTGAGCCGGGAGAGAAATTTTGCTCGAAAATCCTTTATCCGGAACTCTGTCCTCTTGAGGATTACGACGCGCCTTTCTGGAAGGAACTTCGCGAAAAGTTGACCCCGGAAGGAATCGCCTGTACGATCGAGGTCAAATATAACGACAAGACCGTCGTTACCCAAGATATTCTCGTCAAGCCGCGCCCCGTCGAAGAAACCGCGCTTCTAGCGAAATGGTATAAAAACACGCCGAAAGAACTGTTCCCGTCTCAGTACGAGGGGGCGTTGCCGAACAGCGGCAAGAGCAATATCCGCTTGTCGCCGATCCCTGTAAGAACGTATTCCCCCTGGCTTTTCGTCTACGCTGGGTATCGCAAGCCGTCGGATCCCAACAATCCGACGACGGTCGAAGGCTGGCGCGACCTTGAGACGAGCCTCGTTCCGAGCGCTATGCGCGACGAAGTTCGGCTCGCGCGGTTACGGCTAGAATATTTTGCGACAAGAGACCCCGACGAAGCGAGAAAGGTCAAAAAAGAATACGACGAATGGCTGGCGAGTCTCCCCGAAGTTCAGCGCGACGTTATGACAAGACGCCCTTATTGTTACGGCGAGTCGTACAAAGACGTTGCGGAAATCAACGCGACTTTCTATCGCTTAACGAGATAATGCGATTATCGTTCCCACCTAAAAAACGACGCCATGCGGCTTTGCCAGTCGCATGGCGTTTTTTCTTTGACGGTTCGAGAACGACCGTTCAAAAAGGAATTGGCGAAACACGACCCATAGAGCCGCTTTCGGACGTCTGAATGTTTCCTGCGCGGCGGTACCCGCTGGGAATGAACACGACTCCGGGCTGAATCTCTTCGACGGGCTTCATTCCGGAAGGCTCTTTCGATTCGTCGGATTTAAGCGCCATTTCCGGGGATTTCGTTTCGACGGTTTCGGCCGTGTTGTCAAACTGACGTTGATCAAGCGAAACGTTCGGCACATACGTCGGCTTGCCGTCGATCGCGAGCGTCTTGCCGAGAAAACCGTCGTCGACGGCGTCTATCGGCAGGAATTCCAACCCCCTGTCGTTTTGAGCATAGGAGGCGTCCGTCAGTTCGTCCCAATCTGATTTTTCAGGCGGATCCCATTTGAAATCCGTCGCGTGATCGCTTTCGTCGGCGAGAAGATCGAAATCGGCGAATTCGGCGCCCGGCCTTGTCGTTTCGCCCTCGTTGCCGGGAACGACTTGCGTCGTTTTACTGCGAAGAAAGACGGAGTCGGCTACGGCAAAGAGTTCGTCGCCCGACTTCGGCGCCAACGGATCGACGCGCGTCCCGTCGCCGGCGACGTAGGTTCCCGTCGAATCGTCGTCGACCCGCCAAGGGTTCAAAGACGCGAATAGATTCGGCCGCGGAGTCTCGGCGACCGGCTTCGACTCGTCGAGCAAGAACGGACGAGACGCCAGCCGCATCAGCGCGAAAAACGCGACAAGGCACGTCAAAACAAACAAGGAGAACCAGAAAGATCTTCCGGATCTTCCGCTCCTTGTTCGCGGCGTCGCGCGTCTTCTGTGATCTCTACGAATAGGCATCGGTTTCTCGTTCTTGCAGGGGGGCTGAAAAGCTAGGCGAAGCGCTATCGCACGCGTCTGCGCCCAACTTCACGCCTATATGATAACATTTTCCGGACTTTCATGTGGGCGAATCGGGGCAAGATGACGGCGAATTTAAGAATTATGCAAGTTAATAATCGTTATAATCGTTAATTTTTATTCGCATTATCGTTTCTCCTTTTGAATAGCAGAATTGAAAAGCGACGAATTATAATATTTGCGAAATCTAACAACGATGTATAATAAGCGTTTGTAAAGGCGCGGCGTTTGTCAGGCGCGCGCGATTTGCGATCATTTCAGCGGGAAATTAAGGAACGAAACCTATGGCAAACGCTCGGAACGCGGCTGGTCAAACGAACGACGAAACGATTCTTGTTTTAGATTTTGGCTCGCAGTACACGCAGCTGTTAGCGCAGCGCGCGCGGGAGAATCAGACGTATTGCGAGATTGTTCCATGCTCCATTACGGCGTCGGAGGCGGCGGCGTATAATCCGATCGGTTTGATTCTTTCGGGCGGTCCTTCAAGCGTTTACGACGACGGAGCGCCGCAGATCGACCCCGACCTCTACAAGCTCGGCGTTCCGATTCTCGGGGTCTGTTACGGGATGCAGCTCACATGCCGTCTTTTTGGCGCGACGGTGGAGCGCGCGTCGGCGCGGGAATACGGCGCGGCGGAGATTACGGTCGCGGACGAGGGAGAAAAGTCGCCGTTGTTCGAGGGTATGTCGAAGCGTTCCCAGGCGTGGATGAGCCACGGGGATCAAGCGACGGAGTTGGGAGACGGTTTCGTCGTTCTCGCGTCGACGCCGACGTGCCCGAACGCGGCGGTTATGCACAAGTCGATTCCTTTCTACGGGGTGCAGTTCCATCCGGAAGTGACGCACACGACCGAGGGGAGTCGACTGCTGTCGAACTTTATCGTGAAGATTTGCCACTCGTCGCAGAACTGGACGGCGAAGAATTTCGTCGAGTCGTCGATTGAGAAGATTCGCGAAACGGTCGGGAAGGAACGCGTGATTTGCGGGCTTTCGGGGGGCGTCGATTCGGCGGTCGTCGCGGCGCTCGTTTCGCGGGCGGTTGGGTCGCAACTGACGTGCATCTGCGTCGACAACGGGATGATGCGCAAGAACGAAATCGCGAACGTCGCGAAGGTTTTCCGGGAAAACTTCGACGTCAACCTCGTCGTCGCGGACGCGGAGGAGCGGTTCCTGACGCTGCTTGCAGGGGTCGACGATCCGCAGGAGAAGCGCAAGATCATCGGCAAGACGTTCGTCGACGTGTTTTCGGAGGAGGCGAAGAAGATCGACGGCGCGAAGTTCCTCGCGCAGGGGACGATCTATCCCGACGTGATCGAGAGCGGCGGCAAGTCGGGCGGTCAGGCTGCGACGATCAAGTTTCACCATAACGTCGGCGGGCTGCCGGAAGAGCTGGAGTTTTCGCTCCTCGAGCCGCTAAGAGAGCTTTTCAAGGGGGACGTTCGCCGCGTCGGGCTCGAACTCGGGCTGCCGGAGGAACTCGTATGGCGTCATCCGTTCCCGGGCCCGGGACTTGCGGTGCGCTGTCTTGGCGCCGTGACGAAGGAGGCGCTCGACTGTCTGCGCGAGGCGGACGCGATCGTCGTTGACGAGATCGTCGCCGCCGGACTCTATCGCGAGACGTCGCAAGCGTTTGCCGTACTGCTCCCCGTGCGCAGCGTCGGCGTCATGGGCGACGCGCGAACGTACGAGAACACGGTCGTCGTGCGCTCCGTCTCGACGATCGACTTCATGACCGCCGAATGGAGCCGTCTCCCGTACGACGTCCTCGCCCGAATCTCGTCGCGTATCGTCAACGAAGTTTCCGGCGTCAACCGCGTCGTCTACGATATCAGCTCCAAACCGCCCGCAACGATCGAATGGGAGTGATCAACGGTTCGCCTATCTGACAGAAGGTAGGAATACAGGATTCAGAATAATTCTTGGCGCTATTAAAGCGAATGGGTCGCCTTTACCGGAGTTTGAAACAGACGGGGCTCACGACTATTTTGTGAGTCGATTCTTCATACACAAGGGATTTTATGGTAGTCTGAACGATTCAGTTTTGGATGGTTTGACTGAAAGTTCTGGTAGTACAACCGCAAAAACTACCTCAAAAACTACCATAAAATGAAGCCTTCTCAAGTTGTGATGGAGTTTCTAAAGGAAAACCCGAAAGCAAACGTAAGAGACGTCTCATTAAAATTGAATCTTTCTCTTGACGGCGCAAGGTATCGCCTCAATAAACTGAAAAAATCTGGAAACATCCATCATGAAGGACCGTCAAACGGCGGATATTGGGTAATTGACACGCCGCTTGATTGATCCTCTTGAGAACCAATAATCGGGAGCTAATCATTTCAGGCGAATGCAGGCAAAATCGAAGTTGAAAAACGAGTAGGTCAGATTTATGAGATTTAAAGAAAGAGCCGACGATTTCTCGCGCTGAAATTGGGAGAAGAATGGGAATTACCGACAAACAGTCCCGATTAGCCATAGAAATATTGGAAGAGCGAGGTTTTATCCTCAGAGAAGGTTCTGCTAGAAAAGGGAATTGGGTCGTCGATAAGTAAGCGGCTTCGCGCCGCCTTTCCTCAAAATGAAACAAGTTTGAAACAAGTTTTGAAGCGGTCAGAATATGACAAAACGTATCCGATTATTGAGGTTTTGGAAAAAAATGGGAGAATTACGATTCAAGACGTCATGACTTTGACGGATAGGACTAGAACTACCGCTTGGCGATATTTAAGATTGTTGAAAGACGCGGGAGTTCTCGAAACCGAGGGCGATACAAACAAAGTCGTATACTTATTGAAACAGGAGTTCAGACGTCAACGCCGCTGATAATAGGACTGTATTATCTTGACTCCGTGACGAAGGAGGCGCTCGACCGTCTGCGCGAGGCGGACGCGATCGTCGTGCGCTCCGTCTCGACAATCGACTTCATGACCGCCGAATGGAGCCGACTCCCGTACGACGTCCTCGCCCGAATCTCGTCGCGTATCGTCAACGAAGTTTCCGGCGTCAACCGCGTCGTCTACGATATCAGCTCCAAACCGCCCGCAACAATCGAGTGGGAGTGACGGTTTTCTCAAGGATTTTTTAGCTCGATTGTTCTTTAAAGAGGGGGGAAACTTCAAGAGGAGTTTCCCCCTTATAATTGACGACCTCTTTCGCCTGACGAACGGTAGATTCTCGAGAAAATTCGACTTTCATGAAACATGAGAGGATTGGCTGTCAAAAACGCTTTTTACAGAAACTTTGGAGGCCGCGATTAGGATTGAGAACGTTGTTTGAACGAGAATAAATAGTTGTTTGGAAATAGGTTGTGTCGGCAAGCAGCTAGGAATTGACAAAACGCTTTACGGCAAAAAAGGAAATTCTCCCAATCATATTGAAACTTTCTCCCAAAACGTGTTATAATTTGGGAGAAAGAGGAGTCCTTGGGAGAAAGGAGCCGTTACAGATGAGAGCGTTTGATTATTCAAAATTGGCTGATAGAACTTGGGATAACGAGATCGTATCGTATCTATCGAAGATTCACGAATATAAGGGGAAGCAGGAGCTCTTTCTTCGTCGGAAACCGGTTGAACTTAAAAGATTGATTGAGATTGCAAAGGTTCAGAGCGTCGAGGCTTCCAACCGCATTGAGGGGATTGTTACGACAAGTTCGCGTTTAAAGCGGCTTATGGCGGATAAAACGACGCCCCAGAACAGAGACGAGGAAGAAATACTCGGGTATCGAAACGTTTTGAATCTTGTGCATGAGAATTACGACGCGATTCCCGTTAAAAGCAATTATATTCTGCAACTGCACAGGGAACTGCTCAAGTATACGAATTATTCGTATGGCGGTCGGTTTAAGACCGTTCCGAACGAGATCGATATGTTTCTTGAAAACGGCGAGAAGGTTACGCTCTTAAAGCCGCTCGAACCGTATGAAACTCCCGACGCCGTAAATACGATATGCGAGAACTTTCAAATCGCCCTCAATAAGGAATCGGCGGACGAACTGATCCTCATTCCGTGTTTTATTCTGGATTTTCTGCGCGTCCATCCTTTCAACGACGGAAACGGACGCATGAGCAGGATTCTGACTCTACTGGCGCTTTACCGAAGCGGATACTTTGTCGGACAATACGTCAGTATCGAAAAAGCGATAGCGGATACGAAAGAAGCGTATTACGACGCGCTTCAAAAAGCCGACAAGGGCTGGCATGAAGAGAACAACGACCCCGAGCCGTTTGTAAAATACATGCTCGGCGTGATTCTTTCGTGTTACCGCGAATTTGAGGAACGTCTGACCGTAGTTCATGAAGCGGGCGCAAAAAGGACGTCGTACGATATCGTAAAGACCTATGCGTCGAGACGAATCGGTAAATTTTCAAAGCAGGAGGTTCTTGTCGGCTGTCCAAGACTTGGCAGTTCGTCCGTTGAATCGGCTCTTAAGAAACTCGTCGACGACGGGATTTTGATACGAATCGGCGCAGGCAGAAAGACCCTGTACGCCAACGCCGACAGCATGACCCATTGAACGGGGCTACGTCGCAGACTGCGACGGTTTTGACGACGTCATAGTAATTATCGCCGTTGAGGCGTCCCGACGCGCAAAAACGAGACTTCAACGTTTCTAACTACCGCTCGAAGTGGTTCTTGAATATCCTCCTATTTCAGGGTAGTATTAGACGGAACCGTCGAGTCTCCCTTAGTTATAACGCTTGGCGATTAGTTCGTTGTATCGGAAAGTGGCTGCGACGGTTCCTTCAATATTTACGCAATCTTATGGACGTTATCCTTTGATTGGGATTAAGCGAAAGGGAATGGGTTGAGTAACAATGAACGGAGAATTGGATCAGTTATCCAGACTTGTTTTATATGTAAAAGACATAATGCGCGGCGGTAGAGTTGTTGATTTTAAGCTGGAGGAATATGAGAAACTTTCGTTTATTCCGAAGAAAAAATTTCTTTTTTCTAAGGTCGAAGAGTGTAACGACGCGCAAAGCTGGTATAAGCTCTTAGAAAAACGCAAGATCAAAGATATTCATTTACTCAGTTGTTTTGGAGTAGACAATATAAAATTCGCAGGCTTTTCGAACTCTACAAAGCAGGGGATTGTTACGGAATATGCAAATGGAAAAACAACTCTTTGGGTTGCCAAATGGGAATTTGACGAGGAGATAAAGGGGTGGACAATACATTACAAAGAATTCAAGTGGACCGGAGGCGCGCCATATACCTATGAAGAGTGTCGACGAGATTTTGAAAAGACGCTTTTAGAAATCGAAGAATTAGCGCGTCTCTTGGGGTTTGATAATTTTGCAAAGATATTTAAAGAGGCGTATGACATTTTGACTAGTAAGGGCGATTCTTCAATTCCTGAATGGGCGCGGGACGATATGCCAAACTTGACGGAGGAACGCTTAAGATTATTCCTCGCGGCGTCGAGGGCGGACGTCTTTGGAGCAATGGGTTCATGGAACGACGGTCCCGATTGGGCGGCGCGCGAGAAAGGACTTCAAGAACAATACGATAATCTATCGCATGATTTATACGTTTCAATCAGGAAAGCGGTAATGAACGCGGTAAACGGATAAGACGCTAAGCCGATAGCATAACCAATTGAGCATGGCTGAAATCTGAAGAAGGAGGCGGAAACGCTCTTTTCCGAACTTGGTTTGAATTTAACGACCGCCTTTAATATTTTCTTGAGGCAATCTGTTCGCGAGGGACAGATTCCATTTCGAGCGACGAAAAACGTTCCGAACGCCGTTACGCTCGCCGCGATGGAAGCGTCCGAAAAAGGAGAGGAACTTCATGGACCTTACGACGGCGTTTCCGAATTAATGGAGGCGCTGAATGCTGAAAATTGAATTTATCATTCCGAAATTTTTAAAATGCTTGACACGCGTTGACCGACGGCGTACAATCTACGCAAGTCGTCGGCGGTTTGGCATATAGCCGAGTCGACTGCCGGGCGTTTTCTCTTGGCGACTTCATGCGCGACCTCGCGCAGGTTTCGGAGAAAACGACCTTTTGATCAGGGTTTGGTACAATGCCGGTTGCTCTAACTAAAATTCATCGCGCTCCGTTGCGCTTCCTGTGCGACGATTTCTAGGTTTTCTTTTTCTCTCTATCTTTTGCTTTTACTCCCGGTTTTTTGAAAAATAAGAAGACTGGGGCGGGTGAAGAACCGGCGTTGTCGAAAGAGGACGCATAGCCGCCATATGGCCGGCAAGTTCTCTTAAACGACATCTATGCTATGAGTTAGAATATTCTCTTTTTTCTCAAAGGGTTTGCTATATGAAAAAGGTCTCCCTCTTGCTGTTGGGATTGTCTTTGGCGTTTGCCTTTAACGTTGGCGCTTACGGCGTAAGTTACGGTCAGAATGCGTCGAACGCCGACACGGTTCAGAATTCGACGGAGTTTGACGTTCGTTGGATCAGCGACCAGCGGGTTACGGGCGTGAAGAAAGAGCCGGGACACGCCACGTATATTCCTTATTCTTCGCGCGAGGCGCTCACGTCAGACGAATGTTACGACGCGCCGTGGCTCGATTCTAACAGCGATCTTGTTATGAATCTCAACGGGACGTGGAAGTTTCGCTGGGTCAAAGGAACGAAAGAAGGTCCCGGTTCTAGCGAATTTCAAGCCGCCGATCTTGACGATTCCGAATGGGACGACATTCGCGTCCCGATGAACTGGGAAATGGCGGGCAAGTATAACCTCCCGACCTACAACAACACCGGCTATCCCTTCCACAACCATCCGCCTTACGCGACGGAAGGTTACGAAGAGCACGGGATCGTCGATCACAACGCGACGGGCTTCTATCGCCGGACGTTCGATTTGCCGAAAGAATGGTCGAACAAGGAGGTCTTCGTCCATTTCGACGGCGTTTACAGCTGCTGCGTCGTTTGGGTCAACGGGCAGTTTTGCGGTTATTCTCAAGGCTCCAACAACGACGCGGAATTTGACGTCACCTCTGCGGTCAAGCCGGGCAAAAACCAGCTTTCGGTCCGCGTCTACCGTTGGTGCGACGGTTCGTATCTCGAGGGACAGGATATGTGGCGCCTGAGCGGCATTCACCGCGACGTCTATCTCGTCGCGAAGCCGAAGACGTTTATACGCGACCATTATCTGACGGTCGCCGAGCAGAGCGACGACGCGACGACGGGACGGCTTCAAGCGGTCGTAACCCTCGACAACCGTAGCGACGCCGATTCTGTCAAGACGGCGCGCATAGAACTGATCGACGCCGACGGCGCCGTCGTGGCGACGGACGAAAAGACTGTTTCCGTTAAACGCGCCAGCGCCGGAAACGTTACGCTCTCGACTCCAAATCTTTCAAACCTTGCTCCGTGGAGCGCGGATCGACCGTATCTTTATACCGTGATCGTCTCGCAGCGCGACCAGTCTGGCAACGAAGAAATGGTCTTCGCGACGAAATACGGGTTCCGCAAGATCGACGTCGTGAACAGGGGCGACGACCATTATTACACCGTCAACGGCAAGCGCATTTTCTTCAAGGGCGCCGATATTCACGACGCGCATCCGCTTTACGGTCGTTACGTCGACGTCGAAACAATGCTCAAAGACGTCGCGCTGATGAAGCAGGCGAACCTCAACATGGTTCGAACGAGTCATTATCCTCGCTCCCCGCGCATGTATACGATTTTCGACGCCTTCGGAATCTACGTTATGGAGGAGGCGGACCTCGAATGTCACGGGAACCAAGGGCTCACGCGCGATCGGAACTGGACCGACGCGTTTGTCGACCGCAACGCGCGGATGGTTCTGCGCGACCGCAACCACCCGAGCGTCGCGTTTTGGTCGCTCGGCAACGAGAACGGAAACGGCGACAATATGCGTCGATGCTACGACGCGGTCAAGCGTCTCGATTCCCGTTTCGTCCATTGTCACGGCGAAGACTCCGCGTCGGATATGTATTCTGAAATGTATACCAGCGTCGGGTCGGCGAGGAATCAACAGCGCGGTCGCAACGGCAAGCCGTTCTTTATCTGCGAATACGCGCACGCGATGGGACAGGCGGTCGGCAACCTTGTCGATTACTGGCAGGTGATCGAGAACAGTTCCGGTATCGTCGGCGCGTGCATCTGGGACTGGGTCGATCAGGCGATCTACGATCCGGCGCGCATCCGCGACGGCAAACTCGTCGACGCCGACGGGTTCCACGCTTGGACCGGCGGCTACGATTACGACCCGTGGTTCGACCGCCACAACAACAACGACAAAGCCTTCCAAGGCAACTATCTGAACAACGGAATCGTCACGCCCGACCGCGCCTTTACCGCCAAGCTGACCGAGGTCAAGAAGGTTTATCAGCACGTCGATTTCACCCTGAACGGCGACGTCCTGACGATTCGCAACAAATACCCCTTCGTGAACCTTGGCGACCTCTTCTACCTTGACTACGTCGTTCGTAAAGACGGCGTCGACGTCGAGGAGGGGCGCATGAACGTCGACGTTCCCGCCGGCAAATCCGCCGACTATACGCTCAAGCTCAAGACGAAGACGGACGGCGACGCGGAGTATACGCTTCTCACAGGGCTTTGTCTGAAAGAGAAGCAGCTCTGGGCGGACGCGGGGTACCGTCTCGCCGACGAGCAGTTTATTCTGAAGGAACGCGGCGCGCTGCCTCCCGTCGAAGCGGAAGGCGCGCTGTACGTCAAGGATAACGTCGTTTTCGGTAAAGATTTCACCGTTCGTTTCAATAAAGACGGCGCGATCGCTTCTTACGTCTATAAAGGCGTCGAACTCCTTGCCGGAGCGCCCGAATACAACGACTTCAGCCGCATCGACAACGACACGGAAGGAAAGCAGGCGCGTCGCGACGTTAACGACGGCGACGGCGGCTACAATTACGCCGACCCGCAGATCAGAAATCACGAGATCGTCGAACCGCTGACGCTTCAGGGGAACAAAGCGACGCTTACAATGCGCGCGACGGGTGAAAAAACGAATTATTCCGTCGCTTACGTCGTGTACGCCAACGGCGTCGTCGAGATGAAGGCGACCTTCGAACCGCAGCGTCGCGGACTTCGACGGCTCGGACTGGGAATGCGGTTTGCGCCGGGATTCGACAATATCGAGTATTACGCGCGCGGACCGCAGACGAACTATCGCGACCGTCAGACCGGCTCCTACCTCGGACGTTATGCGACGTCGGTTCGCGATATGGTCGACGAAAACATCCACCCGCAGACCTACGGCGACCGCCAAGACCTTCGCGATCTGCTCCTTATCAATAATCTTACGCCCGTCAATCTACGCGTCCAGACCGAGGGCGTGGTTAGCTTCTCCGTTTCGCATTTCGACGAATTGGAATGGGATCATGACCTTCATTACACGCGGTTGCACTGGTCTGATTTGACGAAGCGTCCCGAGCTTTTCGCGCATTTCGACTACTGGCGTCGCGGGATCGGCAACAACAGCTGTTTTTCCGACTGCTGTCTACCGAAGTACGAAACGCCGTATCCGGGTAATTATCAGGGCGCGGACGAGCTGAGCTACAAGCTTCGGTTTACGCCGATTTCGACCGATATTCCGACCGTGAAAAACGACTCCGGACTCGAGAAGTTCGATTTCCTCTACGCCGGCGAACGCCCGGAACATAAGATGTTTATCGTCAAGGACGGACGCGTCGTTTGGCGTTATGACGATCCCGAAGGACGCGGCGAGATTTCCGACGCGATTCTTCTCTCCGACGGGCATATTCTCATGGCGCATCAGTACGGAATCCGCGAGATCGTCCCCGATTTGAATACGGAGGACGGATATTCCGTCGTCTGGAAGATGGACGCCCCCAACGGTTACGAGATTCACAGCCTCCAGCCGATTGGAACGGACAAGATTCTCTACGTTCAATGCGGTCGTCCGTTCGAGGCGGTCGTGATGGAGATTCCGTCGATGAAGGAACTCAAGCGCATTCCGCTTCCCTTTAGAGACGGCGGTTCCCACGGGCAGATGCGCAATATTCGTCTCACGAAAGACGGGACAATGCTCCTCGGTTCCTTTGAATACAACGCCGCGATTGAGTTCGATTCCAACGGCAAGGAACTCCGACGTTGGGAATGTCCCGGCGCGTGGGGCGTTGAAGAGCTCGAAAACGGCAATATCCTCGTCGCGAGCAACCGCGGTTTCGTGCGCGAATTTACCCGCGACGGCGAAAAGGTTTGGGAATTCGACTGGAAAAAACAGGGACCGCCCGCGTTCGTCAAGGTCGACGGCGCTTTCCGTTCCAACGTGAGCGGACAGAAGGCGCATCGGCTCCCGAACGGCGACACGGTAATCACCAACTGGCAGAATCTCTGGAGCCGCGAACTCTCCGATCCGATCGTCCCCGCGATTCAAGCGATCGAAACGACGCCCGACGGCGACGTCGTATGGAAACTCTCCGCTTGGGACGCGCCCGCCGATTTGGGACCGTCTACCACGATCCAGTTCCTTAACGAGCCGGTCGATCGCACGAAATTGCGTTTCGGCGAGTTCAAATGACGCGGTAATTCGTCTCGCGGCGTTCTGAACGACGGTCGTTGTTCTGGACGCCGCGCGACAGACCTGTTATTCTTTTGGAAAACCGACCGCGCTTGCGTCGCCGTCGGTTTTTCGATTTTCCCTAGACGACGTTCAAATTTCCTTTTACATAACGAGATAACGAAACGATGGATTTAAAAGAACCCTATGTAGCCGCCCCCGATCGATACGACGTCGGCGATAAAATGTTTCGTCGGTGCGGACGCTCCGGCGTGTTGTTGCCGAAGATCAGCCTTGGCTTTTGGAAGAATTTCGGTTATGCGGCGCCGTATGAGCGGAGTCGCGCGATCGCCCGATACGCTTTCGATCATGGGATCGTGCATTTTGACCTCGCGAACAACTACGGACCTCCCTACGGAACGGGGGAAGAGACGTTTGGACGGCTGATGGACGACGATTTTCGACCGTATCGCGACGAACTGTTCATTTCCACGAAAGCGGGCTACGACATGTGGCCGGGTCCTTACGGGAACTGGGGCTCGAGGAAATATCTTATTTCCAGTCTCGACCAGAGCCTACGACGCATGCGTCTCGATTACGTGGATCTGTTCTACAGCCATCGTTTCGATCCAAATACGCCGCTGGAGGAGACGCTCCAAGCGCTTGTGGACGTCGTCAAGCGGGGGAAAGCGCTGTACGTCGGCATAAGCCGCTGGCCGCTGCAAGCGTTGCAGTTTGCGGAGAAATATCTTCGCGACCGCGACGTTCCGTTACTAATCTATCAGGATCGCGTCAATCTTCTCGATCACGCGCCGATCGAAGAGGGAAAGCTCGACTTCTGCCGCGACAACGGAATCGGCTTCGTCAGTTTCTCGCCGCTGGCGCAAGGACTGCTGACGGATCGCTATTTGAATGGAATCGCCGAGGACAGCCGCATGGCGCTCAACTTCTCCCTGAAACGAAGCGCGCTCACTCCCGAACTCCTCGAGGAATTGCAGGACCTGAACCGTCAGGCGGCGGAGCGCGGCGAGACGCTTGCGGAGTCGGCGCTCGCTTGGGTCTTGGAACAGCCCGGCGTTACGAGCGTCATCGTCGGCGTCAGCCGCGTCGAACAGCTCGCCGTCGATCTCAAGGCGATCGCCAAAACATCGTGACGACGCGCTGACAAAAGCGACGAAAACGCCGACGGACGTCATGCGTCGTTCGTCGGCGTTTTTGTTTCGTCGCGGTTTTTTGACGACGTCCTTGTTTTTATGAAAAAGTATTTACGAAAAAACCATTGACACGGCGTCAACGACGGACTATAATGACGCTGTTGACGCCGTGTCAACGAACGGACAGACCTAGAAGGAGACGTTATGATTAAAGGAACGCCGGAGTTGCTGGCGGAACGCCGCGAGGAAATCGTCAACGTTTGTGAAAAACTCTATAAGACGATGAGCTTCAAGGAGATTACTCTCAAAGAGATTGGCAAGGCGGCGCCTTTTTCGCGACCGACGATCTACAATTATTTTCAGTCGAAAGAAGAAATCTTTCTGGCGCTCTTTGAGAGGGAATACGACCGCTGGAGCGACGCGCTCGCCGCGATTTTGAACGAGCATGACGTCCTTTCGCCGGAAGGACTTTCGGAAGCGATCGCCGAATCTCTCGCTAACCGCGAACAACTCTTGAAGTTGCTTTCGATGAACAACTACGATATGGAAGCGAACAGCCGCCTTGAGAGGCTGACGTCTTTCAAAAGAGCTTACGGCAAATCGATCCAACTCCTGCGCGAACTTCTGAAAAAATTCTGTCCCGAGACGACCGACGCGGAGATTCAGAAGATCGTCTATGTCTTCCTTCCGTTCATGTTTGGCGTCTATCCCTACGCCGCCGTTACGGAAAAACAGAAGGCGGCGATGAAAGAGGCGGGCGTCGACTATGCGAGTCGGTCTATTTACGAGATTACCTATGACTGCCTGATCCGACTTCTTGGAAGTCGACAACGAGGCGAAAAGGAGATGAAATAACGAGTAAGAAAAACTTTGGCGCGACGCTCGCCCTTTACCACTGTCTCGCCGCGCACAGTCATCTGACGGTTTCCCTCGTTCAAGCGCATTATATCAACAAGGGAATCCGCGAGACGGGAAAACGCTCCGTCAATATCGTCGTCGCGAAGAAACAGCGCTTTGACCCAACCCGAAATACGACGGTATACGAGAGCAAATCTACGTGGAGAACGCGCGAAATTTGCTCTTGAAACACGGCGACTTTACGGCAAAATAACGGACGGCGCTCAAACTGCTTTGAGTCGGACGAAAACGACGGCGGGCGTTCGGCGCTGAAACGTTTAATAACACTGTAACTTGACTCGACGAAAGATATAACCGAAAGGATAAACCATGGAAAAAGCGATAGCGATCCTCTTTCCTCTTCTGCTGATCGTCGGACTTGTCGGCTGTTCCGGCGGTAAGACGTCTGATTCCGCCGGCGCCGGCGCGACGACGGGCGGATCGTCGGCGACGTCGGAAGGTTCGGCGGACGCGGTTCAAACAGGGGCCGGTCAAGACGGTCAAAAAGTTTTGGTCGTCTATTTCTCGGCGACCGGCACGACGAAAGGCGTCGCCGAAAAGATCGCGGCGATTGAAAACGCCGAGCTTTATGAAATCAAGGCCGCGCAGGAGTATTCGACCGCCGACCTCGACTGGAACGACGAGAAAAGCCGAACGACTTTGGAACAGAAAGATAAGAAAGTCCGCCCGGCGATCGGAAGCGAACCGCTTTCTCTCGAGGGATACTCTAAAATCTACGTCGGCTTTCCTATCTGGTGGGGCGAAGAGCCGCGCATCCTGGATACCTTTGTGGAAAGCTATGAATTTGACGGGATTACGATGATCCCGTTCTGCACGTCCGGGAGCAGCGACGTCGGCAGAAGCGATAAGAATCTTGCCGAACGCGCGGGAAGCGGCGACTGGCGCAAAGGCCAGCGGTTCGGAGGAAACGTGTCGGACGATAAACTCCGCGCTTGGATCGACGGGTTGAAATGAAAGTCGGGGGAGGGCGGTTCATGCAAGGCAAAGGGAAAAATATCGTCAAGAAGGTCGTCGACGTCTGCATGACCGTCCTCCTGCTTTTCCTGATCGCGTATCAGGTTACCGGGGAGAAATGGCACGAATGGCTCGGCGTCGCGACGGTCGTCGTTTTCGTTTTGCACCATGTTCTCAATCGCAAATGGACGACTTCCCTTTTTAAGGGGAAGTATAACGCCTATCGCGTCGTTACGGTCTTTGCGACAGCGCTTCTGCTGACGTCCGTCGTTCTGACGGCGCTCTGCGGCATGGCGATGAGCGCCCATGCGACCCCGTTCTTGTATGGATTCCTGCCCGCCTCTTTCGCGCGGCGTTATCACCTCGCCATGTCCTTCTGGACTTTTATCCTCGTCGGACTGCATCTAGGCTTGCACGTTCCGACGTTGACGGCGGGGTTCCGATGGAACGGCAAGGTCAAAACGACTCTTGCGGCGATCTTTGCCGTTCTGTCCGGCGTCGGGTTTTGGCTTTTTGTCAAGAATCGCATTCCGGAATATATTTTCTTCCGCATGCATTTTGCGTTTCTCGACTATGAAAAACCCGCCGTTCTCGTCTTCGCCGAAAACCTCGCGATCCTTACCGCGTTTACGTTCCTCGGCGCTTCTTGCGCTTCAATCGTTAAGCCGTCTAAGAACGCCGACGACGGCGGAAAACGCAAGAAGGCGACGACTGCGATTTTCGTTGTCGTCGCGATTCTGATCGGCGTCGCGCTGACGTTACGCTGACTTCATGTCATATAACGCGTCTGAATCGCTTGCCCGCGCCCCGTCCGACGATTTCTATCAGCCCGCGCTCGCTCATCTGTCGAGCCAGCAAGTAGACGCGAGTCTTCTTTATACCAAGAAGAGCTTCCACGTCTTTCTCGCTCATTTCGCCGTGAACAGTCAGATAGTCTAACACCGTCTTCATCTGCGGCGTCGCCTCGTCCAGACGGGCGAGCTTCTCCTGTTTCGTCTTCTCCGCCGCAGCGTTCATATTCGGAAGAATCAGTTTAAAGACATTCGGCGTTACGACGATTTCCGGTTGTTCGGAGCAATTCGAGTATAAGGCGTAAATGCGGCGAATCCCCGTTCCATAGGATTCGATAAGTTTCAGTCTGTGAAAGATTTCGGCGAGTCTTCGGTTTCGTGGCTGGGAAATCCCGCTTCTGACGTCCTCGGCGGTCAGACCCGGAACCAGCCCGCCGAGGGAAATAAACTCCATGGCGTCGTCGTTCACATTGACGACGATACTTCCGCTGAAACTGTAATCCCGGTGAACCAGCGCGTTGAGCAGAGCCTCGCGGAGGGCTTCGTCGGGGTAGTCCTTATTCTCGATTCGTTCCAGTCCTTCAAAGACAGAAAGCGTTCGATTGCAGAGGGAAAGGTACGCATACGAATCGTCTAGTTGCCGAAAGATTGATCCCCCGAACTCCCGAGCGTCCTTGAACGCTGTATTTTCCCTGTCGCCGAAGACTGCAATCTTTACCGTGTGACGGCATTGATCGGAACAAAGCAGACCGAGGTTAGTATACGCGCTGTCGTTAAGACTGCGGACGCCGAGCGCAACGTATTTATCTTCGCCGAAGTCCACTCCGTACCGCTTGAAGGCGGCTGCCGCTTCGGCGAAGGTCAGTTCCTGTTCTGGGGTGCGCATTTCCTCGAACACGCCGCCGTCCGAATCCCGGATCATCCGACGGATCAGGTCAGGGGACGCGGGAACGGAAGAGGCTCCCTGGCGGACAAACACGCCCGTGGGTTTCAATCCCTTGCCTTTCAGGTAGTACGGCTTGTAACTGCCTTCGCTCACTTCGATTCGGATTACACGATCGTCCTGTAAAACATAGCGGACGAACATGGTCACGTCCGGCTGAATCGCGTCGCGGACGCCGTTTGTCAGGCGGGTATAGCTCCCGTCCGTGTCTTCCAGTCCGACGACGTTTCCTTGGTCGTCGATTCCTACATAAATGACGCCTCCGTCCGTATTGGCAAAGGCAATCACTTCTTTATAGATTTCGTCTGTTACCCGCGATTTGAACTCTGTCCGTTCATTCTCGTATTCCATGTTAGACCTCCGAAAATCATTCTGGGGGCATTATACTCTGTTCTCATGTGAAAATCAACGCCAAGAGTGAATATTCACAATTCATTCACTTTTATCAGTGAATAAGTGAATGAAATCTATCGTCAGTTTCGAAGTCAAGATTGCGTCGCTCGAAAAAAATGGCGCGCAAAAGAGTCGCCTTTAGACTTTCGCCCCTTTGAAATCCCCGCGCCGTTTTGTACGATAGAAGGTATTCTCCCTCAAAACTGACCTTGACCTTTGTTGGACGCGAATATTTTAGGCGGTAGGGAAATCGTTGGAACGTCGTTTTCGGACTAGCGAGAGCGTTTCGTTTCAGCGTCGAAATTGGTTTTTAAGTATTCGCGCGAAGAACTACTGGAGGTTTCAACGAATGCCGATGAAAAAACATTTGGTTACGGCGCTTGCGCTCTTGTCGTTTGCCGTATGCGGAGGCGCCGGGCTGGTCTTTTCTAGTTCCGAAGAGCGGGAATCGCAGACGGCGTCCGACAAAACCGACGCGAAAACGCAGGATAGCGAACAGAAAGGAGCGAAAAAAATGAAGAAACAAACGGCGGGAAGAGACAATCTTGGCGAGCTTGCTCCGAAATTTGCGGAGTTGAACGACGACGTCCTTTTTGGCGAAGTTTGGTCGCGTGAAAAGGAACTCTCGCTTAGAGACCGAAGCATGATCACGATCGCGGCTTTGTTCTCGGCGGGACAGTATCCTCAGCTTAAAGCCCATCTTACGATCGGGAAAGAACACGGCGTTACTAAAGCGGAAGCCGTCGAGATCGTAACGCAACTGGCGTTTTACTGCGGTTGGCCGAAGGCGTGGAGTACGT
Source organism: uncultured Planctomycetaceae bacterium (assembly GCA_946408825.1). Taxonomy (GTDB): domain Bacteria; phylum Planctomycetota; class Planctomycetia; order Pirellulales; family Thermoguttaceae; genus RUG369. Next base: position 54,275 of record CAMJTU010000001.1, read on the forward strand.
TTCCTTTGATTCAAGAGGTCTACGGCGACGACGAAGAAACCGAGCTTCCCCCCGGAGTTCCCTCGGGCTTATCGGCGTTTCCCGTTGGAAAACCGAACGACGCTTACGCGCAGTATTTTACCGGTCGGAGCTATCTCGCGCCCCTTACGACGGCGCAGATCCCTACGTTCAACGTTACTTTTGAACCCGGTTGCCGCAACAACTGGCACATTCATCATGCGGACAAGGGCGGGGGACAGATGTTGATTTGCGTTTCCGGACGCGGATGGTATCAGGAATGGGGCAAGGAGCCCAGAGAACTGCATCCCGGCGACGTGGTCAACATTCCGGCGAACGTCAAGCATTGGCACGGCGCCGCCGCCGATTCTTGGTTCCAGCATATCGCGCAGGAGATCCCCGGCGAAAACGCTAGTAACGAGTGGTGCGAGCCCGTGGACGACGAAACGTATGGAAAATTAGAATGAAACGGGCGGAAGGGGCGTTGGAAAATCACGTTTCGACAATGATATTCGACAATGTTTTAGCGACGGGCGCGCCGAATGTGTGAGATTGTCGAACTCTTTCTTTCCGACGTCCCCTAAGCGAGGCGCGTATGGACGGGTATACGGTTTTCTGGGCGAAAGATCGCGTCGAAGAGTTGAAGAAGGCGGGGGACGCTGGACCGATTCGCGTCGTATACGGCGGTCGTCATCTTCGGGAATCTTCTTTGGTAAAGGTCAAAGTTGGCGACGTGATCTTTCCTGTCGCTCTGGCAAACGGCAAGTTAGCGGTTATGGCCCGATTGCCCGTAGATAGAGTTGAACCCGCGTTTGAATATCAACTTCGAGAAACCGGTCTCGTTCGCGGCGCGATCGTTCCGAAAGGCGTTCGTCCGCGAACGAACGAATCGAATCAGGCTCCGACATGTTCCTTCGCGCCTCATCAGAAGCCGATAACATGCTGCTCCGAAAGCGCCGCGTCGGGGAACGGTTCTTCCATCGAACCGCGAATCATGCCGGACGAATTCGTCCCGCGACTCCTTTTCGGACCCTCCGACGACTCGCTCAAATCGCTTCGTTTCGATAAGAACGGAAAACTGTCAGTCGTTTCCTTTTCCGGATATGTTCGCAGAATGAGTCCGGAAACCTTAGAGATATTTGAAAGTCTATTCGCCTAGAAAAAATTGTTGATCTTTTTCTATGCGACGTCCCTTTGCCGTTGAAATTGACTTTCCGCCGCTCTTGAATCAAACGATCAATGAATGATATTAGATATTAATTTTCTGTAATGTGGCATATATTTACTGTTTCTTGATAATTTTGCATTGACATTTATGCGTTTCTGGCGTATTATCCGGTTTCGAACTGTTTCGTTAATTCGGGTGAACCGCGTTTCTTTGCCGTGAAATTTGGCGGCGTTGGGAAGCCGATCAGGAGCCACGTTAGACCTGGAAGGGGCGAGCCATGTTTGTCAAGCTGATTCAACCGCGCATGATCAAGCGTCCTATGGATACCGACCTCAAATTGCACATGGCGCCGCCGCTTGGGCTACTGACGATTGCGGCGATTCTCACGCCCAAGCATCGGGTTACGGTTGAGAACGAGAACGTTGGTTCCGTCGATTTTTCAGACGCCCCGGACGTCGTAGGGCTTTCCGTGACGGTCGACGTCTTGCCACGCGCGATGGAGATTGCCCAAATTTATCGCCGTAGGGGCGTTCCCGTCGTCGCCGGCGGGATTCATATCACCTCCGCCGCCGACTTCATCCCCGAAGACGCCTTCGACGCGCTGTGCATCGGCGCGGCGGAGGGAACTTGGCCCGATATTATGGCGGATTTGCAAAACGGACGCCTGCAAAAACGATATCGTTGCAAAGGACGCCTTCGGGGCGAGGATATCGTCTCGCCCGCCTACGATATGATCGCCGCGCAGCCTTATCTGTTCTGCAACGTCGTTCATACGAGTCGTGGCTGTCCGTTCCGCTGCGATTTCTGCTACAATAGCAGTCGGGAGCGCCAATATGTCAACCGCCCCATTGAAGACGTGATTCGCGACATTAAGACGATCGGACAGAAGCACGTCATGTTCATCGACGATAATTTTGCGGGCAACCGCGTCTGGACTCGGGCTTTTCTCGAACGAATCCGCCCTATGGGGCTTCTATGGAACGCCGCCGTTTCGATCGACGCGGCGAATGATCCCGAACTGCTGGATCTTATGCGGGACAGCGGATGCCGGAGCCTCTTCATTGGCTTTGAAAGCGTTTCGCCGAGTTCTATCGCGAGCGTTCATAAACGCCAGAATCATATCGACGCCTACGAACGCGCGGTCGAAGAGATTCATCGACGGGGAATTATGATTAACGGGAGCTTCGTTTTCGGGCTGGACGGCGACACGCCGGAGACGTTTCAGACCACCCTCGACTGGATCGTCAAAAACCGCATCGAGACGGTCACTTCGCACATTCTAACGCCTTATCCGGGCACGGCGCTCTACGATCGCATGAAGGCGGAAGGTCGTATTACGACCGACGATCTGTCGCTATATAACACCGCCAACGTGGTCTTTAAGCCGAAAGAGATGACGGCGGAGGAACTGCGTCAAGGATATCTGTGGATTTATCGGCAGGTTTACAGTCTGAAAAACATCTACCGTCGTAGACCTGCGGCAAAACGCCAGCGGGCGGCCTACTGGTTGTTCAATCTCTTCTATCGCAAGTACGGTCGCGTGACCGACGCGCTGTGCCGTCTGATCTCCTACGAACGAATCGGTCGCCTTTCCCAACTCTTGGCGCGCTATACGAGAAGATCGTATTTAGACCGACAAACAACAACAGTTAATTTGCCCCTAAAACCGCAAGAAAAGCGCGCCTAAAGGACGATTTGAATCTGCCGTTAAGGATCGTTGCCGTGAATCTCAAAGTTCTTATAACTCGTTGTTTCGCAGAGAGTCGCGACGACGCCGTTTTCGAAAAACATTGACTTTGACGCGGCGTTACGGTAGTATCAAGAATTCAGAAGATTGGTTTCAACTTTTTTGCATATTCGATCTGCCGTTATGAGAAGACGTTACCTCGACAATATCAGATTCAGCGTCGTCATCCTCGTGGTAATCTACCACGTTTTCTACATGTACAACGCTGAGGGCGTCGAAGGAGGGCCGGGACCGTTTTGGGCGAACGAACCGTCGAAATACAGTCAGCCGTGGGACGTCGTTCAATACTTGCTGTACCCTTGGTTTATGATGATTTTGTTCCTGATTTCCGGGATTTCGTCGAGACTCTATTTGGACGGTCGTTCGGAGAAGGAATACTTAAAAAGCAGGACGCGAAAGCTCCTCGTCCCGTCGACCGTCGGCGTACTGTTCTTCGGATGGATTCAGGGATGGGTAAACATGAGCCTATTAGGCGTTTTTGAGAAAATCCCGGCGGAGACTCCCAAGCCGATGATGTTTCTCATCATGACGTTCTCGGGGACGGGCGTTCTGTGGTTTCTGCATCTGCTGTGGCTTTTTTCGTTGACGCTCTATTTCTTGAGAAAATTCGAGAAGGGAAAGCTGTATCGTCTTGCGGGAAAGCTTCCGTTCCTAGGCGTCGTGTCGCTGGGCGTCGTACTGTGGCTTTTCGCTCAAGTTCTGAACGCGCCCGTGATTATCTGTTATCGTTTTGGCGTCTATGGCGCGGCGTTCTTTTTGGGGTATTATGTTTTCGCGCGTCAGGAGATCGTCGACAAACTCAGCCGATATTGGACGACGCTTGCGGTCGCGTGCGTCGCGTTTTTCATACCGTATCGCAACGAGTATTTCGGCGAGAATTTCGCCGCCGACCCGGCGTTTATCAGTCCTCTTTCTGTCGGATTCGCATGGCTTGCCATTCTAACAATACTGGGCGTCTCCAATAAGTATTTCAATTTCGAAAACGCCGTGACGACATGGCTGAAAAATCGCAGTTTCGGTCTGTATGTTTTTCACTATCTGGGAATTAGCGCGTTGGCGTTGGTTGCGAGCCGCTGCTGCGCGAATCTTCCCGTGATTCTCGTATACGTCCTCACCGGCGCGGCGGGATTTGCCGTCGGTTACGGGCTCAACGCGATCGTTTCGCGGACGCCGTTTTTGCGGTGGGCGCTGCTGGGCGTCAAGGCGGAGAAATAGTTTTCTTCTAATCGACCTTCCACGAGAAATCGCTAGCAAAGAGGTCGGGATCGGGACGAGCGAGACGCGATTGTCGTCCCGTTTTGAAGACTTGCCCGAGAACATTGTCTTTAGTGACGATCTCTCAGTTCTGGTTGGGAGCGTATACAACGACCAAGATTTCGCCGGACGCCTCCTCGAAAAAGACCGACTCGGCGCCGCGTTTCGCGTTTAGAAATCGGAGTATTCTTTGTTCTGGTCCCTATTTACACAGAGGACGTCGTCGCGTTTCCGCTTCGACGTCCTAAGAAACGCTTCGGGAAACAGAGATTTAGAGATTACTCTTCGCGACTCTGCGCCTTTGCGTAGTCGTCTATATCGACGAAGAACCTGAGCGTTGTTTCCGGAAGATTAGCGCGTAACGTTTCGCGATCGCCGTCGAAGGCGGCGCGGCGCGACAGGGAGGCGGATATGGAGCGACCTTCCGCCTGCGCGCGAGGAATCTCGATTACGTCGATTCCGTAATGCGGCATGATTTCCTTGATCAGTTCGTTGAAGGCGCTCATCTGTTCGTTGTGGCGTTCGTCTCCAATGAATCGACAGGAGATTCCAAGACGTTTCGCGATAACCTTTGCAAAAATCTCTAGGTGCAAGACGGAGCGCCTGCACATACTTTCGGGGTCAGTTTTAACGAAGTATACGGGAAAATCATGTCTGGAACCGGAGAAGGGGCCGCCTGGCACGATTGTGACGTTCGGAAGATCTTTAGTCCCCTCAAGCGCCATTGCATAGCGTTCCGCAAAGGTTAACAATCCGGCTTCGTCTTCTGTCAATATCGCGAAGAGTCGATCCACATGCTTCGACGCGTATTCAATGAGACAACGGTGTCCGAGCGTGAACGGATTCCCGTGAAAAGCGATTCCTCCGACTTTTTCGCCTTCGACAGGACGATACCCGTCAAAATGAAGGTCCAAGTAGAGGGAATTGACCGCGAGGTCGCAGTCGAGCATTGTTTTACGTTCTTCTTGATTCGTCTTGCTCGTCAGCGCGCCGTCGCGGACCATTCGTTCAAATAACTCGTTCGCGTAAATTTGATTGACCTTGTGGTTACAGTGCCCAGGCAGATCCATAATCCATCCTGTCGGCACGTTATGTCGGTCCAGAATTTCCGTCATATCGACAGACTCGGCGTCTGCAAAGGGCTGGTTGTTTACATTCAGAACGACGACGTCTCCCGGTTTCATGGACGTCGCTATGATTCGTATCATTTCTTGGTATGGCGTTTCCCAACATCCGCAGTTAACGACCTTGCACGAATATCCTTCCTGATTGAGCCGTTCTTGAAGAAAGCTCTCAATCGTGTGTTTGTCCTCCACGAACGCGCCGATTACGAAACAGGCTCCGAAGAACCAGATAACGCGTTCTGCGTCCGATGGTTGACCGACGGTCACGCGCTTTCCGTCGACGATGTTCAGATAGCGGCTTTGGACGTCCAATAGCCGGGTATATACGCTGTTAGACTTGACGTTAAACTGAAATTTTGCGATTTCGGCGGCATAATTCCCGACGTTGAGTTCGCCGTAGAAGTCTTGAACGTGGGACGGCAGGACGCGCGGAACGGCTTCGTTCGCGCCTGGTTTCTTGGCCCATTTTCGCATGCCCTCCCATAGACGACGTCGGCCTTCCGTGGTTTCGTCCCTAGTATAGAACATGCTATAAACTTTGACCCCGGAATTTGCGAGCTTTTCGATCAGCGCGTCATAAGCGTGTTCGGACGCGCGTCGTTCAAATAGCCTGAAAGTAACGACCGCCTCGGCGAGCCATGCGCCGTCTATGTACTCGACGACCGTTTTCGCCCCGAGACGCGTCTCTTCGTCCACTAGGAGCACAGGCGTCTTTTCCCGCTGCCGTTCAGGAATATCTTCAAAATCAATCAATTCGCAAGGAACGCCGTACTTTTGGATTTCCGTTATCCAGCGGTCGACGATTCTTTGTCGCCTTACGTCGCCCTTCGGCGGTCGGACGACGAATAGAATTTTCAGACTGTCAAAAAACGCTTGCGCGTAACGGTTGCCCTTCCAAGGGCGGTCGTACTCAAGATACAGCAGATCGTCGTTCCTACTGCACATGCCTGTCAGACGACCTTCGCCGTCTATTGTCGGAATCTCGCGAATCGTCTCGCTTTCACAGAAGATTTCCCGCGCTTTCATGAATTGTTTTTCTTTAAGTACGGTAAAATTCCGATTGACAGGGACGGGGGCGTTCCCTGCTCGAGCAATATCTCCGGCGCTGACGATTCCGTACAGTTTATCTCGAACCTCGACAAAGACGAGGTTACACGGCTTTTCACACAGCGCTTGCCGAATTAACGCTCTGTCCAGAAACTCAGGTTCTTCTTCGAATGAAATTACCGGCAACTGACTACGCGTGTAAAAATCCATGTGACGTACCGATTTAATGAATGGTTCTTCTGATTGCCGCCGACTCGTTTCCGACGCGCGCTTCAAAATTGGCATGCGCCCCATATGATCAAGCGTTCAATTCTAGATTGTCAGGCGTCCGAGCGCGCCTTGACCGACGCCGTACAATATACCCCGATTTGCAGATAAAACAGTAGGAAAACGTCATATCGTCGCTAAAAGTCTTGTTATTTTCCAAGCGAAGATAATTTGAGTCACATTTTCAGGTTTTTTCCACACAGACGGCAATTGACGAGTCCGTCTGTTTTTCGGCGAGCGGGCGTTTTCCTTCGCGGCGCGTTCGTATTGCGATTTTCGAGAGAGATTCCGGAAAGACGACGTCGTTGAACAATCGTTGAGACGCGCGACGCTAGTCGTCTGAGCCAACAAGGATCTTGTACGTCGACTTTGAAACGTTCGCAAGCAAGGTTTCCCGATCTCCTTCGGCGGCGGCGCGGCGCGACCGTGAGGCGGAGATGGAGCCGCCTTCCGCTTGGGCGCGGGGAATCTCGATTACTTCGATTCCGTAGCTCGGCATCATTTCTTTCGCAAGTTCGTTGTGGACCTGCATCTGAGGACAGTGCCGCTCGTCTCCGATAAACCTGCAGGTAATCCCAAGTCGTTTTGCGATGACTTCGGCGAAAATTTTAAAACTTGCGTAGGTACCCTCGCGCATAGTCGTGGGTTCCACCTTGACAAAGTACACGGCAAAATCATTTCTCGTACCGGAGAACGGTCCTCCGGGGACGATCGTGACGTTTGGAAGATGTTTAGTATCCTCGATCGCCATGGCGTACCGTTCCGCAAAGCTTAAAATTCCCGCTTCGTCTTCGGTAAGCAACGCGAACAGCCGATCTACCTGCTTAGACGCGGTCTCAATCAGGTAACGGTGCCCGAGCGTAAACGGGTTGCCATGTAAAGCGATTCCTCCGACTCTTTTGCCCTCTACGGGATGGTAATTGTCAAAATGAAGGTCTAAGAAGAGGGTGTTGACCGCGAGATCGCAGGTAAGCAGGGATCGACCTTCTCCATTGTTCGCTTTGCCGGTCAGCGCTCCGTCGCGAACCATGCGATCAAACAATTCGTCCGCATAAATCTGGTTGACCTTATGGTTGCCGTGTGTGGGCGCGTCCAGAAGCCATTCTGTCGGAACGTTGTTTCGATCCAGAATTTCCATTATATCAATGGATTCCGCAGCCGTAAAAGGTTGATTGTCCACGTGCAACACAACGACGTCTCCCGGCTTCATAGGAGTCGACGTAATGCGTATCATTTCTTGATAGGGCGTGTCATAGCATCCGCAATTGACGACCCTGCATGAATATCCTTCGCGATTAAGCCGCTCTTGGAGGAAACTTTCAATCGTGTGTTTGTCCTCTACGTAGCCTCCGACCATAAGACAGGGGCCGAAGAACCAAATGGAACGCTCCGCCTCCGAAGGCTGACCAACTGTTATTCGTTCCCCATTGACAACGTTCAGGTAACGGCTTTTGACGTCCTTCAGACGGGAATATACGTTGCTGGCCTCGATGTTGAAGGTTAATTTTCCGACCTCGGCGGCGTAATCTCCGACGTTGAACTCTTCATAGAAACCCTGCGCGTAAGAGGGCATGACATAAGGTTTTCCCATTAACTCCCTCATGCGATACATGCTTTTCCATAGGCGACGGCGGCCCTCTGTATTTTGTTCCGTGGAATAGCGCATATTGTAAACTTTAATCCCGGATTCTGCGAGCTTTGCGATCAGCGCGTCAAATCCGAGTTCCGTCGCTTTCCGTTCGAAGAGTCTGAAGGTAAAGGTTATGCTTGTATTGTACGTATGCCTGTTTAGACCTTCGATTAAAAACTTGCTTCCGAGACACAACTCCTCGTCTACGAAGAGTATTGGCGTCTGATCCATCTGCAATTCAAGAATATCGCAAAGATCGATCATTTCGCAGGAAACGCCGTACTTCTGGAATTCTTCTATCCAGAGGTCGACGAGCCTCTGCCTCCGGACGTCCCCTTTCGGCGTTCGGACGACGCGCACGACTTTATGTTTGTTGAGAAAAGGACGCGCGTAACGGTTGCCCTCCCAGGGGCGGTTGTACTCAAGATAAAGCAGATCGTCGTTCTTACTGCACATGCCCGTCAGACGTCCCTCTTCGTCCGTAACCGGAATCTCTAAGATATTTGTCTTCTCGCGAAAGATTTCCCGCGCCTTCATGAACTGCTTTCCTTTAAGCGCGGTAAAATTTCGATTGACGGGAACCGGTCCTTCTCCTGCTCGAACGACGTCCCCAAAGCTAGCTATGCCGTACAGTTTATCTCGAACCTCGACAAAAACGAGGTTACACGGCTTTTCATACAGCGCTTGCCGAATTAACGCATTGTCCAGAAACTCAGGTTCTTCTTCGAACGAAATTATCGGCAACTGGCTACGCGTGTAAAAATCCATGTGATTATCCTACTAGTTTCGATCTGTTTCGTCGATCCGCTCATGATTGTTACGCGTCTAAGCGCGGTTACGAACATACCAAGATTACAAACATAACAGCGGGAAAACGCCGCGTCGTCGCTAAAAAAGTCCCATAATCTTCAAAGCGACGCCGACTTCAGCCTTGTCTTCAGTTCCTTTTTGACTTTTTCCAAATCGCTACAGGTCAAAATGGGAATCAGATTGTCGATCTCTTCGACGCTTTTGTCCCACCATCGAAATTGAAGCAGTAGACCGATCAACTCGTCGTCAAAACGTTTTCTCAGAACTTTCGCCGGGTTGCCGACGACGACCGTATAAGGCTCGACTTCGCCCCCGACGACGCTGTTGGCGCCGATAATCGCGCCGTCGCCAATATGCGCGCCCGGAAGAATAACCGCGTTTTGACCGATCCATACGTCGTTGCCGATTACGACGTCGCCCTTGAGGGGAAGATCGGACGGCTTCGGCGGCGCCATGTTCCATCCTTCCAGCGTGTAAAAAGGGAAGGTCGTCGCGGCGTTCATTTGATGGTTTGCGCCGTTCATCATGAATTCCACGCCAGCCGCAATTTGACAGAACTTGCCGACGATTAACTTGTCGTTGTTCCACTCGTAATGATGTGTCACATGACTTTCAAAATCGGAATCGGCGATATAGGTAAAGTCGCCGACGATAATGTTTGGATTCTTTATCGTCGGTTTGACGTAGATTTTCTTGTCGTATCCCGCGATCGGATGGATTGCGTTTGAATCGGGCGTTTTTTTGTCTTTCATGCCGTCGTTCTCGAACTTACGTATAGGCGTTTTCGCTTCTTTCAAGATGGCGTCGCGACGTTTGATAAATCCGTCAGTCGTCGAACCGTTTGGTTTAAATGGCGTGTTTGTTAAGAATAATTGCCGCGGGATAATTTATTATACTGGCGAATAAGTTAGAGTCATGCGGTATTCCGCTTCTTCGACGGTCGTGGGTCGATGTGCGCAATCGCCGCAAGGCGTCTCCGGATAGGGAAGAGGTTCCGCTTTTAGCAACGCTAGAAGGTTCTTTCGGTATAGATCGCTATTCAACGTCTCCGTAAGACCGCGGTCGAAAACATTTACGCCCCAGTCGCTTCGATATACTTGGCAGCACCCGAGCAACCGTCCGTCCCAGTTTATCTGGGGATATACCAACAGATCCCTGCACCAACTATAAAAAACGCTTTTGTTAGCCTCTATCATTTTGCTGTTGCGGGCGACGACTTCGTCGTGCTCTGCTTCTCTTTCAGAGAGCATTTTTTCGAGTCTGCTTTTTTCAGCGAGATCAAAAGTGTCTCTGAACGAAATGGACATGTCGAGTTCTTTTGCCATCTTTACCGCACGGGGGACGTCGTCGTAATTATGGCTCATGACGATAAACTGCCAGACCAACTTTGGAAGGTTAGATTTTTTCCGCTTTTTGATTTCGTTGAGCTTTCGGATGTTGGCGACGACCTTGTCGAAATTCCCGTTTCTACGGTAAATCGAATAAGTTTCTTGACACGCGCCGTCAAGCGCTATGTTAATCTGTTTAACGTCGAAATCTACGAGAGCTTCAAGCGTCTGATCGGAGACATGATTGAAATTCGAACCGTTGAAACACGTCAGAGCTATGTCGTGTTTATGGGCGATTTCAAGGATTTCGTGAATTTGGGGGTGAACGAACGGTTCCCCGCTGTTTGAAATCTCAATATTCCGAACAAAGGGATTCCGATCAAGAAACGCTTCGAACTGCGAAGGCGTCACGTGTCCGGTTCCTGTTGTTTCCTTTTTATCGATCCTCATATAGCATGCCGGGCAGTTCAACTGGCAACGCGTGCAGATATCAAGGCGCACGCTATTCGGAGTAAGCAGTACCGACGGATCTTCAAGCATTTCGACAACCCATTGGCCTCGGGTAACGAAACGCGTTTTGCTTTTGGTTAAATAATCAAGCGACTGGCGGTCAAAAGAGGTCGCGTAATCGTCCAAAAAGGCGATCGGAGCGTCGCCGAACATCTCAGGGGTCAGTTCGTCGGGCTTATAAGTGTCGATCCCGTTAAAAATCGGTTCGTTATAATGGTTGGGAGAGATGATAAATTCTGTTTTTTCCCGCCACTCGCGGAAAGACGTCAGAATTATCATCGCGTATTGCGTCGTAACAAAAACGACATATCGTTTCATGAATCAGCCTTGAAGTCTTTTATAAATCTGTAGACCGCTTACTCGACAAAGACGGGGGCGACGTCAATTTCAGGCGTAAAAGGCGTCGTGCTAAAATAGGTTAGGCCGTCGGTTGGCACGTTGTCGAGCTGTTTTGGCACAGAAGTTCGATCCGATTGAATCGTCCGCGGGCATGGCGTCATAATGCGCGAGAATATTCGTTTGACGTCGGCGTTTCTTTGAGGGCGCGATTTTCTTACTCTTCGGTTTCAAGTAGGAACTTGAGCGTTGATTTCGGAACGTTGGCAAGCAAAGTTTCTCGATCGCCGTTTGCGGCGGCTTCGCGTGATAACGAAGCGGAAATCGAACGGCCTCCCGCTTGGGCGCGGGGTATCTCGATCACTTCGATTCCATAGTCCGGCAGCATTTCCTTCATTAGTTCGTTGAAGAACTGCATCTTTGGATTATGACGCTCGTCTCCCAGAAACCGACGCGTGATTCCCAAGCGTTTAGCGATCGCTTCCGCAAAAATTTGCGTGTCGACGACGGCGCTTTCGCGAATGTCTGACGGTTCAACTTGGACGAAGTATTCTCGGAACACGTTTCTCGTGGCTTGAAACGGCCCGCCTGTGACAATCCTGACGTTCGGAAGGTCCTTTGTTCCCTCAACCGCCATCGCAAACCGTTCCGCATAGCTGAAAAGTCCCAGTTCGTCTTCGATCATCAATACAAAGAGCCGATCTACTTGCTTCGACGCAGTTTCGATCAGGTAACGGTGTCCGAGCGTAAACGGGTTGCCGTGCATGCCGACGCTTCCGACGACTTCCCCCTCTTTGGGATGGAAATCGTCATAATACACGTCCAAATAGAGCGTGTTGACCGCGAATTCTCTGGTAACCGAAATACTACTCTCTTCCTTGCTCGCTTTTGAGGTCAAGACTCCGCCGCGAACCATGCGGTCAAACAATTCGTCCGCATAAATCTGATTAACCTTATGGTTGCCGTGCAACGGCTGATTTAGCAACCATCCTGCCGGGACGTTGTTTCGGTCCAGAACGTCGGTCAGATCAATGGATTCAACGCCTGGGATTTGCAAGTTATCAACATACAATACGGCGACGTCTCCCGGCTTCATGGGAGTCGACACGAGGCGTATCATTCTCTGATAAGTCGTTTCAAAGCATCCGCAGTTGACTACCTTGCACGAGAATCCTTCGCGATTGAATCGTTCTTGGAGAAAGCTTTCTATGGTATGTTTGTCTTCTACATAAGCGCCGACCATAAGACAGGGACCGAAAAACCAGACGGTACGTTCCGCCTCCGACGGTTGACCAACTGTCACGCGCTCGCCGTTTACAACGTTTAAATAACGGCTTTGGACGTCCTTCATGCGGGTATAGACGTTATTAGTTTCGATAGAAAACTGGAGATTGCCGACTTCCGCGGCATAGTCTCCAACATTGAGTTCCCCGTAGAAGTCTTGCGCGCAGGACGGTATGACGTTGGGATTGTAATATCTTGCGCCCGATTGCTTGAGCCAGTTACGCATGCCCTTCCATAGACGGCGGCGACCTTCTGTCGTTTCGTCTCGGGTGAAGTACATGTTATAGATTTTAATTCCGGAATCCGCGAGTTTTACGATTAGTTCGTTGTAACTGTGTCCGGACATAAGTCGTCCGAAGAATCTCAACGTATAAACGACGTCGTCGTAGAATTCGTCTCCGTCCAAGGCTTCAATTATCGATCTAGCTCCGACGTTCGTCTCTTCGTCCGCGATAAGGATGGGAATATTCCTTTCGCGCTGTAATTCCGGAACGTCCTTAAAATCGATCAGTTCACAAGAAACTCCATGTTTTCGGATTTCGTCAAGCCAACGATCGACGATCCTTTGCCGACGGAAGTCGTTCTTTGGCGGCCTGACAAAACGTATGGTTTTCCATTTTTTGAGAGAGGCGTCTACATAACGATTCCCTTCCCAAGGGTTGTTGTATTCCAGATACAGCAGATCGTCGCTCTGGCTGAACATGCCGATCAGTCGCCCGTCTTCGTCGGTCGCCGGAATTTCACGGATGTTTTCCTTCTCATGGAGAATTTCACGCGCCTTTACGAGTTGCTTTCCCCTAAGCGCTGTAAAATTCCGATTGACAGGAACGGGTCCCTTGCCGGCTCGAGCGACGTCTCCATAGCTGATCAATCCACACAGCTTATTTCGAACCTCGACAAAGACGAGATTACACGGTTTTTCACACAGCGCTTGGCGAATTGCCGCTCTGTCCAAAAACTCAGGTTCTTCTTCGAATGAGATTACGGGCAACTGATCACGCGTGTAATAATCCATCTCTTTTTCCTGTTAAACGGCGAGGTTCTGCAAATCTTCCGCAGACCATGTCCGAACCATACGCTTAAAACTGTTTTTTTGCCGTTGAGTCGGCGTGTTCAATTTGTAAATATAAGCGCCCAAGACTGCCGAACGGTCAATTCGTTGAACGTCGTCTTTCGCTTTGTTCGCCATATAATTCGCTGATTTCGTTGCGAAACGCCATGACTTATCGCAAATGCTTCGCTCCGTCAAAACGGCGTCAATTATTCTAAACGATTGATATTAGCGAACTATGGACGCCTTGACGCGCCTTTTGATTGTCGGGGCGCTAGACGTCGGAACATAGAAAAGCCGCAATTTGAAGCGCGAGTTAGGTATAACTCTTGAGCTAAAGGCGTGTTATATTTGTCTGTCGACGACGCCGCGATATTGGCGTCGTCGACAATATCGAGAGCGCCGTTTTACGCGACCTCTGGGCGTCATCATACCATAAAAACATAATGTTTCAATATTTGTCGATAAGTTTGAATGTTTCGTTTTGTTAACCTGACCCCCAACGATTGGCGTGGACGATTCCGTTTGCAAATGAAATCGCCGAACGGACGACTTGAGACTCCAATTTGTTGAATTGCGGCGTTTTTTACATATAATTTTTGCAAAGGAGAAAAGTTCGTAACCCCCCAGTTCTTTTAAGGTTATGCGCTTTTTCGATTGAAAACGTCAAATTTTACCATCTGCTTTCAAACATAAGCCATAAGGCGATAATTTCAGGGACGATCCTCGTTCTGACGACTCAACAGCGCCCTTTTCAGGCGGCTAAGATGAAAAACTCCGACGTCGAAATCATAGAAAATCTTTCCCATAACAACGAAATATTCGATATTCGTTGGCGAGTTACGACGCTTTGCAACTATGATTGCGCGTTTTGCATCCAAGGGAACAGGCAAGATCACCTGCGACAAGCAAAGGGAGAAAGTCCTGCGCTACGCATGAAAATATGCGACGAGGCGATTCGGCTGATTGAAGGAACAAAAGAGTACGACGCGGTGAAGTTTTTCTTAATCGGCGGAGAATTGACAATTCTCGACGATTTTCCTAAATTGCTGGAGAAGATAGCGTTATGTAATTTCCCCGGAGAAATACTCTTCGATATTACGACCAATTTCTCTCAGGACGGCGACTATTACTGTCGGCTGTGCGATATTATCCAGAGAAAGGCGCGTGGGAAAAAACGTAGTCTGACCATTAGGACAAGTTTCTATTCCGACAAAACGACGAAAGAGAAGTTTGTCGAAAAGCTGCTAAGAGTTCACGAGTATGCCGAAAGAAACCGACTTCTTGAAAGCATTGACGGAGAACGCGCGGACGTCGCGATTAGTTTTACCGCCGGAGCGCCGATTTTAAACGACGCGGATTACGACGTCTTGCTCTGGATACGTAGAAAACTCGAAGACGTCGGAATCGTCGCGGCGCCGATTTTCATTCGGAATTTCGAAACGAACGTTTCTCCTGCGATCATAGAAAAACTGCTTGAATCTAACGAGGAGAAAAGCGTTCGCGTTACCTGCCTGGACGGCGGAATAAGAATGTACTCGAACATCCAAGCGTTAGGAATGGACTTGGATGGAACGAGAGTTTTTTGTCCTGAAGGATATGCGTGCGACGCGGGGATTCGCAATATATGGATTGACGCTTTTGGCCATGTCAAAAGACGTCCGACAACAGGCGGGTCGACGTCCTTAGGGAATATTCTCGACGGAAGCGTTCGCCTGTTAGATTCTCCTCAGGTCTGTTTTTCCGATCATTGCAGTTGCAGTCAGTACGGGCGGATAGAAAAAACGAACCCGTCGGACGAGCCGAACGCTTGAATTGACCGTTACGTCGGCAGAAGGAAATACCGTTGAGAAAACGGATTATCCGACGCCGCGCTCTTTTGCGTTTGGAACGACGTTCGTTTTTCGGCGATATTCCGCCGGGCGTTTCGTTTCGATCAGCGTCGGCCCGTCGATTTTACGATCCTTTTGATTTTGCGAACGACCCTTCTTACGAATACCTTTAGCGATATCTTTAACTTCGCTCTTCTCAACCCCGTTTGAGTTACCGGTTTCCCTCTGGAGATACGGTCTAGTCTGTATGCTTCCAACAGATAATCGGCGCGCGTCGTGTTGCCGCTTCCCCAATGAACCATATATGATTCAGTCGTCAAGCCGCGGTCTGCCGCATACTTATCTTTATATTTAACTTTTCCTGTGGTTATGTCGCTTTCAAAGTACGTATTGTGCGGGTAAAAGCAGACGTCGGGCGATTTTTCCCCCGCCGTTTTGAAGCCGCAGACCGCCGTTGCTAGCGAGAATACGGGTTCGTCGCAGACGTTGTCAAACTGTCTGAATTTATAGTCATGATACGTGGACTGGATGCGCTTTACGATCCCATAAAAATTTTGAATAGCGGCTGTCCTTCTAAGATAATACACCCCTCCGATAAATTCAGGGATAAATTGAACGCGATCTCGATATACTCCCATATCTTCTTTTTGGAACCATCCATATTCATAATCTACGGGGAAGTTCGTTCCGAACATGGAAAAATCGTCGGCGTCTTTAAAGACTTCCCAGAAATCATTAAGGTCTTTATATGCTAGGCAATCAGAGTCAATGAAGATGGTTTCGTCGAAAGGAAGATACTCGGGAAGCCTCAGTTTATCCGCGTAGGAAAAAGGGGATTCTCCATGGGTATTACTTTATCGAACATATCCGTATACTTATTCGTTCTATCGCAAATGACGGCAAACGGTTCGGGAGCTTTCGAATAATACCGATATGAGCGGAGAAGATTTGCCGCGATCTTATAATAATTTGTTCGTCCGGTGGCAATTGTGACAAAACCCCTGTTCATGTGGGCGCTCCGTTTTTGTCAGAAGTTTGACTTTAGTTATTGTTCGGGGAGGCGACAAGTTGTTTAAGCAAAGTTCTCTAATTATTGTCGACGACGGGGGGAATGCGCCAAGTTACGACGCCCTCCGCTTCTTCGGGGGTTGGAGGTCTAAGTTTGCATGAATAGCAAGGCGAGCGTCGGTAAGGAGGAGTCTCCCCCTTCAGGAGCGCGAGGAACGTTTTTCTGTACAAGTCGGTATTTAACGTCTCTACAAGGCCCTTGTCAAAAACGTTCACTCCCCAGTCGCTCCGATAAACTACGCAACATCCTAACAGGCGTCCGTCCCAGTTAATCTGAGGATATGCTAAGAGGCTTCTGCACCAGTAATTTGACGGAATCTTCTTGTTTGCGGGAACTCTGGCGTTATCTGAATCGCCTTCGTCGCGTTCCGTTTTCCTTTCCGCGAGCATTATTTTGAGCTTGTTCCTTTCTTTCGAATCCCAGGTTTCTTTGAACCCTATGCCCATTCCAAGTTCTTTCGCCAATTCTTTCGCACGGGGAATATCGTCGTAATTATGGCTCATGACGATAAACTGCCAAACCAGTTCCGGACGCTCCGATTTCATCCGCTTTTTGATTTCATTAAGTTTTCGAATATTAGCGATTACTTTATCGAAGTTTCCGTTTCGACGATAAATCGAATAAGTTTCTTGACTTGCGCCGTCGATCGCAATATGTATGGTCTTAAATCTATATCTAACAAGATCTTCTAGAACTTGATCCGTAACATAATTAAAATTGGCGCCGTTCGTACACTCTAAGGTTACGTCGTACTTGTCGGCAATTTCAAGGATTTCATGCAATTGCGGGTGAATAAACGGCTCGCCGCTGTTCGAAATCTCTATTGTTCGAACGTTTGGATTTCGGATAAGAAACGTTTCGAACTGCGATGGCGTCACGTGTCCGATTCCCGTCGTTTCCCTTTTATCGGTTCTCATGTAACATGACGCGCAGTTCAACTGACAGCGCGTGCAGATATCGAGGCGCACTCTCTCGGGAGAAATCTGTACCGACGGATCTTCAAGCATTTCGATTACCCATTGTCTTAGGGTAACGACGCGGTTTTTATTTTCGGCGAAGAAGTCAGATAATTTGGGGGGAAGCAGAGACTTATCGTCGTCGAAAAGGGCGATCGGATAATCGCCGAGCATTTCAGGCGTTAGTTCGTCTGGTTTGTAGACGTCGATTCCCTTAAAAATCGGGTCGTTAGAAAGGTTGGGGGAAACGATAAACGCCGTTTTTTCCCGCCACTGCCGAAACGACGTCAATAGATGCGTAGAGAACGGGTCTGTAACAAAAATAACGTGACGTCTGGCGGGCTGCATATTGACTGACGCCTTTCCTCTATTTAGGACGTTGTTGAATAAATCAGAGACGAATCGAATCCCTAGTCGTCGCATCAAATAATCCTTGGTCTATGTGTAATATAAGCGCCAGTAACTTCATTAAAAGTAATCGTTCCCATCGTCAGAGTCAACAAGGCGCAGAAGGGATCGACCGTTTTTTCATAACGAGGACAATGTTTTCGGAAACGTTTTAACCAAGTGTAGAGGGCTTCCACGATCCAGCGTTTAGCTCGCAACGCCGTTTTTTTTTCAAGCTCCCGCTTTTCCTCGCCCCGTCTTCGGACGCGGGGAACAAAACCATAGTCTTCAACAATCCCGACTTCATCCATATTTTATCGGATGCTTTCCAAGTTTGCGTGCGCGGCGTCGTTAAAAGAGAACCGCCGCTCTTTCTGCAATAAGCGTCGACGCCAGCTATACGTTTGCGAAACACAAAAGGTTTTCCGTGCGAAATCGATTTAACTGCGGTCCATTTATTGCGCGGTTAAATTCCCAAAATATAGAAGCCGTTGTGTTGTTCGACAGACTCCAGCCATTTCAGCAGCGTCCGGTCGTCGTCGGACCCCCTTTCATGAACGAGTTCCCGGACGCGTTTGACGACGAGACTCGCTTCTTCCGGCGGATAGAAGTTGATTCCCCACATGTCGACGACGCCTCGCTTCCCGTTGTTATAGAAACCGTTGCGGAAGACCGTCTTGTATAAATCATAAAAGTCGAACATGTCGTCGCCATGAACGTAGAGGGAATCATGACGCTTAAAAATAACGTTGGCGACGTGGACAATTCCTCCTTTGACAGGAGCCTCTTTCGAATAGTCGCAGTATTGAAATTCAAGATAAAACGAGCTCTGCCCCTCGCGATAAGGACGAAACAGCATTGATAAAATCTCTGATAAACGTCGTCGTCTCATTACAAAAAAGCCCCGTGCCGCAACGTTAGTTACAGCACAAGGCTCCTCGTTTTACCATGTGTTTTACTCGATCATCCGCTCCGCGATTTGACCGTTTTCAGACTCGCCGCGAGCGTCGTCGAACAATCGAATCACTCGTATTCGATCGTCGCGGTCGGCTTGGGCGTGAAGTCGTAGAGGACGCGGTTGACGCCTTTGACTTCGCCCGTGATGCGCGCCGTGAGCTTTTGCATTAGCTCGAAGGGAAGGTTTTCGACCGTCGCGGTCATCGCGTCTTTCGTATTGACCGCACGGATAATCACGGGCCATTCGAAGGAGCGTTTGCCGTCCTTAACGCCCGTCGACTTGAAGTCGGGAACGACGGTGAAATACTGCCAGACTTTCCCTTCAAGTCCGGCGCTGGCGAACTCTTCGCGCAGAATCGCGTCCGACTCGCGGACCGCTTCCAGACGGTCGCGCGTAATCGCGCCGGGGCAACGCACGCCGAGTCCCGGGCCCGGGAACGGCTGGCGATAGACCATGCCGGCGGGGAGTCCGAGCGCTTCGCCGACGACGCGGACTTCGTCCTTGAAGAGGATGCGAACCGGCTCGACGAGTTCAAACTGAAGATCGTCGGGAAGGCCGCCCGCGTTGTGATGCGCCTTGACGCCCGCCTCGCTTTCGAGAACGTCGGGCCAAATCGTGCCCTGCGCGAGGAATTTCACGCCGTCGAGTTTGCGCGCTTCTTCCGCGAAAACTTCGATGAATTCGCCGCCGATGATTTTACGCTTCTGTTCCGGGTCGGTCACGCCGGCGAGTTTGTCGAGGAATCGATCCGTCGCGTCGACGTAGACGAGGTTCGCGTCCATCTGGTCGCGGAAGACCTTAATGACCTGCTCCGGCTCGCCTTTGCGAAGCAGTCCGTGATTGACGTGAACGCAGACGAGCTGTTTGCCGACCGCCTTGATTAACAGCGCGGCGACGACGGACGAGTCGACCCCGCCGGAAAGAGCGAGCAGTACTTTCTTGTTGCCGATTTGCTCGCGAAGCGCGGCGATTTGTTCCTCAATAAAAGCCTGGGCCTGAGCCGGAGTCGCGACGCGCTCCATCTGCTCGGGACGACGAATCAGCGTAACGTCTGCCATGTTAAGTTTCTCCTGTAAGGGTGGACGTTGAGTTCGACCAATTGTATCGAAAATCGCTCGTCTCGCAACCCGCGGCCGCGACGTCGCGGGAGGACGATATTCGCCTTATGGCGCGCTGAGACGCTAGAGCGCGAATATCGTCAGCCGGGACGTTCCGGTCGAAAACTCTAGGTCGCCGCTCGTTGACGGCGACGTCTGATTCGAATAACGCCCCTTAGGCGAACCGTCAGTTGAGACGTCCCGGATAGAGCGCGCGGATCGAGTTTAGCACGGCGAGGATCATGACGCCGACGTCGGCGAAGATCGCCGCGCCCATTCCAGCGATTCCCGCGGCGCCGAGCGCGAGGCACGCGACCTTGACGCCGATCGTAAACCAGATGTTCTCCTTGACGATGCGTATGCATCGCCGCGCAATTCTTATCGCGGTCGCGATTTTCAACGGGTCGTCGTCCATGAGGACGACGTCGGCGGCCTCGATCGCGGCGGCGGAACCGATCGCGCCCATCGCGACGCCGACGTCGGCGCGCGTGATGACCGGCGCGTCGTTCATCCCGTCGCCGACAAAGGCGAGCGTTTCTTTCCCGGGTCGCTCTTGGGCGAGCAACTCTTCAAGTTTCGCGACTTTATCGCCGGGAAGGAGTTCAGAGTAGACCGCGTCGATCTTGAGCTCTTGCGCGACGCGGTCGGCGGCGTCGCGTCCGTCGCCGGTAAAGATAACCGTTTTCTTTACGCCGAGCCTGCGCAGCGCGGCGATCGTTTCTTCCGCGTTCGGTTTGACGACGTCGGAGACGACGACGTGCCCTAGATAACGCCCCTGTTCCGCGACGTGAACGACGACGCCCGATTTGCGATGACATTCGTCGCGCCATTCCACGCCGATTTCGTCCATAAGTTTTCCATTGCCGACATAAATCGTTCTGCCGTTGACGCACGCTTTGACGCCGCGCCCTGGAAGTTCTTCGACTTTCTCGACGGAACAGCCGTCCTTTTCCTTGAGATACGCGGCGCGGAGCGCGACCGCGATCGGATGCGTCGAATACCGTTCGACGTGCGCCGTTAGATGCAGAAGCTCTGTTTCGTCGAACTCTTCCGGATGAACCGCGACGACTTCAAAAACGCCCTTTGTCAGCGTTCCCGTCTTGTCGAACACGGCGGTTCGAATCTTCGCGAGCGACTCGATGTAAGGCGAGCCTTTGACAAGGATTCCGCGCCGCGACGCGCAGCCGATCCCCGCGAAGAAGGAAAGGGGAATACTTATGACGAGCGCGCAGGGACATGAAATGACGAGGAACGTCAGCGCGCGGTACGTCCACACGTTCCACGCCGGCGCGTTTCCAAAAATCGAGAGCGCGATCGGCGGCAGAATCGCGACCGCGAGCGCCGCGCAAACGACGATGGGCGTATAGACGCGCGCAAACTTCGTGATGAAGTCTTCAGAGCGCGATTTCTTCGCGCCGACGTCTTCGATCAGTTCCAATATCTTAGTCGCGGTCGATTCGCCGAATTCTTTTGTCGTTCGGACGCGTAAAAGTCCGACGAGATTGATCGAACCCGACACGATTTCGTCTCCGGGTTCGACCTGTTTCGGACGCGACTCGCCCGTGAGCGCCGCGAGGTTGAGCGTCGAAACGCCGTCTGTCACGACGCCGTCGATCGGAACGCGCTCTCCCGGTCTCACGACGATCGTCGTTCCGATCGCCACGTCGTCAGGATCGACTTTTTCAAGCTCGCCCGAGGGCGATTCGATCTCGGCGTAATCCGGACAAACGTCCATAAGTTCAGAGATATTGCGGCGACTCCTTCCGACGGCGTACGATTGGAACCATTCTCCGATCTGGTAGAGGAGCATAACTTCGACGGCTTCGTCGTAGTCGCCGTCGCCTGCGGTAAACGCGAGCGCGATCGCGCCGAGCGTCGCGATTGTCATAAGGAGGTTTTCGTCGAGAGGCTGACGCTTCCATAGCCCTCGCGCCGCTTTAAATAGGACGTCGTAACCGACGACGAAATAGGGGAGCATATAACACAGAAAACGCGTCGCGCCTTCCGTCGGAATAAGATGAAGCGCGACGATCAACGCTACGGCGATTATAATCCGGAGCAAATTTCGTTTCTGTTTAGCGCTCATGGAAGTTCTCCGTCGATTCCTCGATTTGCGGCGTCTCCGCTGTCGTTCAAAAGATGATTTCGCAATCTGATTCGACCTTTTTACAATTCGTGCGAACGAGTTCCATCGTCGCTCTTTCGTCGACCCCTTCGGCGAATTCGACCTTCATTTTAAGCGTTATGAAACTAACGACCGCGTCGACGACGCCTTCTGTTTTCTTAGCGGCGACTTCCATTTTAGCGGCGCAGTTCGGGCAGTCGACTTCTATTTTATAGCTTTTTTTCATGACCGTGACCTCCGAGGAAAATTTTGGTTAAACGATTAAATAGTTGTTTAATTGTTTAAAAGCATACTTTGTCCTCTCCGGACGTCAATAGGGAGAAAAAATTTTTTCTGCTTGTCATGTCAGGGTAGGGCGCTTAAACTATAGCGTTGAAAGACAGGAGACCGAGACATGTCAGAACTCAAGCTTCCACATCGACACGGGGACGAGCGCACGGATAAAGTCGTCGACGCGCTGCCTGATATCGGGGCGATAACGACGGTCGCCGACGCGATGAAACACTTAGGGGATCCGTCGAGACTGCGCGTCTTCTGGCT
The DNA here is from genome assembly GCA_946408825.1 of uncultured Planctomycetaceae bacterium. Taxonomy (GTDB): domain Bacteria; phylum Planctomycetota; class Planctomycetia; order Pirellulales; family Thermoguttaceae; genus RUG369. The sequence goes on from CAMJTU010000001.1 coordinate 76,792, forward strand.
GCTGTGCCATGCCGAGGAATGCGTCCTTGATATCGCCGCCGCCGTCGAGATGACGAGTCCCGCCGTATCTCATCATTTGCGAATTCTCAAGACGGCGGGGTTGATCGTCTCGCGCCGCGTCGGCAAGGAAAAGCTCTATAAGGCGGCGGATTCGTTGGTCGTCGACGCGCTTCATCGTTCGATGGAGGAGATTATGAACGCGACTTGCCCCAGGGATCGCGAGGGCGAATGATTTCGCCGTCCAACGCAGGAGACTAGACCCCTTCGTCGGAGCGCGTCGCGCCCTTTTTAGCGGCGAGATACGCGAGGATCGCCTTCGCGGAACGCATGCCGGCTCCCATCGCGTGCACGACCGTCAGCGGCCCCGTCACGTCGTCGCCCCCCGCGTAAACGCCGGGACGACTCGTAAGTCCGTCTTCGTTCTTGACGATAATGCGGTTGCTCTTGTCGATTTCAAGGCCCTTCGTCGCTTCGGCGATATTCGGGTCGACGCCGGTTCCGAGCGCCATGACGATCGCGTCGCACTTCATCATAAAGTTGGAACCCTTGACTTCAATCGGTCTGCGACGACCTGATTCGTCCGGTTTGCCGAGTTCCATCTTGACTAACTCTACGCAGCAGACGGCGCCGTTGATATCTTTAGCGACCGCGACGGGATTCGTGAGCAAATTAAAGACGACGCCCTCTTCTTTGGCGTGGGCGATTTCGTCGGATCTTGCGGGCAGCTCCGCTTCGCTGCGACGGTAGACGACTTGAACGCGGGCGCCGAGGCGCACGGCGGTGCGCGCGACGTCCATCGCGACGTTGCCGCCGCCGACGACGACAATGTCTTTGCCCGCGACGTGTTGCTTGAGTTCGAGCCCTTCCGGTTCGGAGACGTCGCCGCTTAGAAAGATCGAGAGAAATTTATCAGAGGTGTAGACGCCCTCCGCGTCTTCGCCGGGGATTCCCATATGCTTGGGCGACCATGCGCCGACCCCGAGAAAAACGGCTTCAAAGCCTTGAGCAAAGAGATCGTCGATCGTGTGTTCTTTACCGATCGGGCAGTCGGTCACAATCTTGACCCCGACCCGCGTGACGTTGCGGACTTCATGCTCGACGACCGTTTCTTTCGGAAGACGGTACTCCGGTATCCCGTAACGGAGAACGCCCCCCGCTTCGTGCTGCGCTTCGAAAATCGTGACTTCGCACCCGTCAAGCGCGAGTCTATACGCGCACGCAAGCCCTGCGGGCCCGGAGCCGACGACCGCGACGCGCCGACCGTTGGAAGGCGCTTTTTCGAGCGCGTCGTAACCTTCCGCCGCAGCCGTGTCCGCGACGAAACGCTCGAGCATTCCGATCGCGACGGGTTCGCCCTTAATTCCGCGAACGCATTTGCCTTCGCATTGATGCGGCTGATCACAGACGCGTCCGCAGACGCCCGGCAACGACGTGCGCTCGGCAAGTTTACGGTATGCGCCTTCGACGTCGCCCTCCTTGAGTCTGGCGATGAACTCGGGGATGTTGTTCGTATTGGGACAACCTTCTTTACACTTCGGAACCTTGCAGTTGAGGCATCGTTGCGCCTCGAGTTGCGCTTCTTCTTTGGAGTAACCCTGACGTACCTCTTTGAAGTTGTGCGCTCTGACTTCCGGTTCCTGCTCATGTACAGGGACCTTTTTCATCTTATCGATCGCCATGCCCTCATTCTCCGTAACGCCGACGAACAACGAAAGAAGGTTCCGTCTCAGTCGTTGAACGCCGTCTGGCCTATGATTAGCGCGTTCCGATCCGCAATATGATTTTTGCAAAAACGGATCCCGTCAGGGTTTGCGCTGTTTTTAAGACGTCTTGCGACGCGGTGGTTTTCCAACGTTTGAGGCGCGTTTTTCACGACGAAAAACGCGCCCCGACAATATGATTTTAACTTGTCTAACTTTTTAATACAAGGGCAAAATAGTCGGAGTTTTCCAATTATTTGGAAAGGACGTCGCGGCGTCGAAATATCCTAACGATCGTCTAGTTCCCGTTGACGCCGGATTCCGCGATAAGGACCGTAGGCGCATTCCCCAACGGGCTTAAAGCCTAATTCTCCGTAATATCGGTTCAAAAACGCGCTGCTCGCGTCGCAGTCGAGTCGCAAAAAACGCTTGCCGTCGGCGCGCGCTTTGGCGAGGACGAGATTCATCATCGTCCGCCCGACGCCGCGAACGGAAGGATCCGTGACGAGGTTGTGGACGTAATACGCGGACGCGCCGTCCGACCAGCTTTCGTCGGAATCCGTCAACACGACGGCGCCGACGATCGCGCCCGTCGCGTCGCGGTAGACGAAGAGTTCGCCGCGCCGACTCCGTTCTTCAAAATACGGCGGCGGGTAGAAGTTAAAATAGCCCAGCGCGTTCCAATGACGCAGCTTTTTCTCGTCCATCCATTCGATTCGACGGACGTAAATCTGGATCGCGTCGGGGACGTCGGCGACGGGGCAGGGGACGAGCGTTTGCGTTTCCAAGGGAGACGGTTTCATTTGTCGTCTCGCGGGAGAATGAACTCCATCTTCGTTTTTTCCGGCGCGAACCCTTTTTTTCGATAGAACGCGAGCGCCGCGTCGTTTCCCTCCCAGACGTTGAGAGTAATTTCATAACATCCGCGCGCCGTCGCCTCTTCTTTGACGCGTTCAAAGAGGAGGCCGGCGATCCCTTGACCGCGAAAGGGCGCGTCGACGCAGAGGTCGTCGATGTAAATCGAGTCGAACGGGACCATATTGACGGACTGCGGCTGCGACTCCAAAACGCAGAACGCGTAGCCGACGACCGAGTCGTTTTCGTCGACCGCGACGAAGACGGGACGGCGATCGTCTCGGAAAATCTCGAGAAGTTCGGCGCGCGAATATTTCGTCGTGCCGGAGACGAAAATATCGGGGCGCAGCGCCGCGTGGAGTTCTAAAACTTGAGAAAGCAACGCGAGAACGCGTTCGGCGTCCTTCTCTTGCGCCCTTCTGATTTGCATGGTCTTTTCTCCGTCAAAAGATTTCTTCGTCGCTTAGTTTCCGAGTCTGGCTTTCGCCGAATAACTCGTCGCGTCGATTCGAACGACTGCGACGGACGCGACGGCGCGGTCGTCGAATTCAAAGTCGCGTCCCGTTTGATTTTTCATCAACAGTTCGAGTCCTCGGCGCTTTTCTTCGTGATCTTCGAGGACGACCGCCGTTCCTCGCGCGATAATCGACGCGTAAGACGCGCCGTAACGACACGCCGATTCGCCCGCAGGAACAAGCGTCGCGCCGAGATCGAGTTCGACGCATACGTTCGGATTGCGTCGAATCAGGTCGAGTTTCAACCCTTCTTGCGCGCCGTGCGCGTAAAACGCGAGTTTACCGTCGCGGAACGTAAAACCGTAATGCAGGGGAACGACGTACGGGTATTCGTCGTCAAAGAGCCCCAGCCGCAGGACTTTGGCGTTTTCTAAGATTTCGAGAATCTGTTCTCGATCGGTAATTTCGCGATCTTTACGCCGCATCTCTTGCGCCCGCTCTGTTGTTTGATTTCTTACGGTCAACCGAAAAACGCCTCCCAGAAACGGTCTGAGAGGCGTTTTCCTACTGAGTCAATTCACAAGACGGACGGATCACTTCTTGAAGTTGAACGCGGCCTTGCCCGGATAGACGGCGGCGTCGCCCAGATTCTCTTCGATGCGGAGAAGCTGGTTGTACTTCGCGACGCGTTCGGAACGCGACGGGGCGCCGGTCTTGATCTGACGCGCGTTGAGCGCGACGGCGAGGTCGGCGATCGTCGTGTCTTCCGTTTCGCCGGAGCGGTGCGAAACGATCGCGGTGTAGCCCGCCTTGTGCGCCATCTTGATCGCGTCGAGCGTTTCGGAGAGGGAGCCGATCTGATTCAGTTTGATCAGGATCGAGTTGCCCGCGCCCATTTCAATGCCCTTCTTGAGGCGTTCGGTGTTCGTGACGAAGAGGTCGTCGCCGACGAGCTGAACCTTGCCGCCGAGCTTAGCGGTCATGCGCTGCCAGCCTTCCCAGTCTTCTTCGTCGAGACCGTCTTCGATCGAGTAGATCGGGTACTTGTCGACGAGGCTTTCCCAGTGCGCGATGAGTTCGTCGGAGGTGAAGCGCTTGCCCGATTTCGGCTGGAGATAGAAGCCCTTGCCCTTTTCCTTGTCCTTCCATTCGGAGGACGCGGCGTCCATCGCGAGGACGAAATCTTTGCCCGGTTCGTAACCGGCGTTCTTGATCGCCTTGAGGATGTGCTCGATCGTGTCTTCGTCGGACTCAAGGTTCGGCGCGAAACCGCCTTCGTCGCCGACCGCGGTCGTCTGACCTTCTTCCTTCAGGAGCTTCTGAAGCGCGTGGAAGACTTCCGTGCACCAGCGGAGACCTTCGCGGAAGGAGGGCGCGCCCGCGGGCATGATCATGAATTCTTGCGTGTCGACGGAGTTGGAAGCGTGGGCGCCGCCGTTGAGGATGTTCATCATCGGGACGGGAAGCTCGGTTCCGTTGACGCCGCCGAGGAAGCGGTAAAGCGGAATATCGAGCGAGGTCGCGACCGCTTTAGCGGCGGCGAGGGAGACGGCGAGAATCGCGTTCGCGCCGAGGTTCGACTTGTCTTTCGTGCCGTCGAGCTGGATCATCGCTTGGTCGATCGCGTACGTGTCGGAGGCGTCCATCCCTTCAAGGGCGGGGGCGATCTTCTCGTTGATGTTGGCGACCGCCTTGGAGACGCCCTTGCCGCCGAACTTGCTCTTGTCGCCGTCGCGGAGTTCAAGAGCTTCGAATTCGCCGGTGGAAGCGCCGGAGGGGGACGCCGCGCGGCCTACCGTGCCGTCGGCAAGCGTGACTTCGGCTTCGACCGTGGGATTGCCGCGGGAGTCGATGATTTCGCGACCGTAGACCTTTTCAATCTGAAGATAATCGTTCATTATGGATTCTCCTTAATCGAATCGTATAAGCGGATTGACCCTCGACCCCGGTTCCAAACCCCAAGCGTCTCGCGTCAAATGTTTTTAGAGTATAAAGTTATGAATCAAACGAAACGCGTGGAACGTCGAGTTCGCACGACCGCCGAAACGCGCCGCTTGCGTTCAGTTTAACTCCCGTCAAGTATACCCCCTAGAACGAACGTCGTCAAGGCGCCGCGCAATTCTCCTTGTCGAATGAATCACGTTGCGGCGCGGCGCGTCAACGAGCCGCGAAATTTGACGAAGCCGCGAAGATTTCGGGCTGTTTGTATTTTCTCTCGGCGTCGTTGTTGAGTTTTCTGCGAGGTTATCTCTTAAAACGCTTGACCCGCACGTTAATATGGCATACAATGTGAGAGTAAAGGCAGGCGCGGAGGGCTTTTCCACTTGCCAAAGCGCCTCTCCCAAGAAATGAATAGACGTGGTTGAGTATTGACTTAATCGGATTGCAATTTAGGCGTTTGGTAAGACTATTGCGTCAGCTTTTTGACAGTCGAGTCAAACTTCATCCCTAAACATTTCGAGAGGGCGACATGTGGCGCGACGTTTTACGTAATCTCCGTATCGTTATTTATTTCCTTTTGATTGCGACCGTGTTGGTTCTCTCTTGCAAAGTTACTTGCGGTCCTGTCGCCGATTCCCTTCATAGCTATTTTCATAACCCGTACTGCGTTCTATCAAGCAATTGCGAACGCGCTATCTATGAAAATAAGCCAGATCGTGTTCTCAAACTATCGAACAAATATGAGAAGCTCGAACTAAGGGATTTCTTGAAAAGAAAAGAAGATCCGAGTCTGCGCGTGTGGGAGGGGTATAGGGGGTATCCCTACTATAGGGCGTTGGCGCATGAGGCTTCTGGCGACTATGAAAACGCTTTGAAATATCTGCGATTCTACTGGGAACTGCCCGACCTAGGCGACTCCGACAGCGACGATCGTCCGTTCGCTTACGATTATTCCGATAGCTTTTATTGGCTTGTCGAAGGGCGAATTAGGTATAAGATGGGCGATCAAGAAAACGCCTTCTTCGCTTACTGTTTAGGTTTAACGCGTAATAAATTCCCGATCGAGAGTAGCGCTTACTGGGGGAGATTTTGGCGACAGATAACGCTGGATTCAGAACAATACGGTAAGAATCCTCTTTCATGTTTTGACGGATATTCCGACTTTTTGAAGTTCGTCGACGGGGAATATCAAAAACTCGAATGTCCCGAAAAATACAGGGAGACGGTGGAAATATTCCACGCGTTGAAAAACGGAAAAACATTTCATCAATATCTTGACGATAAAAAACGTGAACATAAGAGCGAGGAAACTTGAGACGTCAATGAATGCGCAGGGCTTTTTTGAATAAAGGTTATTGGGAGGACGCCTAAAAACGAGGATTTTACTTAAAGACCTTTATTCAAAAAAGCCATATAAGGGAGAATCTTCTATGTATATTTCTATGAAAAGAAGACGCATAATTACGTTAGTTGTAATAACGTTGTTTTTTACGGTAGTGGCGCTTATCGTATTTCTTTTATATACCGACGTCAAAAGATCTCGCGATTATCGAAATAGCATTAATAATTACACTGTCTCAATGCAAGATGGGAAACCAGATCAAGCTTTATATTGGGCGAACAAATATTACAAAGCTCACAAAGCAATAGGATTTGACGAACCGTCTAAAAAGTGGACGATCGGCGTAGCTTACGAACTTAAAGGCGATTTTACAGACGCTCTTGAAATATACAAAGAATATGACGACGAATTATTGCAATATAAATTAAAACAATATCATAAAGATTTTCCAGAATTCAATTTTCGTAATTTGAAAAATGAAACGGCGCGTTTAAAATTCAAAGAAGGTAAATTTGACGAAAGCTTTGCCTATTATTGTTCGTTTGTTACCGAATTTTTTGAAATGAGCGACTATACGTTAAAAGATTATGATTCGCCCACAATTATGCGAGAATTTAGATTGGCAATAACATTGGAAGACGATCCTACTTTGACGCGTATCTCATCCTTTTTAGATTTTTCTGATTTTCGTCGATTTATGGAACAAGAATACGTGAAAAGTAAGCAAAGTCAGAAGTATGCGCAAGAGATATCATTTATCCAAAAAGTCGATCAATCGAAAGAGGTTTTAGACGAGATTATCTGGGGAGATTTGCAAAATCTTACTAATCCTAATAACCCAAGAGGAAATGCATATCGTTTTTGGAATCGGTTAAAAGAAGAACGTAAAGGACTAGCGCGTAAAGATTGAACGGATTGAATGAAAAGTCATAATCTGTTTATGCGGACGAGAAGACAATGACTGAAACAACGTGTTCTGAAACAGAAACAAGTCGCAAATCGTCGAGACGGTTTCATTTTTCGGTTGGGCGTTTTTTTATCGCTTATCTCCTGTTGGCGGTTGTGTTAAGAGTCGCTCAATATTACGATATGAAAATACGCCAGGGTTTAGAACGCGAATACTTTCACGCTATGAAGGAAAACGACTCGGAAAGAGCGATTCGTTACGCTAAAAAACTCGTTAAGAGGAAGGAAGAGAATTGGATTCACGGCATGAAAGGAATATGTCCCCACGCGACTCTACTGTTGGGATTTGCGCTCGAAGCGTCGGGCGATTTAGACGGCGCTGAGAAAACTTTTAAGGAAGAGAAAGACGATTTGTTTAAGCGGGAATTAGAATTAGCGGAGGCGAGAATCGCCTATAAGAAAGGCGACTATCAAAAGGCTTTCATTCTTTATTGCGACGCCGTTAACCAGTGGGATTTTAACGCTCATAAGTCGTTTGAAAGACTTAGAGACGGGTATCTCTCCGGATTTGGCTCGCCGATATCTCCCTTCGCCGATTTTTGGGAATTTCTCTCTTTTATGGAAGAAGAATGCGCTAAACTCGACAATCCGCAAGAATACGCGCCGACGATAACGCTGCTGTATCGGTTGCAACTGGAGTCTGAGAAGGGTTCTCAAGAGAAAAACCGTGAATCGAAGTCGACCGTCGAGTCTGTTCGACCGGCGAGACAAGTCGCCTGCGTTCAACTTATAACTTCCGTCTAGAACAAACGTCGTCAAGGCGCCGCGTCGCTCTGACCGTCGTATGAATCGATTTGCGGCGCGACGAGTCAACGAGTTACGAAATTTGACGAAACCGCAAGGATTGAGAGCGAGTTATGGACTCATGACGCCGTTTTCGAATTTTTATCTCAAAACGTTTGAATAACGCGTTAAGACGGCGTATAATGCGGGGGAAGGCGCGAGGGTACGCGGACTCGTTTCCACATATCCAAGCGCCTTTTTGACTTACTGGATAGAACCGCAGTTTGCAACGACTCTCTTTAGAAATCTGGCTTTTTAAAAACGGGAAAGTACGGATGAAATCAAGTATTCGGAAAACTGCCGCCGTCTGCTCGGCGCTTCTGACCCTCGGCGCCGTCTGCGCAGCCGCGTTGTCCGCAGACGCCGCTTACGGCGAGGGCGGAAACGGCGTCGGAACGATGGAATATCTCGACCGCGGCGTCTATGCTGTGAAATCGGGAGACGGAATGTTCGTGAGCTGGCGTTGGAATGCAGACGACGCGGACGACGCCGAATTTCAGCTCTATCGCGACGATCAGCTCGTCTACGTCAGCGCCGCCGGAAAAGCGACCTGCTATCAGGACGACGGCGGAAACGTCGGTTCCAAATACCGCGTGGATACGGTTGTGAACGGCGTCGCGGTCGGCTCGCAGGAATGCAAATTCAATTCCGACAGCCAGTATTTCGATATTCCGCTGAAAAAGCCGGGCGCTCAGTATTCTCCCAACGACTGCGTGGTCGGCGACGTCGACGGCGACGGACAGTATGAGATCTTTCTGAAATGGGACGGCGTTTCCAAGGACAACGCGCATGACGGCGCGACCGATCCGGTCTATATCGACTGCTACACGCTTGAAGGCGATATGCTCTGGCGCGTCAATCTCGGCAAGAATATCCGCGCCGGTCAGCATTACACGCAGCTTTGCGTCGCAGATTTTGACTGCGACGGCAGAGCCGAGCTGATAACCAAAACCGCCGACGGAACGGTCGACGGTCAGGGCGACGTCGTCGGCGATCCGAATGCAAATTACGTCTCAAAGGTCGGCAGAATTCTCGAGGGTCCCGAATTCATAACGCTCTTCGACGGCATGACCGGCAAGGCGCTCGATACGATTGACTTCCCCGTGCCGCGCGGCTCCTCGGAGTGGGGCGACGGCTACGGCAACCGGTGCGACCGTTTCAACGGCGGCGTCGCCTATCTCGACGGCGAGCGTCCGAGCGCAATCTACGGCAGAGGCTATTACACGCGGCTGACATGGTCGGCGTTCGACGTGGTCGATAAAAAACTCCGCGTGCGCTGGATTTTCGATACCGGCTATGATAAAAGGGCGCCGGGCTACGGCTGCGGAAATCATCAGGTCATGGTCGCGGACGTCGACGACGACGGCAAACAGGAAATCCTGACCGGCTCGAACTGCATCGACGACGACGGCTCGCTGAAATGGACGACCGGCATGGGACACGGCGACGCGATGCACGTCGCAAAATTCTTCCCCGACCGAGAGGGGGTTCAGATCTGGACGTGCCATGAGGCAGGCCCATGGGGCTGCTCGCTAATCGACGGCGAAACCGGAAAGATTCTCTTCCATCAGAACGGTAGAAAAGATACCGGAAGATGCTGCGCGGACAACGTCTGGGCAGGGAATAACGGCTCTGAATTCTGGGGCGCGCATTCCGGCGATATGTTCGACGGGGCGGGACGGAAAATCGCCGGAATCCGTCCGGCAATGAACTTCCTGATCTACTGGGACGGCGATCTTGAACGCGAGATTCTAGATCACACGGGTATTCAGAAGATGACGGCGGTCGATAAGACGGAAACGATTTTCAACGCGACGGGCTGTCTTTCCAACAACGGCACAAAGGGGGTTCCCTGCCTGACCGTCGACCTCTTCGGCGACTGGCGCGAGGAGCTGCTCATGCGTACGAACGACGGCGCCGCGCTCCGCGTCTGGTGTACGAATATCAGCGCTGAGCGCCGCATTACAACGCTGATGCACGATATGCAGTACCGCGCGCAGGCTTGCTGTGAGCAGAGTTCCTATAATCAGCCGCCGCATCCGAGCTTTTATCTCGGCTCCGACGCCGCTCTTCCCGCCAGACCGAACGTGCGACTCAACAACGCAAAATTTATTCAACAAAGTCATTCCACTCGATGAAGATGACGAACTCAAATAAACAAAATTTCCTTGATTTTTTAGGCAAATCGTATGTTGCTTTCTGGTATTATATTCTGATCGTTTTAGCGATAGGAACCGTAGGCAAGATAACGCAGATATGCGACGCAAGAAGACGCTTTACGTTAGAGCGCGAATTCTTTAGCGCCATGAAAGAAAACGATTCGGAAAGAGCGATATATTACGCGAAGAAGCTTGCCAAAAGGAAGGATCGAAACTGGCATCGATCTTTCAAAGGAGTATGTCCTTTTGGCGTTTTCTATTTAGGATACGCGTTTGAATTGTCCGGCGATTTAGACGCCGCTGCAAAAACTTATGAAGAAGAATCAGGGAGAGGCTATTTAAAATTGAATTTAGAATTAGCGAGGGCAAGGATCGCCTACAAAAAAGGCGACTTTCAAAGAGCTTTTATTTGTTATTACAACGCCGTTAGACAACGTGATTCTAAGGTTGAAACCAAGTTTTCAGACGACTACATCAAATCGTTTGAATGGTTTAGAGACTATGACCTCTTCGGAATTCCCTCGACGATATCTCCTTTCGCCGATTTTGGGGAGTTTCTCTCTTTCATGGAAGAAGAATGCGCTAAACTTGACAATCCGCAAGACTACGAGCCGACAATAACGTTGCTCTACCGCCTGCAACAGGAATCGGAGAGACGCGCTCAAGAGAATAATCGCAAATCGAAACCCGACGCCGCCTTTGACAAGGGGCGACGCCGCGCGAACGATTCGGCTTCGAATAGATATTCATGGCGTCCGATTCGGTCTATGGTCTGACTCAAGCGAGCGTTTAAGGACGCCGCGACCCGTTGAATTTGTTGCAAAAACGGAGGAAAAGAGATGGATTCCGACGCGGACGATATTTTGGTCAGGGGAATGAAAGCTCTTACGGAAAAGCTTGGCGCGGTTGGCACGCAGCGCTTCATCTCGATAATCAGTAGAGAGAAGTTTGACTATACGGAGTGGCGGCAAGAATACTTCGATTCAATGGCTCCCGGCGAATTCCAGCGAAAGGCGCTGGAATTCGCCCAAAATCATCCTTATACGGGCGACGCCGAGAGGTTGTAATCGTCGTTTAGGACGTCGATTGATCGCTAGAGGCGTTTGTATGTAACGCGCGCTTTTATCTTTTCACAATCGGTCGAAAGGATGGCGACCAGCGCCGATTCAAGCGTCGTTTTACACGCTTCAAGAGTTTGAAAGATTGACGGTGGGGCGCGATATGCTCAAAAATCTACGTTGCTTCGTTTTCTTTCCGAAATTTATGTCGTCGTCAAGAAAGTAAATTAAGGGGGCCGTGTCAAGAAAAACCTTATTGTATTCTATCATTGTCCCGGAGTCCCTTCACGTATTCCGCCGCGTCGCCTTCGAACATTTTTTTGCCGCGTCCCATGAAGACGCTTAGGTCGATCGGTTTCTTTACAGGCGCGTCGACTACCTCCGCCGTAACAATGACCTTTTGTCCTTTTTGAAGCGCAAGGTTTTCCGTCAATACAATACGTGAACCGTCGTAATATCCCTCAATTGCCGTCAGCATTAATTCGTCTCCCCAGCAAGTCTTGATTATGAACGTTTAACGCAACCAGCATACCGCGACTAAGTTGCGGCGTCAAGGAATATCTCTTTGTAATATCGAGTCGTCGACGAGGAACTTAACGTTCGTACATAAGCGGTCGGATTGCTGTTCCTATCTTTGCTCTTCCCGCAGTTTGTTGACCGTTTCCATAAAGATTTCGACGCGGCGCGGATCGACGGGGGCGCTCGTTTCGCCGCGCTCTTTGAACCAACTTCCGACGATGGCGCCGTCCGCGACGGCGAGGCGTTCTTCGCATGTTTCGAGCGTCATTCCCGCGCCGACGAAAAGGGGATAGTCTGCCAGCGCGTCGCGGAATTGTCGAATCTTCTCCATGTCCGTGACGAGTCCCGTTTCCGCGCCCGTAACGACGACGGCGTCGCAACGTTCTTTGCCAAGGCGGACGTCTTCTTCGACGCTTCGACCGGACAGAATCGGCTGATACTTGAACCGAACGCCCCCCAGTAGAAAAACGGGGTATTCGGCGCGCAGCGTCGCGAGTCGGTCGGCGAACTCGGCGTCGTTTTCGGCGTCGTTTAACGTCGTCTTAACTTTTCCGCCGCGCCCGGCGCCTTGCGGCAGACGTCCGCAAACGGAGTCGATTTGAACGAACGACGCGCCGTAACGACTCGCCAGCTTCAGTCCCTTTTCCGGATCGCGAAGAAGATTGACCCCGTAAACCCGATCGGAATACTCGCGCCGGAGATAGTCAAGCGTCCATTCGACGTCTTCGACGGTTCCGTAATAATCCTCGACGAGAACCGCGTCGACGCCGCTTGCGTAAAGCTGTTGAATCTCCCATTTCGCCAGTCCGCGAACCCTTTCCGGCATGAAACCGTAAAGGTGGATCATCGCGACGATCGGTTTATCGACGCGAAAAACGCGCGCTATTTGTTTATTCATAGGGGACCTTTTTTACCTTCCTTGGACGCGATTCGTCGGCGTTATCTTAGCTGCTCGGCGGCTTGATAGCGAATTTCGACGAGTCGCCGATCTCTTTTTGTGAAAGTCAACGTTCGCCATGTTCCGTCGGCATTCTGGGTTCCGACCTTTGCGGTCGCGCCGACCGGCGCGCCGGGGTTGAGCGCGACGGCGTCCCCGTCGAGCGTAAGGAATCGAGACGCGGCGCCTTGCGCGAGGGTGGGCGCGTCGCCAAGCGCTAATCGGAAATTGACGAGTCGCGCCGAGACGACGAGCGTCGCGCCGTCGGGCGTCGTTTGTCCTTCGCGTTTGTTTCGCCTTGTTACGACGGCGACGACGACGTCTAAGGCGTCCAGCTTATCTTCGGGGAGTCGAAAGACGGCGTTACGGTTGCGCTGTCCGCCGGTCGCGGGGCGCAGGACGATCGAGACGACGCGCCCGTCGCGAACGGTCAGGGAACTGCCGGGCTGCAAGTTGGCGAGGAGTTCGGCGAAGGAATCGGTCGTTTCGAGAATTTCAGGCGCGTCGGCGCCGTAAGACCATGCGGACGCGGCGCCGTCTCCGTCGTGATAGAGAAGTCCGGAGTCGGTCACGAAGTCGGTCGAGCGCGCGAGGCGATATTCGCCGTCCGCTAAATTTTCGGGCGCGACGATAACGCCGGGCGCGTCGTCGGCGGTTGACTTTGTATTCTCCTGAAGCGAAGCGGCGACGGCGTTTTTCTCTTGCGACTCCAGAAAGAATCGTTCGAGCGGCTCGTAGCCGAGGGGCGCGACGAGTTCGTTCCAGTTCTCCGGGAGCCTGACGTCGAAGGACGCGCAGCCGCCGCCGGGGAGCGTGAGGAACTTGTTGCGCGCGGCGTCCCCCGCGACGAGAATCGCGGTCTGCCCTTTAATCATCGTCGCGATCGTTTCGATCTGGTCTCGATCCGTCGCGCCTCGGAGCCATTCGGGCGTTTTCGTCAACGCGACGCGCTCCTTCGGGTCGCGGCGCAGTTTCTGACGGTACTCGTCGAAGGAATAGCGATCCGTTTGCGAACTTCCCGTATTCGCCCAGTAGTTGGCGTAGGCGCGCATCGACAGCGGGCGTCGCGCCGTTTCGATCAGCGCGTCTTCGAGCGTTTCCTTGTCGCGATATTCCTTCGCGAGCGCCGTCGCGACCGGCTCCGTGACGATAATCGTTCGGGGAACCTGTGGATTTGTGTTTCCCAGCCCGTTCTGTTGCTTCTCCGTGACGTCGAAGGCGATTAGCTCCATGATTCGCCGGGGATCGTCGGTTGCGGGCGTGACGTTGTTCCCCCACGCGAGCGCGGACGCCGCCGTGACGACGTTGTCGTTGATTCTCCGTCCGCGTTCGACGTGATAGGGCGTCCAGCCCGCGCGCAGGCACGCTTCTTCGTCTTCCGCGAAAACAAAGGGCGTCAGATACCCGAAGGTGCCCATGCGGTTTTCTTTGACGTAATATCCGCCGAGGTTGAGCATGGCGAGTTCGAGGAATCGTCCGAGCGCCTTGTTCTTTGACTCGCTAATCATCCCCTGACCGCAGTCGACCCCAAGCTGTCGCGCGAGGGGGCCGTTGAGCCACGCGTAGGGCGTCCATCCGTGCGTGCTGGCGAGCGGACGGCGCCATTCGCCGTCGCCCAGCGCCTGCGTCAGCGCGACGCAGACCGGCGTCAGTTCTTTCGGAACGCCCGCCATCACCGCGTTGACGACCGCCGTATAGACGGAGCATTCCCGATAGCCGGGCGCGTAAATCCCTAGAATATCGGACGGATCGCAGGGCGTAAAACGCAGATATTCCCGCACGAGCGCGTCGGTCGGCGGGACGATCGGCAGCCCGTCCGTCTGACGGTTCGCGAGGAAGAATTCCTGAACCTCGTCGTAAGTTCCCGTAAAAACGACGTCGTTGAAAGGGCGTCTTCCCGACGCGGCGTATTCGTCGATTTCCGCCTGGTCGACGGGACGCGTGAGCGCGTCTTTGATCTGAGGCCACAGCGTTTCCCGCGTGTTGCGCCGCAGTTCCTCTTCCGAGTGCGACGCGAACGCGCCGGGGTATTCCGCCGTTCTCAGCGCGGGAACGCCGCGATTGACGCCGGTGGAGCGAATCTGCGCGATAAACGTCGGCGCGCCGATCGCGACGGCGGGAATTCCGACATATTCCGCCGCGATTGCGGAGCCGGATTCTTTGACCGTGCAGAGTCCGCACCCGCAATTCCCGGAAACGACCGCGTCGATCCCGAGTTCCTTCAACCTGCTTTGAAACGCCTTCGTCTGCGCCGTCTGCCCGAAGACCGAATAGGGCCCGCCGACCCCGACGTCTTGGAGCATATAGACCTTGGCCGTCGGAAACTCTTCTTCGATGAGGCGCTTCAATTCGTCGTGCGTCGTCGCCGCCATGAAACTGCCGCCCGTGAGCGCGATTCTTTTGCCCGCCAACGAGTCGAGACGCGGCGCCTGCTCGATCGGTTCGACCGCGTTGAATCCAACGGGAGAAACGACCGCGTAAACGGGCTGGTTCTGATCGTTCACGACGGGAAGGGGACATTCGCCGTCTTCGCATTGCGCAAGGGCGTTCAGAAAGGAGGCGCCTGCCGCAGGAGGCGCCGACTCGTCCTGAAGTTGTTGCGCCGCGCCGATTTTTACGGAGAAAAAAGAGACAAGAAGAAGCATAATAATCGTTAGTCGAGCAAGGCAAACGGTTTTCATCTTCAACGACTCCAGCGTGGACGTAGACGAAAAAAAGATGAAGCCGCAGGTTGCGACTCCATCTCCAATTATAGATTTTAAAAAAATGGGGACAAGAATTTAGACCGTTTGATTTATTAGGCTCGCATTAAATATGCAATTGCAATATGGACAGATTCTTAGAAGAGTTTCTTTAACAGATTGTAGATTTCTAGCCCGTCAGAATATTTTTTAGTGAGCGCGCTATGCAAAGCTTGTTTTGCGTTTTCTTTGCCATAGATTTCTACCGCCATTTTTGTGATTTCAGCTGTTGCCTCAGGACTTACTTTTGCTTTAGAAAGAATTTGAGTAACGGAGTTTTTAAGCGCTTTCTCCTTTGATTGAGTACGCGGAGCTCTATACGGAGGGACTAGCTTTTCTGGTTGAGACTGGGAATTTGAGAGAGTCGTTGAAATGTTTTCAAGAGCTGTTTCTAGCGTTTGAAGGATTTTTTCATTTTTAGGAAATGCTCCCTTTAACTTGTTAAGGACAGTTTCAAGAAAATTAGCTTTATTACGGTTCTTGCAAACGATAGAAGCTACCTTACCTGCGGTTTCGCCTGAATATCCGGCTTTGACGACCGCTTTCACGATCAAATTACTTAATTCGGTGTTATTCAATTCCGTTTTAGATGGCAAAACAACCGATGCAATTGGTTTTTGGGGGGATCCTTCTTTCTTAGGAACGGTTGGCTCAGGCACGGTAATTTCGGTCGATTTTTTCGCCGTCGTCGAACAACCTTGACGTTTAACATCGACTTTCCCGCGCATCTTCCAGTATTTTACGATATTGTCGTAATCCGTGTCGTTACTCAGAACGACGTATTGACAAGTCTCGCCGTAAACCCCGACAAGGTATCCTAAATAAGAGACAAGATGCATATCGACGCTTTGAGATTTGACGGGAACCTCGTGAATTTCAAACGAGTTGGGATCGTTTTTCTGAATTTCTAAAATTTTTGCAAACGTTGAGGTTGGGATTTTAGGCGCGTTTTCCGTCGAAAAAACACAAATACGTTCAGTTTTAGGATCAAACTTCTCTACGACGTCGAGACCTTGAAGCTTTATGTTCTCAAAGTCGATAAGATAAAATAATTTGACGGCTTGAGTTGCGGTTTTAGGAGAAAACGGTTCCTTGTTTTCTACGTCGATTTTGGTAGAACCGTCCGTGAGAGGTTTTTCGGGAGTTTTTTCTCCAATTTCAGCGATATTTAAAAACGAGTGAAGTCGGGTGAACATTATGTTCTCCAGCGAAGCGATCTGTTGTAGTGTCAAGCGAAGACGTTTAGACTCTATCGAGGGAGATCAGGCGTTGCCGATTACGGTCGGAATATTAGGTGCGTTTTGTATCGAAAAACGACACGTGCATTTTGTTTCAAAATCGCTCTTTTCAATGCGGATTGACGCCTCGAGACTTTGACTTGCCGCAAACGTCGTCCCAAACGGACTCATTATGTCAAAAAACTTTGGCGTGACAATATGAGAATGTTCGCGCCGCTTCTTTTTTTACTTTGTCTTGCGGTTAAGTTTAGAGTCTATTGTTTTTCCGGCTGTAACGGGCCGTAGAAATACGAGGCGGTCGCGCCGCCGTCGGCGAGGAAGGTGGAGCCGGTGACGAAGGCGCCGGCGTCGCTTAGGAGGAGTTCGGCGATATTGGCCATTTCGTCGGCGGTTCCCGGGCGACCTGCGGGGCATTTCGCGAACATATTGCGGTAGAAATCGCCGCGCGGTCCGTTGAACTCGTCGATTGCCAACGGCGTGACGATGATTCCCGGCGCGATATCGTTGATTCTCGCGCCGCGTTCGCCCCAGCGGACGCATTCGTACATGACGCGTTTCTCGTTGGCGCGCTTTGCCAACTGATACGCGTGGAGCGTGTCTCTGATATTTTCAGGCTGTAGGAAATCGAGTCCGAGCAGTTCTTCCGTCGGCGTCGTCGCGAGCGCGCGATCCTGTTCCGGCGTGAGCTGCGGCATTCGCCAGCCCGATTGACTCGAGATCGTTACGCCCGCGCCCCCCTTCGCAATTACTTTGCCTACCTCTTCCAAAAGAACCGCCGTCCCGTAAAGATCGACCTTCAAAACCGCTTCGATCGGCGCCTGAGACGGCGAGACGCCCGCGCCGTTAACCAGATACTTCAATTCGCCATATTCGAGCGCTTTCGTTATGATTGCCTTAATTGAATCCCTAGACGCGAGATCCATCTCGAACGGCTCGACGTCGTAACCTGCCGCCGTCATGATACTCGCGATCGTTTTGGCGTTTTCTATCTTCTTGTCGCCAAGCACGATCTTTTTACCAAAACCGGTTCGACGCGCGATTGCCATACTGATTTGCCCCGCGCCTGTTACGAGCATTACGTCTTTTTTCATCGCAATTTCCATAAGTTGTCAAACGTTCGTTACGCGCCAAAAGTCTTCGCGACCTTTTGCAGGTATTTTCTGATTTCGAGATGTTGCGGGCAAACTTTCTCGCACATTCCGCACTTAATGCATTCGGACGCTTTTCCGTGTCCGTCGCCTGTTATGACGGCGTCGTAGTAATGTTTCGCGTTCCAGCCTTTGAGCGTGTTGTGCGTGTTGAGCGCCGAGAAGACGTCGGGAATGCGTATCCCTTTAGGACAATGATTCTCTTCGACGCAGTATCGGCACGCGGTGCAGGGGATGAGATTCATGCCGCTGAAGACGTCGCAGACGTCGCGAATCGCCTGCGTTTCGCGTTCAGAAAGGGGCTTGAAATCCTTCATGGTCGCGACGTTGTCGCGCACTTGCGCCATGTCGCTCATACCCGAGAGAACCATCGCGATCTGCGGGAAACTTGCGGCGAATCGAATCGCGTAACTCGCGGGACTGCCGCCGTCGAGGTCGTTGAGAATCTTCGCCGCGCGTGCAGGAAGATTGACGAGCGAACCGCCCTTGACGGGCTCCATGACGAGGACGGGTTTGCCGTGTTTTTCACAGACTTCGTAAACCTTGCGACTCTCGACGGACGCGCTCTCGTAATCAAGGTAGTTGAACTGAATCTGGACGATTTCAATTTCCGGATGTTCCGTCAGAATCATGTCGAGCGTTTCCGCTTTGTCGTGGAACGAAATCCCGAAATGGCGGATCAACCCTTCTTCCTTGAGTTTACAAGCCGTTTCATAGGCTTTGCAACGTTTGAATTTTGGGTAGTTGTTCTTATCCTGCGCGTGCATCAGGTAGAAGTTGAAATAATCGACCTTGCACCAGCCGAGTTGACGCTCAAAGAAGGGTCGGATATCGTCTTGGCTGTTAAAGTACGGCTCCGTCAGCTTGTTCGTCAGGAGAAACCGATCGCGGGCGATTCGCGACGCGAGACATTCGCCGATCGCGAGCTCCGACGCGCCGCCGAGATACCCGTGCGCCGTGTCGAAATAGTTGAAGCCCGCGTCGAGAAAGGCGTCGATCATTTGCGTAAACTGTTCCGCGTCGACTTTGGCGCTCTTCATTGGTAGGCGCATACAGCCGAATCCGAAAACGCCCTTCATCTCCGGAAAGAATTTATTGGCAAGCATTGCAAGTCTCCTGATGTAAAACGCGGTCGAAACGCGCAAGATCGCGTCGGTCTTCAACGACGTCAGACCTCGACGTTCGACGCATTGTATCAGAAAGGGACGGCGTTTGACAAGAGGCGAGGGCGTTCCTTACGTCGTTTACGGCGATCTAAAATGATCTTGCGTCGTCAGGGTAAAAAGTTCACAATCGACGGGGAACTTGGCGCGCGGACGCGTCTTTGTTTCTCTAGCATACCGTTAAACCGCAATCATTTTGATCGTTAAAGGAACCGTTCAATGACGAAGCAGAATTCAGCCGAGGCGCTTGCGCCGTGGGAAGAGACGACCGACGCGTCAGCGGCCGTCGCGACGCAGCTCGAGGGTTCCGTCGGTCTCTCCGAGTTCGACGACTTCGGCGAGCCCGATCCCTACGACGGTCCAATTCCTCCCGAAAAGGAACCGCTTATCGACGAGATCGCGTCGGAGTACGTCGGGTTCTGGAATCTGCTGGTGAGCAAGACGAACTGGGAGAAGGGCAAGGTGATTCACTCGTGGCGAGAAAAGCTTCGCGAAGCGAAATTGCCGCGCCGCGTCTATTCCGACGACGCGATTGCGACGCGCATCGGAAACGTCTCGCCGCAGCACGTCGGGCGTCTTCGCCGCGTCTACGAGCGGTTCGGTTCCGAGCCGACGCTTCCCGGACTCTACTGGAGCCACTACCAAGCGGCGCTCGACTGGGAGGACGCCGACGAATGGCTGAAAAAAGCGTCCGACGAGAAGCTTTCCGTCGCGCAAACGCGCGTCGCGCGCTGGGAAAAGATGGGCGCGAAGCTTCAGAGCAAGCCGAGAGAAGAGGATATCGTCTCCGCCGAACCTGACGAAGACGTCAACCCGTTCAACGATTCGAACGCCGACGGTTTTGTCGCCGTGAACGAAACGCAAACGACTCTGGAAGACGCGGAAAAAGAGAAGTCGAAAAAGCCAAAGAAGCAGAAGAAGAGCGAAAACCCGCTGGGAGAGTACGCGGGAGAGGTCGAGCCGTGGGAAAGTTCCGAGAACGACTTTACAACGACCGAGGTTCTCGACGCGATTTCAAAGCTCGAACCGCTTCCCACCGAACTTGCGGACGCTTTCGAAAGCTTTAAATGCGCGATTCTTTCCCAGAAGGTTATGGAATGGCACGACGTCACTCCTCTTTTGGTCGCTCAATACCTCAGCGAACTTAAACGCCTTCTCGTCGCCAAAGAAAAAATCGATTGAGATAGAATCCTGCCGCGTCGCCGTCAATGAAACGAAATCGCGTCCTCAATTTGCGCCGTGTCGCGTCGTTCCTGCTCGTCGTGATCGTATTTGCCGCGATTACGTCTACGGGATGCGTTACGTTGCCGACGGCGATGCATTATAACGCGGCGGATTCGCGATTTGCGCTTGACAAACCGTCGGGGCCGTCGCTAAGCGTCAACGCGACGCAAATTCTTCACGAAAACGGACTTCAGGCGCCGAAAGACGTCGACGATCTTGATCGACTGCGGTCGCTCGTCGAGACGGACACGACGGCGGAACTTGTTTATCTCTACGCGGAGACGGCGTATCTGCAGGCGCGGCGTCTCGAGAAATCGCGACCGCGTCAGGCGCAGCGCCTTTATGCCGACGTCGTCTTGCACTCGTGGCATTATCTTTTCAATCCCGCGCTCTCCGAGGCGCACGATCGCGCGACGTGGAACGGTCAGCTTTCCGACGTCGTCCTCCTTTACAACGGCGCGGGCGAGCGATTCCTTCATCTCGCGCTCCTCGACGCGCTTAAAAAATCGGACGAAACCTTTCCGTTTCAGTTGAACGCAACGACGTCGGTCCAGACGGATTCCGAGGCCGTTCGCGTCAAATACAGCGTCGAACCTGGAGGGTGGCGTTCTGACGAGTACGGCGATTTTTACGTCGCCGCGGACTGCGCCGTGGACTCGCTCCATCTTAACTGTCGTCAGTCAGGCTTCGGCGTTCCGCTGGTCGTCGAGCGTCGCGCCGGGGACTATTCGCCGCGTACCGAAGAAAAATATTACCCGCCGTCGATTTTCTTTCCTGCGACCGCCGTTTTGCGCCCGAATCCCGCGCGTCCTGTCGGAACGCTCCCGGCTCTTGAGCCGACCGCGAGCGCGACGTTCGACGAGCCTGATTTTACGCTCGACGTCTTTGATCCGCTGACGACGACCGATTTCGTCCAGAGCGGCTCCGCTTTTCCGCTGGAAACCGATCTGACGACGCCTCTCGCCTACTTCCTCTCGACGAACGGCAGACTTTATCGCCGCGCCGCATGGAAAGGACTCGTCCGCCCCGACGAACTTCAGCAGACGGAACGCGTCGCCGAAACGCAGGAAGAACGCCAGCTTCAAGGACTGTATCTTCTCGAACCATACGATCCGAATAAAATACCGATCGTCATGACTCACGGCCTCGGTTCGTCGCCGGTTACGTGGATGGAAATGTACAACGCTCTCAGAAGCATTAAAGGTTTTCAGAGCGGCTACCAGTTCATGTTTTTCTTCTATCCGACGGGACAGCCTTTTTGGGCGTCCGCCGCGGTTTTTCGTCGGGAACTACGCGAATTTCGAGAGACGGTCGATCCAGGATATTCCAACGCGTCGCTCGACGCGATCGTTCTCATCGGACACAGTATGGGCGGACTCATTTCGAGAATGCAAGTTCAGGAGAGCGGCGATAGAATATGGAACCTCGTGTCGTCGCAACCGATCGATTCTTTTGATTTCGATTCCGACGCGCGGCAGAAGATGCAGGATTGGTTTTTCTTCGAACCGAACCCGTCCGTCAGGCGCGTGATTACGATCGCGACCCCGTTCCGAGGCAGTAAATTTGCCAATTCGTTCACCAAATGGCTTGCCGACCGCGCGATTTCGGCTCCGCAGGCGGTTGTTTCCGTCTTTTCTTCAGCCGCGAGCGTCGCCTTCATGTCAAAGAAAGAGGAGAAGAACGTCGACTTCGATTCGACCCTCTTGAAGATCTCGACAAGCGTCCAATCCCTTGATCCAGACTGCCCTATTTTTAAGGTTCTCGACGAACTCCCGATTCCAGACGACGTCGCGCTCGACAATATCGTCGGCGTCGAACCGTACATTAAGAACCGAACGATTCAGCCGATGTTGAGCGACGGAGTCGTCAATTTCAAAAGCGCGCACCGCGACGACGTCGAGTCCGAGACGGAAACGCCCGCGTTTCACACCGTCGTCCATACGCATTTCGACACGATTAATCAAGTCAAGAATCTGCTGTCGATTCACTTGACGCTCTATACGGGCAATACGGGCGACGGTTATGACGCGTCGAGGAATCGCGACCGTCGCGCGCCGCGTCCGTCGTTCTACGCGCCCGACGAATCGTCGCAGGAAAACGCGTCGACCAAAAAGCCTAGCGCGTCAAGATTTTACTTGCCGCGCTCGCCGGTTCGTTAAAAACAGTTCGCGGGCGGACGGCGCCTCTACGGCGGCTCGGAACTCGGTATAATACTGGTCGTTACTTTTCACTTCTCGGAAAGGATAGAGAAATGATCGACGCGTCTGCCTTTGCCGTCCCCGTTTCGCGATTGACCGCGACTGAAGGACGTCCTCCCGGGTCGAAGAGCATAACGAATCGCGCGCTGCTCGTCGCGGCGCTCGCGGAGGGAAAATCGACCCTCGTCGGCGCGCTTGACGCGGAAGATTCGCGAATCATGCTCGACGCGCTCAACGCGCTTGGCGTCGCCGCGACGCTCGACGCGAATACGCGCGTGGCGACCGTTACGGGCGCGCGCGGCGCGTTTCCGAATCGCCGCGCCGACCTTTACGTCGGAAACAGCGGAACGACGGCGCGTTTTCTTACCGCCGCGCTCGCCTTCGCAAAAGACGGCGAATATCGAATCGACGGGAAGCCGCGCATGCGGGAGCGTCCGATCGGCGACCTGCTTAAAACGCTTCGTTCGCTCGGCGCGGACGTCGTCTCGGAAAATGGGAACGACTGCCCGCCGCTCAAGATTCAAGGGCGTCATATCGGCGCAATGCCGGGATTTCCCGAGCGCGCGACGATTGCGGCGGACGTTTCCAGTCAATTTCTTAGCGGTCTTCTTATGGCGGCGCCCCTCGCGGCCCGAGATTTTGAGATCGCGGTCGACGGGCCTCTCGCGTCGAAACCCTATGTGAAAATCACGCTGGCGACGATGCGCGCCTTTGGCGTCGCCGCGCGGGCGGACGCTGATTTTCGCGTCTTTTCCGGCTTTACGAACGGAGCGTACGTAGGTCGAGAATATCAGATAGAACCGGACGCGTCGGCGGCGAGTTATTTCTTCGCGCTGCCCGCAATTCTAGGCGGTTCCATGACGATTCGCGGACTTTCGCGTAACGCGCTGCAGGGCGACGTCGAGTTTGCCGCGATTCTTGAGAAAATGGGCTGCGTCGCTATTTGGCGCGACGATTCTATAACGGTCGAACGGCCGCGCCTGGCGGACGGCGCCCTTGCGCCCCTGCATGGAATCGACGTCGACATGAACGCCTGCAGCGACCTCGTGCAGACGCTCTCCGTCGTCGCGCTCTTTGCGGATTCTCCGACGACGATCCGCAACGTCGCTAATATTCGCGTGAAAGAGACGGATCGGCTCGCCGCCGTCGTTACGGAGCTGCGTAAATTTGGCGCGACGGTTCAGGAGAACGCCGACGGACTCGTCGTCGTCCCGCCGGCGCGTCTCCACGGCGCCACGATCGCGACCTACGACGACCATCGCATGGCGATGAGTTTCGCGCTTGCAGGACTCCGAACGCCCGGCGTCGTGATTGAAAACCCCGGTTGCGTCGCTAAAACATATCCTAACTTTTTTGAGGATATTGCAGAAGCGACGACGCCCGATCCTTCTTTCTGGAGAAACCGCGACGTCCCCCCACTTTGAGAAGGGTGGAAATAGTGGTACAATGACAATTTGGGCAAGAGCCGTCGAAAATGGGCGACGAGGTTGTTTCAATCCGTCGCCGACGTCGATTTCCCTTGACAAAGAGTTAAGCGCGGCGGGACGTTACGCCGTCTTGCGAGCGAGAGTCGTTTTCGACGTCGCTTTTTATACTGTTTATACGTCGTGTTAGCCACGCGGGACGACGGTCCCTGCGCTGCGGAAAGGAATATTTAACATCATGATGAAACTGGTTTTGGTTAGACATGGCGAGAGCGAATGGAACAAGCTCAATCTGTTCACCGGCTGGACGGACGTCGATCTTTCCGAAAAGGGACATGAAGAAGCGAAGCAGGCGGGCGTCCTGCTGAAGAAGGAAGGCTACGATTTCGACGTCGCCTACACCTCCTATCTCAAGAGAGCGATCCATACCCTTAACCACGTTCTCGAGGAAATGGATCGCGAGTGGCTGCCCGTCATAAAGACGTGGAAACTCAACGAGCGCCATTACGGCGCCCTCCAAGGGCTCAACAAGGCGGAGACGGCCGCGAAATACGGCGAAGACCAGGTTAAAATCTGGCGCCGCTCCTACGACGTCAAGCCGCCCGCATTGGCGGACGACGACGAGCGCAACGCGAAACTTCAGCCGATGTATCGCGACGTCGATCCCGCGCTGTTGCCGAACAACGAAAGCCTTGAGACGACCGTCGAACGCGCCGTTCCGTTCTTCAACGAAGTCGTTAAAGCGGACATGAAAGCCGGCAAACGCGTCATCATCGCCGCCCATGGCAACTCTTTGCGCGCTCTCGTGAAGTACTTTGACAACCTTACCCCGGACGAAATCATCGGCGTCAATATCCCGACCGGCGTTCCGCTCGTCTATGAGTTTGACGACGATTTCAACGTTATTCGTCATTACTACCTCGGCGACCAAGACGCGTTGAAGGCGAAGATGGAAGCCGTTGCGAATCAGGGTAAGAAAAAAGACTGACGATCGACGGTCTTTTGAACGATCTTAAACGCTGCGTCGTCCTTTGACGGGCGGCGCAGACGTTCGAACGCACGCGAGCGATTCGACGACGTTTCAGACGACGTAGTCGTCGACTCGCGCGTAGGGAATGCGTTTTCCGTTAACGAAGACTTCTGCGGCTATAGAGAAATACGTTAATGACCGACAATAGACGAACTCAAGACGATTTTATGAAGAAAGCGTACCCGCTCCCTGGGGTTAAACATTGGCAGTTCGTCGCGTTTCTCATGACGTCGTACGATATTTTCGCGATTCACGCCGCTTATTTCATCGCTCTTTGGGGAAGATTCGATTTCCTCTATTCCCAGATTCCCGCGCCTTACTTCTCCATCTACACGCGCGTCATTACCGTATACGCTCTCTTCGCCGCCGTCGTTTTCTGGTTCTTCCGTCTATACAACAGCGTATGGCGCTTTGCGAGTTACAACGAGTTGACGAGGATTGTCGAGGCGTCCGTCTTAACGTCGGTCGTTCAAGCGCTCGTCGTGCCGACGATGTTTGGAAGGATGCCGCTGACCTACTACCTCTGGGGCGGGATGTTACAGTTGGTTCTCGTCACGGGCGTGAGGTTTTCCTATCGATTCTTCCTGCTGGCGTCTCGGTACCGGCGCCGGGGCGAAAAGACGGGCGATAAAGTCATGCTCATTGGCGCGGGAGCCGCGGGCCAGACGCTTCTTCGGGAATTGACGCGCGAGACGAACGACGAGGTCGTCTGCTTCATCGACGACAATCCGAATAAATGGAACCGCTATATCGACGGAACGCCCGTTGTCGGCGGTCGCGAAGAAATTCTGCCAAACGTCGCCAAATACAACGTCGACAAAATCTTCATCGCGATCCCGCGACTGTCGGCGGAGAGTAAACGTGAAATTCTCACGATCTGCAACGAAACGAACTGCAGGATTAAACAACTTCCCGGACTCTTCCAGGTCGCGCTCGGTCAGGTTTCGCTCGGCGTGATGAAAGACGTTTCGGTCGAAGACCTTCTAGGGCGCGAACCGATTAAGGCCGACATGACGGGAGTTTTTAACTTCATCAACGGCAAAACGATTCTCGTTACGGGCGGCGGCGGTTCGATCGGAAGCGAGCTTTGTCGCCAGATTGCGCAGCACGATCCCAAGACGCTGATTATTCTTGATATCTACGAGAACAACGCGTACGATATCGAACTTGAGCTTCGTGAAAAATTCCCGCATTTGGATTTGCACGTCTTGATTGGCTCCGTGCGCGACAGTCGCCGTCTTTTCGAAGTCTTCCGCAAGTATCGTCCTGAGGTCGTCTACCATGCCGCGGCTCACAAACATGTGCCGCTTATGGAAGTCAGCCCTTGCGAGGCGATTAAGAACAACGCGATCGGCACGTACAAAACCGCGTACGCGGCGATGATTCACGGCTGTAAACGTTTTGTGCTGATTTCGACGGATAAGGCGGTCAATCCGACGAACGTCATGGGCGCGAGCAAACGCCTTTGCGAAATGATTATTCAGAGCTTCGACTCGCGGATTAAGGCGGGTAAAGCGGCGGAAATCCCGCAACTTTTCACGCACTTTGCGGCGAAGGACGCAGAAGAGAATTTCCCGCCGGAAGCTTTGAGAACGACGTCGACGGAGTTTGTCGCGGTTCGGTTTGGAAACGTTCTCGGAAGCAACGGCTCCGTGATTCCGGTCTTCAAGAAACAAATTCTCAAGGGCGGTCCCGTTACGGTAACGCATCCCGATATCATTCGGTATTTCATGACGATTCCGGAGGCGGTCTCGCTCGTTATGCTCGCCGGAACATACGCGAAGGGCGGCGAAATCTTCGTTCTGGATATGGGCAGCCCGATGAAAGTCGACACGCTTGCGAGAAGCCTTATCAAACAGTCGGGGTTCAGGCCCGACGTCGAAATCAAAATCGAATACACCGGGTTGCGACCGGGCGAAAAGCTCTACGAAGAAAAACTAATGGCGGAAGAAGGGTTGATGAAGACGGAGAACGAACTCATCCATATCGGGCGTCCGATTCCGATCGACGTCGATTCCTTCCTGTCAAATTTGGGCAAGTTGATGAACGCGGCCTATACGAACACGCCGGGAATCCGCGATATTGTCGCCGAAATGGTTCCTACCTATAAGCCGGCGGACAAGGTCAACGCTCGGGCGTTGAATTCCGGAGCCGCGCCGGAACAGGCGAAATAATTTGGCGCTTGCCGAACGCGGAGTTCTACAGGTCGCCGCATGACGGCGGCGACGTTTGTTTCGCTCCTGTTGAAACATTCAAAGAACGCCGACGGCTTGGGGCGTCGCGATCGATCGGGGAGCGAAGATGAGCTTGTCCCAAGAAACTGATTCGTCAAAAGAGGACGGCGCCGAAGAAGGCGGTCAGTTTCTTAGTAAGGCGTTCGCTATTGTCCTGATTTTTTTGGCGCTGGAATTTCTTCCTCTTATCAGTTGCGTCGTTTTGGCGTTTCCCACCCGAGTGATAGGGTCGATTCTCTCGGTAGAAATAGGCGTCGACATATTGCCCGCGCTTGGCTATCTTTTCGTCGCGTTAGGCGTCGCTCTCTTTATCTTGAACATCCGTCTCGCGTTACGTCGAAGAAGCTTGATTGGTTTCATTGGCGGCGCGTTAATCGCGGCGGGATTGACGGTCGGCGGAGATGGACTGGCAGCCGGCGAAGAAGTATGGACGCTTGGCGTCGCTTCGCCGAAGACGTCGCCGTTTCCCTTCGTTCTCCCGTCTGATCCTTTCTGGTACGTTCCTCTCGAAATCGAAACATACGACCTTATTTTCGGGATCGCGCTCTATTTTCGAGACCTTTGGCGCGCCCTTAAAAAACGTTTCCAAGCTTTCTTTCGGCGCTCCTCTTGAACTTTCGGGACGCGTGATCCGACGCCTTTTCGCGGCGTTTTTCATTTGACAAGTTTCTGTTGCGACGAATATCTGTGTTTTGCGGTTTAGTTAAAGACGCGAGGGAAAGCAAAAGGGTGAAAAAAATCGAAATGTGTTCGTTTCAACGTCGAATCTTTTGATTGGTTTTTGCGTTTTCGGGGGTCCGAACTTCCAATCGGAAGTAGAATAGGGGCGTTGCGATTCGCCTTGAGGAGGATTGCGACGGAGTTAAGGAGATTTGGCGGCGCATGGCGTCGCGCGTTTTAAAATCATTTGTTGATCGAGAAGACGGAACTTGAACTTCACCCCTTATCGGAATCGACAGTCTTATCTCGTTTGGCGTTTCCTCGAGGAACGTTTTGGAAGCGTCGCGCGTCGCGTCTGGTTGGCGTCGATTCTTTGTTGCGCGTTCTTTTTATCGTACGACGCCGCAGTCGTCGCGCAGACGTCTTCGTATGTTCCCGCGACGTCTGAAAAATCGCGGCAAACCTCTTCCGAGGACGAGAAACGCGAGTTCATGCGCAAGCAGCTCATGGTCGACGCGAACGGCGTTCAGACGCGCTTTCCTGCCGTCGCTAAAATCGTAGGGCGCGCCGAGTCTCAGATGGTCGACGACTCTTATGCGACGGTTCCGCTTTTCTACGGCACGGGCGAGTACGTCGCGCAGTATGGACCGTGGGGAATCGTCCTAACGAACTGGCACGTCGTGAGCGAGTCGAATAAATCGATCGAAGTTTGTTTTCCGAGTAAAACTTACCCGGGCCGCGTCGTTTTGCGCGACGAAAAATGGGACCTTGCCGCGCTTATTATTCCTAAACCCGAGAATATTATCCCGATTCCAATTTCTTTGAAC
The DNA here is from genome assembly GCA_946408825.1 of uncultured Planctomycetaceae bacterium. Taxonomy (GTDB): domain Bacteria; phylum Planctomycetota; class Planctomycetia; order Pirellulales; family Thermoguttaceae; genus RUG369. The sequence continues at coordinate 105,394 of CAMJTU010000001.1, forward strand.
GTGCCCTATTTTCAAGATCGACTCTGGGCGGGCGGCTACGGTCCGACGGAGGGGCTGGACGATTTTGAACTTCACGAAGGTCGATTGACCAACTACGTTTCTCTCGATCTTCCGCGTAACCTGAAAAAAGAAGGCGAAACGGTTCTTGAAGACGACGGCGCGTTGTATGAAACGGAAATGATCAACGTCGGCGTCCGTTCCGGCGATTCCGGCGGTCCGATCTTTAACGAATTTGGCGAACTCGCCGGATGTCTTTGGGGGTCCGATAAGAAAAGTTCGATGGGGACGAACGGGCCTCGAATGTTGATCTTCGTTATGGAGGCGATTCAGGAAGCCGCGATCTTGCATGCGCAGAAAACTCTCGACGCGGAGACGACTCAAGAGAATCCTGACGTCGTTCTCACCATTGGTCAGGCGCCGAACGTTTGCGTAAAAGCGAACGTGAAACTCTCGTCGTACGCCGAAGAAGACGCGTTTGCGATCATTCGTCAACTGACGAAGGACGATCTTGCGGGAAAGGCCCGTGATTTCTATAAAGATTTTGACGTCGCTGGGATTGAAACGCGACTCTATCCAACGTCGACGAGCTCGCTGTATGTTTCCGGCAACGGAGTCGACACGCCCGAGTCTCTCAGAAAACTCGGACAGATGAAGATGCGGCACGTCCGCACGGTCGCCGCGGAATATTGGCGGCGCAATCCCGGCGGTCTTCCTCCGTCGCCGCCGATCTATTCGCCCGGTTATCTGGGATTGCAGACGATTTTCGACAGGGATCGACCTGAACTCGTCGCCGAAGATTCCTTTGACGCGCTCGACGCCAGAGCGCTTCGCCTCGCCGAAAACGGACGACGACCGAAGATTCCCGGCGCGTCGCCGTTGGACGATTGGGATGGGACTAAACAGGGCGCGGAGTTTCAAAAGACCTCTGCTCATCGTCCTTACGCCGCGCAGGCGACGGACGTGTCCGAAGCGTCGTCGGCGCCAGGGGGCGCCGATTCCGATCCCGACGCTATTACTGCGGCGACGGCGCCTCCCGTTCAAAGTCGCGACGATATCGTCAATATTACTCAGCTTCAGGCTTACGCGCTTTTTAGCGTCATTCTCATGTTGCTGTGCGCTTCGGCGATTCTTTTGCGTTCCGGCGATTCGCAGCGCAACGAGAGTTGAAAAAAAACGGAATCGCGCTTGCATAATTCGTTCTTTCTTCCTATACTCCCTACCGGCAACGTCTGAACTTTGCGTCTTGCGGCGAGGCGCAGGGAGTTCGGCGACGACAAGGGACGACAAGGACGTCGGGAAGAATGGGCAGAAAGCGGAATTTTCAGTGGCAGGACGCGGCGCTGCCGATCTTTGCCGCGGTCAGCGTCCTTGCGTTGCTGTTCCGGCTTCCCGTCGGTCTCATGGACATGGCGCTGTCGATTAATCTCGCGATTTCCGCGACGATCTTTCTGGCGACGTTCTTTATAAGCAAACCGCTCGAATTCAGCGCGTTTCCGACGATTCTCCTTACGACGACGCTCTATCGACTCGTTCTTAACGTTTCGACGACGCGTCTCATTCTGACGCAAGGGAACGCGGGTCAGATCGTCGACGCGTTCAGTCGATTCGTCGCGGGGGACAGCGTCGTCGTCGGCGCCGTCGTTTTTCTGATTTTTGTCATCATTCAGTTCGTCGTAATCACGAAGGGCGCGACGCGAATCAGCGAGGTTACGGCGCGCTTTACGCTCGACGCGCTCCCCGGCCGACAGGCGGCTATCGATTTCGATCTGAACGCGGGCAATATCACAGAAGAAGAAGCGAAGATAGCGCGCGCCGAACTCGGCGAACAGTCTGATTTCTTCGGCGCGATGGACGGCGCGAGTAAATTCGTCCGCGGCGACGCGATCGCGGGACTGGCGATTGTGCTCGTCAACTTGATCGGCGGGCTTTGCGTCGGGGTCTTTCAGCGTCATATGTCGATCGGCGACGCCGTCTCGCTCTATTCGAAGCTGACGATTGGCGACGGTCTGGTGTCGCAGCTCCCCGCGTTCCTGATTTCGATAGCGACGGGACTGCTCGTCGCTAGGACGTCGCGTTCTCAGAATATTTCGAGCGTCGCGTTGGCGCAGACGTTTGGACGGCCGATCGCGTTGGCGACGACCGGCGTTTTCCTTCTGTTTTTAGCGTTTACCGGGCTTCCGGTTCTTCCGCTTTCGACGCTTGCCGCGGGATTTATCGTTCTTGCGTGGGTTATGGCGCGCCGTCCCGTCGCGACCCCTGCGCTTGAGACTGTCGGCGGCTCTTCAAAGTCCTCTAGCTCGAACGCTAAACGAGAGGCGGAGGAAGACGACGCGGAACTCGAACGCGCTCTTAAAGTGGAGCCGTTTGAAATCGCCATTGGCTCCGGTTTGTCAAACGTCGCGATTCCGGAGAACGGTCCGACGCTGCTCGATCGGGTTAAACGCGTTCGACTGACGCTGGCCTCGGAACTCGGCGTCGTTCTTCCTAAAACGAGCGTTCGCGACGATAAGACGCTCGACGAAAATCAGTATTCTTTGCGAGTGAACGGCGTTGAAGTCGCGTCGGGCGTCGTTTATCCTCAGATGACGCTCGCGGTCGATTCCGGCTACGCGGCGTCTGATCTTCAGGGACTCAGCGCGGTAGGACCGGGCGGCGCGCGTTCGTTCTGGATCGCGACGGACGACGAGGCGAAGGCTACGGAAGAAGGTTACGAACTTATGTCGCCGGGCGACGTTGTCGAACAGAAGACGCTCGAGGTCGCGCGTCGCGAGGCGGCGGCGTTTCTGTCGCGCGACGCGACAAAACGCCTCGTCGAACGACTCCGCGAAACGCATCCCGCGCTTGTCGAAGAAGCGCTGGGCGACGGCGGCGCCGGACTTGAGCCTCGTAAACTTGCCAGAATTCAACAAGTCCTGCGGCTTTTGCTCGCGGAGGGCGTTTCGATTTTCCGACTCGACATAATTCTCGAAGCTGTCGACGATCTGACCTTACGCTACCCTGACGCGGACGCATGGCGCGCCTTAGAGGCGGTTCGAGAACGACTGGCGCGGATTGTCGTCAATCGGCGTCGCGACGAAGACGGAGCGCTTCATGTGGCGTTTCTTGATCCCGCCGGAGAAGACGCGCTTCGCGACGCGCTTGAAAAGGCGGAAAGCGGCGAACCTTCGTTCTCGTTGTCGTCGGAAGGACGCGCGTCGTTTGCCGCCGCGCTACGTACGACGGCTGAGGAGATGCGCGACGAAGGATTTGCGCCGACGATTCTGGTCGATAGCGAAATACGATACGCTCTGCATTGTTTTGCGCAGTCGAGCGGAATCGATCTGACCGTTTTCGCTTTTGACGAATTGGACGCCTCGACAAGGGCGCGTCAGGAGTGCGTCGTCAATTGGCAGGGCGCGTAATCGTTTCCCCTCTTTGCGATAATTTTAGGAAAGATAGGAGAAAGACTCGACAGAGCGGCTTTTTCACAATATAATAGTAAGGGACACGCCGACTGTTGCGACGTTCGTTCGTGCATTTTGAGGACGCTATTATGAAAGAGAAACGATACGGCTACGGCCCCTGGGAATATCGCTATATCTGTAAGAGTTGCGGCCATGCTGTGCGCGAACCGAAGAACGAACTGCCTTGTAAGATTTGCGGCGGCGAATACGGTCCCAGGATTTCCGTCCGCAAGCTCTATCTCGAACCCGAAAAGCCCGACGAAATCGTCGAGGTCGAGTATCAGCTCCCTCGTAATTTTCTCGACCGTATCAAAGAATTGCTCGGATTAGAAGTTAAACCTCGTTACGGCGTTCGCGAGGAGCGTCGAAGGGCGCCCCGTCGATGGCGCTGGCAGACGCATGCTGAGATCGAGGAGGAATCGGGCGTTCTTCGTCACGACGATTTTCTTTGAAGCCTTACGACGTCCGTGGAAGCGTCGACGTCGGGCTGGAAGTCGCCGTTTTGTTTTTGTTTCGATTCCGCCCCTTTCGGATTCTCGACTTGGCGTTATAATAAGCCGAACTTACGCGGTCGGCGACGCGTCGTTCGCGTAATCGGGGCGTAGCGCAGCCTGGCTAGCGCATCTGCTTTGGGAGCAGAGGGTCGCACGTTCAAATCGTGTCGCCCCGACTGAATTTCGAGCGTTCGTTTTTCGAACGCTTTTTTTTTGCCCTAGTTGATCCCGATCTTCTTTTTCCTACGACGTTTCTTTTCTCGTCGTCCTTTCGTCGTCGAAGACATAGAGTATAATTAATGCGGCGGGCGTTAGACCGCCAAAGATGGAGAAACACTGTATGACACAAAAACGAACGGCGAAAAATCAGCGCGTGGAACAGACTCTTGTTTTGCGCAATCCGGCTGTTGCGGCGATTCTCGCATGGCTCTTGCCCGGCGCGGGGCATCTTTATCAGCGACGCTATTTTAAAGCCGCGATTTACGGAATCAGTATCTGGACCCTTGTCGTCGCAGGATTAGCGATGGGTAGTTATCGCGCTCCGCTCGCCGGAAGCGACGGGTCGGAACCGATTTTTTTCGCGCGAACCGTCTACTGTTCGTGGCGTCCCGGCGATCGTCGTTTAGCGTTTGTGCCTCAAGCCTGCGTCGGCGTTATGGCGATTCCCGCGCTCATGCAGGCGCGTACGCCTCGCGACGCCGACGGATCGTTTTGGTCCGCCGCGTTTGCGTCTCCAAGAATGCCGTCTGAGTCTTCGACGCGCCCTAATCAGCCGTCGAGCAACGACGTCGCGGCGTATCTCCATTCTTGGCTCGATCTTAGCGTCCTCTACACGATAACCGCGGGTCTTCTGAACCTGTTGGCGATTTTTGACGCTTTTGCGGGACCGACGATCGTTCGTGAAAGCGAAGAGGAAAAGGAGAAACAAAAGGACGCCAAAGGAGCGGCGGTCGCCGCTTGACGGGAGATTCGACGATGGAGAAACAAGCAGACGCCGTTCAGAACGCCAAAAGTACGAGAAGAAAGCCGGCGGCGGCGATAGGCTACGAGTCTGAGATTCAATTTCGCGTCCGTTATCAAGAAACGGATCAGATGGGCGTCGTTTATCACGGCAATTATTTCGCGTTCTTCGAGATGGGACGGACGGAATTGCTCCGCGAAGCGACCGGCCGCAGCTATCGCGACGTCGAGGAGAGCGGCGTTATGATGGTCGTCTCCGAGGCGCGTTGTCGCTATCTGAAGCCCGCTCGTTACGACGACATGTTGACGTTACGGACGCGCGTCGCCAACGTTACGGCGGCGTCTTTGGTTCACGATTATGAAATCTACCGCGACGGCGAACTCCTTGTAAAAGGCGAAACGACGCTTGTCTGCGTAGATAATCGCGGGAAAATTGTCCCCGTTCCTGAGTGGATTCGTAATTTTTCGCGTAAAACGGACGAAACCAAGAGCGACGACTGACGTCTGTTTTTTGCAATTTGGGCGAGGAGATTCGTCATGAGCGAGACCTATTTTATAACAGGCGCCACGGGGTTCATCGGCAGTTGTCTGGCGAGAAAACTCGTGGGGCTAGGGGCTCGTGTGAAGTGCCTTGTTCGTCCGACCTCGAATCGCGACGAGTTGCGACGGTTAGGCGACGTCGAGTTTATCGAGGGCGATCTCAAAGACGGCGCCGCGCTTGCGGCGGGCGTCGCCGGAGTCTCGGGCGTTTTCCATCTCGCCGGTCTCACACGTGAGAGACGTTCCGGCGAGTTTATGGAAGTCAATTGCGGCGGAACTCTTGATCTTGTAAGGTATTGCGTTCGTTCTGGGAATAACCCGACTTTTGTCTTTGTCTCGTCTCTTTCCGCGGCGGGAATCGCCCCAAAAGGCGACGTTCTCAGCGGTCAAACCGGCGAACGTCTCTACGACCTTTGCCGTCGTAAGCGCGAGACCGACTATCCTCGACCGATTTCGCCTTATGGTCGCAGTAAGTTTGCGGCGGAACAAAACCTTCAGGATTATGCCGCGAAACTTCCGATTACGATCGTGCGTCCTCCTTATGTTTTTGGCGAACGCGACATGGCGTCGGAACCTCTTTTTACGATGGCGAAGCGACGCGGAAATTTTGTGAATCCCGGATGGAAAGACCATTATTTTTCTTTCGTATACGTCGAGGACCTAATCGATATCCTCATTGCGGCGATGAAGAACGGAGAACGCCTTACTCCGACGAGTCTCGTTCCGACGCAAGAATCCGGCGCGCGCGCTAAGTTTTGTTCCGGTAAGGGAATCTACTTCGCGACGGCGCCGGAGCCGATTCTTTTTTCCGAGTTTGGACGCATGATCGGCAGGGCCTACGGTCGAAAACGTACGCGCGTCTTTCGCGTTCCGCCGATGGGAGTTTTGGGCGCCGGCGTTTACGGCGAAATATATAAATCGCTCAGGGGCGGCGGATTTGCGATGGATTTCAACAAAGCGATCGAAGCGCTGCGAGGACCGTGGATATGCTCCGGCGTCAAGGCTGCGGAACAACTTGGCGCGACGATTTCACCCGAGCTTGAGGAGAAAATCGCGCGCGTCGCTCTCTGGTACGAGAATCGGAACAAACGATGAAAATGTCTCCGGCGCTTGACCCTCGTCGTGCGAGCGCTTAAAATCAATCGAGTCGCTCCTCTTCGAGGCGTCGACTTTTTTACTGACGGCGAAACGGTGTTTTGAGGCAATAGAATGGGCGAAGTCATATCTGTAGGCGCGATTGAATTTGCAAGCGTCGTCGCCGGTTATCAGGCGCTCGACGCTCTCATGAAAAGCGCGACGACGACGCTACACGTCGCTCGTTCCGTAAGTCCGGGGAATTTTCTTGTCGTTTTCTCCGGCTCTGTCGGCGATATCAATATGGCGATGGAGACGGCGCGGCAGGTCGGCGGATCGCAGGTCGTCGATTTTTTGACTGTCGCCAATATTCATCCGGCGCTCTTTCCCGCGATGGCGGAGGAAGTCGTTCTCGATCCGGAAAAGCTCGGAGCGTTGGGCGTCGTAGAGACTCGAACCGCGGTTTCCGCGATGGTCGCGGCCGACGCGGCGTGTAAAGCCGCGTCTGTCACGCTCTTTAAACTCGCGTTTAACACAGAGCTGAATGGCAAAGGGCTGCTCCTCATGAACGGCGCGCTTTCCGACGTTCAAGCGGCGGTCGCCGCCGGAATCGACGCGATTCAAGACGGCGGCTTTCTGGTCGATTCCGCCGTTATTCCTCGACCGGGACGCGAGCTTTTCCTTGGCGTCGGCGATAAGTCGGGCGCTAAAGAGCCCCCAAAACGCGAGATTTCCGGCGACTTGTCTGAGGAGATTGGAGACGTCGGAAAAACAGACGTCGCCGCGAAACCGAGACGTAGAAGCGCAGGCGCGGCGAAAAGCGGCGTGGCGAGCAAGAAATCCTGACTCTATTCTCATCGTTTACAACGTTCCTTTCATACTCCCGTTGGTCGTCGTATGTCGAGTAACGGGGGTTTTTGTTAGGTCAGGGATTTTTGACGACGCTTGTCGTCGGTTTGGATTTTCGATAGAATTTCAGGGGTTGGCGGGAACGTTTAACGTTTCTCCCTTGATTTCAGACTCCGCCGTAGCGGAGCGACGCTTTTAACGGGAAGCAAAAGACGTTTTTAGCGTCTAGAACAGGACTTAAGTTTTGACTTGTCCATCGTGTGCTTCACGAGAAGCGCAGAGAAGGAACCGTAGATGAAGAAGATTGTCGTCGTTGGCTCGCAGGGAACGTTGGGGCATGAACTTGTTCGCAGTTGGAACGATTCTTTCGTAGAAGAACGGATCGCCTCCCAGTTTGGCGAGACGCCAAACTCCGAGAAGGATCATATCGTCTCGTTGAATCTACCTGATTTTGACGTATGCGCGCGTCTGGCGGCCATCGAGACGATCTGTGAATTTCATCCCGACGTTATCGTCAACGCGGCGGGCGTCAACCTGATCGACTGGCTTGAGTCGCGTCCGAACACGGCGCGAACGCTTCATGAGCAAGGGCCGGTAAACTTACGAGAAGCGGCGAAGCGTTGCGGAGCGCTCCTCGTCCAGTATAGTTGCGGCGAGGTCTTCTACCGTTCGCGTCTTGAGCAGGGCGTCGTCGACAAGCGCGAGCGCGCGGAGACGCCGGAAAACGCGAGATCGCGCGTCCGGGCGTTCGACGATCAATCGCGTCTCGATCTTCCCGTTTCGCCCGACGCGCCCGGTTTTGACGAAACGACCGTTCCGAACCCCGCGAGCGTCTACGCGAAGACGAAGCTCGAGAGCGAACGCGTCGCGTCGGAGGCGCCCGATTATCTCGTTTTACGCTTTTCAGCGCTCTTCGGCGAATCGACCCAGTTTTCGAGCGGCAACCTTGTCGAGTCGCTTCTCAACGCTTTTCGTCGTTCAAAGCGAGTTAGCGCGATTAGCGATCGCGTCGTGGAACCGCTGTGGGCGATCGACGTTCTTTGCGCGACGAAGACGTTGATTCGTCGTGGCGCGCGCGGACTCTTTCATCTTACCGGGGGCTCGCGTGGAACGCCGGAAGACGTCGCGCGTTTTTTGCTGACGAAGTCGGAGTGGTCAGACCGCGTCGTTTCCGGGGTGACGACGGCCGAATACGGCGTGTCGGCGCCTCATTCGTCCTTTACCGTTTTGAGTTCAAGTCGTTACGAAGAGATCGACGGACTCTATCGCGTCCCCGCGTGGCAGACCGCGCTGACCGATTTCTTGGATTGGCGTCGGCGTAAGACCGCCTCTTGATCGGGAGAAGAAATGAGCGTCTTTATCGTTCACAGAGACGGCGGCAAGACGCCGGTCGACAGGGCGCTGCTCGTTAAACTTGCGGAGTCGCGTCGGCTGGAGCCGGAGACGACGCTTGAGGTCGACGGGGTTACGCGGCGCGCCCATGAACTTTCGGAACTTGCGCCGATATTTCGTCGTTTAGGCTACGAGGAGCCGGTCGCCGTTCCGACTCCGCCGCGCGTGGGCGAACCGTCGCCTGAACCGGCGCCGCGTCCCGAGCCCGATCCCGACGACGATCCCGACCGCGAACTTTCCGAAACGGAGATTCGTCGACTCGCCGTTAAACGCGTCGACGGTCGGTTTCGCGCCGACGCGATTTCGCGGGCGCTCGCGCTGACTGCGGGAATTGTCGTTATCCTGTACGCGCTCGGTTCAATCGTCGTCGGCGCGATCTGGCGATCGCCCGGCGCTTGGACTGAACTTTTGTTTCGCGAAACGGCGCTTGGGGTTGCGTTTGTTTTTTATTTCGGGATAAGAAGAGCGATACGGACGAACGCGATCCTTCGCGAGGAAGCCGCGATACGGCAAGAACTGCTCCTCCGGAAACTCTTATCCGACGAGGAGCGATAACAGCGTTCCAATAGACGCGTTGCTTTAACGCCTTAGAGAGGACTGTCATGGAAAAGAAAAATCACGCCGTCAACTTGGAAACGCTTCTTGCCGCCGCGAAGGGCAAGTCTGTGATGCGCGTTATTTTCTACCGTCGCGCGTTTCAAGTCGAGGAGACGGGGCGTCTCGTCGAATGTCGCGATTTCGCGAACCAGCTGAATTTCTTCCTCCAAACGGTCGGTTGGCGAATCCAGCGGGAAACGTACCACAACGAAGTCGTTTCCGACGCGGGGAACTACATCTGCGACTATCAGGACTTCGCGATCCAGCCCGACGACGCGACGTTCGACCGACTCGTGAAACTCGCCGCGATGCTTGACGGCGGTTCTAAATCGGAAGGCGCGTCTTACGTCGAGCCGGAGAAATGGCCGCTCTTCCAAGACGTCGTCGCGTTTCTTTGAGCGCGGATTTCGCTTATCGCAATCCGAACCTTAGCAGACGCCCTGCGCCGTATGTAAAGATTCCTTTTTCAACCGTCGAATAGGAATTTCAAGGACGCGCGAAGCGGCCGATTTCTTCGTCTTTGCGTTTATTCTCCCACCGCGCGATAGTAGATCAATTTACTCTGGCGAGGCGCCGTCGTCTTGATTATGAAGCCGTTTTCACGAACCGTTTTACCGTCGAGAATCCATTTTTCGCTGGAATCGGCGTCTTCGAACTCGTATGTTTTCGCAGGATCGATTGGTTGAAGATCGACGGTCAGCGCGGAGATCGGCGACTTGGGGCGTCGGAAAGCGACGACGATCCCTTTGTCCTCTTGGGGCAAGAACATGGAGTAGGCGAGCCACGCGTCGTCGACGCGGTTGCCTTCCGTCAACGGGTAGAAGTCGCCGTAGAAATACGGACGACAACGCTTGGCCTCCGCGACGCGGGTTTTAAGCCATTCGTCGGCGTTTGCGCTTTTTTCTCCGGCTCCGAACGTCTCAAACGTGAGAACCGCGCCGCTCGAGAGCGCGCTACGGCATTTGTAGTCGTCGACGTCGGTAACGAACGGCGAAGTCGAGTTTGCGGGGATCCAATGCGCGAGACCGAAGCCATGGGACTGCGTCGCTTCCGTCCTCAGATACGGGAAGCAGTTGTAATCCGTGCGCCAAAGAACGACGCTGCGCTTTAAGGTTTCGAGTTCAAGACGTCGTCCGCCGCTCGCGCAGTTGTCGATCATGAGACCGGGAATCCGGGCGCGGAGGTCGTCCCAGAATTGGTATAGACCCTCGACGAATCGCATTTCCGTCATGCCGATTCTATTCGGCGCGTCATGAGCTTCCCAGTACGGGTTCGGGACCATGTTGAAATCTTCGCGATACCAGGAGATATGATTCTCTTCGAGAATATCGCCGATTGTTTTCGTAAGCCAGGCCCTCGCGTCGGGATCGCCCAAATTAAGCAGCAGCGACTGTCCGGACGTCGGCGCTTGGCCGTTCGACGTCAGGAACCACTCGGGATGTTCCGTCGTCGCAGGCACGCCGCAAACGGCGCGCTCGGTTTCAAACCAGAGGAGGAATTTCATTCCCATCGAGTCAAGGGCGTCGGCGATTGGTTTAAGCGTCTCGGGGTGTCGCGTTGGGTTGACGCGCCAGTCTCCGACGGTCGTTCCCCAATCTCCTTGGAAAACGTTTGGACACGGTTCCGTCCCTTGACCGTACCAACCTGCGTCGATCCAATAGCAGTCGTAGTCGAATTTCATCTCCGCGATTTGACGAATCGCCTTGAGGTGTTCTTCCGTCGGCGTTCCGCCCCAGGAATTGCGACATATCGGCGTGAGCGCGGGCTTGCCGTCTTCCTGCGGATGATTGTGCGCGAGCATGAAGCGTCGGAACATGTTCTGCGCGTGCCCGACCTCGCCTTGCCAATACGCGATTCCTATAAGAGGCGATCGAATCGTTTCGTTCGGATAGAGAACCGTATTGAGTTTTTCTTGACCGGCCGTTATCAGCGTCCGTCCGTCTCCGTCATGATTGAATTCGGCGAACCATCCGCCGTTCCAACCTAAGGCGACGATTAATCCGTCGGGCCCCGTTTGATAGTTAAAGAAGGGGAGCCACGTCGCGCTCGGTCGCATGTCTGAGTCAAAGAGAGACGAGTTGAGACCGATTCGGAACGCCGAATTTGTCGCCGTGTCCATTCGCACGTCGCGGTTATGAACCCACATCGACTTACGCATTTCTTCCGCAGCGAAAAGGAAATCGTCTTCACGACCGTCGGAACCTTGCGTTCGATAGAGAAGGGGAAGTCCGACGTCGGCGCGGTTCCACTGGACGTCGAGCGCTTTGAAATCGTGAATCGGCGCCGTGTTTTCCGCGCCGTCGTTTCGGAGCCGCACCGTCCACTGCATCGCGGGGAAGTCCCGATATTCTATGAACGTCGCTTCACAGACGAGCCCCGTAGCGTCGTCTTTCCATGTCGCGACGCTTTCGCGTTCGCCCTGGTTTGACCATTCGCCCGACGTCACGGACGCGTTTTCACGTTTAAGCCATTCTCGACTCGAACGTTCGCCGCACATGAAGGAGAAGGGAACGTCCGCCGAATATCTTTCGGCGTTGGCGTCGCCGTTTTGAAGGAGAAACGCCGACCATTGTCGCATGAACGCGAGTTCTTCAGACGTCGGATCGCCCGCAAACGAACCGATCGTCGTCGTTTCCTCCGCCGCGACTTCAGGGATGTTGACGATCGACGTCAACGCTGCGCAACTTATAAGAAAGACAAGCGTTAAAAGCGACTTTTTCATCTTAGGCTCCTTTACGAAAAAGCGTAGTTGAACGAGACGGCGCGTTGTTTAATCGTCATTTGACGTCAAAGAAAATTTCACGTTCTGTCCCCGATTCGTCGACGTATTGAGCGCGATATTTTCCTTTGAAACCTCGAAATTTGACGTCAAAGGTCGACTCGGTCGCTTCGACGTCGAGATTGGTACGCCATTCGTGGAGAATCAGTTGTTCAAGCGCATAGTAGGATGGTTTGGGTTCCATTTGGCGCGTGAAAAGTCCCGAGGTCGTCGGCTCGCCCGGCGCTCCGCAGTCGTCGACGATGTTCCACCACGTAATTCCGCGCATCGACGGCCAACTGAACCAATACCGATAGAGGTTGCGGGCGACGATCGCCTGGATTGCGCGTCCGCGTTCGTCGTCGTTGGGCGCGGTAATCGTGATCTCGCTCAGGATAAGGGGCAGTCCCGTCTTATCGGCGGCGGTCAGCCGTTGTTTCTGAACTTCGGGAGTTTGAATCGCTTTGCCGTCGGCGATGGCGAGCGTGTCGGCGGGGTTGAAGAGGTGCATTTGGATCCCGACGTTGTCGATTCTGGCGCCGCGCGCTCGAAGATCGGCGATTTGAGCCGCGTATCGGTCGTCGACGGAATAGTCGTTGATATTGAACTCGACCGATTTCGGGAACGCTTCGTCCGCGACTTGATACGCTTTGAACGCGTAATCCTCGGGCATAAGCCCGTAGGCGCTTCCTCCCTCGCGTTTAAAGTCGACGCTGCTCTCGTTGACGACGTCCCAGCGATTCAGACGCCCTTGATATCGTTCGCCGAGTTCGCGGACGCGTTTTTCAAAGAGCGCCGCCATTTCGTCGACTTTTTCCGGCTCTTTCGGGAGCCAATCGGGATGCTGCCAGCGACGGTTCCCCCAGATAATCGTGTGCCCCGTGGTTTGCAGCCCCTTGCTTTCACAGAACGCGACGACGGGATCGGGCGCGGGGCGTCGCCAATGGGGTTGTTTCTTCGGCTCGACGACGGCGTTCCAAAACTCTTCGGTATCTTCCGGCGCTTCGGCAAATCGCGGCTTGCCTTGAACCGGTTCGAGCGTCTTCCAGTAGAACGCGACGGTCGCCTGATTAAAGAGCGTCCCATACACGTCTTTATATTTTGCGTTTAATTCCGTCGAACCGAGCTGGTTAAAGTTAAAGATGTGCGCGCCGAACATAAAATCGGACGTCAGTTGCTCGATCTTAATGGTAGAGCCGGGAGCCGCGCCCTTGATTGCGAGCGTCGCGTCGGCCTTTCGATACCGCTCGATGCGTTCGTCAATCTCGCGCTGCACGTCGTCGTTCCAGAACTCCCAATACTGGGGAGACATGACGTTTGGATCAGGAACGCCGGGAGTTGCGGTTTGGGCGGAAGAAATCCGAGCGGACGCGGCAATCGCGGCGAAGAAAAAGACGATAAACAGACGTTTCATATTGTGTTCCTAACGCGTGGGAGGAAGCCGACGCCGGCGAAAATTATCTAGCGCAAAACGTCGCCGATTTGCCAAAGATCGCCCGACGTCGTCGCCTCTCATTGTATAAGGAACGAGCGCTCTTTTCAACTTTTGAACTGAGTCGCGTTTCTTTTTTGATTTGTCCGTCGAAGAAAACGATCGCTAGTGACACGCTTCTAGCGCGGCGGTATAATAATCGAACGCCGAAGGAAGAAAACGGACGACGTCGCCGGCAAGCGCGCCCCTCGTTACGAGCGTCGCGCGAAGTTCCGCGGCGATTCCATGAACGGCGGCGCCGATTCGCGTCGCCGCGCCGACGGGGACGCCTTGCGCCATGAGACCGAGAACGACTCCCGTGAGAACGTCGCCGCTTCCGCCTGTCGCGAGGTTTGCGTCGCCCGTCCTATTGACTGTTTGCGCGAGCCTGTGTCCTCCAACCTTGGGGAACGTGAGACTCGTTATGATCGTATTCGCGCCCTTGAGGAGCAACGTCGCGGGGCGCCGCGCCGTCGACTCTAATTCAAACGCGGAATTGTAGAACGTCGCGATATAGTTTTTTAGCCAAACGTTTGAGACGGCGCGGCGATTCGATTCTTCGCCTGTCGGCATAACGCCCGTGAGTCGCGCAAATTCGCCCGGATGCGGCGTAAAAACTCGCGGACCTTTAGGAACGCGTCTTCGGAAACGCGAAACGCCGTCCTTAGCAAAGATTCCCGACGCCGCCAGCGCGTTGAGCGCGTCCGCGTCGAAAAGCGCGGGAACTTCAAGTTCGAAGAACAACTCGGCGACGAATCGGACGAGCGCTTCGGAGCGTCCCATTCCCGGACCGACCGCGACTGCCGTCGCGCGGCGCGACTCTTCGAGCGTCGACTCTAACGCGGCGTAATCGAAGCGTCCCGCTGAATCGCAAACACAGGGGATCGTCGTATATTCGCGTTGGAACTGGGCGACCGTCGCCTGAATCGCCTCGGGAACCGCGACGCGGGAAAGTCCGGCGCCCGCGACCAGCGCCGCGGCGCCCGTAAGCGCAATCGCGCCCGGCATCCCTCGCGATCCGCCAATCGCCAGCGCCGTTCCGAACGTTCCCTTATGCGCGTCCGCCGGACGCTCCGGCAACGGCGGAAGTTCGCGCCAAAAGTCGGCGCGCCGCCCCGTCGCTTCGTTTGCCGCCAGTTGTCGCCATTCGTCGCGCGTCGTCGCGTCGGGCAGGTACGTTTCCATCGTCTGTGCCTCGTTGAATTATTTTCCGCGTTCAGTCGCGTCGCGGGAATCGCGCGGACTGCGAAGATTCGAAATTCGCCGTCCGCGTCGCTCATTTTACGCCTTTCCTGCTCAAATGAAAGCCGCCGCTATGAATTTGTCCAATCGCGCAACCTCAGGTCCTTCCGCAAATCTTTTTGCCGTCGTTATGGCGGGCGGTTCTGGAACGCGTCTCTGGCCAGAGAGCCGCAACTCGCGTCCCAAGCCTTTCTTAACCCTTTCGACGGACGGACGAACTCTCTTTGAAGCGACGCTCGATCGGCTCGACGGAATCGTCTCGTCCGACGCGCGGTTTGTCGTCGTCGGTCGTCGTTTCGCAAAACTCGTCGCCGAATCAAAACCTCGCGTTCCCATTAATCCCAGTCTGGTTCTGCTTGAACCGAAAGGACGCGACACGGCCCTTTGCGTCGCGTGGGCGGCGTTTGAAGCGTTGCAAATCGACCCTGATCCAACGTTGATAGCGACGCCGTCTGATTCATGGATTAACTCCGACGACAGTTTTCGAGAATCGCTTGCGAAAGCCGTCCGACTTGTAGCCGACGATCCCGAACGACTTGTTACGATAGGAATCAGACCGACCTCGAGGTCGACCGAATACGGTTATATTAGGTTCGGCGCGGAGATTCTCGACGAACAAGGCGCCTATGAAGTCTTGAAATTCGGAGAAAAGCCGGATGAAGACAAAGTTGAAGAATTTCTTAAGACTGGTTGCGCCTTCTGGAACGCCGGAGTAGGAATCTGGAAGGCGCGTCGCTACCTTGAACTCCTTCGGGACCTTCACCCCGCGATTGCGACGACGCTCGACCAAATCGAGCGGATCGTCGCGAAGAACGCCGCTTCAGGAACTCGAACGGAGGACGATCCCGAGTTTATCGACGCGTTCACCTCCGTTGCGGATAAAAACGCGATATCCTTCGATTACGCGGTCTTGCAAAAAGCGCCTAAGGTCTGCGTCGTATCGGGCGACGCGTTTGAATGGAGCGACGTCGGATCCTTTTCCGCGCTTGCCCGCCTTGGTATTCCTTCGCCCTCGCCCGTTGAGACCGTCGTTCATAATGCGACGGGCAACTATGTTCGAGTCGCGTCAGGGGCGAACGCCGGCGTTAAAGTCGTCGCGCTTGCGGGAGTCGACGATCTTGTCGTCGTCGTAGCAGGGGACGCGCTTTTGATCGCGAAAAAAGGAGACGACGCGGCGATCAGAAAGGTTGTTGAAGGGCTTCGGGAACAGAATCTCGACGCGTTTCTCTAACTATGCGGTCATGTTCGCTCTTTTTTCAATAGAGAACCAAGCTTTTTTAGGCTTTAAACGAGCGACTTTATGAAATATCTCTTTCAAAAACGGCTAGTTTCGTCGAATGATAACTCTTGAATGTCAGGAGAATCCCCCTAAAAACATTATTTTATTTTATCTATTTTGTGAAAAGGCGTGTGTTTTTACCAACTTTGATCGAGTTCGATGAAAAAAACAGGAAGTTTTCAGATTATCACTCAACTGACTTGAAAGAATTGACCGATACCAAAGGCACAGCCGTTAGTGGATCGAAAGGATTTACGGTTCACTACACCCCATTGGATGATTCAAGTAAGTAAGAGGTGGGTAAAGACCATGTCTCGAAGCATCAAATTGATTATCGCGGGCCTTTGCATAGCGCTCGCGAGCGCGTCAACCGCTTCTGCCCAAGTTTCGCAGATGCGTTTGTTTTCACCTTTCCCGGACGATCAGTTCGGCGGAGGCGTGTACGAACACGAAGGTCTGTATGGTAGCATTGGCGCCGGTATCGTCAGCATTTCACAGCCTTCCGATCAAGTTGTCGGAAGCAAGGTCGGCGGCACGCAGTTCGTTACGAACGTGATTCCGAACACGACGTCGAATCAGACGTCTACGACCTTCACGTATTCGCAGATCTCTAACCAGATGACGACCGCTCGGTTCCATGCTGATTGGGAAACCGCGACGGAATTCGTCATCGGCAACCAGATGGGACATCATGGTTGGGAGTTTAAGGGAACGATTGTTTCGCCCCAGCGCGTCGACAGCGACGGGACCTACGGAAGCATCGTTATCGAAGACCCTGCGGTTGTCAACGTGAACAACTACAACATCAGCGGCGCGAGCGGCAACTACTACGTGTGGACCGGCAACAGCTACCAGCTCCTTGATCAGCAAGGTTCGGGAAGCGTCAACCAGATCGGTCGTCTGTGGATGATTGTCGGACTTGACTCCGTTGGCGAGTCGGGCACGTCGTACAACAGCAATACGAACAGCGGCAGCTCGACGAGCTCCACGACTGAGCGTTTTGCGTTCGTCCCGATGCCGATCACGTTCGACACCTTCCATCTGACCTCGAAGGTCAACACGTGGAGCGTTGAAGCGATGTACTCCTATCGTTTCCATCCGTTCCGAACGGGTATGTTGGAAGCGTTGGCAGGCGTTCGTTACACGTGCTTTGACGGAAGATTCACCTTCTTTGGCCATGCTAGCACGAAGAACGAGTCGAGCTACAGCATCACGGAAGTCAGCATCTTGAATACGAACACTCAAGGCGCGGGCGACAACCAGTCGGTTCAGACTTCTCAGTCCTACGGCTCCTACGACTACAACACGTCGGCAAGCCGCGGCGCCGACCTCGGTTATTCGGACTGGAACTTCGAGGCGAACAACCACATCGTCGGTCCTCAGGTTGGCGCGCGTTACACGGTCAGCAGCAACCGCTGGCGATTCACGGGCGAGGCGAAGTACTTCGCGGGCTTCAACCGTCAGAACATCTACGGTTACGGCACCCTCGGCTTGAAGGCGATGTCTGACCAGGCGTCCACCGGTTCCGGCAACAACAATAACAACAACAACAATAACAATAACAACAACAATAACAACAACTCTGGCAGCCAGAACACGAGCAACACTGGCGGTATCCAGTCCTACACGCCGATCGGAACGGTTGCGAACGCGTTCAACTACTCCAAGCATTACGACGCGTACTCCAACGGTATCGACGGCAAGCTGGAAGCGACTTGGAACTGGACGGAAGCGATTGGATTCAAGGTTGGTTACGAGATGCTCTACTTGGACAACATCTCCCGCGCCCAGGCTGTCAACGACTACCGCATCAATGAAGACGGCTCCATCTTCGGCGTCAAGACCAAGAAGAAGGATCGCAACTTCGACACCTTCGTCCACGGCGTGATGTTCACCTTGATGGTCAACCGCTGATAAACGAATCTGAGACTGCGGAGAGCGCAGATTCTCCGCAGCCGCCAAAGAGATTCTTTCCGAAAGTCGTTTCAGAACGGTTAACGCGAAGGAACGACGCGCGGATCCCGGAAAGAAGCGTCGGCGCAAGTCGACGAAAAGGATCCGCAACCCTCAAAATCCTCTTTTGAGTCATCCGACGCAAGGGGTTGAGTTCGCCCTCCACTTTAAGGCTGGCACGGAATGAAGCTGGGAAGGCAGACCGCCCCTCGCGTTATTATCGCATACGCGCGTCAAAAGAAGAACGAGGGACGTCAGGTAAACGCTGACGTCGTCCGAGCCGGGTCTGAGTTAAGACGCAAGCGAGGACGCGACGAACGTCGCTTGACGGCGTCTCGCGCGACGCATTCTGCGCCGTCCGTTTAACGACGGACATACGACCAAAACGACAGCGACGTCCAATGACGGGTGTTCAAACCGTTCGGACAGGACGGTCTTGAAGCTTAACGGGCTTAAGGGAGCGCGACGGAAACGTCCGCTCCTTTTTTTATTTCAAAGATTGAGTCGGAGTCGGCTCGCCCTTGACGTCGGATTTGAAAAAAAGATAATTATCGGCATGGGTAAGTCTCGCGTTAGACATAATGGTTCGTCGGGAAAAACCGCGTTTGGAGAAACGACGTCTCCGGCGGTTTTTAGCGTAGCCCGGACGCGTCAGAAAAGACGGGTATCGGCGTTGCGACGCCGCGCGCCGGGTTCAGACGTTAGTCGACGGTTCGCGCTCTTCCCACTCTATGCTCTGATATGTGGCCGTTCGTCTTTTCCTTTGCCCATTCTGATATTTTCGCGCTCATTGATTCGCATTTCCGCCTCCGTTTACGTTCTTTGCCAACGCGCTGGACGACGTAACGGAGGTTTTTTGTTTTCATGCGCGGAAGGTCTGAGACGTCGAGCTTCTGGAGTCGTCTTCACATGAAACTTTTTCAAGCAACCGTTTTTTTTCCGAAAGGAACGCCCATGAGAAACGTCCTTTGCCGGTCGTCGCTCGCCGTCGTAGCGTCGACGGTTCTTGTTCTTTTGGGGTTGTTCCTCGGTTCCGCAGCGCGAGGCGAGAAATCAGAAGAAGCGCAGGCGACTAGAGATCGATTAGAAAACGCGGACGTTCCCGTCAAATGGTTGCCCGATCTTAAAGTTCTCGTCAACGCTCCCACGACGACGATCAATTTGAACGACGCCGTGCGTCAACTCTGCGACGACGGTCGATTGGGCGATCCGTCGACGATTTCGCCCGACGACGTCGAACTTTCGATTGTTTCGGGAGAGTCTGACTACGCCAACTTGTCGATCGAGGGATCTGAACTTGTCGTTTCATGGAATCCCGGCGCCGTGGGGAGTTCGATGATCGTCGTCAAGGCGACTAAAAAGGGGAACGAAGCGGAACACGCGTATATTTCGTTCAGAGCGGAAAGCTGGACGCCAGACTATCTTATGGTTCTGATGATCGTCGTCGGCGGCGGCGGGCTTTTCTTGCTTGGCATGAAACGTATGTCGGAAGGGTTGCAAGCGATCGCCGGTCGAAAATTACAACGGATGATCAACCTTTTCACGAATCATCGCGTTTTTGCGCTCGGAATAGGCGCGTTTGTCACGGCGCTCGTTCAGTCGAGCACCGCGACCTCGGTCATGACGCTCGGTTTCGTGAACAGCGGCGTCATGACGCTCAAACAGGCGATCGGCGTGCTCATGGGCGCGAATATCGGAACGACGACTACGGGCTGGCTCTTTACGCTCAATATTGGCCAGTATGGTCTGCCGACTCTGGGGGTTGCGGCGATTTTCTATCTTTTCTGCAAGAATGAAAAGGTTAGAAACTTTTCCATCTTCTTCCTTGGTCTCGGCATGATATTTTTCGGTTTGGAAACGCTCAAGATCGGACTTACGCCTCTTTCAGATTCGCCGCATTTTACGGCGTTCATGAACACGTTCCGCGCGAATTCGATTTTCGGCGCCGTGATGTGCGTCTTTGTCGGATGCGTCGCGACCGCGCTAACTCACTCGTCGGCGGCGATCCTTGCGATTACGATTACTCTTGCGTCTCTCGGATCTCTCGATTTGAATTCTTCCGCCGCCATTACCCTTGGAAGCAATATCGGAACGTCTCTTACGCCGATGCTTGTCGCGATCGGCGCTCCCTGCACGACGCGCCGCGCCGCGTATTTTCACTTCGTGTTCAATACCGTCGGCGTCGTTTGGGTTATGGCTATTTTCTTCCCGATATTCGTACCGTGCGTCAATATGCTAGGAACGGCGTTTCACCTGTCGATTTCCGGCAAAATCGCGCTCACCCATACTGTTTTTAACGTAGCTAATACGATCGTTTTTCTTCCGCTCGTCGATCCGATTTCGCGAATTCTCGAGAAGTATGTGGTTGATAAAAAGAAGACGCGAAAATCGTCCGCCTTTCCGACGACTCATTTAAGCGCCAGTCTGCTTTCCGTTCCTAAAAGCGCCATTTCGCAAGCGAATGTGGTTGTCGAGGACGCCTTCGCAGACTGCGTCAAACTAACTGAGTCTCTTAAAACGCTCTTTGACGAAAAGTTTCAGGATAGACAACGAGTCGACGCCGCGTTTGAAATTGAGGACAAACTCGATTCCGTTCAGGACGAAACTATTCTTTTCCTTTCTCAACTGTACTCTAAAACTTTGCCAAAGGGCGATATTCGTCAGGTTCAGCGTCAGACCCGAGTCGTTCAGGAATTGGAGAAGGTGAGCGATTACCTTGTCTCGATTCTTAAATCCTTCCTCAAGCTTGGCGACAGCGAGCTTCAATCGCCTGAAATTTTAAACAAGATCTTTTCCGAGAATGAAAAGAACGTCGTAGACGCTTTAAAATGGCTCGGAGACGCGTTTAAAAACGGTCCGAGCCCTTCGCTCAAAGAAGAGATGTACAAGCGCCGCGCGCGATATGTCGCCGCTGCGAAGGCGGAACGGGATCAGTACGTCAACTTGATGTATTCAGAAAGCTTCGATCCGAACGTCATCGTCGCGATCGACGCGCAGCTTACGTTTTGGCGCCGTATCTACGAACACCTCGTCAATATCGCGGAAGCGACGACGATCGACTAGGACGCTATCCCCGCGACGTCAACCCTGACGTGGAGCCGATCCGGCGACGAAAAAAGCGCCGTCCCGGAAAACCGGGACGGCGCCAACGACTGTACGAGTGATTTCGCGAAAAACGCGGCGTCAATCGGTGAAATCAATCTTAAAGTTTGCGTCTTTCTTCGAAACTTCGACGGTCATTTTCTCAGAACCGCTGAAGCCATACTTCGCCATCAGGTTCTTATACTCGTCTGGGACGGGATTGACCTCGGGCGGATCGTTCCAGTAGATGTGGACAACGTTCGTTCCCGGCTTCGCGCCTTTTTGCGACGGGGTGTGAACCATTTCGAATTTTCCGCCTTCGCGAATAACGCCGACGCTGGCGCGAGCCCCGTCAGGCGGTTCAAGCTGAACCGTGAAGCCCGTGGGAAGGGGCTTTCCGTTATAGGTCGCGACGCCCGAAATTGGCACGAGAGCATAGGGCGCCTTCGGTTTGCAACCAACCACGAGGGCGACCGACCCGAGCGCCGCCGTCGTTAGGAAAGATCGTCTGTTCATGTTATCAACAATCCTCTCTAAAACTTACGATATGAAGTCCGGCTCTGTCGCATGAGACGCGGCTGAGCCGGCGTTTGATTGAATTTTCGACGCGACGAACAACGATCCTAAGCGTCGGTTGTTCGCGTTAAATCAGAAGAGCGCCTCGCCGCCGCCCGCCTTCAAGTCGCCCTGACCTGCCGGATACGTCGCGCTGGAACGCGTGAACGTCGCGGCGTAAACGTTCCAGTCGCAAGTTTCCGAAACGAAATGCACGGAACCGTCCGCCATCGCCGCGTTCAGACCGCCCGCGTGCATACTGCGCGGCGCGCGCGTGTCTTCGTGATAGACCAAGCAGTTCGGCTCGATGTTTCTCACGCTATGGTGCGTGAAAATGCCATAGCCGTCCGACCAGTGTCCAACCGAGATGAACGGGTTGGCAGACCAGCTTTCTTTGGACGCGCCCGGAAGCGAGACGCTGGAGAGTTCCAGAAGCAGGAACGTGTGCGACGTGCCGTCTTTAATCGTCGCCATATTGACTCCGCTGTTGCTCCAGAAAAGACCCGTATAAGGCGCGCGCGCATTGTTCGCGGGCGCAATCGGAGCGACGCCGTCGGTCGAAGTTCGTTCTGGAAGTTCCGCGCCGCCGTTGACGCAGTAGTCTTTCTGAGATCCCTTGGGCGCGATCGTGTTAGAAGTGGAAGGACACGTGAAAATATCAGGCGCGTTCGAACCGACTTCCTTGTTCGCGTCGTCGCCGCAAGTAGGATCGCTCGTGCTGTGTCCGTAGGGGTTCGTGTGGACGCAATAGCTCGTGTAGGCGCGCTTCGTGAAGTCGGTTCCTGAATAGAGCGCCGAACCTTCGACGTACGGAAGAATAAACGCCGGCCAGCCCATCATGCCGTGGTAAGCGCCGCCCGCTTCGCAACCTTTACCGGTGCCGGTGAGCGGGTTCGCGCTGTTCTTCGCCGTGAAATAAGAGTTTCCAGGGGGGAAACATTTGTTGGAGTCGTGATAGTTCTGCATTGCCAACCCCAAGTTCTTGAGGTTGTTGGTGCATTGCATGCGGCGCGCCGCTTCACGCGCAGCCTGGACGGCGGGGAGAAGCAACCCGATCAAAATACCGATGATCGCGATGACGACAAGCAGTTCGACGAGGGTAAAGCCGTGATGCTTCCCTACGCGATTATTACGGAAAAAAGTAGACATGGCGATTTCCTCAAAAGGAGCAACGATATGACAAAATCCGGAGACGTGCGTTTCGAGAGCTAGAATACGCCTACTCTTAGCCCATGACGTGAACAACAACGTCAAAGTTATTATAGAACATTATCATCTTGAAAACAAGTTTTTTCTAACGTCGTTTCCAAAAAATATATAGAAAACTAATTTTTATGACTATACAGAACAGAGAATTCAGCAAGAGTCGTTTAGGTTAGAAAGGCGTCGTCCGGGAGGAGGGATAAGAAACGTTCCTCCCGGAATTTCTTTATAAAACGACTGCCTTGGCGACGCCCGATTGACAGGGTAATCAGCAGAAGAAAGTTTCAGAGGATTCGTCGATCGTGATCGTCTGGGTCGAAGTAACTTTGGAGGACGCGCCAAAGTATTTCGCTTGCCCCGTCACGATCATGATGACGCTAACGACGCTAAAGATCGCGGCAAGCGCCATAAAGACGTCGAAAATTCCGACAGGGCGTTTTCGCAATTGACTCAAGAGCATCATCGGAATCGCGAGAATCACGAGCCCGAGGACGTCGAGAATGATAAGGTAGGTCGCCGAAGCCGGACCTGCCGTCATGAAGGCGACGACGTTCGCGACGACGAGGAGCGCCACAAGGAGAATCTCAAGGAAGAAGAAGGGCGCGGGGGACGCCGTATAGGGACGTTTCGCCGCCTTTTCCTTTCTTGGCTTAGGCGCTTTAACCTCCTTGGTTTTCGGAGCTTTTTCCTTCTTGATTTTTTCTTTCTTGACCTTGGGTTCCTTAGGAGCCTTTTCTTTCTTTGCTTTTTTACCCTTGCCCTTTTTGCCGACGACTTCGTCGACGACAGGGGCGGCTTCCTGCGCTAACGCGGCTTCCGCGTCGCCGAAGGGATCGTTTCCTTCGGAGAATCCTTCGAGAGATGAAAAGGGATCGTCGGAAACGTTTTCGCTTCCAGCCGAGGTAAAGGGAGCGACTTCGTCGGTCGCGGAATCAGCGTTGAGTTCGGCGAAGAAATCGTCGTCAAGGTTCGTGTTATCGTCGGGCACGGTTTGCTCTCCTATCGTTCAAATCGTCGTAGGACGTGGCGTCCGGACGGCGACGAGCGTAAAATGTAGACGTTGCATGAAAACACGTTGAAATCGCGCAACGTGGAATATCTTTCACAGAGAGTATAATCCCAAAGAATATTTTTTCCAGAATAAACCGATTAATTAATCCGTATTTTATCTATTTTTTCTATTTTATTTTTTGTGTCGCGCCTTGCCATGAGTCGACACGAGTAGAATGACGTCGGTCGACGACGTCGAAGAGGAAGGAAGCTGAGAAAATGTCCCAATCGAGCGAGAAGAACGCAAGGCGCCCAATGAAGCGCGAGGTAGCGCCCGACAAACTGTGCGAGTTCTGCAACGGCAAGTGTTGTCGTTACATCGCTCTTCCGATTGAGAAACCGACGACTTACGAGGAATTTGACGAAACGCGGTGGTATCTGCTCCACGAGAAAACGAGCGTTTTCGTCGAAGACGGATCGTGGTTTCTTCTCGTCCACACGCCCTGCCGTGCGCTCGACGATAAAAATCGTTGTCGAATCTACGAAACACGACCTCAAATTTGCCGCGAATATTCGACCGCAAAATGCGAGTACGACGACCTCTTCCTCTTTGAGCAGTTCTTCGAGACGCCCGAGCAGATCGAAGAATACGCCAACGCGCTTCTGGGACCGCGACCGGGCGACGGCTTTCGGACGACGAAGCCGCGATAGACGTCGCGGGGAATCCTTCCGACGGCGTCGAATCCCTCATATGTAAAAAAGACGCGACGCGCCCCGGAGTTGGAACGCGCTGCGTCTTTCAGGTTTACGCGAACGATTAGCGTATAAAATTCGTGAAGACCTCTTCTTGCGCGACGGGGGGGACGATTCCCGCGTCGCGACCCGCTTGGAGACACTTCATCGTGTAGACGATATTCTTCGCAAGATTGCGCAACGTTTGGACGCCTTCGGCGTCGTGCGGAACGTCGTCTTTCGTGAGCGCGTGGAATAGGTTCCAATACGTGCTGCCGACCATTAGCATCTGCGCTAGGCCGTAGTATTTGTTCATGACGTCGAAAGAAGCGGTCGTTCCAGAACGTCGCGCGACGACGATCGAAGCGCAAGGCTTGTGACGGAACGCGGCGTAACCGTCCGCCGCGCGGCTTGAGAAGAAAACACGGTCGAGAAAACTGAGGACGCGCCCTGAAGGGTGCGCGTAATAGACCGGCGTTCCGAAGACGAACCCGTCGGCGTTTGACGCTTTGGCGACAAAATCATTGACGTCGTCGTTTCCAAAGACGCAGCGTTTGAGTTCGGCGCATTTGCCGCAGCCGATACAGTCCATGATCGGCTTGCCCCCGAGCGTGACGATTTCCGTCTCGACGTTTTCGGCGGCGAACGTTTCCGCCATGACGTCAAGACCCGCGCGCGTCGAGCCGTTCGCGTTGCAACTCCCGTTGAGCATTAAAACTTTCATCGCAAGTCTCCTTTGTTTTGCGTTTACATTTTTTATGCGAAACGAAGAAATCGGCGCGTCGGCGCGATCCGACGCGTCGATTTTCGATATCTCAAAACGCGCCCGTCTTAACGTGGGGCTTGTACGGCGCTTCAAGCGCGACGATTTCTTCCGGCGACAGCGTGACGTCGAGCGCGGCGACCGCTTCTTCGACGTGCTTGACCGACGTGCAGCCGACGATCGGCGCCGTGATTTCCGGCTTCGAGAGCATCCACGCGAGCGCCTCTTGCGCCATCGAACGACCATGTTCGGCGGCGACCTTTTCGAGCGTGTCGACGACAGGTTTGTCGATATCGTTCGTGGAGTCCCAGACCATCGGCGAAACGCCGTCGATCGCGTTTCGCGCCGTTTTCGTTCCCCAAGGATGCGCGCAGCGTCCGCCCGCGAGAGGACTCCACGGCACGACCGCCATTTTTCGATCGCGGCAGAGGGGGAGAATCTCGCGCTCTTCTTCGCGATAAATCAAGTTATATTGCGGTTGAAGCGAGACGAACTTCGTCCAGCCGTTGCGTTCGGCAAGCTGCTGCATTCTTTCGAGCTGCCATGCGAAAATCGTCGACGCGCCGATATAACGCGCTTTGCCGCTCTTCACGACGTCGTGGAGCGCTTCAAGAATTTCTTCCATCGGCGTGTTCGCATCGAGACGATGAATCTGGTAGAGGTCCACGTAATCCATCCCGAGACGTTTAAGACTATGGTCGATCTCCGCCATGATATTCTTGCGCGACGAGCCGCCCCCGTTCGGACGACCGGGACGCATGTCGAAATGGACTTTCGTCGCCACGACGATCTCGTCGCGATTCAATCCGAAATCGCGGATGAGACGCCCGGTGATTTCTTCGCTGCTTCCCATCTGGTAGACGTTGGCCGTGTCGAAATAGTTGATTCCAAGCTCGACCGCCTTCTGGAATATCGGCTTCGCGTCGTCGTAGTCGCGCGCCCATGGGAAGACGCCGTTTTCATTTCCCGGCTTGCCGAAACTCATGCAGCCAAGACAGAGGCGCGAGACGTCCATGCCCGTGTTCCCAAATTTTACATATTGCATAATAATCGCTCCTTAGATGATATAGGGTTCGAGGATGGATTTTAAAAAGGTTTGGCAAAATTCCTTTGTTCTCTTTAAAAAACCGTATTCGCCGTCGGAGGCGACCCAGCACAGCATTTCGCCGTAAAGGACGTCGACAACCAGAGCTGAAAGAGATTCCACTGGCGCGTCAGCGCGGAGTTCGCCGCGCCTAACGCCGTCCTTAAAAAGTTCTAACGTCAACGCGCGGTCGAGCTTGAGTTTATCCATTCCCGCGACGTTGGTCGCGAACTCTGGAACGGCGGAGTTGCGCACCCACTCTTGGCATAGTTTGAGACTGCTCGTTTCAATAAGGCTTGCAAACTCTCGCATGAAGAACGAAAGACGGTCTGAGAACGTTCCGTCGCGTTTCATCGTCGTTGCGAGTAAATCTTGGAACGCTACATGACAGTTGAGTTCGTTGAGGACGTCCTCTTTCTTCTTGAAATAAACGTAGAACGTTCCCTTTGCAACGCCACAGGACGCGCAAATCTCGTCGATCGTCGTTCCTGCGAGACCTTTTTCGCGCACGATGCGTCTCGCCGCGTCCACAAGTTTTCGACGCGTTTCCTGCGCCGCTTGGCGTCTCTTCGTCATGGATAAAACTCCTTCAATTTCCAAACAATAGGAAGTATATATAAAAATGAATACAAGTCAATGACTGTCAGTCAGCGAATTTTTAAAAATTTTTGCGGTATTCAAAATCTCCTAAGAGAACTTTTCCTTGCTTTCTAAAGCGCGACCTGTTTTAACAGCGGTTTGTTTTCATTTCGAACCTTGCGCGAACCCCTTCGTTCGTATACGATATTTAGATTGTGGACGCCTTTATTTCAAGGAGAAATTTATGAAGACCACTCGTTTTGGCGTGTCCGTAGACGACGAGCTTTTGAAACGATTCGATCGTTTCGTCGCCGATCGCGGATTTCCCACGCGTTCCGAAGCGATTAAGAACCTCATGCTCGAAGCGATAGCGCGCGAGGAATGGACGAAAGGAGACGAGGTCGCCGGGAGCGTGACGTTTTCGTACGACCACCATAAGCCGGGCGTCGTTGAAAAATTGCTTCAGGCGCAGCACGATTTCGGCGAGTCGATCGTCTGTTCGCAGCATGCGCACCTGACGCACAGCGAATGCCTTGAGACGATCGTCGTGCGCGGAAAATCAAAGCAGATCGAAGAATTCCTCAACAGTTTGCGGCACATCAAGGGACTCAATAACGTCGCGCTGACCGTCGCCTACTCCGACGTGCGATGAGATGAAATTATTTTTCCCCCTCTTGCATAGCGACGCCGTCTCGTTAAACTTTGTAGCACGTATTTCAAAATCGTGCTACACTGATTCGGAGCTTTAGCTATGGACGTTCGCCGTCAACCGCTTCTTCGGCGTGGAAATCGCGCTTTTACGTTGGTCGAATTACTCGTCGTTATCGCGATCGTCGGCATTCTCATCGGACTGCTTCTGCCCGCCGTCCAAGCGGCGCGCGAGGCGGCGCGGAGGATGCAGTGCTCAAACAATATGCGTCAGTGGGGGATCGCGCTCCATAACTATCACGACGCGTTCAATCGTCTTCCGGGGCTTGCCGAGGCGGCGAACTCGTGCATTTCCGTGCAGGGCGCGCTGCTGGCGTTCTGCGAACAGACGGCGCTTCACGGGCTGATCGATCCGAAGGTTTCCCTTTATCGCTACCAAACCGGCTCGTCGCGCAGCGTGACGCTCAACGACATATACGTCGGCGTCGCGGCGACGCCTATTTCCTTTACGCGTTGCCCGAGCGATCCGGGCCCGGAAACGCAGACGATCGAGATTACGAACGACGCGTATAATACGTCGGAGACGTACGCGTGCAACAACTACGTCTGGTCGACGGGAAGCGGAACGGGCTGGACTTTCCGCATTAACAGCACGTTATCGACGGGCGCCGCCGACACGCGGAACGCGGGGAAATCGGACGGTCCCTTTTACATGAACTCGCATGTGAAGTTTGCGGCGGTCAAAGACGGGACGAGCAACACGATGTTCATGTCGGAATCGTGCGCGGGCGATGGAGAGAAGGATTTGACGGACGTAGACTACCAAAAAGTCCTTGACAACAATCTCCAGTACACGTACATGATGGACTATTCTTCGGCGAACCTCGCGAAGTATACGGAGATGAAAGACGCGTCCGACGCGCAGCTCGAGGCCCTTTACGCGAAGGCGCCGAAATGGCGAACCGATATCGGCAAGTCGTGGATCGTCGGAAAGTGCGATTCGACGCTCTTCAACGCGTTCCTCGCCCCGAACTCGAAGTACCCCAATATTTATATTTCCAACTACGGATTCATTGGGGCGCGAAGCTATCATTCGGGCGTTGTCGGCGTTCTCTTCGGCGACAGTTCCGTCCGCGCGATTTCCGATACGGTCGACAAGAACGTGTGGCGCGCGCTGGCGACGATCGCCGGTCGCGAACCGATTCCGTCGCTATAACTTCATTCGTATTTTACCGTTACGGACGTCATGACAAACAACCTTGCGTCGCTCTTCTTTATCATTTCCGATTCGTTGTTATGGCCCGTTATGCTCGGGCTGACGGCAGGGTTGGCGCTTGCGATATGGCGTTGCGGCGCGACGGCGCGGGAGGCGTTTGAACGTTTCCGACGTCGTAAACTACGCGCGCAAATTCTCGACGCGCTCCGTTGTCGCAATCTCTCGCAAGCGGAAGAACTCTTGCGAGGCGCGGCCGGCGCGTCAGGGGATCCTGCCCTTGCGACGCTCCTCGAACTCTTCGACGCAAACGACGACGTCGCGCTCGTCGAGAACGCGCTTGCGACCGCGCGAAATCTCAACGCAGAGCGTTCGACGTCGCTTCGCGTTCTGATGAAACTCGGTCCCGCGTTCGGACTCATGGGGACGCTCATTCCCCTAGGTCCGGCGCTCGTCGGACTGGCGTCGGGCGATCTTGAAACGCTCGCGCATAATCTTATGATCGCGTTTTCTACGACGGTCGTCGGGCTGACGGTCAGCTCGCTCGCGTTTCTTGCGGCGACGTTCCGCAAACGCTTTGCGACGCGCGACGCGATTCTCACGACGTTTGCCGCGTCGCGAATTCTCGACGCCGTCGAGGCGCGAAACGCGGAGGCGCGGCGATGACGAGACGATTGACTGAACAATATTCCGCGATTCTCGACGAGTCGGACGACGACGATTTCGAGCCGCTCTCGAATCTCTTCGACGCCGCGTTTGTCTTTGCCGTCGCGCTCCTCGTCGCGCTCGTTTCCTTTCTTCACGCGCCCGATCTTCTCAAGAACCGAGACTACACGATCATCACCGATCCGGGAACGAGCGAGATGAAGATGGTCGTCAAGGAAGGGAACGAAATCAAGGAGTATGAAGCGGCGGACGAAGTCGGCGCAGGGTCCGGCGAACTGCTGGGGCGCGCCTATCGTCTAAGCGACGGTCGCGTCGTCTACGTTCCAAAAGAGGCGGAACCGGTCTACGTCGCGCCGGAAACGTCCGATTCCAACGAATAAAAAACAGCGACTCGCGCCAATCGCCGTATGACCAAGACGACTCCTCGTTTTAAGTTTATCGTTCTTCTAGTTCTTCTTGTCGCGGTCGGTCTCGCCGCCTTTTTCTGGACGTCGCGTCGCGGGGATCGCGGTAAGCTGCATGTCGCGCTCGTCGGTTTTTTCGCAACCGACGAACTTGTCTATGACGAAGCGGGAAAGACGTTGGGCGTTCGCGTCGATTCTTTTTCCCGTTCGGACTTCTTCTCGACGGAACCTGAAACGAAAAAATTTGACGTCGTGATCGTCAGAACCATGGGGATGACGGCGGAAGAGGCGGCGATTCTCGGCCGTTTAACGCAATGTGACGTCGTCGTTCCCTATCCGCATACCTTCGAGCTTGTCGCGCCCTATGCTAAAATTCCGGAAGGCGTTACGTCCGAACAGATCGATTCGTACCTCTCGATTCCGACGGTAAAGAACGCGACGTCGCTTCTGACCCTATTCAAGCGCGTTGCTACGGGCGAAGATTTGACCTTGCCGCCCCCGGAAGAACTTCCCGAATCCGGATATTTCTATCGCGGTTCCGACGTTAATTCGACCTTCGACGAATGGCTCCGCCGACCCGATATCCCAGAACTCCCCGAAGACGCGCCTCGCGTGGCGCTCGTCGGACCTTTTCTCAACCCGTACAAATCGGCGGACTCCCAGCCTCTTGATGCGCTTGTAACCGCGTTTGCCCGAAGAGGAATACGCGCCGTTCCCGTCTATGGGTTTCGCGCCGCGCCCGAACTCCTCGACGCGGTCGCGCCCTCTCTCGTCGTCGCCTTTCCCCTCGGACGGCTGCTCCCCGACGAGCTTGCGCCTGAAACCTTTCGACGCCTCGACGTCCCCGTAATGATCGCGATCAGCCTTTCCGTTTCGCGCAAGACGTGGGAATCGCAGCCTTCGGGCATGACGGCGACTTACCAGAACCTCGCGGTCGCGCTTCCCGAACTTGACGGCGCCGTCGCGCCGACCCCCGTTTCTTCCCTTGAAAAAGATTCCGACGGACGCGAGGTGCGAACGGCGATCGACGACCGAATTGAAAGACTTGTCGACCGCGCCCGGCGCTGGATCGCGCTACGTTCTAAATCGAACGCGGAGAAACGCCTTGCGATCTTCTACCGTCGCGGCCCCGGCGCTTCCGCGATAACGGCGCAATCTCTCGACGCCGTTCCGTCGCTGTACAACACGCTCGTCGCGCTTCGAGCCGAAGGGTACGATTTGGGCGCGGATTTCCCCGAGACCGAAGAAGAATTTGCGCAAATTCTCGACCGACGCGGACGTATGATCGGCCAGTGGGCGCCGGGCGCGTTTCAAACGTTCCTCGACGAAGGAAATCCGGAACGCGTCGCGACGAGCGACTATCAAGAGTGGTTGACGCGCGATATTTCCGAGTCTGCTCGGCAGGAGACGGTCAAAATCTGGGGCGCGGCGCCGGGACGCGTTTTTACGGGTCAAACGGAGGAGGGCGGCTCCTTTATCGCCGTTTCGCGCGTTCAGTTCGGGAACGTCGTTCTCTTGCCGCAGCCTTCGACGGCGATCGTCGACGACGATCCCAAGGCGAGCGACTTTAATTCGGTTCACGGCACGAACAAGGCGCCGCCGCATTTCTATCAGGCGGCGTACCTTTGGGCCCGCGAAGGTTTTAAAGCGGACGCGATCGTTCATTTTGGAACGCACGGATCCCTTGAGTTTACGCGCGGCAAGTCGGTTATGCTCTCGGAAAACGACTGGCCCGACGCGTTGATTGGCGCGACTCCGAACGTTTATCTCTACAGCGTCAACAACGTCGGCGAGGCGCTTCTCGCGAAACGGCGTATCTACGCGACGCTTGTTTCGCACACGACGCCTCCCTTTATTAACGCGCCGCCGACCGACGAAAACGTCGCGCTCGACGCGACGCTCGACGCCTTCGACGCGACGCAAGACGAAGACGTTCGTCGCGAGTTGATCGTCGAAATCGAGAAACGCGCGCAGGAGAGCGGACTGATCCTCTACGAGCCGACCGCGCATGACGCTCACGATCATGACCATGACGAAGAAGACGAACATGAGTCTGACGACGAGCGCCGCGTCGAGTTCTACCGTGAACAGCTCCGGCGTCTCACGGAGACGTCGGTTTCCGACGGACTCCACGTGATCGGCAGACCGTGGACGGAGGAGCAGCTTGCCGCGACGGCCGACGCGGTCGGAACGCCCGACGCGCTCGATCAGCTTCGTGAATCGACGTCGGGATTGGAACTGCAAAGGTTGATCGCCGCGCTGGAAGGTCGCTTCATCCCGCCGTCGACCGGCGGCGACCCGCTCGTCAACCCCGATTCCTTGCCGACGGGGCGCAATATCGCGGGGACCAACATTGAGCAGACGCCCGACGCGGCGACGTTTCGCGTCGGCGTTCGGCTCACGGACGAACTGATCGAATCTTTTGAGAAGAAGAACGGTCGCGCGCCGCGTCGCGTCGCGATCACGCTTTGGGGCGGCGAATACGTTCGAACGCGAGGTCTGACCGTCGCGCAGGCGCTCTGGGCGATGGGCGTGCGTCCGGTATACGACAAACGCGGGTCGCTTCGCGATCTTGAAATCGTTCCGTCGGAGGAGCTGGGACGCCCGCGAATCGATATCCTCGTTCAGACCTCTGGTCAATTCCGCGACGCGGCGCCTTCGCGAATCGAACTCCTCGACCGCGCGGCGCGGATGGTCGCGGCGCTCGACGACGAGCCGCAACCGAATTACGTTCGCGAACACGCGCGTTCGACGGCGCAGACGCTCATGAAGAACGGCTATGTTCCCGAAGAGGCGTCGGAGCTATCGACGGCGCGGATATTCGGGGCGCCTCGCGCGCTCAATTACGGGACGGGAATCCGCGGTCTCGTCGAACGTTCGGACAAATGGGAGACGACGGGCGAAATCGCCGATCAATATCTGCTCAACATGGGCGGAATCTATCGCAACGCGAAGGTCTGGGGCGTCCCGATTCCGGGATTGCTCGAGGCGAATCTCGAAGGAACCGACGTCGTGTTGCAATCGCGCTCGTCGAACGTCTGGGGGCCCGTCAAGCTCGACCATCTTTATGAATTCGGCTCGATCAGCGCGGTAGTGCGGGAAAAGACGGGAAACGAGCCGGCGTTTCTTCTTTCCGACGCGCGTCGTCCGAAAGAGGTCCGCGCGCAGACGCTCGACGAGGCGATCCGCGACGAATTGCAGACGACGTTCTGGAATCGCCGCTGGCTTGAGGGCGTTCTCCGTGAAGAGGGGGGCGGCGGCGCGGCGACGCTCGCAAAGGCGACGCAAAACCTCTTTGGTTGGAGCGCCGTCGGCGCGAAAGGACTCGTCGACGACGCGACGTGGCGACGAACGGTCGAAACTTTTGTCGACGACCGACTCAACCTCGGAACGCGCGAATATTTTGAGAAAACGAACCCCGCCGCGCTCGCCGAAACGACCGCCGTCGCGCTTGACGCGGCGCGAAAAGCGTTCTGGAGCCCGACGCCGGAAGAACTTACGAAACTTGCGACGACGCACGCCGAAACGGTTAAAAAATTTGGCGCGTCCTGTTCTTACAACGTTTGCGGCAACGCGAAGCTCCGCGATTTTATCGCCGCCAATCTTTCGGACTCCGCCGCTCAAGAGTACCGCGACGCCCTCGACCAGGCGATTCGCGACCCCGGCGACGCCGCGCAGGTCGAAGGAATCGCGCTCGTCGAGACGAAGAAAGAGGAAGAGTCCAAAGAAACGTCGACGGAGATTTCCGCGCCGCAAAACGTCGAACCGCGTTCGAGCCGCAGGATTATCAAAGCGTTTGCGACGATCGCCGTCGCGGTTTTCCTGCTGGGTTTCGCGTTTGGAACGCCGAAACGCCGTCGCTTTACGTCGACTCCTTGTCGATGAACGCGCGTCTGGCGCTTTTCTAAGATATGGGACCGGCGGCCAATGTTTGAGAAAAAAGGCCGCGGCGTTTAACGTTGGATAGTCGTAAGCTCGCGTTCGAGTGATTTCAAGAGATCGGCGACCGGTTTGTCGGGCGCGTCGCCGTTGGCGAGAGCGACGTTTTCATGGAGCCAACCGTCGACTTTTTTCTGGGCGGAGAGAACTGCGGAATGTCGCCGACCTCCGAAGTATGCGCCGATTTCCGCGAGCGCGGCGCGGGTATGCTTTCGCGCGAGCCACATCGCAATTGCGCGCGGATCGGCGTTTTTTCTGGCGCGCGACGCCGATTTGAGCGCGTTCGGTTCGAGCGCGAACGCCTCTTGGACGACGCGTTCGACGTCCTCCATGCGGATGTTGCGATAAACGACGGGCGCGAGTCCCGCGAGCGCTTCGCGGGCAAAGTCAAGCGTGACCGGCGCGCCGGTCGTGAGGTGCATGGCGTACAGACGGTTGACGGCGCCGATGACTTCGCGCGCGTGCGTCGCGAACCTTGAAACGACGTAGCGACAGACGTCTTCCGGCACGACAAGACCGCGCTCGGCGGCGATTTGCCGAAGAATGACCGCAAGCGTCTCGCGTTCCGGGGGCGCGATTTCGACGTTGAGACCGCTTTGCATACGCGTTATGAGTTCCTCGCGCAGATACGTCATATCGACGAGGGGACGGTTGCCCGAAACGACGACTTGGACGTTAAGCGCGCGCAACGAATCGAGCGTCTTGACCAGCTCGATTTGCGTCGCTTTTTTACCTTCGAGAAACTGGATATCGTCGAGCGCAAAGAGCGAGATATTCCTAAAACGGTCTCGGAATTTCATCGTAGGATGAGCGCCGCCGGCGACGTAACTCGTAAATTGAGTCGTAAATTGATCCGCCGTCATGTAAAGCGGCGGTTTTCTCGTCGACGTCGATTTCCTGAGATACGCCTCGCAGACGCCCTCGAGGAGCCGCGTCTTGCCGACGCTCGTCGAACCGTGGATGTACAGCGGCGACATGATCGCTGGCTGTATCACGATCAGCTCGAGCATTTTGACCGCCGTCTCGTTGGAAGGCCCGACGGCGAACGTTTTAAGGGACGCAAAACGACGCGGTTCGCCGCCGTCCAATCGTACCTGAGGCTTTGCGCCTTGAGGCGTTCGAGCGACGATGTACCCGTTGGCGTCGCGCTGGACGTCGTCGACAGGTTCGGAATCCGAAACCCGATTAGCGCGGTTGACGGAACCTTTAGGCCGTCCTCGCCTGCGCGGGGGTTCCGGCGGCGCGGCGAAACTCTGCGCGTCGTCGAAGGAGCCTAACGACACGACGGCGCGTTCGTCGTTCGAGAAATCGACCGTCGGCGAAATGGAAAAGAGCGTCGCGGGAGCCGCCGTCGGTTCTGTCGGCGTCCCTAGCGACGAACGGTTGTACGCGTCGGCGAACGGAAAAGAGACGACGGGCGTTTCAGGGGCCGCGGGGGCCGGCGCGGGATTCTTACGAGGACGGCCGCGTTTACGTTTGGGCGGCGCGGTCTCCTGCGCCGGAGCGACGCTTTGAGGGGAAGGGGCGCCCGGCGCGTCAAGCGCGTCTGGAAGAAAGGTCGCGGGCGAGTGAAGCGCGAAATTCGCCTGGGGCGCGGACGCGTCGTAGTACTGGATCGGGCGTCCCTGAGCGCCTAGCGCGGCGTAGTTCTGGACAGGCGCCGTCGGCGGGATCGCGGCGTATGAAGGAGACGCCGGAACGGGGGCGTCGGCGACGGGCGCGGGATTCTTCCGGGGGCGTCCGCGTTTACGCTTCGGGGGTTGAACCGACGCCTCTTGCCGGGCGGGGCTTGGCGCGACGAAGTCGCTTGAAGTCTGACGTCGCGTTGAAATTGGCGTTCCGCCGCTTTGAGGGGGGAAGGGAAGGAGCGTCGGCTGTTGAGGCGACGATTGCGACGGATTGAAATCGCGTCTTGCCGCAAGAATCGTTTTTTGGGACGGCTCCACGTTTTCAAAGACTACGGGACGCGAATCGCCAAGGACTTTTTGGGCGATAGCGACGATATCCGATTTGAAAGCGTTTCGTAGAAAATGAACGTAGACTTCGTCGACCTTCACGACGATCGCGTCGTCGCGCGCTTCTATCCGCGCTCCTGTCGACGTGAACCAGGTGTTGAAACGCTGCTCGCCGATCTTATCGCGCAGAGCTTGCCCGAGCGTCGCGGTTATGTGAGCGTTTCGCTGTTGGTTCATTGTTATGACAAATCCTAGACGTCCGAAACGGAACGATCAGCAGCGTCCCATTAGGCGCTGAGGAACGGCGTGTATTCTGAATGTAACTATTTTGCAGACTGTAACGATTAAATGAAAGGCATAATTACGGTAATAATTAACGCAGATCGTATAAACGTCACAACTCCACCCATTCTATCGGCGAAGAAGAGGTTGTCAAATTCCGGATTTTCGGAATTTTTCGTTTATCAGTTTGCAAAGCCGTTATAACCGATTTATTTTAACATTGGCTCAGAATGTTGAAATATTGTCGGTAAATTGTCAATAGATTGTCTAATATTATTGATAGACGAAGCGTTCGTTTGGAACAAACGACAAAACGACAACCTTCCTTTCGGGCGTGGGGTCGTCATTATACTCAAAGGACGACGCCATGAAAGACGTCGCCCTATTTAGCGTTTTGATTAGAGAGGAAGCGTATTGGGGCAGATATAGTACGCTTTGGGCGCGGCGAGAACGCTCGCGGCTTTTTCGAACTTTTCAAGAGGATCTTTCTTCGTTTGGACGTTAAGTCCAAGGGCGTCAAGAATTCCTTCCGGCTCTTTGTAGACGACGACGGAGACGTTCTCTTTTTCTAGTCCGGCGCGCTGGAGCGCCTCGTCGATCGCATCGTCTTGATATCCAATCTTATCGATAAGACGGCGTTCCAACGCTTGATCGGCGGAATAGACGCGGCCGTCGGCGACTTTACGAAGTTCTTCGTCGCGCTCTTTGGCGACTTTTTCGCGTTCGGCTTCGTCGGCGACGTCTTCGGCGCGATACCACGGACGTCCGTCGCGGACGACGGCGAGGAATTTTTCGTAGGATTCGTCGACGAGCGCTTGCCAAACCGCTTTTTCTTCTTCAGACTGTTCTTTCATAGCGTTTCCCATGCCTTTCATGGGGCCGCTTGTGATCGCGTTGGAACTTACGCCGATCTTTTTGCAGAGTTCCGCCGCGTTGACGAGGGAGCAGATGACGCCGATCGAGCCGGTCCACGTTTCAGGTTCGGCGACGAGTTCGTCCGCAGCCATTGAAATATAATATCCGCCGCTGGCGGTCATGTCGCCCATGCTCACGACGACCGGAATCTCTTTCTTCTCTTTGAGTTGTTTGATCTTCCGATAGTAGTAAGCGCTTCCGGAAACGGTGCCGCCGGGCGAGTTGATACGGAGCACGAGCGCCTTGACGTTTTCGTCCTCTTCGACGTCTTTGAGCGCTTTGGTCCAGAAGGAATCGCCGTCGGGCGTGTCGGATTCGATAACGCCTTCGATCGGGAGCACGACGACTTTATCGATCGCGCTTTCGTCGCCGGCGATGAATTTTTCCTCGATATCAGGCGAATTGAGAGTGTGGGAACCGAACGAGGAACCGATTGCGGAGCAACCGCCGACCGCGGCGCCGACGATCATAATCGGGATAAGCGCAAGGAAGAATCCGAAGAGCGAGACGCCCACGACGGTGACGAGAAGGTCTTTTAGAAGGATTTTCCAAAAGGCGTGGGGGGCGTTCGTCGCGGATTGGACGTAAGTTACGATCGGTCGTCCGGCGTTCTGGGCGGGCGCGCCCGCGTTAAAAGAATCGTTTGAAAAATCCTGGCTCATGAGTGTTTCCTTAAAACGTCGTTAATGACAAGAAACCGCGCGGATTCGTGGCGAACCCGCGCGGCGCGGATAATTCGCCGGCTTTCTTTTTACCCCTTATGAACAAAAAGGGAAGGAATGCCGACGACTAGAAGGGAAAAAAAGCGCAAGTCGCGCAAAATCGGAAGCGTCGCGTCGTCAGACGGCGGGGATATCGAATCCCTTGCGGCGTTCGCGAGCGGCGAAGGACGCGGCCTGTTCGTCGCCGACGATCTCTTCCTTCTGGGGATCCCATTCGATCTTGCGGTTGAGGCGCGCGGCGATTCCGCAGAGGTGGCAGCAGTTGATCGCCTGAACGTGCGACCAGACGTCGGAGACCGGCTTGCCGCCTTCGCGAATGCAGCGGATGAAGTTGTCCTTGTGACCTTCGAACGGCTTGCCGTTGTAGAGCGCGTTGTAATCGTCCTGCGAGAACGCGTCCTGCGGGAGTTCCTCGATGATCTTGCCCTTGCAGCGACCGCGGGAGACGTGCAGACGTCCCTTGGTTCCTTCGAAGAGGATTCCGTTGCCGTCGGGAGAGGCGTTCACGACGTGCATCTCGGCGCCGTTGGAGAGCTGAACGACGACGTCGAACTCGTGGCTTGTGTTGTAGCGGTTGTCGACCGTCGGATAGCCGTCCTTAAAGGGAACCGGGTGCTTCGCGTTCGTTCCGTCGACGGAAAGGGGGCCGGTTCCGAACTTGTCGAGGCCCATCGCCCAGAAGGCGCTGTCGATGTGGTGCGCGCCCCAGTCGGTGAACTTGCCGCCGGAGTATTCGTACCACCAACGGAACTCGTAGTGGCAGCGCGTGCGTCCGAAGCGGTTGTCGTTGTTGTTCGTTCCGAGGAAGTCGCCGTCGCCGAGGAAGTCCGTGTAGGGCGCCTGGCCGAGGTACATGTTCCAGTCGAAGTTTGCGGGCGGATCCATCTTCGGGATATCCGTGTCGCCGGAAGTCGGCGAGCCGCCGATATCGACGACGAGCTTCTTAATGTCGCCGAGCATGCCGGCGCGGACGATCAGCGCGGCCTTCGCGAATTCGTTATACTGCGAACGCTGCTGCGTGCCGACCTGGAACGTCTTGCCGTACTTTTCGACCGCCTTGCGGATGATCTTGTTCTCTTCGAGCGTCAGCGTGAGCGGCTTCTGGCAGAAGACGTGTTTGCCCGCCTGCAACGCCTCGACGGCGATCTTGACGTGCCAATGGTCCGGCGTGACGACGGTCACGACGTCAATGTCGTCGCGTTCGAGAACTTTGCGGTAGTCCTTGTAGGTATCGGGCGTGATCGTTTCGCCCTTTTCGTTCTTCTTGCCGATTCCGGAGCGAATCGTTCTGCCGAGCCCGTAATCTTCGTCGAGGTCGCAGATCGCGACGATATCGCAAAGATGGTTGAATCCGTGCGCGTCGCCTCGTCCCATGCTGCCGACGCCGATGCAGCCCATTCTGAGCCTGTCGGAGGGCGCCTGCGCCCAGACCGGCTTAATAGTTTCGGTCATGGGGAGGACCGTGGCGGCGGCTGCGAAGGCGGCGGACGTCTTCAGGAAGGAGCGTCTGTTGATTGAAGTGGACATAATTACCTCTATTTTCTGATAGTTAGGGTTGGCGTCGGCAAAGCCGATTGGAAGGTGGAGGAACCGACGCGTTCGCGATTATAGCCAGATTGAGCGCCCTGCGCAATGCTTTTAAAGTCCTTTAAAATGAGAAAGCGAAAATAAATTTGACGCTTTTGTTTCGGTTCGTTTTCAATCGTCGGCGCGATTGGACGTCGTCGCCCGACGCGTTCTTGGGAATTTAGGCGCTTTTTTTTGCTAGCCTCTCTTGATTAATGACAGGGGGCCGATACAATAGGGAAACGACGTCTTGGTATTTTGGCGGCGAGTCTCGACTCCGTCGCGGCGGGACTTTAAGAGGCTGAAGGCGCGAGCGAATGATGAGCGCGGCGCGCGGTTCCCCTCCTATAAGGTTTACGCGATCCATCGCGTCGCGTAATTGACGACGTCTGCGTAATATTGAGGGCGCGAGCGCGTCCTTTTAGCATACGGTATAGGAAAGAATCATGTCTTGTGTTTGTGAAATTTGCGGCAAGGGCAAAATCCTTGGCAACAGCGTCGACACTCGCGGTCGCGCGAAACGCCTGAAGGGCGTTGGTACGAAAGTCACCGGTATTACTCGTCGCGCGTTCAAGCCGAATCTCCAGCGCATTCGCGTTACGACGGAGAACGGAACGTCGAAGACGATCCGCGTTTGCGCTCAGTGCCTGCGCTGCGACGCCGTGACGCGTCGTATCGTCCACAGACCCTTCCAGTTCAAGAAGATTGAGAAGAAGGCCGACGCCGAATGACGCGATCGCGTCCTCGCGACGATCTTGAACGAAGAAATTTGACGAACGGAGGAAGATCCTTACAGGATTTTCCTCCGATTTTTTTTCTTGCGTCGTCGATTGTTTGTTTTTAACGTCGGGCGGCGGTACAATAACCGTCGTCGTCGCCGGACGGTCGGCGTCGGCGCGATTCGAAACGTCTTTTAGAGGGGGATACGACAATGAAGAAGAGAATCGCCTTGATTTGCGAGATCCTTGCGGTTGCGGTCGTCGCGGCGTCGTCGGTTTTCGCGGGCGAGCCGAGCCCGACGTTCGAGGCGCGCAACGTTGATTTTTCCGCCGGGGGCGCGCGCGTCGCCGCGTCGGGGCGCGCGATCTTTACGGGCGACTTTTCGTCTCCCGACGCGTGGGCGGAACGCAACGATTACGAGTCGAAACTGGAGTTTCAATTTGGCGCGGGAGACGACGGTTCCGAACTGGTCGTAACGCGGACTAAGCCGATCGGCGAGGGCGAGGCGGAATCGCGCGACACGGCGTGGAGCGTCGCGACGGGCGTCCTGCCGATCGACGCGGCGGATCGCGGCAAGGCGTTCGTCCTGCGGATGACGGCGCGCGCGTCGAAGCGCTGCGAAGGGGGCGGCGAAGACGGAAAAGTCTGGCGCGGCGGACTTTCATGGCGCGACGAACGGGGCGAACAGGTTGCGGAGACCCCGTTCCTCTTCTCCTGCGGTCAAACCCTATCGGAGACGCGTCTCGACGCGGTCGTTCCCGAGAACGCGTCGGGCGTCGTCGTTCGCATTGGGTTCGATATTCCGAACATCGAGCCGGGCGAGTCGGTCGTCGTCTCGTCCCTTTCGCTCGAGATCGTCGATCCCGACCGACCTTACGGCGCGCCGGCCGAGTTCCTTTCCAATATCTACCGGGGCGTCGCAGACTTTGAGGCGTTCGTCGACGCGCCCGAGGGGACGGAGACGCGAGTCGCGATTCTGACCGCGCCCGACGTCGCCGGGGCGCCGGGCGAGTTTGAAGAATCGGAGTCCTTCGTTCCGCAAGGGGCGGTCAGGATTACGGCGCCCTTCTTCCGATATCGCGTGACGCTGACGCCCAGCGGCGTCGCGACGCCCGTTTTGAAAATGGTCCGAATCGGCGGCGCGGTCGAAAGGAACTGGACGACGGTTAGCGACAATAAACCGCCGCGCGCGCGCCTGATCGGCGCGAGGTCTCAGCCGAACCCCGATCCGCAGGCGCCCGTCGCCTTTGCGCTGGAAGACGCGTCGCTGATCGCGACGAACTCCGTCAAGGTTGCGATCGACGACGAGGACGCGACAGACCGTTTCAAGCGAATTATCGACGGAATCGGGCTCGACGCCGAAGACGTCGCGTTCGGGGAGGAGGGCGCGCCGAATTACGCGCCGGGGCTCCATAAGGTCGTCGTTTCCGCGTCGGACGTTTACGGAAACGCGGTCGACGCGACGCGGTATTTCCTCGTCGGCGCGGCGCCCGCGACCCCGAGGGTTGCGCTGCGCGACGACGGGACGACGCTGATCGACGGCGAGCCGTTCTTCCCGGTCGGAATCTACGGCGTCATGGAGCGCGAGTTCAACGGGTTCGATATCGACGAGGCGTTTCGCGGGCTCAAAGACGCGGGCTTCAACTTCGCGCATTCTTACGCCATGCCGAGGGAAGATCGATTCCTCGCCGCGGCGGAGAAATACGGGTTCAAGCTCTGGAGCGTCGCGCGATTCCCGGACGAGCGTTTTGTTGAGAAAGAACGGTTTTCGCCCGCGATTATCGCGTGGTATCTCGGGGACGACACGTCGTACAACACGTCGCCGGAAGAGCTCGACGACTATTTCTTTTCCGTGAAGGCGGTCGATCCGACGCGGCTGACGGTCCAAGCGGACCCGATTAGCGCGGAGAGCGCCGTCTCGAACTATCGTCCCTACGTCGCGGGAACGGACGCGTTTCTGCCGGAAATCTACCCGGTGCGGAAGGAGGGCGCGGAGTCGGGCTTCGCGTGCGTCGCGCAGACGGTCATGGACGTTCGGCGGTCGCGCGCGGACGCGGTCGACGCGAACGACGGACCGAAGGCGATCTGGCCGATCATTCAATATTTCCAAGGCTGGGGTTGGGAGCGTTTTCCGACCTATCCCGAACTTCGCGCGATGAGTTTCGCCGCGCTCGCGGCGGGCGCCAACGGGATCACATGGTACACCTACGGGGGAACGGTCGAGCCAGAGAAGAAGAAGTTCAACTACGGCGTGACGACCTCCCCGGAACGCTGGCAGAATATCTCGACGATCGCGACCCAGATCAGCGAGCTCGCGCCCGTCCTCTTGCAGCCGACCGACCCCGACGACCAGCCGACGCCGACTGTCCTCGCCGGTCCGACGACCGCCGCGTATAACGTCGAGTCGATCGTCTGCCTGTTGAAGCGCTTCGAGGGCAAAACGTATCTTCTCGCCGTCAACACGACCCCGGAAGAAGTCGCCGCCCGATTCTCTTTCCCAACCCCGCAACCCGACGGAACCCCGGAGGCCCTCTACGACGAAAAAGACCGTTCTAAAGCGACCTTCTCCGACGGCGCGCTCGCCGAAACGTTCGAGCCGTTCGGCGTGAGAATTTGGAGATGGTAGAAAAAAATTTGCTAGGGACGTCAATGTCCCTAGCAAATCTCTCCGAGTGAATCTGGCTCCAGACCGCTGTTCACGCTACCGCCATAACCGTAATTT
Source organism: uncultured Planctomycetaceae bacterium (assembly GCA_946408825.1). GTDB lineage: Bacteria > Planctomycetota > Planctomycetia > Pirellulales > Thermoguttaceae > RUG369. The sequence goes on from CAMJTU010000001.1 coordinate 148,185, forward strand.
CGGCCGACGGTTGAATTTTGAGCGGTACTGACGACTCTCTGAGGAGATCCGACGCCTTTAGGTCCTGTCGATCTGGCTGTTCGCTTGTTCCGTTGTAGAAACAGACACGGATCGGGATGGGGAATTCCTTCGGAAAACCAAGCGAAGATAAACTATTTAGTAGACGTCTATCCCCAGTTCAGCCGCCTTTTGGGCGAACTTTGATTCCGGCATTTCAAGCTGTTCCGCCCCCTGAGAGAGAGTAATGACGCCGCTTTTTACAAGTCTTGCAATCCCTTCAATCAATCCTTGTTCTTTGCCGATATTGATTCCTCTTGCTTCGCCTCTTGCTTCTCCTCTCGCTTCGCCTCTTGCTTCGCCGACGGCGACGCCTTCGTCGTATCCCTGTTGTCGAAACATTGCATGCGACATTTCTTCGTTATATTCCGTGATCCACATGTTTTTTACCTCCGCTTGATTTTCGAGAAGGAAGGGTTTTAGGATCGAGTCGTCCGGCATTTCCTTCAGCGTTAGATTGATCGCCTCTTCTAAAGTTTCCGTCTTTGTCTGGTTGAAGCGAACGCGTCCGACGAACCATGAATAGTCGGCGAGCGGTTTGCAGGCGTCGAGAAGTTCTTTGCTGCGCCCGCTGTTGACGTTGAATACCGTAACCGTAATTTCGATCGACGGTTGAATTTTGAGCGGAATGGGCGACTTTATGAGGATATCCGACAACTTCAGTTCTTGGCGATCCAGTTGTTCGCTCGTTCCATTGTAGAAACAGACGCAGATCGGAATGGGAAATTCCTTCGGAAAACGTTTTTCGTTTTTCCAAGTCCTCTCGATATGTTTGCTGTAGATCATCCCCGCGTAGGAAAGGAACCGAACCGGGAGCGTTCTATCTGGCGACGACTGCTGTTCGTAAAAACTCATCACGCCGTTAAAAAGGAACGAAACGTCGTTCTTCATGCCGAGATAAACGGCGTCTTCGATCGTGGTAAACTCGACGGCGTCCGAGTCTATGTAATTCGTTCCACTGACGGCGTTAAGGAGAGTTAACGTCCAGTCTTTGTGTCGAGGATTGCCAAAGATAAACTTGAAAAGTCGGTCTTTGTATTCCCGATTAATGCCTTTAATATTTTCGTTGTCTGCCATAGGAAGGCCTCCGTCTGACTCATTTTATGTTCTTCGGAGCCGTCTGTCAAGAAATCAACAAGTTTAACGCAAGCGCCCGCCGACCTAGCGCTTTTTCCTGCTTGCGGCGACGAATCAGACCATGCCGTGAGGCAAATACTGTCTGTCCCCGCGCCTTCGGCGGGCGCCCCGAGCTTTGCGGCTTGGGGCGTGTTTTTGTTACGTCACGAGATAAACGGAATACCCGATCTGACCGAGGAGCAGGAGCGCGCCTTCGACGCGGCCTATTTTTCGGCCTGTCAGACAGAAATACGCGGCGATCGCGACGGCGGCTAGCATGACGGGAAGATCGATATGCGCCGTTTGCGGCTTGACGCCGAGTCCGGCGGGGAGAACGGCGAGCGTGCCGCCTAGAACTAGCATGAGATTGCACGCGTTGCTCCCGACGACGTTGCCGACCGCGACGTCGACCTGGTTGCGCATCGTCGCTATCGCGCTGACCGTAAGCTCTGGGAGCGACGTCCCGAGCGCGACGAGCGTCAGCCCGATGACAAGCTCGCTCACCCCGAGCGTCCGCGCGATCGAGACCGCCCCGTCGACGAACCCGCGCGCGCCGACGACTAAAAGCGCCAGCCCGAAAACCGTCTGCGCGATCGCCAAGAGCCAGTTGACGCGCGCCGCGTGCGGCTTTTTCGCGCATTCCGACGATTCGTCGGGTTTCTCCTGCGCCGACGTTTCCGCCGCTCGCGCCGACCGTATCGTAAAGAACTCGTAGACGACGAAGAAGAAGAGGAGCGCAAATCCGAACCATTGCGGAAGGAAGAACCCGCCGTCTTTGTCGAGACTCAGCCGCGCGACGAGGAACGTCGCGATGGAGAGCGCGATAACGACGGGAAGGTCGCGCTTTAAAATGTCGCTCGAGGTCGCGAGCGGCTTGATGAGCGCGCAGACGCCGAGGATCAGCAGAATATTGCAAATATTGCTGCCGACGACGTTTCCAAGCGCGACGTCCGCAATCGACGGGTCGCCGCGCAGCGCGGCGGAGAAGGAGACCGCCATCTCAGGCGCGCTCGTACAGAGCGCGACGATCGTGAGCCCGACGACGAGCGGCGAAATGCGAAAACCGAGCGCGATTTTCGTCGCGCCGCGCACAAGCAGCTCGCCGCCTCCGACGAGCGCGAGCCCGCCGATTACGACGGCGAGCGTCGCAAATAAAGGATTCGTTAAAAGGTCTGTCATCTCTGCTGCGTCGGCTTATTTCTGACTCATCTCCGAATCGACGAGAAGTCCTCGGTATTCGTTGACCGTGAACCATCGGCGGCTCGAATCGCCGAGCGATTTGACGCTGATTGTCGTTCGTTCCGCGTTTGCGTCAAGGCGGTCGCTCGCGACTTCCAGCCGGAACGTCCCAAAGAAATCGGGGCCCGGGCGGTTGACGCGCCCGAGCTCAAAGCGGAGCGTCGCCTTTCCGTCTTCCGATTTCCATTCGACGCTTTCGCCGACCGCGAGGTCTTCGCGCTCCGGAAGGTCGAACTTGATCTGTTCGCCGCCGTCGACCGTCATGAGGAACCCGTCGGTCTTCGACTCGCTCCAGTATCCCAGCGCGCCGACGAACTCAAACGCCGTCGTCTCCCCGTCGAGCGCGCGCGGCGCCGTCTGCCAGACGAGTTCGCCGTCGAGGTCGTTCTGTCGACACGACGAATAGAGAACCCCGTCTTCGTAGAGCGTCAGCCACGCCTGAGGCGGTTCCGCGACGACCTTGAGCATCCGATCGAAGCCCCAAACGACGCCGTCGGGAATCGCGTACTTCTTAACGCGGAGCGTCTTCGTTTCGCTCTTCGGGTTGAACGCGTCGCTCTTGGCGTATTTCAAGAGCGCGTCGAGGAGCGCGTTCGACTCGGGAACGTTCTGCGTCAGATCGAGCGCGAAGGAGGCGAGGATTTTCGCGTCGCCGAACTTCGTCTGGCCGAGATAGAGATAGTAGCTGTCGCGACCTTCGCCGACGAAGAGCGGCTCGTAAGCGTCGCCGAGCGGCTGGTTCTTGAGGTCGGGCGCGCCGACGCGGACAAGGCGGAACCAGAGTTCGTCCATAACGGCGGAATTCGGGTATCCGTTGAACGCGGGCGAATCCGCGATCGCGGCGCCGACCTGCGTCCCGAGCGCCCACCAGCCCAACGAGACGTTCGGACGGTCCGACGCGCAGGAGATCACGACGAGTTTGCGCCCCGTCTCGACGCCGACCGCGTAGGCGGGGTCTTCCGGCGTGACGATCCAGACGTCGTCGTTTTCAGACGCTTGGCTCGGGTCGCCGGGGATCGGCTTCACGCCGTCGTAAATCTCTTGGAACGCGGCGAGAAGCGACGGGGAGACCGCGAAGCCGTCGAGACTCGGCTTGTCGCGCTTCGGGAAATACCAGTATTCCCACGAGTTGACGATCGGCGTTCCTTCGAGCGCGACCGTGAAATCGAGCGCGGCGGCTTCGTCGAGAACGCCGTCGGGAACCGTCAGATCGAAGGATTTAAGAACGCCGGCGAAGCCTTGCGGGATTTCGTTCGTCTTGATTTCGCCCTGCGTCAAAACTTTCGCGCCGTCTTTCGTAGCGAATTTCCACGTCAGCGTTCCCGCGGGAATTGCAGTCGCGTCGTAATGCGAGAGTTTCACGTCGACGTGGACGTCCGTTCCCGGCGTAAGGATCGGCGCGGCGAGGTTCGTTTCGGTTAGCAGCGCGGTCGGTCCGTTGAAGCGATAGAATTCTTCCGGCTGGATCCCGTTCGGACGCGGGTTCCAGAAGGAATCGAGATACCCTTGCGCGGCGACGCAGTCTCCCTGCGGAATCGACGCGTCGACGAGCGACCAGAAGATATAGCCGTCGCACTTCGGGTCGCGACGCGCCGATTCGAGCCCGCGCTTCTGATAGATCCCCTGCAGCTTTTCGGCGGCGGCGAGGCAGTTAGCGCCCCACGTTTCGTCGAGTCCGAGGCGTTCGAGCTTCTCGCGCCATTTCGCGACGCTCACGGGCGAGACGCGGATTCCGGTGAATTTCGGCTCGAGGCGCGGATCCATCTTGATCGCGAGGTTCAGATATTCGTGCGCGACGAAGGGCGCGGTCAGCGCGTCGTGGTCGCCTGGCGTCCACGGGTTGATGATCGACGCGCCGCTCGTTCCGTTCGTAACGAAATCGCTGTTGACTTCCGGTCGGTTGCCGACTCCGCCGTCTTGATGAATTACAAGTCGGTCCGGGTCGTACTTCTTAACCCACTGATACATCTCCTGATCGAGCGGTTCGCCGAGGAATCCTTCGTTGCCGTAAGAATAGGTCGCGAAAGAGACGTAGCGGCGATTCGTTCGGAACGACTCGAACATTTCGCGCTTCGGGTTGAACTCGAAACCCTCGCACGGAACGTCGTGATAATAGGGCAGCTCCGGCTGGAGCAGCAGTCCGAGTTCGTCCGCCGCCTCGAAATATTCCGGCAACGGGCTGTGCGTGTGGAACCGCATGTAGTTGAAGCCCGCGCGCTTATAGAGCGCGATGTGGTCGTGGAACTGCTTGTGATCGCCGAGTTCGAAGAGTTCGATCTGGTCGTAGTTGTGGTCGCCGCCGCCTCGGAGGAAATACGGCTGCCCGTTCAGGAAGAACTGGTCGCCGACGACCTTAAACTCGCGCACGCCAAAGCGTTCGGTCCAGCCGTGAATCGCGTTCCCGTTTTCGTCGCGCAGAACGACGTCGGCGAGGTAAAGATTCGGGCTTTCCGGGGTCCAGAGTTTGCAGTCTTTGATCGGGATATTGAAACGGAAGGGAAGAGCCCCTAACCCCCTATTAGAGAATTCGATTTCGTTGGAACGTGTTTCGGTTCCGACGACTTCGCCGTCGAGCGTTTTGATCGTCACGTCGATCGAGGAGAAGCCTTCAATCGCGCCGAGTATCCTCCCCATAATGGGAGGGCGCGCGACAGATTCGCACAACTCGCGCTGACCGGGAGAAAGTTCGTCTTCGTAATTGGGCGCGGCTTTTCCGTCTTCGGTCGTGTATTTGACGTAAACGCGGACGTCGGCGGATTTGGAGTGGACGAAACCGCGCGCCCAGACGTCGTCGACGTAAACGTCGGGCGTCGCTTCCAGTTCGACGTTGCGATAGAACCCGCCGAAGCGTTCCGTGTCGGCGGGGAGCCCGACGCGGTGCGGGACGTCGTTGCGGACGAGCGCGATGATCTCGGTCTTTTCGCCCGGTTTGACGAGCGACGTCACGTCGTATTTGCGCGCGCCGCAGTATGTGTCGACGTACGCCGCGCGCTCGCTGTTGACCCAGATATACGCGTTCGCGCCGACCCCGCCGATCTTGAGCCAGACGCGTTTGCCTTCCCAACTTGCGGGAATATCGACTTCCTTATGATAAAGCGCGTGCCCGACGTAACGGTTCCGAAGGTCCCAGTCGCCTTTGTCCCAGACCGGATCCCACGGACGGCTCGGGCCCGGCTCGCCGACGCCCTGCGCCTCCCAGACGCCCGGAACTCTGATCTTGCGCGCTTCCGACCAGTTGTAGCTAAAATTGCCCCAAACGCCGTGCCCGACCCCGAGTCGGTAAGCGATCGCGTTGTCGGTTTTGAAATCCCATTCCCCGGAGATATCGAGGACGTCGGCGAGTTCCGAGCGTACGATCGGGTTGACGACCGCAAAGCGCTCTTCCGCGCCCCAGTCGCGACCAAACGCGACCGACGAAATCAGCGCCGACACGAACGTCAGCGCGATAATAAGAGACTGCGAAGTTGATCTTTTCATATTGCGTCCTTTTCAGTGGGAACGGTTCCGAGGCGACTCTCCCGCCGTCGTCGCGAGAGAAACGACGCGCGAAATACGCGAATCCGCCGTTCTATTTGTTATATCCGCCAGACTTTCGCCTCGCAAGACGCCTCCCCGTTTTCCGCGATTTTCTGGCGTTTGATTTCTAACGACGCCCGCGTCAAGACGTTCGACGCTAATTCGAACGCGATCGACAGAATTAAAAGCGGCGACAGACTCGACCGCGCAGACTAACCGTGAAAGAGTACGTTATTACAGAAAAAACGCCGCGGGAGGCCGCCGCGGCGCATACATAGAAACGCGCTAGAAGTTTGCAATTAGCGGCTTATGAGACTTATCGTCAATACCACGCCTCGCTCAACCAATCTTCCATGACTTCAAGGTCGGTACGTTCGTCCAGCTTTGCTTGGACTTTTTCGGCAAGCGTTATCTCGTCGGTAATGATCGCGTCTACGCTGCCGGTAAGAAAAGCGCGCAATCCTTTTTCGGTGTTGACCGTCCAGGCGATCGCCTGTTTTCCGGCTTGATGAATCTGCATAATTCTCGTTTCGGTCGCCATTTCTTCTTCCATAATGAGCAGATCGCACTTCAGCTTGGAAATATCGCCTAAACCCATGAAGAACAAGGCTCCCGTTTCAAATTCGGGATAGTTCGTCTCCGCATATTTGATAATATCGTAGTTCAGAGAGATAAGAACCACGTCGGAAACGCAGTCGTGCGCGCGGACGATCGCGACCGTATCGTCGACCATCCGCCGATCGGCGGTAACGCCCTTGAGTTCGATGAAAAGCTTTTCTTTGCCCTTGATCGTTTCCAGCATTTCTTCCAGCGTCGCGACGGGAACATTCGCGCCGCCTTTCGCGTCCCGAATCCGAAGCTCCCGAACTTCCGCCAGCGTCATATCCTTCGGCGCCCTGTTCACGCCGGTCAGCCGCTTGAACGTCTTGTCGTGATTGACGACGTAACGACCGTCTTTTGTCCTCTGTATGTCAATCTCGCTTCCGTAACAGCCGTGTTCGATGGCAAGCTTGAGCCCTTCAATGGAGTTTTCCAAAGCCATCGTCCCCCCGGCGCGATGGGCGACGATTTTCACAGGCTCCTCCCGTTCTATGAGTTGATTATAGAACAGCCCGACGGCGACGGATCCGAGTAAAATCATAACGAACACGACGATCATGGCTTGCAGTTTCCAAGGAAAACGGGACTTCTTTGGACGCGCTGGCCAAAGCTCCGATTCGCCTCCCGTGAATTCCAGATAATACCTGGTCAGCCGCAGCATGAGATAGGATCCGCAGAGCAGGCTGGTAATTGAAACGAGATAGCCTCCTACAAGAATCGTCGCCGCGCAGAGGACGCGGTAACTCACGATCGTGAAGTCCGTCTTGGAAAGAGACGATAGTCCGTCGAGCGCCGAAACGTCAAAAAAGTAACCGTTCGGCAGTTCGCTGCCGCGGGGCGCAAGCCAAAGGTCAGGCAGGGTGCGAAACAGGATGTAGACCGCGCCCTGAACGAGCGCCAGGATCGCCAGCGTTTTCAGCATCCCCAAAGCAAACCGCTTTCCATTCTTTTTGACGATCGCCGCGGAAGCTTTTCGGGCTTCGGCGGGATGCATATCGTCGAGCAAGACTCCATGGAGGATGAATATGGAGCGATAGCCGATCCAGATCAAGACGAGAATCAGCGCCACGTATAACCCGGCGTAGAGGGGCGTCGACAGAACGACGTCCATGATGAAGTTGGGAATATAGAAGGACTTTGTGAGACTGATGGAGAATCCGATCCCGCACAGCGGCGCCGCGATAAAGATATAGAGCAATACCAGAATCCCCGTAGGATTCAGGAAGCGTTTTGCAGGATGGAGTCCTTTCTTAATTTCCCGCCACGTTCGAATCCTCTCGCCTGAAAGAACGTCGCCGTTCATGTAGATTTGCGCGAATATCTCGACGACGGTATACAAAAGAATCAGCGCAAAGCCGAGGACGAGCAACAGGGGCGTCCGCCAACTCAGAAACATTGCGCGAAGATCGGCGGAGGTCAACGCTCCGTCTCCGGCTTCGGCGACGCTGTTAAGCAGCGTCATTAGGATTCCCGCTGGAACAACCATCATAAGCGAAGCGAGAATCTGAAAGCCCCATATCTCGGGCAGCGTCTCCAGCGCCAGTTTCCGAAAGCTGATTCTCTTTTGCTCGGTCTTGATATTCTCTTGCTTCATAGCGTCGTCGTTTCTTGCGCAAGCGAGTCGATCCGAACGTCGCGGAGAAGCTCGCCCATTTTCCGAGGAGAATCCGTCGTTCCCCGTTTGATTCGTTCATTCGGCGCGCCAAACGAGCGGCGCGTCGAATCGCCCCTTTGTTATATCCCGACGACGTCCTCGCGCAAGCTGTCTTCTCTTTTTCGAGGTTGCGAAATCTGTAGCGCCGACCGAAAAGGCGGACTTACGCCTGGTCGAGCGTATACGATCAGCCTGGCGCCGCGTTGGGACGACGTCGACTTGTCAGATCGTCGTCATTCTTCGCCTATTAAGAACTTAAGCGTCGTTTCCGGGACGTTTTCGAGGAGCGTTTCCCGGTCGCCCTCGACAGCGGCGCTGCGCGTGAGGGAGGCTGAAATAGCGCGACCTTTCACTTGGGCGCGCGGAATTTCGACGACTTCGATACCGTATTGGGGCATGATTTCCTTTGCCAGATCGTTATAGAATTGCATCTTCGGGTTATGGCGTTCGTCTCCTACGAACCGTCGCGTAATATTGAGCCGTTTTGCAATCGGTTTAGCAAAGATAAGGACGTCTGCGAGGGAACTTTCGCGCATGCTAGAAGGTTCAATCTGGATGAAATACGCTCGAAACATGTTTCGCGACGCTTGGAACGGACCGGCTGGGAATATTTTGACGTTCGGAAGATCGCGAGTTCCCTCGACCGCCATGGCTAACCGTTCCGCATAGCTAAACTCTCCAAACTCGTCTTCAATCAGGAGTACGATCAGCCGATCCACTTGCTTCGAAGCTGTTTCGACGAGATAGCGATGTCCAAGCGTGAACGGATTGGCATGCATTCCAACGGCGCCGGTCGTTTCGTTCGGCGACGCTTGAAAACCGTCAAAATGAACGTCTAGGTAGAGTGTTTTGACGGCGAGCTCGCTGGAGAGCATCGTTCTATTTTCATTCTTATCGACGCGTTCGGTTAACGCTCCGTCTCGAACCATGCGGTCAAAGAGTTCGTCGGCGTAGATCTTATTAACCTTATGATTGCAGTGCATCGGGTGTTCGAGAAGCCAACCCGTCGGCACGTCGTTTTGATCGAGAATTTCGGTCAAATCGATCGATTCCGCAGCGTCGAAGATGCGATTATCCAAATTGAAAACGACGACGTCCCCCGGCTTCATCGGCGTCGACGTGATATGAATGATTTCTTGATAAGGCGATTCTTCATAGCAGCCGCAATTAACGACTTTGCACGAGTATCCCTCGCGATTTAACCGTTCCTGAAGGAAACTTTCAACGGTGTGTCGATCCTCTACATAGTTGCCGATGATGAGACAAGGACCGAAAAACCAGATCGTGCGATCCGCCTCTGTCGGCTGTCCGATTGTTACGCGTTCGCCGTTGACGACGTTCAGATAACGGCTTTTAACGTCCTTCAGACGACTATAGACGTTGTTGGTCTCAATGCGGAATGAAAACCTCCCGACCTCCGCCGCATAACTCTCCGTATAAAGCTCGCCGTAGAAATCCCGGGCGCAGTCCGGGAAAACATAAGGACGATTGTATCTCGCCTTTAGAGAATCCTTCGACTCTAACTGTTTTTTCCAGTCGCGCATGCCGTTCCAAAGCCGCCGACGTCCCTCCGTGCTTTCGTCGACGGTATAGTACATGTTATAAATTTTAATTCCGGAATCCGCGAGATTCCTGACGAGTTCGTCGTAACCGTGTTCAAAACTCAGACGTTCAAACTCCCTGAACGTGTAGACGACGTCGGCAAGGCATACGTCTTCGTCGAGCGCGATGAACGTCGCTGCGGCCCCTTGTTTCGTTTCTTCGTCTGCTAAGAGAATCGCGGTTTTCTCATGCTGTAGGCGAGGAACCGCTTCAAAATCGATCGATTCGCATGGAACTCCGCGTTTTTCGAATTCTTCCGTCCAGCGGTCGACAATCCGCCGCCTTCGGACGTCGCCCTCCGGCGGACGAACGACGCAAACCGTTTTGACGCGATCGAGAAGTGGTTTGAGGTAACGGTTTCCTTCCCAAGGATTAGCGTATTCGAGATACAGTAGATCGTCGTTTCGACTGCACATGCCGAGCAGACGACTCTCCGCGTCGACGACCGGAATCTCGTTGATATTGGGTTTTTCGCGGAATATTTCACGAGCCTTGACGAACTGTTTTCCTTTAAGGAACGTAAAATTTCGGTTGACGGGAATCGCTCCTTTTCCGGCGCGAAGGATATCCCCGTAGCTGGCGACTCCGGACAATTTACCCCGAACCTCAATGAAAACGATATTGCACGGTTTCTCACATAACGCTTGCCGGATTAACTCTCGAGCGATCGATTCGGGGTCTTCGTCAAATGCAAGGATTGGAATCTGTTCTCGAGTGTAATAGTCCATGGCTTCTTTCTCACGGGATTCGTTTTTATACCGGATTTTGCGACCAAAACCGTATTCGCTTGCTCTTAGCGCGCCCAAGCCGCAACGAACGAATCGAGGGCGCGTGACGACTTGGGTTTTATCGTCGTTTGAGAGGCGCGAACCTCAGGCGATTATAGCGCTTACTGCGTAAAGACAACCGGTGATATTTATTTTACGCGGCGTCGGCAAAGAGGGGTCGAGCCGTTCCGAAAATCAGGCGGCTAACTTGAACGACCTTTTCTTATCCCCGCACTGAATTGAAAAACAAAAATTTATTGCAAGGAATTCAACGACGGCGATAATATAAGCGTTCTCTTCGGGGATGAACGAATCACGGCGCTTTTTACAAGGAGCTTTCAATATGTGGCTATTCACGAAACACGGTTTTTTCAGCGCGGTTCAGAATTGGGACGACGCGAGTTTGATTCACGTTCGGGCGCGATTTCAGGGCGATTTGGAAAAGCTCTGCGAAGCGTATGGCGTCGAGCCGAAGGTCGTGAGCCTGCCGGACGCGGACTATCCCTACCGCATGGACTTTGACCGCGAGAAGTTGGCGGAAATCGCCAAAAACGAGATCATGGCGATCGACTACACGAACTTCAAGAACGCCGTTCACGACGGAACCGAGCGCGATTCCGCGTATATGGGCGTTTGGTCGACAATGAGACGGTATCAGAAGTAGTCTGGCGCAGACGTCGCATTTTGCCGTTGAAAACGCTAAGAGAACGCCTTTTGAACGACGAGAAAGGAGAAAAGCATATGTGGCTATTCACGAAACACGGATTTTTCAGCGCGGTACAGAATAAGAACGACGCAAATCTGATTCATGTTCGCGCGCGGTTTAAGGGCGATTTGGAGAAACTCTGCAAAACGTACGGCGTCACGCCAAGGGTCATGAACACGCCGCATTCGGACTATCCCTACCGCATGGATTTCAACCGCATTTCATGGATGGAGATCGTCAAATGCGAGGCGGTTACGATCGACTATACGGACTTCGAAAACGCCGTCCACGACGGCACGAAACGCGACGCCGCCTATAAGGACGTCTGGGCGACGTTGAAGCGTTATCAGTAATCGCCGTGACAATTGGTTTCGCCCCGGCGCGATTGAACGTCGTGCCGCCGTCTCTTTTTTAGTTGACGATCCAGCGTCCGGCTTTTGTCGATCCGCTTCGGGCGATTTTTCCGTCGCGCTTGAGTTTTTCGAGATAATACCTTATTTTAGACTCGCCGACTCCTAGAAGGACGGCGAGTCTCTTTTTCGTAACCGTTGGATCGAAAAGGAGTTGTTCCACAACTCGACGCTCGACGTCGTTCTTTCCGGCGCCCTTTTCTTGGTTGTTTCTTGGTCTTTTCTTGGTTGTTTTTCGACTGGCTCCCCCTTGGTTTTCTTCTGCTTGGATTCTCGCAAACTCTTCGTTAATATACGCTGTGACCATTGTGTAATCGTCGTCGTTCGTCGGTTCAAAGACAAGCTCGGACGTCTTTACGATTAAAGGTCGAAATCTTGAGTTCTTCGTCGCAGGAGCGAACAATAGACAGAAAAACAATCTTGTTCCTTGTGGAGTTCCAAGAATTCTTCGACTTGTTCCTCTGTCGGATTATATTTGCAGAAGGAGGCGACGTTCTCGGCGACGCGTCTGCGAATTCCTTTTAGCCGCGTCGAATTTGCCAAATTGAAAACGCGGATTGTTTCAAGAGCGCGTTTCTCGGCGCGCTTGTCGCTGTTTTGGGCGCGAATACTTCCGTCAACCGGAGAGTATGAGAAGAAATCTTGAGGATCGTCCGACGAGGGGTCGACAATATTTTCGACGTTGAAATCGATTCTCTTGTGATCTTTATAAAAACCGCAAGAATCCTCGTTGCAGCAGGAGAGAAATAAGTTGTTCCAGTTGAATTCAAGGGTTGGCGCGTTGGAACGACGCTGTAAATGTTCAACGTGCGCGTCGAGACGACCGTTCTTTTTTCTCAGGCGTACGTCGCAATATGCGCAACATCCACGCTGCGCGTCGTAGAGACTCCGCTGGATTGTTTCTTTCACGCGACGCCCCTCGTCCGTTTTATCAAGTTCGTTCCATCGATGAAATTTTTTCTTCGCTTTTAGGAGACGTTTAGGCGCTTCGCCGCGATGAAATTGACGCATGAATTATTCCTCGTTGTTTCCCGACTCCCTCTTCGTCGCGTATCGTCTGAACAACTCGATCCTTTCAAGAGGAGGATAATTCACGCCAAAATGGTCTGATAGAATTTGATATAGGCGTTTTCCCGATTCGGTTTCACCCTGATTCTCTTGAACCATTTGGTCATACTGCCTTAATTTAGCGACGAAAGGGTCGTTAAAGGGCGCCGGCTCGACGCCGAAAACCTCAAGTAGCGCGTTCTGGCTTTCAACGCCTTGAGTTTGAGCGAAAGGCTCTTGCACGTCGTCGTCGATCAGAATACGAACGCATTTTTGCGGAACGGAAGAAACGACTTGCGGGCTGTGAGTCGTCGCGATAAATTGAATTCTGGGAAAGATCGAACGAAGCGTTGGCAATATTACCTGTTGCCATGCAGGATGGAGGTGCAATTCGACCTCGTCGATGAGAACGATTCCCGGCGTCTCTTTTAACGCGTCGCGTTCGAGATGTGGATTGAGCTTGGCGCAACGGAACGCAATATCCCCGACGAGACCGACGACAATCTTGACTCCTGCGCTAAGCGAATCGATAGGAATTCGCGTCTTACGTTCCGTGTCGATCACCCAAATTCCATGGGCAAAATCGGAAACGACTTCGCGCCAGCCCGCCGGTTCTAGCGCCCTGCGTAGCGCCTCTTTAATCGGTTCAAGTTGGGAACGGTAACGGCGCGCTTTTTTTTCGTCAAATCCTGGGTCGTTCATGACGCGCCGCTGTTCTTCCGCGAAAACGGCAAATTCTAACGCAGGAAACCAAATGCTAAATTCCTTGTAGCCTGACTTCGGATTGACGGCGTCCGAGTATCCGAAATCCCTGCCCATCGCCAACGTCTTGGCGATCCTGCGCTCCGTTAATCGTTCGCCAGCCCATAATCTTGAGTCGCCGTAATAGGCGACGATCGGCCAGGTTGACGCCTGATTCGTCTCGTTGAGGAGCTTTCGCGCGTATTGAGCGAGGGGTTTGGCGTCTTTGGTCGTCGTTGCGACTCGTTTTTTCGAGGCGGTAAAACCGCGTTTAATCACGACGGGGGCTTCGAACGATTCATCGATGAACGTCGCGGATATTTCAACGTCTCCGCAGATTGAAACTTGATTGTCGTGGAGTTTCGTTCGTTGGTCGGAAATTTTCAGAACGCCGCCAGTCGCGTTTGGCATCGTTCCGACGAACGTTCCCAACGAGATATTGACCGCGTCAAGAATCGACGTCTTGCCGCCGCCGTTTGGAGCGACGAAAAGCGTAAGTCCTCCGCCGTCGTTTGCGTCGAGATCAAAATCGACGCGCAGATTTTCAAATCGACGAAAATCTTTTAATATAAGCGATTGAATTCTCATTATCGATCTCAAATGGTCAGCGTTTGGCGTTCGTCGTGTTGAAAAGTCTAAAACGCCTCTCTTGGGACGCGATCCCTTGTCGAGCCGATTGTACGATCTCGGGGGCGTCGAGTCAAGCGATTGAGTTGCAAAAGTCGCCGTTATCGAGCAATTTGCGCAAGGAAGCGCGTTATTTCGTCCAATTCGCAACCGAATGTCGCGACGGAAATCGCGCCGGGATTAGCGAGTATCTCGGGAGAATATGTTTTAACGCTGTCCGGCGTTCTGACGCGTCTGCTCTCGGGCGTCATGACGTTGACGACGGCGCCGGGACGACCTGCGTAAAACTCGCATGTCGCGCTCAGAACGACGTCGACGGTTCCGCCCGGTTTGACGGTCGACGCGTCGCCGCTCCAGTAGGCGAGGAGAACGTCGGAATTCGCGACGAGATAGTCGCGTAGCGCGGAATACTGCTCGACGCGGTTCCATTGACCCGACGCGTCGACTCTTCGCGGCGTTTCGACGATCTCGTCGCACCGCGATAGGATCGACTCAAATTCTTCGAGTTCGTCGGATTTGAAGTCGTCGCGGTAGTCTTCATGGGGCATGGGCAAAACGGCGCGAAGGCGGAGCCGCGAGCCCGCGCCCCGTTCTTTTTCTTCCAAAACGGCGCGCGCCGCGATCGTGTCCGCGCCGACCGCCAAGCCGGTGCAGACCCAGATCGTCGCGCCTGTCTCTTCCGCCGCGTCGTTTAGCGTTCGCGTCAACAAGCGACTCGCGTTCTCAATCGCGGGAATAGCGTCAGGAACGATATGACGGCGCCCCGTGACTCCGACGACGATTTCTCTCTTCATAAAGCGTTAGGTTCCTTCGTTTAAAAAAGAAGAACCGCGTCCACAACGAACGCGGCTCTTACGGTTAACGTCATATCGGCGTTTCAACGTCTCACTTTTCCGGACCGATCGAGAAGCCCTTGCAGAAGAGCCCGTCGTCCTCGACGACGCCGAAGAAGACGCTGAAACCGATCGTGTCGGCGATCGAGCTGTCGAAAGGCGGCAACGCGGAACCGTCGAATTTGATTTCGCGAGGCGTCTTCTGGCCGGGCGGGGTGAGAATTACGTTGAGGAGTCTTGCGCCGAGCGTCTTGCCGGTGGGAATCTTACCCTGGCGGAACAACTCGTAGTTTTCGCGAAGTCCGTCGATATTGCGACTGTACCCTCGCGCAAAGACGCCGTTTGCCGCCGCGGGCTCCTGCGCTAGATATTGCATCGCGCGCTTATGCTCGGGTGAGTCGAGTACGGACGGAGCGTCGGCGGGAAGGTTGAAGACCTTGTTCTGGAGCTGTTTAACGTCGTTGGAGACGTAGAACGCGCCGTTGGCGACGCCGAAAACCGCGCCCTTGATGAGTTCCGTTTCAACGCCAGGTTCCGCTTTCGGTTGAGGAGCGCCGGGACGAGCGGCTCCAGGTCGGACCGCGCCGGGGCGAACTGCGCCGGGGCGGACGCCGCCGGGACGCGTCGTCGAACTCGCCTTTTCATTCTGCTTCTGCGGAGCGTACTGCCAGAACACGTTACCCGAAATCTGGACCTTCTGGAAGTCGGGGTCGGATTCGAACATCCTCGTCAACGCGTCGGAGACGATCTCCTCTTTGCCTTCGACGATGTTGAAGGAGAAGAGGAACTTCTCACCGTCGGCGACGGCGTCCTGGTCGAATTCGTTTGTCGAGGAAATCTGGCGTCCGAAATTCGCGATTAAATCGGAACGGACGTTGACCTGAGGCCCGAGCTTGTCGTTTTCCAGCGAGTCGAGGACGTCGTTCCACGCGCCGTCGGTCTCGATGAACGCGTCGAAGAGCGGTCCGAGATTATTGAAGGTCGTGAGCGCGTTGAGGTTGACCAGCGTGTAACGCGCCGCGTTTTTACCGACCCACTTGGGCGGTTCAAGAACGTCGGAGTTCGTAAAGGAGAGCGCGCGTAGCGCCTTAGTCGGCGCTTCTGGAATGTAGACCTTCAAGCGGTAGACGCACTCGTAGTTGTCCGTCGTGAAATCGATCGTGCCGCCGACGCCCTTGATTCCGTCGAAGCCCTGACTCGAAAGGACCGCGAAGGGCGATTTTCCCTTGAGATCTTCCGTCGGCACGAGCGAACGGATCGCCTCGCCCGCGAGGAGCGGACTCGCGAAGACGCGAATCTGCGGCGCGGCCTTCGACTTGGCGTCCTGCGCGCAGCGCGCGAAAACTGCTTTATATTCCGGACGTTCGTCGAGCGCCGGCTCTTTGCCGCCCGCGAGCTTCGCAAGCAACAGTTCCGCGAGATATTTCTGGTCGGTCGCGATAAGAAGCTGCGGCAACGCGACGTACCACGCGGTCGTGACCAATCCCGTTTTCGAATTCGGGAACGTCAAAACGGTCGCTTCGACAGACTGACGACCGACGACAATGCGTTCCTTGGTCGCTTCGCCGTTCTGCTTGCTCGTCGTCTGACGAATGAGCCTCACGAGAAAGTCGTTGACCTCCGACGCGTTTCCGGCGACGTTCATCATCACGGCAAATCCCGGCTTTTTACCCGGAATCGCGATCAAACCGCCGGCGATTTCGCCCGACGGCAACGCCGTGAAGTCTTCAAGATTGAGTCCTAGACGATTCGGCCACGCTTCCTCGATCTGCTGACGAAGCGAGTCGCGAAACTCTTGAAATTGCGGCGACGCGAGCGCCTCGTGAAGTTTCGTCGCGCTCCAGTGGTCGCCAAGATTCTTGACGTTGTCAATGGAGAAGTATATTTGCGTCGATTGCGGGAAGCAACGGTCTAATTTAAACTGCTGCGCATAGAGCGCCGAAGTCGTAAGGAAGAAGCAGACCACGGATAAAAAAACTCGCAATTTCTGCTTATTCATACTTGCAAACTCCTTACAAATGGGAAAAATACAGTCGTCGTGGCGCGACAGGCGCCGCCGACCCCATACTAAGTCAATATAACCGTTTTTATGGAATGACGCCAGTCGGGTTGACGGATTCGCGGGCAATATTTCCATTATTTTTAACAAACGTTCAGGAACAGTTTTAATATTTTACGCAATTTCCTCAGTTCACAGCGGAGCGGGGCCTTTTCTACGCGCCGGAGAGATTGCGCCTGAGCGCTTCACGAGAGAAAAACGTGTCAGACGATTTTATTAAGGAACGTTATCAGTCGGAAACACTTGTTCACGATTCGATTCATGGATATATAACGATCGCGTCTCCTTCGAGCGAGCCGCAACCGGGCGAAACCGCTTACGAACGGGATTTGGTCGACTCCCCGTGGCTCCAGCGTTTGCGTCAGATTCATCAACTTCAAACGGCGTGGCTCGTCTATCCGACGGCGGAACATTCGAGATTTCCTCACGCGCTCGGGACGATGCGCCTCGCGAGCCGCGTCTGGGACGCTTGGCATGAGAGCTTCTATCGCGTTTTTGAAGAGAATCCGTCCCTTCTCGAAGGGGAGAGCGCGGAAGAACGTCGTCCGGTTCCTTCGCGGCGGTGCGTGGAAGAGCTTCTTCGCGTCGCCGGACTTCTTCACGACGTCGGCCACGGGCCCTTCGGACATTTCTTTGACGACAATTACCTTTCGCGCTATAAGACGCCCACGGGCGACCAGTTGACGCACGAGACGCTCGGCGCGGAAATCGTGCGCAGAGAACTCGCCGACACGATTTCCGGAATTCGTCGCTCTCCGAGCGGCGTCTTCAAAGAGGGCGAGCGCCTTTTCCCCGACGACGTCGCGTTTCTCATCGTCCGTCCCCGTTCGGAAGACGCCGACCGACGCCGTCCGGCGTGGCTACGGATGCTGCGACTTCTTTTCTCGGGGCTATACACGGTCGACAATATGGATTTCGTGCTTCGCGATTCTTACGCGTCCGGCGTTAGCGTGAAACCTTACGACCTCAACCGCCTGATTCATTACACGTTCTTCACGGATCGCGGACTGACGCTGCACCGCAAGGGCGTCGGGTCGCTTTTGAATTTTCTCGAGGCGCGCTCGGGGCTTTTCCGTTCCGTCTACTATCATCGAACGGTTCGCGCGATCGACGTCGAACTTGCCGATCTCTTTCGCGAAGGCGCCGACTTGCTCTATCCGTACGGAAACCCGTTAGATTCCCTTGAAGAATACCTTCGTTTCACGGATTGGTCGTTGCTTTCCGACGTGAGAACGTGGGACCGTTCCGACGATCCGCGAAAACAAAAACTCTCCAAGCCATGGCGCGATCTTCTCGAACGCCGGATTTCATGGCGGTTGCTCGCGGAAAAAACGTTTCTTTTTAAGGACGGCGATTCCGAAGAGGCGTCCGTTTTTTCGTCGCCAAGGCTCTTTGAGGCCGCGCTGCGCGACAGATTGCCCCAAACGCTTCAGTCGACGCCGCTGCGGTTTGACGTCGCCAGAGCGTCCTATCGTCCCGAGTCGGTCGCGTCCAAAAACTATCTGTATCAACCGGAGACGGACTCGATAGCGCCTCTTTTGCAGGATCCCATTCTAGGACAGTCTCCGAAGAGCATTAGGGTGTGCCGTGTTTACGGTAAGTCGCGAGAAGGGCGCGACGAGATCGTCGCGGCGTTCAATCAACTCGTCGACGGCAAAATCGACGAGGTTACGAACATATGACCGAGGAGCGACTTGCAGCCCCTCCGCCTGAAAGAACGTCGTCGCGCGTCTGGACGACGGTCTTAGCCGCGCTTTGCGTCGCGTCGACGACTCTGTTTTTCGCGGCGGCAAGCGCGGAACGCTTCCCGCTGACTTGGGACGAAGGGGACGCGTTTTCGCGCGCCGAACGCGTCGGCGCGTGGCTCGACGCGCTCGCGCTGGGGCCCGGCGCGCTGCGGTCGAACGCTCCCGAATCCGAGGCGGCTGCGACCGATTTACGCGAGGGACCGCGCCTTGCGATCGCGCAGGCGACGTCGCGGCGCGAACTTTTTACGCGTCAGTACGTTGCGATCGGCTTTCCGCATCTCATATATCGAGAAGGACATCCCGCGGGTTATTCGATTATGATCGCGGTCGGCGCGAGACTTGCACGGGCTTTTCGCGTCGACGCCATTTTTTCGGAAAAAGTCGCGTATCGATTCGGCGGGATCTGTCTTTTGACGCTGGCGACGACCGCCGTTTTTCTCAGGACGTCGCGCTCCTTTGGCGTCGGCGCGGGGCTCGCCGCGGTCGTGGGGACGATCAGTTGTCCTCATGTTTTCGGACACGCGCTTATAGGGGGCGGCGATTCGCTCCTGATCTCAAGTTGGTTGCTGGCGTGGTCTTTGTTCCCGACGGCGGAACGTCGGACTCTTGGCGCGGTTCTTTGGGGCCTCGCGCTCGGGGCGTCCTTCAGCGCGAAATTCAGCGGCTTTCTGCTCGTCGCGCCCTTTGCCGTCGTTTTTGTGTTGCAGTCGCTCTTGGCGCGTCCGAAACGAATCGTCGATTTTCGCGTCGCTTTCCGACTTGCGCTCGGCGTCGCGATCGGTCTGGTCTTTTTCTGGCTTGTCAGTCCTCCCCTGTGGTTTGAACCTGTCCAGGGACTGGAAACTTTTCTGCGCCGCAACACCCATCGTGAATTTTTAGGGCTAAATATTCCGTCGTACTTCTTTGGCAAGTTCTACTCGCTCGACCGGCCTCTTCCATGGTGGAACGGTTTTTTCTGGGTCGTCGCGACGGTTCCCTTTTTCCTGACGGCGCTCGCGCCGGCGACGCTTGCCTTGACGGCGTTCGGTCGACGACGGGAAACGTCGGCGAATCAGGATGAATGCGCCGTAGCGCGTCTGCTCGTTTTCGCAGCGTTTGCGCTCGGAACGACGTTTCCGATCACGCGCGCGTTTCCCGGCGTTCCCGTTCACGACGGCGTTCGGTTGCTCGTCGCTTCGACGAGTTTCTGGGGGCTCCTCGGAGGACTTGGCGCGGCGTTGACGGCGCGACGGCTTTGGAACGAGTCGCTCGGGCGGCGGCGCGCGACGATCTTGCGATTCGCGACGACGATCGCGTTCCTTGCGCCCGGCGTCGCCGACTTAATCCTTATCGCGCCGCAGTATCTTTCTTTTTATAGCGCCGCCGTCGGGGGACTCGTCGGCGCGACGAGATTGGGGCATGAGCCGACTTTCTATTGGGACGCGTTTGACGACGACGTCGCCGCGCGTCTGCGCGAATTGACGAGGAAAGCGCAGGATGAAGGACGCCCTTCCGGCGTGTTGTTCGGCTCGTTCTCGTCGCCGACGCTTTACTATTACAAACTGTGGGGAACGTTCGCGACGCGGGAGGTCGCGACGATTTCCGAGCCGACGACGTTCGCGCGACTCGGCGTGTTTGGCTTTTACGTGACGCAGCGCCGCCCGAGCGGGGTTTCGCCCTTTGACGCCGAGGTCGCGAAGCGCGCGCGTCCTGTTCTGATTAAGAGATTGCGCGATCCTCTTCCGAATCCGTTCTGTCGCAATAATGAGAGAATTGCCGTTCTTGAGGTTTACGACATACGCGTCGAGCCTTCCGACGCGTCCCCGTCTTCAAAATGACTTGAAATCCGAGTTCCCGTCGTTATAATTCGCTGACGTCCCGCCAAGCGGAGACGATATTTTCCCAACGATTCCCGCCTGGAGGCGCGACGGCGAATCGTTGCGTGAAGGAGGGAAGTCAACGTCGAGGTTTGCGGCGTCAACTCGATTCCTCGTCTTGAGCGGGACGTTCGCGGAAGAGTCTGAATCGGCGTTTTCGAAGAGGGGGAACAGGATGGCGTCGAGTAAAGAGTATTTACGTTCCGTTTTGGACCGATTGTCGTCGGCGGGCGACGTTTCATACCGTGCGATGATGGGAGAATTCGTCGTTTATTTTCGCGGGAAAGTCGTCGGCGGAATTTATGACGACCGATTTCTCGTAAAGCTCACGGATTCTTCGAGACGATTAATGCCAAGCGCGCCCCTCGAACTTCCATACGAGGGTGCCAAAGAAATGCTTCGGGTCGACGACGAAATAAGCGGCGTTTTTTTGAAAGAGCTTCTGAACGCGACGTTCGACGAATTGACGACTCCGAAGAAAAAACAATAACAATAGACACTCCCTTTTTGCGAGGGACCGCCCCGCCCGTATGGAGTGACCTCATGCCTAGAATTCGTCCTGTTCTTTGGAAAAAGTCGGATTCCGTTCGCTCCTTCGACGCTTTTTGCGACGGGACGCTCGTTCTGCTCGATCAGACGCTGCTGCCGACGGAGGTTCGATATATTGAATGTCGAACGATTGAATCCGTTTGGGAAGGGATCAAAATGCTGCGCGTTCGCGGCGCGCCCGCGATCGGGATCGCCGCCGCCTTCGGCGTTTGCGTCGGACTTCAGACGGTCTTTCGCAACGCCGACGGAACGCGTCGCGAGCCGAGCGAGGACGAATTTTTCGCGCGGCTCGTCGAGGTCGTCGAGTATCTTGCGACGAGCCGTCCGACGGCGGTGAATTTGTTTTGGGCGCTCGATCGGATGCGCGCGAAGGGCGAAGCTTTACGGGGAACTGTTTCCGTCGAGGAGATTGCCGCGACGCTCTTGGACGAGGCGCTCGCGATTTACGACGAGGACGTCGTTCTATGTCGCAAAATGGGGCGTTACGGCGCGTCGCTCGTCAAAGACGGCGGGCGCTATTTGACGCACTGCAACGCGGGAGGAATCGCGACGGCGGAGTACGGGACCGCGCTTGCCGTCTTTTACTGGGCGAACGAGGAGCAGGGTAAAGAAATCCGCGTTTACGCCGACGAAACGCGTCCGCTCCTTCAGGGCGCGCGTCTTACCGCGTGGGAACTTCATGAAAACGGAATCGACGTCACGTTGATTTGCGACAATATGGCGGCGACCGTCATGCGTCAGGGCAAGATCGACGCGGTTTTTGTCGGCGCCGATCGCATCGCGGCGAACGGCGATACGGCGAACAAGATCGGCACCTATTCCGTCGCGCTCGTCGCGAAAGCGCACGGCGTTCCATTTTACGTCGTCGCGCCGAGGTCGACCTTCGACCTGACCCTCGAAAACGGCGACGGTATTCCAATTGAAGAACGCGATCCGAACGAGATCGTTCGCGGTTTTGGCCGCCAGACCGCGCCCGACGGAATCGACGTCTATAACCCCGCGTTTGACGTGACTCCCGCCGAACTTATCGCCGGTATCGTGACGGAAAACGGCGTGATTTCCCCTGTTACCAGGGAACTTGTCGCTAAAGTCGTCGGTCAAAATAAAAGCGCGCCTGGCGTTCCCGGAGTTTTAGGCTCCGCGCCCGACGATCTTTCCTGACCGAGAACGCCTATAGCGTGCTTGTCCTTTCGACGCGCCACGTCGCGCGCGTCGTTTCATCAATTTTGCCTCTAACCGGATAGAACGCTTCAATGACTAAATCCAGAGACTACAAGGAATATAACGATCTTGGGGTCCGCTTTATCTATCCGACCAACTGGACGGTCCAGACGGAAACGTGGGATAAGGGAACCTATGGAATTTCGGTCGACAGTCCGGAGGGCAGCTTCTGGTCGATCGCGATTTTTCCGCTAGAAGTCGATCTCGACGAGGCCGCTAAAAGTATTCTTTCGGGGCTTCACGCGGAATACGACGAGATTGAAGAATCTGAAGTCGAACGCGTCGTCGCGGACTGCCTTCTCGACGGATACGAGGTCAATTTCTTCTATCTCGATCTATCGAGCACGGCGCAAGCTCTTAAATTCGAGGACGGCGAGCGCGGTTACGTCGTCTTCTGGCAGACCTGCGACCGTCTTAATATTTCCGGCGAAAGTCTTTCACGCGTCGACGTTTTTGACGTCATGACGCATACGCTCGTCTGCAATCTTACCGGACAAGAGGTCGATTTCTGGGAAGGGGACGACGAGGAAGAGGACTTCCGATCGGAAAAAGAGGCGAAGGCGGAGGAAGAACGCGAGTTCTATCGACGGAAATACGAAAACGCGCGGCGTGAAATTCAAAACGATTATTGGCGAAACGGCGGGGTCATGACGGACTCTAACGCCGGTCTTGACGACTTCGTCGAAGCGCGCCGAGGGTCCGGCTCGAGACATGGACGCGACGAATATTCCGACGTCGCGCGGAGCGTCGCCCTCAGCGACGAACGTCTCGAGGATTTCCTGCGCGACGACGAGGACGACGACGACGAGTTTCGCGAAAATCTCGTCAACGACGGCTTCGAACGCGCCGGCGAGGAAGATTACGACGAGGACGATAGAGACGCCGACGAAGGATACGACGACGGTTACGATCGCGACGACGCGTTCGACGAAGACGACGAGTAACTTCCCCTTTGTCGCGACGGAGCGAAGCCATGACGGAATCCATTGTTGACGACAGTTCGCCAAAAGACGAACGCGAACGAGGATTGGACGCGTTGGCGAAGTATTTTGCGGCGGCGCGGAAGATCGTTTTTCTTACGGGCGCGGGCGTTTCGACGGAGAGCGGAATTCCCGATTTTCGTTCGACGACGGGGATTTATAGCGTTACGTCGGAAGAAATTTTCTCGATCGAATTTTTCCACGAGAATCCTGAGCGGTTCTATTCCTTTTTCGCCGCTTTTTATCGAGGAATAACGGACGCCCGTCCGAACGCCGGACATTTGGCGATCGCCGAATTGGAACGGCGCTGCGGCAAATCGGTCGAGGTCGTGACGCAGAATATCGACGGGCTTCACGGACTGGCCGGTTCGACGAAGGTTCATGAAATTCACGGGACGCTTCGAAGCGCGACGTGCACGACCTGCGATCGTCGTTACGAAGAGTCTTTTTTTTCGAACGATATGCTCGCGGGACGCGTGCCGCGCTGCGAATGCGGGGGCGTTCTCAAACCGGACGTCGTTTTCTACGGCGAAGAGCTTCCCGCGGCGGCGTTTAACGCTTCGCGACGCGCAATGTGGGAGACGAAACTTCTCGTCGTCGCGGGGACGTCGCTTCAGGTCTATCCTGCGGCGGGATTGCCGCGAGAATGCGACGCGGGCGCGCCTTTCGTCGTCGTAAATAAGACGGAGACGCCCCTCGATTATCAGGCGTCGCTCGTTTTTCGCGCCGCGATTGGCGACGTTTTACCCCAGGCTGTCGCGCGAGTTCCTTCCGGCGCAAGCGACGCCGCCGACGCGTGATAAAAACGTTTCGCGGTTTCTATCACGCGAGTTTTCAATAGTTTATCTAACGTTTTTCGACATATTTCTCCGCGAGACGCGTTTCTCTTACGCGGCGCTAAAAAAATTTTCAAACCGAGCTTGACGCGCTACGCTTGTTTTCCTACTGTAAACGCGTTGAAAGCAAATGAAGGAACGCCGCGAAGAAGCGCGGTTCCCGCTAACGACAAAGGGGTAAGAAATGGACTTCAATTTTTTTGAATGGATTCGAGAAGGCGTGAAACGCTCGGTGCTGCTCGGCGTCTCAGACGCGGTCGAGACGATGGGCGCGCCTCACGATCCGGAAACGTCTCGCGACAAGATCATGAACTTTTTGAGAGACGAAACGGCGGAAGCGGAATCGAAGCCAAAACGTCGCGTCTCCAGCGCGACGTCGTCCCCTCGAAAACTGGGACGTTCAATAAGCGAAATCCATCCGACGAGCTGACAGGGAAGTCAGGGGCGCTAGTCGCCCGTGTCACGGATGACAAAGGTCGGATTCGCGCCGGGATTGTTATGGGTTCGGCGTCGGGCGACGTCGGAGGTTGGGGTTAACCTTCGAGGCGCCGCGCGGCGTCCGTCTGGGCGGTTTTGTCGCCGTAAGACGAGACCATAACGATCGCGGGATTCGGAAAAATCGAACCAAGGCGACGTCGAAGGGTACGAGCTTCGACGTCGCGATCAGGAAGAGCGGCGCGTCGCGCATGACGAGCCGAGAGACGGAATTTTGGGTTGTTTCCGGCGACTTCTTCTCGACGGTTAGGAACGAATTCAGGGAATCCTCCGAAAAAAACGCCAGAACTGGAAACGGTTCTGGCGTTTTTATTTTTCTCGCGTTCCATAAATAAAGACGCTCCCGTCGAATTTCACGTCGACGGGAGCGTTCTGTCGTTTCGTCGTTTAACGATTCGTTAACGCGTCATTGCTCGATCGCGATTCGATAGAGCGTCACGCTTTGCGGCGCGACGGTCAAGCCGCCCGCGATTCCGTCGACGGTCGATTTGACGATATCGACGCGGCGACCCGCGTCTGGGTCGTTGTACGCGCGCTGATCAGAATCGGCGATTTCGAAACGTTCCGCCGTGTCGGCGAGTTTGAGACCGTTGAAGTTGACGTCAAACGTCGCTTGGTCGGCCGTCGGGTTGACGATCGCGAGCGTGAGCGTTTTGCCGTCTTCCGTCGTGGCGGCGGCGACGTCGTACGGGCGATCCGCTTCGACTTTGAGCGGGTTTACGCCGTACTGCTGACGGTAAAGCATGAGGACGAGTCCGGTCGTTTCAAATTCGGCGGACGTCTGCGACGTCTTAATCGCGCCGATGACGTTGACCGTTTGCGCGTAGTTTGCCATCGCGAAAATATCGCTGTTGCGATAGTATTCGTGAAGACCTTCCGCGATTCCAAGCGCGTCGCGCAGGAAATATCGAGTTCCAAGTTCGCCGAAGACGTGGGGACCGTACCAATAGTTCCATTCGTCCATCGCGATTTTGATATCTTTTCCCTCGAGTTCGGGGAATTCCGCGCGATACTTTCGATGCGCGTTGGCGATACGTCGAATCGCGTTGGGGACCTGCTCCACATGCTGAACCAAGTCGGGACGCTCTTGAACGTAGAAATGTTCGCTGATCCAGTCCATGTGATCCGCGCACTGGCGCATGATGAGCTCGTCCCAAGCGCCGACCGCGCCGACCGCGATCAGCGTTAGCTTCGTATCGGGGTCGAACTTACGGAACGCGTCGACGAATTCGTTGTTCTTGAGCGCATACTTGTCCGTCGCCATGTGCCCGATCTGCCAGTTGCCGAACATTTCGTTGCCGATGCACCAATGCGTGACGCCGTAAGGTTCCTGACGTCCGTTCGCGGCGCGAATCTTGCCCTGCGGCGAGTCGGCGGCGCCGTTCGCGTATTCCAACTCTTCAAGCGCGGAATCGACCTGTCCCGCCCCCGTGTTCACAGCGACGAGCGGCTCCGTGTTGATTAACCGACAGAAGAGCATGAATTCGTCGAAGCCGAAGTCATTATGTTCGATCCCCTGCCACGCAGGGTTCTTGCGCGGCGGACGACGGTCGCGGTCTCCGACGCCGTCTTTCCAGTTATAGCCGCTGACGAAGTTTCCGCCCGGCCAGCGGTAGATCGGCGAGTTGAGCTGTTTCAGCAGTTCGAGCGTGTCGCGGCGCATGCCGTCAATGTTGTCCGCCGGCATGAGAGAGACGCAGCCGAGCCGCGTTTCGCCTTTGCCTTTGAAATTCACGGCGAGCGATCCGAACTCTTTGTCGGCGGAAAGGGCGTCCGCTTTGAAGGAGAACGCGTAGCGCGCGTAGCCGTCTTCGGCGGTTTGCGTCGGGGCGCCAAGCTCGATTTTGAGCGTCTTGCCGTCCTGCCCGTTTCCAAAGATCATATTCACGCAAATCTTCTGACCTTCCGCCGTTTTCGCCCAAAGATAGCCGACGTATTCGCGCCCTTTGACGAATTCAAGATTGCCCTGACGGACGCCGAAGACGTCGTCGTTTTCCGAAATCCATTTCGGAGACGCTTTGCCGACGAATTTTCCGTCGCGCTCATGCGTGAACGTCGCCTCGCCGACGAGTTCCCACGGCTCGAGCGCCGGCGCGTCGTAGAATTTTCGGTCCTGGAGCATCTCCGACCAGATTCCGCCGTAGATGCAGCGTCCTAAGTGTTCGATAAACTGACCGTAAATGAAGGGGGAAATCGGCTCGCCGACCTGCGCGGGGTCGACCGACGCCTTCGCTTTGACTTCCGCCGCGTTTCCGGAAACTACAGAAAACGCGAGGAACAGCGTCAGAGAAAGAACTAACAGCGCTTGTTTCATCTTAATTTCCTTTTCGATTAAATAACGAAAATGATTGTAATTTCTTCTGTTAGAATTGATTTTTACTAAAAAACGTCAGTCTTGGTCGAGAAATTCTTTTCCCGATTCTAAGATTGTTCTGGCGCCGAAGAATCCGCCGACCGTCGCTCTTTCGACAGCCTCGAGGCGAACGTGAACGGAATCTTTCTTATCCGGATTGGCGATTGGATAAACCTGATAGAAAAACTGATTCGGACGGTTCATATCAAGTTTTTCTTCGCCGACTTTAACGCCGTCGACAAGAACGGAGAAGCGACGGTCTCCCGTCTCGCCGCCCCAATAGAGGATAGCGAGGAGCGTCGTTTGGTTCGGGTCCGTCTTCATGTCGAATTCCATAGAGCCGCCGCCTCTGGCGTCGCGCCATTTCTTACCGAACGCCGTTCCCGCGTTGGAACCTTGCCCTTGGAAGTTATGGTCGCGTTCCGGTTGCATTTCGCCCGGCTGGAAGAAGTCGACGGTGGTTTCGGCAAGCTTAAACTGCCGTTCGCGTCTTTGGGCGTATTCCTCTTTCTGGCGCGTCCATGCGTCGGGCGTGAAGAAGTTGAAATACGCGCAATATCGTTGTTTCGCGGCGTAGAAGGGAACGAGCGGAGTTTGCCCCACGGAGGTTCGAAGCGAAACGGCCCCTCCTTCGTCGACGGTAACGAGTTCTTCCGGCGCGCGATTCTCCGCGACGACGACCGGAAGAACGGCAATTCCTTCGCCGCCTTCTTCAGCGGCGGCTACGACGCGATCCTTCGGGGCGCCGACGACGCCCGCGTAAAGATACGGACCCCAGAAGAACGCCGCGACGTCGGGATTGTCCGGAGTCGGTTCAATTTTCCACTGCGGAACGAACGGAAGAGGTTTTTCAACCGCGCCCGCGTTCCATTTCTCGCCGACGACCCAGTAAAATTCCTGATCGCCTCCGCCCACGCAGTTGTTTGGACGGCGAATTTTGACGACGAACTCGGCGTCCTTTTTCGTTTCGACTTTGACGGCGTCGTTGGAGATCGTGATTGTCGCGTCTTTTTCGTCCCACGTCAACTTAGACGGAATCAAGAGATTGACGTAAAGAACGTCCTTGTCGCCCTCTTTGCCTCGGTAGAAAATTTCCCCGTTGTACTGCGCGTGGTTCTCCATTCCCGTGCCGTGACAGCACGTCCACGTGTTCTCTCGGTCTGACCACGTTTTAAACGCGCCCTGTTGCAACGGGACGAAGTAGCAATAGAGTGAGTTCGGCGCGCCGGGGTCGGCGTTGATCGACGCGAGGATGTGGTTGTATAGCGCGCGTTCAAAAAAGCTCAGATAACTCGGGTCGCCTGTTTGTTCGTAGAGCGATTTCGTGAGTTTGAGCATGTTGTACGTATTGCACGTTTCGCAAGTTGAATTCGTGAGACGAACGCTGAGAACGTCGGGACGACCAAAATGCTCGCCGGAGGAATGTCCGCCGATCGCGTACGAATGATGATGAACGACGCGATCCCAGAAGAAGTCGGCGAGTTTAAACGCGGCGACGCCGTTCGCGTCGTCGGCGACTTCATGACGGTGCGCGAGGCCGATAATCTTCGGAATTTGCGTGTTCGCGTGACGCCCTTCAAGCTCGTCGCGTCCTTCGTTGAGCGGTTTGAGAACGGCGAAATCGTAGAAACGATCCCCCTGACGCAGATATTTCTCGTCGCCCGTAAACGCGTAAAGCGTGTAATATGCGTCGTTTGTTCCGCCGTATTCGCAACGGAGCATCGTCTGGAACTGCTCAAGCGTGAGGTCTTTCGTGACGTCGATTCCCCAGTCGCCGAGACGTTTGGCGACTGTCAGCGCGAGTTCGTCGTCGCAGTAGCGGTAGGCGTCGAGAAGTCCCGCAAATATCTTGTGCAACGTATACCATGGCACCCAGAGGCCGTTGAGGTCGAATCCTTGCGACCGGACGTCGCCGCGACGAATCTCGTCGAAAACGGTCGCGTAACGCTCGTCTCCCGCAAACATGCCGACGCCCGAATGTCGTTGACATTCGTCGAGTTCCTTCACGATATAGATCGCGCGCTCTTTAAAGCGTTCGTCGCCCGTCGCGTCGTAGGTTTTCGAAACCGCCGAGAGATAGTGACCGAGGGAATGACCCGCGATCGATTGACCTTCCCAACCTTCGTAACGCTTTGCCTTCGGTTCTAGTCCCGCGTTCTGTCGAATCCGTGCGAGAAGCCTGTCGGGCTCGACAGAAAGGAGATATTCTGAGTTTTTATTCTGCGCGTCGAGGAAAGGCGAGGGGAGCAGTTCGACGTCCGAGCCGGGAAAAGCTTCGACTTTCACGCGAGATGGAAGCGCCTGACGCGCCGCAAAGACCGTGTCGTTCTGCGCGGCGACAAGCATGACGGCGACGAGCGCTATGGCGTTGACGATTTTTCTCATGACAAACCTCGATAGGGTGAAATTGGCAATTATCGGAGCGTCGTCGGGCGTCAATCTCCGACGTGGAAGAAGTCAAAATCGGCGATTCCTCCGGCTTCTTTCGAGGCGTTGCAGAACAGGGCGAATCGATAGCCGATGAACTGCGGAATCGTGTAGATCATGTGGAGTTTTTCGCCGATCGTTTCCCAGTTTTCGCCGTCGCGAGACCATGAAAACTCAGCGAGATCGCGGAAATTGCGGAAATCGCACTTTGCCCGGAACTGAATCGATTCCGGCTCGCCTTCGAGAGGAATCAGCGCGTTTTCGACGGTCGCGCCCGTCTTATCGTCAGGCTGAGCTTGCACGACGTAAAGTTTGCCGTCGCGCCGCGTGACGCCGACGTAGCCGAAACGACGCTGTAAAAGCATGAGACCGGCGACGTCGCCCTCTTTAAGTCCGCGAGGATCGAGCGCCGTCGTTCCGCAGCATGTTGGGCCGTACGTGCGCTGCGTGAGCATGTTGCGCGTTTGCATGAGCTGGGAATCGACGCGTCCCGTCTCGATTCTGAACCATCCTTCCCGCGCTTTGAGCGACCAATGATCGCCGTCGGGATTGTGATTCCACTGCCACGGGCCCATTGTGAGAACGTCGACAAGCGCGTCGGGGTTGGAAAATTCGTCGTCGCCGATGAAATTGCCGAAACGTTTAGCGTTCGGCTCGTGTTTGATCGGCAGAACGTCGGGGAATTTTCCGTCGTCCGAAAGGATCGGCCAGTCGTCGACCCAGTCGACTTTCGCAAGATATGGAGCGCGCCCCATCGAGCCGGAGTCGCGGAAGAGACACGCAAACCATTGCCCCTCGGTTCCTTCAAAGATCGTGCCTTGGGCGATTCCTCGATCCTGCGCGAAGACGCGGCCTTCAAAGGGCCCGTCGAGCGAGTCGGCGCGGTGTACGATTTCCGTTCGCATGCCGCCCCGAGGCCATGTGATATTGAAAACGTAGTATTTTCCGTTTCTTTTGAGAACCTGCGAGCCCTCGGCGCCGAGCCCGACGTTCGGACCCGCGGGGGCCGACGCGTTGCGAATCAGGATACGATTGGCGCCTCCGGGCTTGAGTCCGGACAGGTCGTCTTTGAGTTCGGCAATTCTCAAATCGCCGTTTCCGTAAATCAGATAAACGCGCCCGTCGTCGTCAAAAAAGAGGGAACAGTCGTGAAGCATCGGACGAAAAGACTTTTCGTCCCATTTTCCCGCGGGATCGCGCGTCGAAAAGATATGCGTTTTGCCCGTCGTCTGGGAGAACGTCGCGAGATAGAAAACGCCGTCGTGATATCGAAGGGAACTCGCCCAACTTCCCGCGCCGTAAGCGTTTTTTCCGTCGCGAAGTTCAAGCGCGTCGTTTTTCTCTAAGACGTCGCAGGCGTAGCCGATCAGTTCCCAATCGACGAGGTTTTTCGAACGCATGATCGGAACGTTCGGCGTCATGTGACACGTCGTCGAACTCATGTAGTAATCGTCGCCGACACGAAGGAGCGAGACGTCGGGAACGTCCGCGTTGATAATCGGATTCGTCGCGAATTCCTGCGCGGAAGCGGACGCGAAGGCGAGGAAAAACGTCGCCAACGCGGCGATTGTACGTGTAAACGTCGTCATAATTTACGGTTCCGTAATAGTTGAGGGACGATCAAGACGGCACCGTCCCGATCGTCCCTCATTGTAACAGCCGCTAAGATCGTTCTCAATGCATAATACCGCAAAGAAACGTCGTTTTTGCGAATTTTAAGGAAGAAGCCGACGTCATTCGTCTTCCTCATAAATCGCGTCTTCTTCGCGACGATTTTCTTCGTCCCGCTTGCGCGCGTCGTCTTCGATAATCCACGCCAGACGTCCTAAGAAACGCAGATACAGCGCGGGGATAAAGCTAAAGATCAGCGAAAGAACAAGCGAAATGACAAACGCGCGCGAGAAAGAAATAACCGCGGGGGACTCGCCGTTTGACGTGACGATCGAGCAACGAATTGCAGCGAGCGAGATCGCCATCGTTCCGAAAAGGAACGCGAACGAGATTCCCGTAAAGATCAGCCAGCTCTTAGCGTTACGCTTGAGGCTGACAAGCGTTTCCTTCGTCAGGAGCGTGAAACGCGCGTCCGCTTGCATGCACGAGAGGTAGAAGATCGGCGTCAGCAACGTCGCGCTGAGCGTCAGTCCGACGACGTGGTTGAATCCGAAGAATGAGAAGAACGCCGCGCCGGGAATTCCCGCGAGCAGAATGAGCGTTGCGAGCCACAGGAAGTCCATGAGGCCGCCGACGAAACTGTATTCGGGCCAATCTTCGATCTCGTCGGCGCCGTTTGCCGTGTCAATAAAGACTTGGAAGGAGACGGGAACCGAAAAGACTCCCCAAAGGAAACAGAAGAGCAGAAAGATCAGTCGATCGTGCCACAGACCGCGAAAGAACGCGGTAAGCATTTGAACGTCGTCGAGTTCCATCTGTTTGGCGACGTCGTTTGAGATAATTTTGGAGAAGAAGAGCGTCGCGCATAGCAGCGGAATCACGGCGGCGCCGGCGACCATCAGCAGTCGCGCGGCGCAGCTCGGTTTCGCGAAAGGTTTGAGAATATCGTCCCAGAAGGGTCTTTCGGGGAGGGGCGTTCGTTCAATTTTCGGACGCTCTTGCGCTTCCTCTTCCATCATGGCGCGTTCGCGGCGCGCGCGCAACGTTTCGATGGAAATATCTTCCTCGGGGGACGGTTCAAAGGCGTCGTTCGTTTTTCCAAAGAATTTTTCCTTGAAAGATCTCTTTTTCTTCGCTTTTTTCGCATTCTTTAGCGCGACGACTTTCGGCGCGATTTCAGAGACGGGGGGCGCTTGAGGCGTCGGCTCGGGTTCGGCGAGACCGTAGACGTCGTCGTCCGACGCCGGCGCTTCGATCCGAGGGGCGTCGCCTCCGGAACCTTCTTGCGCGTCGTAGGAGGATTCGTATTCCGCAGGGGGCGTCGTTCCGTCGCTGATCGCGTAGGTATCCGTCGAATCGGACGGTTCGAAGACGAGTCCCGCCTCGCCTTCCTGCTGGAGTCTGAACCCGGCGTCGGACGCGTTTGACGCGCCGGGGTCGCGAGGTTGTTCGACGGGGGAGGGCGTCGAGGCGTCGTCGTCGATTGGCGTGAGGTCGTCGGTTACGGGGGTAAGATCGTCGTCGGCGGGCGTAAGACCGTCGTCGGCGACGGCGAGGGCGTCGTCATTCTTCATGATGATATGCTTTCAGGGCGCTCGATGAGCTTTGAGGATAAGGAACCGCGAGCGGCGTTAGAGGGCGCCTTCTTCGACGCCGATCGTCAAGGCGGGACGGCGGTTATGCCGACGCCTTGACAAATTCGTCGCGGTTGAAATAATGGCGGCGTTCCGTTTTGGGACGCTCGTTTATGTTGTGGACGCGGTCTTGTCGCTTTCGGCAGGACGCTTATTTGTGGGGGAACGTTTCATGAATGAATTGCAAATGGTCGGCGGCGCGTCCGACGTTCGTTCGCGGCTGCCGAAGACGACGTGCGAGATCGTCGAATCCTATGGCGCGACGAGCTCGACGAGTCGCCTCGATCGCTGCGTTCTGCCGAACAAGGAGGCGATCGCCGCCGTCTTGAACTCCGTGAACGAGATTCTTTTTCCGGGCTATCGCCGTCGGGATCGTCTGAACCCGGCGAACGTGGAATATTACGTTGGGAATCTCGTCGACGAGATTTTTGAAACGCTTTCCGAGCAAGTCGCGCGCGCGCTTTGCGAGAATTCGACGACTTGCGACCCGATGCGGCGCGCGAAGCTCGTCGAACAGGGCGAGGAGATCGCTTACGAATTCCTCAAACGCATCCCGGAGCTACGGTTCCGGCTCACGATGGACGCCGAAGCCGCGATTAAAGGCGACCCCGCGTGCAAATCGACCGACGAAGTCGTCCTATGCTATCCCGGCTTCGACGCGATCACGGTCCACCGCGTCGCGCGGATTCTTTGGGAACTCGGCGTTCCCCTCATTCCGAGGATGATGACGGAAATCGCCCATTCCCGCACCGGCGTCGACATCCACCCCGGCGCGAAGATCGGCGACCATTTCTTCATCGACCACGGCACGGGCGTCGTGATCGGCGAGACGTGCGAAATCGGGGATTGGGTCAAGTTGTATCAGGGCGTGACGCTCGGGGCGTTGAGCTTCCAGCGCGACGTCAACGGCGAGTTGGTGCGCAACACGAAACGTCATCCGACGCTTGAGGATAACGTCGTCGTCTACGCGAACGCGACGATTTTGGGAGGCCAGACCGTGATCGGGCAGGGCTCCACGATCGGGTCGAGCGTCTGGATTACCGAGTCGGTCGCGCCGAACTCGACCGTGCTCATCGAAAGTCCGAAGCTCGTGACGCGAATTCGCAGTTGACGCTCCGTTGCGTTTAAAACGAAGGAAACGCCCGACGATCTTTGCGACCGTCGGGCGTTCCTTATTTCAGAACGCACGCGATTATTCTGAGACTCCGTGAGTTTTCGTCAATAACCCGCGTTGTTGTAATCAACCGGCGTGAATTCAAGACCGTCGTCGGGGAGGGATCGATTGGGCGTAGAGGCGTTCCGCGTCTGAGCGAAACTCGCCAAGATATCGTCGACGGCGGAATTGGCGCGGGCGGAAGGCGCCGCGCCGTCGTCGGCAGGGGCTTCGTCGATCTTCGGTTCTTCCGGAACGGCTGGAGTCGTGGCGGGGATTTGAACGTCTGGAGTCTGAGGCTGCGTCACGTAGCCGGAGACCTGCTGACGCGTCAAGAGTTTGAGCTGCGTCTCTACGTCGGCGAGCGTCTGACCGAGCGCGTCGACGCGTCCTTTAAGCTCGTTAATCGAGTTGTTGATCCCTTCGATATCCTTAGGCGAAACCGTATGGAACGGGTTGTTCGCCTCGTCGCTCAGACCGGCGCTTCCCGCCCAACTTCCGGCGACAAGCGTCGTTTCCGTAAAGCCGGGATTCGACATACGGGGAATCTCGTTGACGACGTGCCCCGCGAGCTGGAGCAATCCCGCCTCGCGAAGCAACTGCGCCGCCTGTTGCGCCTTCTGCATGCGATCTAAAACGTCGTTTGAATCTTGGCCGGCGATCGGCAGAGTCGAATTCGGCGCGACGGGCGAGGCGAGATTGGGCGCGATCGGCGCAAGAGGTTGCGCGGGCGCGCCGACGAGACGAGCGTCGATTTCTTTAAGTTGCGTCAAGAGAGTTTCTTGCTCTTGCCTAAGGTTTTCGGCGAGCGCTTCGTCGCCAGGTTGCAACGCGCGAAGCGTCTGCTGAATCTGACGATACTGTTGGGTCAATCCGTCCTTCTGCTCGCGTAGCATCGCCGCTTCGCCCGGCGTAAGCGCGGCGCCGGTTCCGACGCGGCTGGCGAGATCGCCGTTAAGCCCCGACGCGTTGAGGACGTCCTGACGCGCCGCGCCTGGGAACTGGTCGTTGAGACCTCCTACGCCTGCAAGCATGGGATCGCCGCTAGGAATCGCCGTTCCCAGCGGCGCCGCGTTGGGTTGATCGGTCTTCGGCGTCTGAGCGAACTGCGCGTCGCGCGCTTGACGATACGCGGCAAAATTCCCGACGGTCGCTTCGATTCGCTGAAGCTCCGATTGGAGACGGGTCATTTCCGTAATGGCCTGCTGTTGCTTGAGCTGTTCTTCCGCCGAGGTTGGAGTCTGCTGAAGCGTCGTTTGCAGTTGCTTGATTCTGTCGCGAATCGCGGCGGAATAGTCGTTTGGACTCGGCGATATCGGAGCGAAATTCGTCGGGGCGGTCTGACTGGCTCCCGTCGGGGCTCCCGTTAGCGCCGCCGTCGCGCCGACGTCTGGCGTCGGCGTTTGTCCGACGACGGGTTGAACCGCAAACCAAAGAGCGACGGCCAGCGCGACAGTCGCGAAGCCCGCCGAAGTAAGACAGATATTTTTAACGATTCTTCTATTTTGCGTCATAAGTTTTCTCCCATGTTGCGGCGACGCCAAAGGCGACTCGGCGACTACGTAAACGGTCGACGAATCCGCGGAAGCATAGCGTCCCCTAATCTATTAATTCATTTCTAGCCTTCCCCGAGATAAGCGAAAGCAGCCTCCTCTTGTGGAAATTTCGCTCGAAACGGACGTTTGGAACGTTTAGCGGAATTGTTCGCGAATAACAAACGATAAAATCTGTATAATCGTTATTATCTGTTTTGAGGCGTCCAATGAAAGAGCAAGACGCCGATTCGAAGAAAAATCGCTAAAACGTTCGAGTTCCAAGGGGAGAAACCAAGGCGTCCTTTTAGTCTGTCTGTGACGAAAGGAACGCGACGCCGCGAAGGAATCCTTTTCATCGCCGGGGAAAATCTAGCGACAGACGCCGCAACGGGAGCCGCCGTTTCAAGTTGAGAAATCAGAAATAACCAGACAAAATGGCAAAATCGATGAAGACCAAAATCCAAGAAACGATATTTAGACCAAAAAGGATTTTCATCTTCTTTGTCGATAAGTATTTTCTTTTAGAAAAGTAAACGTACGCCAATAACACAGGGGAGATATTGATAGCGGAAAAGACGCTTATTCCCGTCAGAAAAGAAAGATCATTGACGTTAAAAGATTGAAGGTGAAAAAAGTAAAAAAGGTCAATCCAACACAACAGCAGTCCAATGACGTTTAACGTCATTACAAGCTTGATTACGGGCCCGATTGCAAGCTTGACTCCCCTTTTTATCGGTTCCAGATTGAGATATTTATCTTTATCTTCCAAGAAATTATCGAGGTCGATATCCTTGTCGTTTTCGTTCATCACAGTTCTCCTCGCATATAATCAACGCCGTGAAAAGAATCGATTTTATAGGGACATAACATAAAAACTGCGAAAGCGTCGATAATCATTATATTGCCGTCATTATATTGCCGTCTATATTTTGAGAAAACGACTATTCAAGGGAAATTTCACAAAAAAAGCCGCTCGAAACTCGAGCGGCTTTTAACGGGGGTTGGGGGCGACTTCTAGGGCGACGACTTGCGGGGGCGGGGGTTATCGCAACGCGATTCCATTCGCTTTGACGAAGTCGAGGAACTGCTGGTGGAAGTCCTCGATTTCCGCGCCGGAAAGGGTGTGGTCGTCCGCGCCGATCTCGTAACGGAACGAATAGCTCGCCGTTCCCTTGTCGAGTCCTTTGCCCTTGTAGAACGCGACGAAATCGCGCTTGAGGATCAGCGGATGCTTGAACTCGTCGAGTTTGCGCGCGAGTCCGTCGTAGCCGGATTCGATCGGCCAAACGAGCGAGAAATCCTGCCACGAGCCCGGGAACTTAGGCGGCGCGGCAAACGTCGTCTGAGGATAGAGGTTTCCGTTGATTTTATCGAGTTCCAACTCAAACCAGACGACCTGACCGCCTTCCGGCGAGACTTTCGCAAGCGTCTCCTTGTCGAGAACGCCGATCGCGCCGACCTTTTCTTCGCCGACGAAAACGTCCGCCGAATAGTCGATCTTCTGCCACGGGGAGACGCTCTCTTTCGTCGGCGCGAAGGAGAAAGTCGAGCCGTTCTGAAGGAGCAGGGCGCCGATTTCCTCGACCGCCGCCTTGATCTCCAGATAATGGTCGTCGAGCGTTACGCCCGACTGGACGAAGCTCACGCCCGCGAGCCGCCTCTTTTCGTCGCACTTTTCCGCGCTGTCGACCGGCTTGCGCTGGTCGTCGACGGCGCCCTTGAGGAAGTAAACATGACCAAGTTCAAAGATTCGGAAAGAGTCTTTGAAGGGGCGGTTCTTCGGAACGAGCGCGAGAAGGTTCGGCATGAGCGTCTTGCGCATCTGCGATTCGTAAGGCGCGACCGGATTCAAGAGCTGAAGCGTCTCGCCCGGCTCGTAGCCGATCTTCTTCGTCCACTGGTCGTTCGTCCACCCGTAGTTGTGGACTTCGAGGAACCCGTAAGCGGACGCGAGAAGGCGTCTCGCTCGATGCTCGAGTCTGATATATTCGTCGACATGAAGAGGTCGCAGCGGCGCGACCGGCATGACCGGCTCGATGTTGTCGAACCCGAAGATGCGCGTCACTTCCTCGACGATATCCTCTTCGATCGAAATATCTTTTTCACTACGGAAAGGCGGGACGCCGACGCGGAGCGTTCCGTCGGGGAGGAAGTCCGCTTCAAACTGAATTGAACGCAGAATCTCCAGCGTCTTTTCCTGTGGAAAATCGACGCCGACGAGCTTGTTCATACGTCCCGGCGGCAGCTCGATATAGCGAACTTTGTCATGTAGGTCGCCCGCGACCGAGTACCGCGTCTCGACTTTGAATTCGACCCCCGACTCCTCGACGAGTTTGAGAATGCGTTCCGTTCCGACCTTGCAGTTTGCCGGCGGCTGCGTCTTTTCATAACGCTGAGACGCGTCGGAACGCAGATCAAGCCGCTGCGAGGTGCGACGAATTCGCGCCGCGTTGAAGTTCGCCGATTCGAGCATGACGCGCGTCGTCTTGCCCGTGATTTCCGTCTCCAGCCCGCCCATGATTCCCGCAACCGCGACCGGTTTGTCGCCGTCGCATATCATGAGGTCTTCGGGGATCATCTTACGTTCTACGCCGTCAAGCGTTGTGAAGACGCCCTCTTTGCCCATCGCGGCGACGCGAATGTTCGAGACGAGATCCGCGTCGAACGCGTGTGTCGGCTGTCCGAGTTCGAGGCTCACGTAATTCGTCAGATCGACGAGTAGATCGTACGTGCGTTGCCCAAGCGCGTGGAGGCGGCGCTGCATTTTAATCGGGGAGGGAACCTGCGAGGCGCCCGCGTTGATTCCGAAGACGATTCCGGAATAGCAAAGGCACTCGTCGCTTTCGATTGCGACCGGGAACGCCGGAAGGGACGCGTATTGATCGACGTCGTGACGCGGCAACGGTTTAAGCTCGCGATGAAAAACCGCGGCAAGTTCGCGCGCGAATCCGTAATGTCCCCAGAGGTCGGGACGGTGAGTGAGGCTCTTGTTGTCGATTTCGATAAGCGTGTCGGTCTTTGGAACGAAATCGGAGAACTTTGCGCCTGTCGGCGTCGAGGAGGGGCATTCGAAAAGAATCTCGTGCCATTCGCTCATGCCGAGTTCCGCCGCGCTACAGAGGATTCCTTCGCTCTTATAACCGTAAACCTCGGCGGCTTCAATCGTTTTATCGCCGAGCGTGACGCCGGCGGGAGCGAAGGGCGCTTTGAGACCGACGCGAGCGTTCGGGGCGCCGCACACCGTTTGACGAACGACGTCGCCGCAGTCGACTTTGCAGAGCGTTCGCTTTTTGCCCTCAGGCGTCTGGAAGGGTTCGGCGGAGACGATTTCGCCGACGACCACGCCGTCGACAAAACGCGTGATCGTCGAGATTCCTTCGACTTCGGCGGTCGCCATCGTAAGACGGTCCGCGACGAGTTTCGGGTCAAGGTCGGAAATGTCGACGAAGTCGGAAATCCAATCCAAAGAGATAAACATGAGCGCCTCTAAGAGTAAAAAGCGGCGACGGCGTCGCGACAGGGGAGGGGTGTTCGGTTATGGAAATCGCCGGACGTTCACGGCGAACGTCGGAACGACCGGCGTATACTTACGCAGTCAGTTTCTGAGGAGCCAGAGGAGCAATCCCTTCTGGGCGTGCATTCTGTTTTCCGCCTCTTCGACGATGCGACTTTGGGGAGAATCGATGACCTCGTCGGTCACCTCGAGACCGCGTCGCGCGGGGAGACAGTGCATGAAGATCGCGTCTTTCCTCGCATGTTTCATGAGCGCCGCGTTCACTTGGAAGGGCGCGAACTTCTCGAGCCGTTCCTTTTCTTCCGCCTCTTCGCCCATGCTGACCCACACGTCGGTGTAGACGACCCGCGCGCCGCGAACCGCGTCGGCGGGGTTCTCATGGAGACTGAGTTCAAAGCCAGGCTGCCGCAGTCGCGTAAGCTCTTGGATTTCTTCCTTTGTAAAGTGATACCCGACCGGCGACGAAAGCGCGATATGAACGCCAAACATCGCGGCGGCCTCCACGAGACTCGCCGAGACGTTGTTGGAGTCGCCGACCCAAGCGATCTTGACGTCGTCGAAAGAACCGAACTCTTCGTAAATCGTGAGCATGTCGGCGAGCGCTTGACACGGGTGAGCCTTGTCGGTCAGCGCGTTGATTACGGGAACAGACGACCACGAGGCGAATTCTTGAACGACTTTATGGCTCTTCGCGCGGAAGACGATGCAGTCGACCATCGAACTCAGGACGCGCGCGACGTCTTTGATCGCTTCGCGCGTGCCGATTCCGACATGACGATCCTCAAGAAGCATCGCGGAGCCGCCGAGATGGTTGATTCCCGCCTCGAAACTGACGCGGGTGCGGAGCGACATCTTCTCAAAAATCATGCCGAGGACTTTGCCGTCGAGCAGTTTTTCGCGGACTCCGTTTTTGTAGGCCTTCTTGAGCTCGATCGCTTCGTGGAAAATCGCCTTGAGTTCTTCAACTTCAAGATCGGACAGAGTTAGGAGGTGACGTATGGGGGTCATTTGATTCATGCTCCCTTCTTCAATGCGGCTTCGAGGACTGCAAGCCCCTCGTCGACGACGTCTAGCGGCGTGTTGACCGCCGGCAGAAGTCGGATGACTTTACCGTGAGTGCAGTTAATGAGGACGCGGTTCTCCATGCAACGTTCGACGAAGCAGGCGCCGTCGATCTTGAGCTCAAGCCCAATCATTCCGGCGACGCCGCGGACGTCGGCGACGATATCCATGTCTTTTTTCCATTCGTTCATTTTCGCCATGACGTGTTCGCCGAGTTTCGTCGCCGCGTCGAGATAGCCGAATTCTTCGACCATCTTAATCGTAGCGATTCCGGCGCTTGCCGCGACGGGGTTGCCGCCAAACGTCGACGCGTGCATGCCGCGCCGCAGACTCGGCGCCAATTCGGTTTTGCAGAGCATCGCGCCCGCCGCGACGCCGCTGCAGATCGTTTTCGCAAGCGTCATGACGTCGGGGGTCACGCCAAAATACTGGTATGCGAACCATCGGCCGGTACGTCCGCAGCCCGTTTGAACTTCGTCGAAAATCAGGAGCAGACCGTGCTTGTCGCAAAGGTCGCGCAAACCTTGCAGGAACCCCTTCGGCGGCATGTTGACGCCGCCTTCGCCCTGAATCGGCTCGATCATGATAGCGGCCGTCTCGTCGTCGATCGCCGCCTCGACCGCGGCGAGGTCGCCGAACGGACAGTAGACGAAGCCTGGCAACAACGGTTCAAGCCCCTGGTGATATTTTTCCTGCGCGGTCGCCGTTACGGTCGCCATCGTGCGGCCATGGAACGAATTCAGGAACGTAATAATCTTGTACTTGCCCTTGGGCGTGTGAAGTCGCGCGAGTTTGATCGCCGCCTCGTTCGCTTCCGCGCCGGAGTTACAGAAGAACGCCTTGCCGCCGAAACTACGCTCAGAGAGCATCTGCGCCCATACTCCTTGTTCTTCCATGTGCCAGCTGTTCGGCACATGAAGGAGCCGTTCGACCTGGTCCTTGAGCGCGTCGACGACCGGCTTGGGGCTGTGCCCGAACATGTTGCAACCCCAGCCGGGGAAGAAGTCTATATAACGGTTCCCTTCGGCGTCGAAGATGAAAGGACCTTCTCCCCGCGTCAACGCGACGGGGTATCGCGTATAGTTCGGAATGACGTATTTGTCAAAGAGAGCGATAATTTCCTGCGAACTTCTAGCCATGACGAATATCTTCCTTATTCAAGGCGCGTTAAGCCCGCCCAAACGACCTCGTCGTCGGCGGAGCGCCGGGTTTTGCGTTTTCTACTTATCGACGACTATCGACGATCTCAGTGCCGACGCCCTGACTCGTGAAGATTTCAAGCAAAATCGCGTGCCGGAGACGTCCGTTGATGATGTGAATCTTTTCTACCCCGCTCTCAATCGTCTTCAGGCACGATTGGATCTTGGGAATCATCCCGCCGACAATCGCGCCCGAGTTGAGAAGTTTACGCGCCTGTTCCGCCGTAAGGGATTCGATCATCGAATTAGCGTCGTTCGGATCGGCGCGAACGCCGTTGACTTCGCTTACGAAAATCAGCTTGTGCGCGTGAAGCTGCCTTGCGACCTCGGTCGCCGCGACGTCCGCGTTGACGTTAAGACCGTGCCCTTCCGCGTCGTCGACGAGCGTATACGACGGGATAATCGGAATGACGCCCTGTCCGCAACATTCTTTGATCGCGTCGACGTCGACCCGCGTGACTTCGCCGACCCATCCGAGATCGACGTCGGCGCCGGACTCGTCTTTTAACGTCGCCTTTTTGCCGTAAAGCACGTTTGTTCCGTAAGGCTCGGAAAGCGCTTTCGCCGAGCCGCCGTAAAATTGCAGACGTTCGACGAGCGTTCCGGAAATCTGTTTCGCGAGAACTTCGCGGACGACTTCAAGCGTCGCGTCGTCGGTATAACGACGTCCTTGGACGAATCGAGGCGAGATTCCCGCCTTTTTCATCGCGTCGCTAATCGCCGCGCCGCCGCCGTGAACGACGACCGGCTGCATGCCGACGGTTTCCATAAAGACGAGATCCGTCAGCAGGTGCATCATTGCGACGGAGTCTTCCATAAGACTTCCGCCGAGCTTGACGACCGTGATCTTGCCGCGATGTTCGCGTATCCACTTCATCGCTTCAATCAGGACGTCCGCTTTTTCGCTTGCCAGTCCAGTCATTGTCGATAAATCCTTCTAAAAGACGAACCTCGCCGTCTAAACTAAAACCCTGAAAGGATATCTTCGCGCCCCTGCAAATCCCCGTTTTTCGCTTCAT
The DNA here is from genome assembly GCA_946408825.1 of uncultured Planctomycetaceae bacterium. Lineage (GTDB taxonomy): Bacteria > Planctomycetota > Planctomycetia > Pirellulales > Thermoguttaceae > RUG369. Next base: position 190,351 of record CAMJTU010000001.1, read on the forward strand.
ATCAGACGCGAAAGAGTCGGGACATAAAATGAACAAAAGGTTTTGCGGTTTAACGCCCAGCTCGAAGTCGGACGTGAAATGCGCAAAACCTGTTTGTTGTCATGCCTGTGAGTCAGGCGACGCTTTTGAGCGAAACGCCGGAATCAGTCGCCGACGTAAGGCATGAGCGCCATGAAACGAGCGCGCTTAACGGCGGCTGCGACGGCATGCTGAGACGCCGCGGAGCAACCCGTCTTGCGACGGCTGATGATTTTGCCTTGACGGCTCGTGAGTTTCTTGAGCAATTCGACGTCCTTGTAATCGACGTACATCGGACGCATACGCTCGCCGTTCGGGCAAAGGGGATCGCGCTTCTTGCTGTGAACCTTAGCCTTGGAACGTTTACGATTGATACGATCTTTCTTGAATGCCGGAGGTTTGGACATGAAATCGACCTGTTTAACCTGTTGTTATGCTCGCTCCGTCCCTCGACGGGCTCGCAAAATGCTGAACTTTTACGCGAAGTCGCGCTTTTCGTTATACGCCTGCCAGATTCCGCTCCTTGAAGGAAAAAGGAATCGGCGTTTGATTTCCGCGCTGTTGAGCGTAAGAGAGGATCACATTCTCGAAGCGCTCGGGCGGCGGCGTTCTCGGGGAAATCTACCGGCGTCTATATTTGTGCCAAATTATAACAACCTGAACATTCCCCACAAGGGGCGTTTTAGAGGAAAAAGGTCATTTCTCCAGTTTAACAATCAGAAAAGTTGGAAAAGACGTCCCGTCGCGTTATTCGTCCGTCTTGAGAATTGAATTGATCCATTCTTGACGTTCGTCGTTTTCCGCCGGTTTTTGCGACGTCGTTTCGTCGCGTCGTGGTTTCCTGGGAATAGACGCCGACTCTTTTTCCAGCTCGTCGACAAGGCGGCAGACGATAAGATCGAGCGTTTCGAGTTCGCGCGTTCCCAGTTCGCGGCGCCTTTCGGAAAAGAACCACGCGACGCCGAGCGTCGTCGTGTCCGACGCCACGGGAACGCAGACGGAACATGGGAAGGACTCCGGCGCCTTCCATTCTTCCGCGAGGTAGTCGTCGTTGAGCGTCACGGCGCTGCCAAGGAGAGCCTCGACTTCGGCGCGCGCGCCGCGAAGAGGACGCGGAGGATCAAGATAACGGTCGTCTGGCAATCCCCACACGGCGCGAGTTTTGAGGGTCGTCGTGGCGTCGTCGAGGAGATAGAGCGCCGCGGCGGAAAAATCGCCTAACGCTCTTGCGCCGGAACGCAGCACGTCGCGAAGTCGCGACGAGATTTGAGCGCGAGAACGCTTCTTGTTTGGAACGTCGGTCGCGAGCGCGGCAAGTTCCCCTTCGCGCGAAGCAAGCGCGTCGCGCCAGCGGCAATTCTCCGCGAGCAACCCTGCGACGAGGGTCGCAAGACGACGCGCGTCGCTCCAGTCGACGCGGGGGTAGTCTCCCGGACTGCGCGAGAGTTTGAGCGTTCCGTAAACGCGAACGCCTAGTTCGCCGACAGGGAAGGATTCGACGCGCTCAAGGGGGGAAACGTCGTCGTTGTCGACGGCGGTTTCGGTCGCCGCAGGCTTCGCGCCGGGACGGACAAAATTCAGGTCGTATCCCACTATTTTTCGAAAAGTTCTCAACGCTTCCGACGCGACTCCGAGCGCGGGCGCGTCGTACGTGTCAAATGGGCGTTCTAGGGAGGGGAATTCTTTGAAGGTTGCGTCGTCGTGATTTTCGGGAAGCATCTGACCTGATCCGTAATGTTGACGTCGTGAACGAACGTCGTCCGAGCGTCCGAACGACGTCGGAGCGCGAACGTTTGGAAAACCAACAGAACGTCGCCGCCCTGTTAGGTCGTCCTGAAATGAATCGACCTTTATGACGAAAAATGACAAGAAAAGCGTCGAGGGCAAGATTTTTCCGTTTGGACTGGTTGCGCGTGAAAGTCAGTTTGAATCAACCTGTAGCGTCTGGAACGGCAGAGGACGCGATTTCAAGGAAGATTTAAGGAAATATCTTGAATTTTTCGTGAGGCGACGCCGCCCGGCGTTTTCCTTCTAAACGTTAGAATCCGTGAAATCGCCTGACTCGTCGTTTTTTTCGAAAAAAAAACGGCGGCGACTGTTTTTAATTGACCTCGCGCTGGTTATCATTATACTGAATAGGGAAAGCTCTTTTTCCGTCGCCGAACTCCGTAAAACCGGGCGTCTCAGGAGAAAGAAATTTCGACGAAAGGCTAGAGCCGAGGCTGCGGGTCGCTTGCGCGGCTTTGTCGGCGTCGTATACGAATATCAGAGGTTTCACGCATGAAACGACTTTTCACAGCGATTGTTCTCAGTCTTTGCGCGTTCGTCGCGTCGAACGCGTACGCGGTTGGAGTCGCGCCTTCGAAACTGATCTCCGAAGCCGACGCGAACGCCGTCGGATTGACACGAGCGTGGTTCGCGCAAGCGACGCTTAATCGGGAATTTGAAGAGGTTCAGAGCGCGACGGTCCAAGACGGCGTTCTTTTCGTCACGACGTCCGACGGTTTTCTTCAGGCGTTTGACGCGGAAACCGGCGCCGTGTTGTGGACTGTTTCCGTCGGAAGCGAGTACCTTTTGCCGCCGTCCGTCAATAGCCGCGTCGTCGCGGTCGTTTGCGGGACGACCCTTGTGATTTACGACCGTTTCACGGGTAAGAAACTTGCCGAGACGGAGGTTTACGGTCAGCCGTCGTCGGGACCGGTTCTTAGCGAACGCGAATGCTACGTGCCGATTTTTTCCGAGAAGATTCTCGCGTACCCCATTGTCCGCGCCAAACAGGAGCAGCTCCAGGTCAACGCCGCTATCGCCAATATGGAAGGCGTGATCAAGGACAATAACACCGTCGGCCCCGAGATGGCGAACAAATTCGCCAACGTCGCGCGGGAGGTCGATTCTCGATATGAAATTGAGCCTCTTGACGACGTCCGTCCTTTTGTCACTGCGACGTTTGGCGTTTCGTTGACGACGCCCGTCATGGGAACGCAGTCTTATGAGCTCGACGTCGTATCATGGACGTCGGAAAAGGGCTGGATTCTTTTCGCCGAAATGGAACGCAACGTCGGCGACGCGCCTTTCAAGTTGCTTTATAAACTTCAGGACCGTCCGAATTTTGCCTATATTAACGAGCGCCGTCTTGGCAACCGCGCTCTTGTTCCGCGTTCCGACGTCGAAGCGACGCCCTTCTTCGTGCCTGAAGACCGCAGCGTTCAGAACATGAGACTTGCGCCTGAGCGTCGTAAGGGCGGAATGTTCGTCGTCGGCTCCATGTCGGGACACGTGTTCGCGATGAACGACGTTACGGGGCTTTTACGCTGGACGTACGTCACGGACAAGCCGATTTCCGAGCAGATCGCCGCGTTTGGCGATTACGCTTTTATCCCGACTGAAAACGGCGATTATTTTGCCGTCGCGCTTCGCGACGGTAAAGAAGCGTGGCGCGCGACCAACGTCGCTCGCACCGTCGCGTCGTCCGCCTCGCGTCTCTATGCGGTCGACACGCTCAATCGCCTAGCGATCATCGATCGCGAGACCGGCGCGCGAGTAAAGACGCTCGATATCGGCAATTCGAAGTTCCAGGTTTTCAATCAGTGGACCGACCGCGTCTACGTCGTGACGAGCGACGGTTTGATCCAGTGTCTCCATGAAACGCAGCAGGTCGAGCCGCTGCGTCATCGCGAGAGTTGCCAGACGATTAACGATCGCATTGTTGCGGCGCTCATGAAAGACAGGGGCGCGACCGTCGATACTACGAAACCTTCCACGCCAGCCGCGACGGCAAACGTCGTCGAGGAGCAGGATGAAGACGACGATCCGTTCGGAACGAGCGATTCCGACGCCGGTAGTTCCAACGCCGCCGTCGACGAAGAAGAGGAAGAAGACGACCCCTTCGGCGGCGATTCTACCGACGACGCCGGCGTTCCCGCCTCTGACGAGGAGAACGACGATCCCTTCGGAGGCGACGAAGAGGAAGATCCGTTCAGTTGATAATCAAGCGTCTTTCCAGTTGACGTCAAGCGCGTCGGACGGTTTGTTCGGCGCGTTTTTTAATATGTCGGTAAAACCGTTTACTTCGTTAAAAGGGAAAATGGCGCGCGACGTCCTTCTTTTGACGGCGCGATATTAGGAGTAGGATCGGAGATGAAAAAGGCGAATAACGCTTGGTTTACGCTTACTCTTGTGGTCGTCGCGCTGCTGAGCGCGCTCGGGTCGTCGGCAGAGGCGGATTATCAAGACTGGCGCTTTGACGACGCGACGTTTGAGGCGCGACTCCACGACGACTGGCTCATGCACGACGCGTCAAACGTCGAATCTGACGGTCCGCTTTTTGCCGCTCGAACCGACGTCGCTCCGGAGCGCGCGCTCATAACGAACGTTCTCGCCGACGTTCGCGAATACGACGAAGACGCCGCTCGACCCTTCGACGAGCAGCTCGCCGCGCTCCTTTCTTCTGGAGCGCGCGCCGACGATCCACGCTGGCGATCGCTATATTACGCCGCGTGTCAAGTTCGCCGTAAGCTCCGACTCGCGGACGCGATTTCTTTGGCGCCGCGTTTTGTCTATACGAAGCATTTTGTTCTTGGCGCGTCTCATTACGCGTACACCGAGGACGTTACAGACGAAGCGTATATAGATTACAGCAAGAATCGTCAGCCTGGCGGTCAGCTTTGTCTCGCAACCTTCAAGGACGACGGTTCAATTCAGAACGAGGTTCTTGTCGCGACGTCCGAGGGCGTTATTCGCGACCCAGAGGTCTCGTGGGACGGAAAAGAAATCGTTTTCTCAATGCGCAAAAGTCTCACGAACGACGATTTTCATCTCTACGTTTATAATATAGAGACGCGCGAGACGCGTCAACTTACTTTTGGTCTTGGCGTCGCCGACGTCGAACCGACGTGGAGCCCTTCGGGAGACGTTATTTTTATTTCAACGCGGTGCGGTCAAAATATCGACTGTTGGTGGACCGAGGTTTCCAATCTTTATACCTGCGACGCGCAGGGACGCTACCTCAGACGGCTCGGCGTCGATCAGGTGACGGTCAACTACCCGAAGGTTTTAGACGACGGGCGCGTTATCTACACGCGCTGGGAGTACAACGATCGCGGACACGTCTACGTTCAACCTCTTTTCCAGATGAATAGCGACGGAACAGGTCAGACGGAGTATTACGGGAACAATTCGATCTTTCCGACGTCGCTGCTTCATTCTCGAGGCGTGCCCGGCTCCGATCTCGTCGTCTCCATTGCTTCAGGACATCATACGTACCAACAGGGCGCGCTTGTCGTCGTCGATCGTTCCAAGGGAACGCAGCGGAACGAAGGAATAACCCTCGTCGCTCCCGGCCGCCCTCAACCCGACGACGTTATGATCGACCGTTACGCGCAGGACGGCGAACTTTTCGCGCATCCCTTCGCGCTCGACGACGAGAACATACTCGTCTCCTATCTTCCGGAAGGATCCCACGATCGCGTTTACGACGTTCCTTTTGGCGTCTATTGGTTTGACTTTGACGGCGCTCGAGAGCTTTTGGCGTTTGATCCCGCGATCAGCTGCGGTCAGCCCGCGCCTCTCGTGGCGCGCGACGTTCCGTTGACGCGACCGTCGCAGGTCGATCTCGCGAAGAAGACCGGGCAGTATTACGTTCAGGACGTCTACGAAGGCCCCGGACTCAAGGGGATTGAACGGGGAACGGTTAAGAAACTCCGCGTCGTCGAACTCCTCTACCGTCCTTTCAGCGTCGGTTGGAACTGGAACTGGGGCGAGGTCGGCGATTCGCTCGTATCCGGTCCCTGCGCGATCGGCAACGGCTCATGGGACGCGAAACGCGTGATCGGCGAGGTCCCCGTCGAGGAGGACGGTTCCGCCTTCTTCGAGGTTCCCGCGATGACGCCCGTCTACTTCCAGCTCCTCGACTCAAACGGCGACGTCGTCCAGTCGATGCGCAGTTGGTCGACGCTCCAGCCCGGCGAAACGTTCGGCTGCGTCGGATGCCACGAGCCCAAAGGGTCGATTATCGAAAACGCCGCCGACGCCGCAAACGCGACTTCGATCGCGCTCAGAAAGGGCGTCGCGATTCCTCAGCCCGTATTGTCCCCGCCCCCCGGCGTTCATCAAAATTCCGGCTTCGATTACGTGCGCGACGTCCAGCCGATTCTCGACCGTTACTGCGTTTCGTGCCATACCGGGCGCGACGGCGACGCGTTCAGTCTACTTGGCGACGAGGAAAAAGAGCCATGTGAAGAACGCAAAGAGATTTATCCGGAGGAAAAAAAGCGGTTTAGCGTTTCGTACCTCACGCTGACGCAGAACGGTCGTCATGAAGGACGCTGGACTCGATGGCTTGGGGTTCAGGATCCGCCGTACTTGCTCGAGCCGTATCATTGGGGCGCCGCGAAGAGCCCGCTGATAACGATGTTTCGCGACGCGAACGGGCGCGTCGGCGGACAGGACGAATTTCATCGCGACGTGAAGATCGACGAACAGTCGCTCCGTACGCTCGCGATGTGGATCGATCTCCTTGTTCCGTATTGCGGCGATTATTACGAACATAACCGCTGGACCGACGGCGACCGCGCATACTACCGTTATTACGCGAAGCAGCGCGAACTCAACGCGGAGATCGTCAAGAAAGACGTCGCGATGAAGCTCGAAGCGGAGCGCACGGGAGTCGACTTCAAACTTGAAGATTTCCCGCAGTTTCATTTCGGCGGTCTTGACGCGCGTCGAACGTACGTGGCGAAACTCCTCGACGAACGCGCTCCTTCGCTCGCGTGGAAAATCGGCGCTGAAAACGTCTACCGTAACGTCGCGCTCAATCCTTACGACCGTCAGACGGATCGCATGGGGATCGTCGTCTATCCGCATGCGTCGTCGAATAGCGAATACGCGTTTGCCGACGCGTGCGCGGCGAAGAACGCGATCGACGGGCGAACCGCGAATCAAGAGAACGGCGAGACGCTTCCCTCGTGGACGCCAAACTTGCGGACAGACTTATGGTTAAACGTCGATTTCGGGTGCGACGTCGAGATCGACAAGTGCGTGGTATGGCTTCGCGCCGATTTCCCACGCGACGGCGCGTGGAAGAGCGCGACGCTTCGTTTTTCCGACGGGTCAAGCGAGAAAATTCAGCTCAAGGCGACGGCGGAACCGCAAACGTTCGCGTTTTCGGAACGTCGCGTCCGCTGGATTCAGATCGACGAACTTGAGGTCGAGTATCCGCTTAAACCGTGCGGTATTGCCGAATTTGAAGTTTGGGGTAAGACGGCGATGGAGCCGCGTTAATTCTTCTGATTGCGTTCAGACGCCGCAATAGGTTGGTCTCGTCGCGCGCTTATATTCGCCGCGGCGTTCAGACTCGAGAAAGATTTTGCTCCTAGCGGCGCCTTCCCCGACGGGTTGCAATCGCAAGTTCCGCGTTGTATACTTTTAGGGTAATTTTTACGCATTGTTCGCGCCTTGTCTTAGATAAAAGACGCGGTTTTCCCAAATTACGGCAGGTTGTTCGATGAATCGCATGATTTTGCGCGTTGTCGCGGCGTTTCTTTTGCTCGCGTTTGCGTCGTGTTCCGTCCCCCGCGCGCAGGCAAAGGTTTCCGATTGGAGTTTCGACCGCGACGTTTTCGCTTCCCGACTTTTTCAGGATTGGCTTTTCCAAGACGGGACGGACGGCGCTGTTTTCGCCGATAAAGAGAGCGCAGACGGCGCGAAAGCGCTTGTCGACGGCGTTTTGACAAAGCTCGAAACTGACGAGAACGCCGATTCTTACGGGGCTTCCGAACTCGTTTACGACGTCGCGATTGCGGGAGACGCCGAAGAATACGCGAACGGAACGGTCGACGCGTCTCCGGACGGCGTCGCCGCGCTGCGTAAACGCTTTGACGATCTCGTCGCCGCGAACGCCGTCGGTTCCGATCCGCAGTGGAACTGGCTCTATCGCGACGTCTGTCGCGTTCGTCGCGCGCGAAGACTCGCCGACGCCGCCGAACTCGCGCCGCAATTTGTCTTTACGAAGCATTACGTCATCGGCGCGAGTCATTACGCGTACACGGAAGACGTCACCGACGAATGGTACAACGATTACAGTTCGAACCGTCAAGAAGGCGGGCAGCTGATTCGCGCGACCTTTGCGCCCGACGGTTCGATTCGCAACGAGGTTCTTGTCGAAACGAAAAACGGAACGCTCCGCGACCCCGACGTTTCGTGGGACGGCAAGCGCGTTTTGTTTTCGATGCGCAACGACCTGAACTTCGACGATTTTCACGTCTATGAATACGACGTCGAAACAAAAGAAGTACGACAGATCACGAGCGGCCCCGGCGTCGCCGACGTCGAGCCGATTTATCTTCCGAACGGCGACCTTCTTTTCGGATCGACGCGTTGCACGCAGATTACCGACTGCTGGTGGACTGAGGTTTCGAACTTCTATACCTGCGACGCCAAGGGACAATTCCTGCGCCGCCTCTCTTTCGACCAAGTGACGGTCAACTACCCGAAACTCCTTGACGACGGGCGCGTCGTCTACACGCGCTGGGATTACAACGACCGCGGACAAATCTATCCGCAGCCCCTTTTCCAGATGAATCCCGACGGAACGGCGCAAACCGAATTCTACGGCAACAACTCTTATTTCCCGACGACGATCATGCACGCGCGAGGGATTCCCGGTTCCGATCGCGTCCTCGCGATAGCGGCCGGTCATCATACGTATCAAAACGGAAAACTTATTCTCCTCGACAGATCTAAAGGAACGCAGGAAAACGAAGGTTGCACGCTTGTCGCGCCGATTCGCGAGACGCCCGCCGATCAAATCGACCAATACGGTCAGCAGGGCGAACTTTTCCAGTATCCCTATCCCCTCGACGACGAAACGCTGCTCTGCGCGTATCTTCCCGAAGGAGGCGCGTGGAAGTATCCTATTCCGTTTGGACTGTATTGGTTTAATTTCGACGGCGAACGCGAGCTTTTGGCGTTCGATCCCGCGATTAGTTGCGGACAGCCGATTGCGCTTCAAGAACGCGAGATTCCGACGACGCGTCCGTCTCAGGTCGATCTGAACCAGAAGACGGGCAAATACTACGTCCAGGACGTCTACGAAGGACCGGGACTTGCGGGAATCGAGCGCGGAACGATTAAGGCGCTGCGCGTCGTCGCGCTTGAGTTCCGGGTCGCGGGCGTCGGTAAAAACGGAAACAGCGGACCGGCGGGCGCGGCGATGGTCTGCACGCCGCCCGCGATCAGCAACGCCTCGTGGGACGTCAAACACGTTCTCGGCGAAGTTCCCGTTGAAGAGGACGGCTCCGCGTATTTTGAGGTCCCGGCGCAGACTCCCGTCTATTTCCAACTCGTCGACAAGTTCGGCGACGTCGTCCAGACGATGCGCAGCTGGTCGACGCTTCAACCGGGCGAGACGTTCGGTTGCGTCGGATGTCACGAGCCGAAGGGCGCCGTGATCGAGAACGCGACGTCGAACTCGGGCGCGACGACGATCGCGCTTAAAAAAGACGTCGCGCAACTTAAGCCTGTCCTTTTCCCGAGCAAAGGATCTCACGAACTTGCCGGCTTCAGTTTCCAGCGCGACATTCAGCCGATTCTGGATCACAACTGCGTTTCGTGTCATACGGGCGAAAAGGACAAGCCTTTCAGTCTTCTGGGGAACGACGACGTTTCGCCGCGGGGCTTGAAGGCGAGCGAGACGTCGCTTCGCGTCTTTAGCGAGGCGTACGTCAATCTAACGAACGCCGGCGCCAACGGTAAAAGCCCGTGGATCGACTGGCTCGGAATTCAAAAAGGGCCCGAACTGCTTCCTCCTTATTCCGCAGGCGCGTGCAAGAGTAAGTTAATCTCCATGTTTCGCAGTCCAGACGGTCAATACGGCGGGCAGGATGAAAACCATCGCGACGTTCATATCGACGAAGCGTCCGTTCGACTTCTTGCGATGTGGATCGACCTCCTTGTTCCGTATTGCGGCGATTACGTCGAAGCAAATAAGTGGAAGATCGAGGAACGCGCCCAGTACGAATACTATTGGGCGAAACACCTCATGGAGCGCGACATTAGCGAGTTCAACACCGAGTTAAAGCGCGTCGCGTTGGAAACGGGCGACGAATCCGTCGGGAAAGACAGTCGTAACGTCGCGTTTGGCGGCTTGGTCGACCGGCAGGCTTTCATGGCGGGTTACGCCGCGCGGCGTATTCCTTCGGTCGCGAAGCGCGAGGGCGAGCTCAACGTCTACCGCAACCTTGCGCTGAACCCTCGCGACAATCAAGGGGACGCGCAAGACGTCGTCCTTTATCCTCACGCGTCGTCGAACAGCGAATACGCGTACGCGGACGAGTTCGCCGCCAAGAACGCGATCGACGGCAAGAAAGAGAATAAAGGACACGGACCCGCGTTCCCGTCGTGGGGGCCGAACCTGCGGACCGACCTGTGGCTGAACGTCGATTTTGGGTGCGACGTCGAGATCGACAAGTGCGTGATCTACGTTCGCGCCGACTTCCCGCACGATACGGTCTGGCAGAGCGGAACGCTCGAATTTTCCGACGGTTCAAAGGTCGATATTAAACTCGAAGCGACCGCCGAACCGCAGGAGTTCAAGTTCGACAAACGTCGCATTCGAAGCGTTCGACTGACGAATCTCAAAGCGGACTTCCCCCTCAAATGGAGCGGGATTACCGAAATCGAATATTGGGGCGTCTCCGCAGAATGAAGTTTCGCGTCTGACGTTCTCGATTTTCAGACATAGCTCCAAAAAGAAAACGCGAATCGACGCAACGGTCGATTCGCGTTTTCTTTAGGCGCGTTGCAAAAGCTGATTGAAGGACGTATACTAAACGGGTCTGTCCTTCAACTTCTCTTCGCAATTCCCGAGTGAGAAAACGACGTTTTACGACTACGACAAGGTTATACAATGAATCGCATGATTGCGCGCGTTTTGGGCGTCTTAGTTTTTGCGGCGCTTGCCGCGTTTCCCGCGGCGTCGGCGGTCGCCAACGTTTCCGATTGGAAATTCGACCCCGACGTCTTTGACGCGCGGCTTCTTCAAGACTGGCTTTTCCAAGACGGAATCGACTACGTCGCCGTTTTCTCCGACGACAAGGGCTGCGACGCGGCGAGAACGCTCGTCGACGGCGTCTTGACGAAGCTCGAAACGGACGAGAACGCGGATTCTTTCGGCGTGGACGCGCTCACATACGATTCCTCCGTCGCCAAGGACTCCGAAGAATACGCGAACGGAACGGTCGACGCGTCTCCCGAGGGCGTCGCGGCGCTGCGCGAACGATTTGACGCGCTTGTCGCGGCGAGAATCGTCGGCTCCAACCCGCGGTGGCTCGAACTCTACCGCGACGCTTGCCGCGTTCGCCGCGCTCGCCGACTCGCCGACGCAGCCGAAATCGCGCCGCAATTCGTCTATACGAAGCATTTCGTCATCGGCGCGAGTCACTATGCGTATACCGAGGACGTGACCGACGAATGGAGCCCCGATTACAGTTCCGACCGTCAAGAAGGAGGACAACTGATCCGCGCGACTTTCGCGCCCGACGGTTCGATTCGCAACGAAATCCTCGTCGAAACGAAGGGCGGCGTTATCCGCGACCCCGACGTCTCGTGGGACGGTAAACGCGTTCTTTTCTCGATGCGCAAGGACTTAGTGAACGACGACTTTCACGTCTACGAATACGACGTCGAGACGAAGGAGGTTCGCCAGATTACGAGCGGTCCCGGCGTCGCCGATATCGAGCCGATCTATCTTCCTAACGGCGACCTTCTTTTCGGTTCGACGCGTTGCACGCAAATAACCGACTGTTCGTACAGCGAAGTTTCAAATCTTTATACGTGCGATTCCAACGGTTGTTTTTTACGTAGGCTTTCTTTCGATCAGGTTACGGTCAACTATCCAAAACTCCTCGACGACGGGCGCGTTGTCTATACGCGCTGGGATTACAACGACCGAGGTCAAATCTATCCGCAGCCGTTGTTCCAGATGAATCCCGACGGAACGGCGCAGACTGAGTTTTACGGCAACAACTCCTACTTCCCGACGTCGATCATACATGCGCGAGGAATCCCCGGTTCCGATCGCGTTCTCGCCGTCGCGGGCGGACATCATACGCATCAGAACGGCAAGCTTGTCGTGATCGACCGATCGAAAGGAACGCAGGAAAACGAAGGTTGCACGCTTATCGCGCCGATTCGCGAGACGCCCGCCGAGCAAATCGACCAATACGGTCAGCAGGGCGAACTTTTCCAGTATCCTTATCCTCTCGACGACGAAACGCTATTCTGCGCGTATCTTCCCGAGGGCGGCGCGTGGAAGTACGATATTCCTTTCGGCCTGTACTGGTTTAACTTCGACGGCGAACGCGAGCTTTTGGCCTTTGATCCCGCGATTAGTTGCGGACAGCCGATCGCGCTTCAAGAACGCGAAACTCCGACGACGCGTCCGTCCCAAGTCGATCTAAGTCAGACGACGGGCAAATATTACGTTCAGGACGTCTACGAAGGACCGGGGCTTGAGGGGATTGAACGCGGGACAGTCAAGGCGCTGCGCGTTGTCGCGCTCGAGTTCCGTGTCGCTGGCGTCGGCAGTAACGAGAATCACGGACCGGCAGGCGCGGCGATGGTCTGCACGCCGCCGTCGATCAGCAACGGCTCTTGGGACGTGAAACACGTTCTCGGCGAGGTTCCCGTCGAAGAAGACGGTTCCGCGTATTTTGAAGTTCCCGCGCGAACGCCCGTCTATTTTCAGCTCCTTGACGCGTTCGGCGACGTCGTCCAGACGATGCGCAGTTGGTCGACGCTCCAGCCCGGCGAGACGTTTGGCTGCGTTGGATGTCACGAACCGAAGGGCGCCGTGATTGAGAACGCGAAGACGAACGCCGGCGCCACGACGATTGCTCTTCGTAAAGGCGTCGCGAAACTTAACCCCGTTCTTTTCCCAAGCAAGGGAGCCCACGAACTTTCAGGATTCAGTTTTCCGCGCGATATTCAGCCGATTCTGGATCGTTACTGCGTTTCGTGTCATACGGGCGGGAAGGGGAAACCTTTCAGTCTTCTGGGAAACGACGACGTTTCGCCAAGGGGACTGAAGGAAAGCGAGAGTTCGCTACGCGCCTTCAGCGAGGCATACGTCAACCTGACGAACGCCGGCGCTCATGAAGGTCCTTGGGTCAACTGGCTTGGAGTCCAAGAGGGGCCCGAGTTGCTTCCGCCCTATTACGCGGGCGCGCATAAGAGCAAACTCATCTCCATGTTCCGCAGTTCTGACGGTCGTTACGGCGGCCAGGACGAAAACCATCGCGACGTTCATATCGACGAAACGTCCGTGCGACTCCTCGCGATGTGGATCGATCTTCTCGTTCCCTACTGCGGCGATTACGCCGAAGCGAACAAATGGAACGCCGACGAGCGCGCCCATTACGAGTATTATTGGACGAAACATTTCATGGAGCGGAATATCGACGAAACTAACGTCGAGTTGAAACGAATCGCGTTGGAATCGGGGGACGACTCCGCCGGAAACGACAGTCGTAATATCGAGTTTGGCGGCATGTCCGACCGGTTGGCGTTCATGGCGGGCTACGCCGCGCGGCGCATTCCGTCCGTCGCGAAGCGCGACGGGGCGCTCAACGTCTACCGTAACGTCGCGCTGAATCCTCGCGATAATCAAGGGGATCCGCGGGACGTCGTTCTTTATCCTCACGCGTCGTCGAACAGCGAGTACGCCTATGCGGACGAGTTCGCCGCCAAGAACGCGATCGACGGTAAAAAGGAGAATAAAGGACACGGTCCGGAGTTTCCGTCGTGGGGCCCGAATCTACGGACCGACCTGTGGCTGAACGTCGATTTCGGCTGCGACGTCGAGATCGACAAGTGCGTTATTTACGTTCGCGCCGATTTCCCGCACGATACGGTCTGGCAGAGTGGAACGCTCGAATTTTCCGACGGTTCAAAGGTCGATATCAAACTTTACGCGACCGCCGAACCGCAGGAGTTCAAGTTCGACAAACGCCGCGTCCGAAGCGTCCGCCTGACGAATCTCAAAGCGGGCTTCCCCCTCAAATGGTGCGGAATCGCCGAGATCGAATACTGGGGCGTCACCGCCGAATGACGCCGAATTGACCTAAAAACTCGAACGTCAACAAAAAAACGCGAATCGACTTTCAACGGTCGATTCGCGTTTTGCTTTAGGGAACAGGCGCGTCAAATTATTTGCGCGCTCCCGTCGTTTGACTCACGTCGATCACTGATAGACGCGAACATAATCGATTTGGAACTCGGCAGGGCACGTGTCGTCGGCGATTGCGCCGCCCCAAGCGCCGCCAATCGCAGTGTTGAGGATCATAAAGCAAGGTTTGTCGAAGGGCCACGTTTCGGTCTTCGGTTCTTCTTCGGCGCGTTTAAATTCGAGGACAAGATTGTCGTCGACGAAGGAGAGCATTTTGTCCTCTGACCATTCGAACGCGTAGGTATAGAAACGTTCTTCCGGCGCCTGACCTGGTTCGTCGAAACGAATATTCTTGCCCTTGCTGACGACTTCCCACGACTTGCCGCCTTTGCGCTGCATGTGAACCGTCGCGTGCGCGGTATGAGGGGTATGCCCGACGTATTCCATAATATCGATTTCGCCGCACCGCGCCCAGCCTTCCTTCTTGATATTGTCGCCCATCATCCAGATCGCGGGCCAGATTCCCTTGCCCTTCGGGAGTTTGGCGCGGACTTCGATTCGTCCATAGAGCCACGACGCTTTGCCAAGCGATTCGATCGCCGCCGACGTATATTCCGCCGTCTTGCGCCCGTGGTTCTGCGGCTTATCGGCGATATCGTATTCTTCCTTCAGAGTCCGAATCGTGAGAAGTCCGTCCTTCTGGAAGATGTTTTCAAGGCGACCGTCCGTATAATACTGGGCTTCGTTGTTGCGGATATAGCCGACTTCATAGCTCCAGAATTCTGGATTCGGCAACCCTTCGCCGTTGAACTCGTCGTTCCATGCGAGCTTGAGTTCGCGTCCGTCGGACGTCTTGACCGTTTTAGGCGCGGGCGCCTTGAAATCTTCCGCAAGCGCAACGACGTTAGCGGCGACGAAGAGAGCCGCGATGATCGCGGCGCAGAGACCGTATTTTCTCATTGTCAAGTTTCTCCTCTTGATTTAGGAATGGCGCCGCGACTCCTCGGGGGATCGGGCGTTAAAGATCGTCAAACGACTTCGAACGATTCGCTCCATCTCGCCGACGACCTCTTGAATGGACATGCCGTCGGACAGGATGCGGACGGCGTCTTCCGGTTCGCGCAACGGACCGACGTCGCGTTCGGAATCGCCGCGGTCGCGATCGATAATCTGACGTAAGATTTCATTGAAGTCGGCGGTCTCGCCGCGCGCTTCGAGTTCGCCAAGACGACGCCTCGCGCGTTCCTCAGGCGTGGCGGTGAGATAGAATTTGCAACGCGCGTCGGGGAAAACGACCGTTCCTTGGTCGCGTCCTTCTGTTATAATCGGTTTCGACATGCCGATGCGACGCTGTTGTTCAACCAAGTTCTCTCGAACCGACGGCGCGTTCGCGGGATAGCGGACGTTGAGGGAGACCTCGTTCGCGCGAACCGCGTCGGTCACGTCTTCTCCGTCCATGAACGTCCGTCCGTCGTTCGATTCCAGCCGCGTTCGGCGCGTCAATTCGGCGAGCGCGGACTCGTCGTGCAGATCGACGCCTTCGCGCAGCGCCTTGAGCGCGATCGCGCGGTACATCGCGCCCGTATTCAGATATTCAAGCTCCAGCCGATCTGCAAGCGCGCGCGTTACGACGCTTTTACCCGCGCCCGCCGGACCGTCTATCGTGACGACGTCGATCGCCATTGTTCGCTCCTGTTCTAACGTTAACGCGTCGGAGACGTCCCTCTGACGTCGCGACGACTATCGCATTGTACCCCGAACGGCGTCGTTTTTCTAGTTTCTCAAGCCTCGACGCGATCGTTTTTTGAGGAAAGGCTCAGAATCGCGCGAGAAGTTGCGACAGTCCGACGAGGGCGCCCAAAAAGTACCCGAGAACCTGAATCGCGCCGAGATGCTCCGCCGTTACGTCGCCCACCATCTGATGGAAGTCTTTCATATTCTGACCGTTGATCGAGTCGACGACGATTTGACGCATGTTGATTTCTTCGAGAAAGACAGGCGTTTTTTCGCGGACAAACGCCTCGATATGCGTTTGGGCGTTCGGCAGAAATTGTCCGTCGATCCAGTTTCTGACAATATCGGAAAAGAGAAAATCCTGGATCGTTTTCGGGAGATCCTCGGTCAGATACCCCCGGAGATAGTTTTCGAATTTTTTTCGCGCCTCGTCGAGAAACGCGTCGACCCTTTCGAGCGATTCTTCCGATTTCAGCCATTCGCGGAACCGCTCTGCCATTTGAAGAACGGATTGTTTGACCAGTTCCTCCGTCTTCGGCTCGTCAAGGCGCAGACATATCGTCTCTTGAACGCTTGACCAATCGATCAGCGCTACGACGCCGTTGGAGATCGTGTCCGCGAACAGCGTGAAAAACGTCTTTTCTTCAATATAACGGCGAATATAGTCGGCGAGCATGATTTTTAACTCGTCGGTCAGTTGCGGCGCGGCGCTCCGGACTCCCGCCGCAATTTGTTTGGCGAGAAAGGCTTGAATTTCGGGATCGTTCAAGCGTTCCGCGACCTGTTGATCCCAGAATTCGTTGAGCTTTTCGGGAGTCGCGTTCCTCCGAACAAATTCGACAATTTTCGCTTCAACGACGGGCGAGATTACAGCCGTAATTTCGTCGCGGTATTTTCGAATCAACTCGGCAGATCGATCGGCGATTCCCTTTTTCGCGTCGTCCTGACGGAGATAGCTCGCGACCGCTACGACGACGCGTTCGGCGATCTCGTCGGGGTTCAGAAGCTGCGTCGTGATCTTTTCCGCGGCTTTTTCCGCAATTTTCGCTTTGTTGCGCGGCACGAGCCCTTGAGGCCACGGCAGAAGCCAACTGATTCGTTCATAAGGCTTGAAAAGCATTTCGATTGCGAGCCAGTTGGTAAGAAAACCGACGGCGGCGGCGAGCGCGACTCGTAGCGTCCCGCTCGCGCCCTCGGAAAGCGTTAGACCGAAACGTCTGCCGCCGACGTAGACTGCCAGCGCGACGAACGACGCCCAGCTCGCGTAGAAACAGAAAAGCTCCAGCGCCGCGAAAACGCGCGTCCCGCTTGGCGCCTTACGATCAACGACGATCTCTATTCGTTTTCGCGTTCCTGAAAACATGCGACTCGCCTCCTATATTTCGCAATCGTCGAGAGATTATACTCCATGAATCGGTTTTTGTCTCTTTCGCGCCATAAGATTAAACGCCGTTTTAAGGAAATTAAACGGTCCGAGAACCGGCTTAAGATTAAACTGTTCCTAATAGCGTTCAATTTATTACGAAAAGCCGCCGCTGCAACGCGGGACCATGGCGGACGCGATATCTGCTCCCCGTGAAAAAAGGAAGACGTGAGCGTGGAACGTCGTCCAGAAGGAAGAAAAACGTCTCAAGAACACGATTGAATGGATTGGGACAGCCTGTTTTCGTTAAACGACCGTCGCCGTCGAGGAACGATTCTTCTTGACCGTTGAAGCGCGACTGCGTCTCGACTATAATTTCTTGAGCGGCGAGCGTTTTTCAATCGTTTTAGACGTTTCGACGCGTCCTTGCGAACGTTCCTCTTTGACGGTGAAAAGAATGACTTCACGTTTGATCATATTCGCGACGACAATCGGTTTGCTTTCGGCGGCCCTTTTTCCCACGTTTAGCGAGGAAACAGCGGACACGCCGAGTTCCGCGCCTTCTTTTGAAGAGACGTTGCAAGATTTTCAAGCCGCTGGACTTCCGGACGAAATTCTTTTCGCCGTCCGCAAGCCGAGCCTCGATCCGCATTGGTACGGCAACATCGGATACTACTCTTTCGACGAGAACCGCCCGACCTTTCCAATCGGAAGCGGCGGCGCGCTAAAGGTTTATAACCTAAAGACGAAAGAAACTCGAACCGTTTTTGAGGACCCCAAGGGAAATATTCGCGACCCTCAACTGCATTACGACGGCGAAAGGATCGTCTTCTCCTACCTGCCCGAAGGCGCCCGGCATTATTCCCTTTACGAGATTCGACTCGACGGGACGAACCTTCGGCGTTTAACCGGTTGGGAAAAGGAGCGCGAAGAGCCGGGCGGGGAAGATAAATACGGGGCGCGAACCGACGGCTGGGACGATATTGAACCGTCGTATCTGCCCGACGATTCGATTGTTTTCTGTTCTTCCCGCGTCAATCGCTACGTGCAATGCTGGGCGACGCAGGTCGCGACGGTTCACCGCTGCGACGCGAACGGTTCCAACGTCCGGGAACTTTCGTGCAACGTCGAGCACGACAACACGCCGTGGCCGCTCTCCAACGGGCAGATCGCCTATATGCGCTGGGAATACGTCGACCGCAACCACCTGACGTTCCACCACCTGTGGACGATGAATCCCGACGGGACGAAACAGATGGTCTACTACGGAAACCAGAAGCCCGGCGGCGTCTTTCTGGACGTTAAGCCCGTCCCCGATTCCTCCAAGACGGTCGCGATCTTTTCGCCCGGGCACGGAATGAAAGAGCATTACGGTCGAATCGCGCTCTTTTCGCCCCTCTACGGTCCCGACGCGCCCGAAGGCGTCGAGTTTGTTACGGAGAAAAACGATTTTACGGATCCGTGGGCGTTCTCCGAAGAGCATTTTCTCGCCGCGTCGCGTCAGAAAATCGTCCTCGTCGACGGCGAGGGTAGGGCGACGACGGTCTACGAACTGCCGAAAGAAGAGACGGACGCCGGATTCTGGATCGGCGAGCCGCGCCCCGTTATGACGCGAACGCGCGAGCCGATCATCGCGGATCAGACGAATCCGAAAGAACTGACGGGAACCTTTGCGCTGAGCAACGTCTATCGCGGTCGGAAAATGGGCGGACTCAAACCGGGAACGGTCAAAGAACTGCTCGTCTACGAGGTTTTGCCGAAGCCGATCAATTACTCGGGCGCGATGTCGGAAATCTCGAGCGGCGGCGCGTTTGCGGTCGAACGATTGCTGGGGCGCGTTCCCGTCTCCGAGGACGGATCCGCGTATTTCAACGCGCCCGCGCTACGCTCCCTCTTCTTCGTCGCGCTCGACGAAAACGGACGGTGCGTTAAGAGAATGCACTCCTTTACGTCGGTCATGCCAGGCGAGAAGAACAGTTGCATCGGGTGCCATGAAGACCGAAGCGAGGCGCCGACTCAGGACGACGGAATCCGGCTCGCCCAACTGACGCGATATTCCAAGCCTGTCGATCTGGAACCCGTCGAGGGCGTTCCCGATATTATCGACTACATGCGCGACGTTCAGCCGATTCTCGATAAATATTGTCTCGAGTGCCATAATCCCGACCGCGAGGAGGGCGGCTTCAATATTTCCGGACATTGGGCGCCGCTCTATACGATCGGATATCAACAGATGTCGTGGCGCGAACTCTTTGGCGACAACCGCGTTATGCTTCCCTATCCGGAGCATGAGAAGAGCAACTTCGATCCGTATGAAATCGGTTCGGGATCGAGTCGGCTCCTTAAGCTGATCGACGAGAGGCACGGCGGCGTTCGCATGACGGCGCCGGAACGCAAAATGGTCGCCTTCTGGCTCGACGCGGGCGCGACGTATTCTTCGACGTATTTTTGCAACTCTCACGGGTCGATCGGCTGTTACGTTCTGAACGTGAACTCCCGCGACGACCGCGATTGGCCGGAGTTAGCGGCGTATCAAGACGTTTTGAAACGCCGCTGCGACGAATGTCACGCGCCTGACGAAAACTCCATGAAGATCGGCTCCTATGATCTTCCCGCGCAATTTTACGCTCTGTATTATCCGTACTATCTGCGTCAGAACAACATGTTTATCGCGCGGAGTATGGCGCAGGACGGCGGACGTTTCAACCGACACGTCGTTTTCGATCTCTCCTATCCGGATCAGTCGAAAGTCGCGCGCGCGCCGCTTTCGAAGGAATCGGGAGGACTTGGCGTCTGCGAGTCGAAATCGGGTCGAAAAATCTTCGTCGATAAGAGCGACCCTGATTACCAGAAAATCGTAGACTACGTCGCGAGAGGGCGTCGTTATATCTTAGAGGAGAACAACCGCTTCACAATGGTTCTCGACACGCCCAACAACGGCGAAAACTGTCCCAAGAAATTCGTTCCGCGCGCCGACTACGCCCGTGAACTTAAACGTTACGGCGTCCTGCCCGCCGACTGGAATCCCGCGAGTCCTCTCGACCCCTACGAGACCGACCGTAAATACTGGGAATCGCTCCAATATCGCGTCCCCCGGTAACGACGGCGCGTCTCCGTTTGGGAGTCAAATATAAAACAACGCGCGTCCCGAGAAATCGAGACGCGCGTTTTAATTTAAGAACGATTTTTCTATTCGTAGCGTTTCTTTCACTTCCGTTCGATAAGTCGGTTGTCGATGAGTCGGGTTTCGCCGACGCGGACGGCGAGAAGGACGGCGACGTTGCCGGAAATGCGTTCCATTTCGAGGAGCGACTTCGGGTCGCCGATATGCATATAGTCGATTTTCGCGTCCTTTGCCTCTTCAATGATTTTTCGCATCGCGTCGTAGACGACCGCCGATTCGCGTTCGCCGCCTTTTATGAGTTCTTCCGCTTTGTCGAGCGCTTTGTTGAGGACGAGAGACTCTTTTCGTTCTTCGTCGGAAAGATAACGGTTGCGAGAACTCATCGCGAGACCGTCGCGTTCGCGAATGATCGGCAACATTTCGATTTCAATCGGGACGTTCAGGTCTTCGACCATCTTTTTAACGACCTGAACCTGCTGGTAGTCCTTCTGACCGAAATAGGCGACGTCGGCGCGAGTTATGTTAAAGAGCTTGAGAACGACGAGACATACGCCGTCAAAGTGCGTCGGACGGAAACGACCTTCTAAGAGCTGCGAAACCCCGCCGACGCGTACAGACGCGTCGAAACCTCGAGGATACATCGCGTTGGCGGAAGGCGCGAAGATGAAGTCGGTTCCGATTTTTGAGAGGAGGTCGATATCGGCGTCGAGCGTTCGCGGATACTTGTCGAAGTCCTCGTTGGGCGCAAATTGCGTCGGGTTCACGAAGTCGGAAACAATCGTGACGTCGCATTCGTTCTTTGCGGCGATTGCAAGACTGAGATGCCCAAGATGGAGCGCGCCCATCGTGGGGACGAGCCCGATTCGCTTGCCTTGACGACGAAGCGCGTCGACGCGTTCGCTCATTTCGTGAGGATCGACGACCAGATACGGTTTAAGTTCTTCTTCTGCCGACGTCATAAATTAACGCTCCCTGCGCCGACCTGCGCCGACGCTAAATAGAATCGCATTGTTTACGTTTAAAAATTGAAAAGCGAGGGCTTGTCGTCGCGCCCGCTTGAGCCAAACTCTATTGGATCGACTTCGATCCCGAGTATCTGTAATCCGCGCGCCGTGAGTCTGCGCCCTCGAGGCGTGCGCACGAGCAGTTCGCTGCGCAGAAGAAACGGTTCGACCTCGTCTTCGAGGGAGTCTGGCGCGACGCTCATCGTATGCGCGACCGCCTCGACGCCGACCGGCCCGCCTTGGAAGACGCGCCAGATCGTTTCAAGATATCGGCGGTCTTGACCGTCGAGACCGTTTTCGTCGATCCCTTGCATTTTCAGCGCGTCGCGCGCCACTTCGCTGGTTACGACCCCGTCTGCTTTCGCGTCGGCGTAATCGCGCACCCAGCGCAAACGATTGTTGGCAAGTCTCGGGGTGCCGCGACTTCGAGACGCGATTTCATACGCGGCGTCGTCGTCGAGTTTGGTGTGCAACTTCGCGGCGTTGCGCCGTACGATTTCGGCGAGTTCGTCTTCGCTGTAGAATTCGAGGTGTTCGTGCATTTGGAACCGATCGCGGAGCGGCGCCGAGATGAGACCGGTGCGCGTCGTCGCGCCGATGAGCGTGAACGGTTTGAGCGGAATATTGAGCGTTCGCGCGTTGACTCCTTCGCCCATCGTCACGTCGATGCGGAAATCTTCCATCGCCGGATAGAGAAATTCCTCGACCGTTTTCTGCATTCGGTGGATTTCGTCGACGAAGAGAACGGAATTCTCCTGCGCGTTCGTTAAATAGGGCACTATATCCTTCGGCGCGCGCATCGTCGCGCCGTTGGCGATCTGAAAATCGACCCCGAGTTCGCGCGGAATACAGGTTGCGAACGTCGTCTTGCCAAGTCCCGGGGGCCCGTCGAAAAGAATGTGCCCGAGAGGCTCGCCGCGTTTCTGCGCCGCCTGAACGGCGATTTCGATACGCTCATAGACGGCGCGTTGACCGACCATGTCGAACATACGCGTCGGGCGAAGCAACGCGTCTTCGTCTGACGGAACGTTGGAGAAAGAATCTACGCCGACCGGAAATTGGCGCCGAGGTTCCTCGAAATCGTCGAGAGAATCGTCGCCCGTGATTATTGTTTTTCTAGCCATAACCGAAGCCTCAGAACGCGGAGTCTACGCGTTCTCGATTCTGTGTCAACGATTGTTCATGTAGATCGCCTGGATGAGTTCAGACGAATCCTTGAACTTCTTTCGGCTGTTTTCTAAAACGGAGTCGATCATTCGTCGCGCCTCCGCTTCGCCGTGCCCCAGCGCAAGCAACGCGTCGAACGTTTCCGCCACGAGGTCGGAAACTTGTTCCTCGGCGGCGAGCGCCGCGTCGTCGGGACGCGCGACCATGAGGGCGAACTTCGACATTTTGCGCCGAAGTTTTGCTACGACGCGCTCGGCGGTCGCGGGGCCGATTCCCGGGAGTTGAGAGAGCGCCTTAACGTCCTGTTCTTCAATAGCGACCGCAATTTCACGCGCTGGCCGCGTCATCGCGCGAAGCGCCTTCTTCGCGCCGACTCCGTCGACGCTGCAGAAAATTTCAAAGAACTCGCGCTCGACCTCAGTGAGAAAACCGAGGAGACGCGGCGTTAGGCGCCCCTGCGTCGGATTGCCGTCGATATACTCTATCGTGTAAAGAGATATCGTTTGCTGCAGCATGCTCTGAAGCTGGCGGCGCGTAAATTCCGGGATGAGCGTCTCGTATTCAAAAGGAAGGTACTCGATGATAGCGCGCTCGTTGTAAAGCGCGACTAACTTGCCGGTAATCTTGACAATCATGGTTGCTTTCTCTCACTCCGTTAAAAGAAAGGGAACGTCCGACATATTTATCGGCAAAATTTTAAGCGATCTCAACTCGGAAGGAGACCGAAGTCGACGAGCGAACGACGCAGACGTTCCGTCGCCGCAGGGTCTAACTCCGTCATTGGGAGACGCAACTCGCCGGAGTCGCGTCCGAGAAGCTGCATCGCTTTTTTGACGGGGATCGGATTCGTCGAGAGGGAGAGCATGTCGCGCGAGAGGGGCGACAGACGGTAATGGAGCGCGCGCGCCTTTTCAAGATCGCCGCTGTTCATAGCGGCGCAAAGTTCGGAAAGCTCTTTTGGCACGAAGTTTCCGACGACTGAAACGACGCCTTTGGCGCCGAGCGACATGAAAGGCAGCGTCAGACTGTCGTCGCCGGAAAGCACCGTCAAGTCCGTCGCTCCGATGACTTTCGACGCCGCGTCCATTGAACCGGACGCTTCTTTAACCATCGAGACGTTGCTGAGTTCCGAAAGACGAATGATCGTTTCCGGATCGATTGCGCGTCCCGTTCGTCCGGGAACGTTGTAAACGCAAATCTGAATACCAACGGATTCGGCGACCTTTTTAAAATGCTGATACAAACCCTCTTGCGTCGGCTTGTTGTAATATGGCACGATCACGAGCGCCGCGTCGGCGCCCGCCGTCTCCGCGTAACGCGTGAGCGAAAGCGCTTCTTCCGTGTTGTTTGAACCCGTTCCGGCGAGAATTTTTACGCGTCCCGCCGCGAACTCGACTGTCTTGCGAATGATCTCGCGCTGTTCTTCGTGGGTAAGCGTCGGAGCTTCTCCCGTCGAACCGGTAGGGGCGAGAACGGAGACTCCGCCGGCGATAAGGAACTCGATTTGTTCCTGTAGAGCGTCAAAATCGACTTTTCCATTCTTAAAAGGCGTGATCATCGCCACGGTCAATCCGGCAAAGTCTTCGGCGCGCGTTTTCATCTCAATCTCCCAAATTTCAACGGCTTTCATTATCGACGCTCGACGCCGCAAACAATATCGGAAAAGCCTTAGCGGCCGGCGCGGAAGTCGAAGAGTCAAACTACTCGTATTATTATAACGTTTCTTTACGTAGGGCGACGCCCCTTGCGGGAGAAAATCCCACATTTTTGACGCTTGGACGTTTCACGAATACACGAAACGATAAAGAAAAAAGACCCGACGTGATACGCCAGGTCTTAGTACCGAACCCCGGACTCGAACCGGGACGCCCTCGCGGGCAATGGATTTTGAATCCATCGCGTCTGCCAATTCCGCCAGTCCGGCAAAAGAGACGCGAAAACCGCGTCGATTAGCATTGTAAAGGAAGCATGTCGTTTAGCAAGGGGCGTCTTGTTTTTTTTTAGAACGCGCTTGGAACGTCCGCTAAATCTTTCTGGTTCTTTGACCTTGTCTTGCTACGCGCAAAACGCTAAATTGACGGCGCCGACGGAAGGTTGCGCGAGGTCGTCGGTCGCGTTTTTACCCCTCGCCGGAGGATTCTTTGTCATGACGTCGTTTGAAATTTCCGCGTTCCCGCCGGAAGAGGCGCCGCGCGCGTCGCGATTCTGTTCCGTCACGGGCAAGCCCTTTCAACCGGGCGACAAGATGCGTTCCGTTCTTTACGAGGAAGACGGCGTCATTAAACGCGTCGACCTCTGCGCCGAAGCGTGGCGAGATTATACGCGGCCCGCGTCCGCCGTGGCATGGTGGTCTTCCCGCGTCGGCGAAGGCGAAGAGAAAAAAACTCGCCAGACGCCAAACGACGCGCTCGTCGCGCTTTTCGAGTCGCTCATCTTTAAGCCTGATCAAGCTGATCTAAGGTACGCTCTCGCGCTGCTTCTCGTCCGGCGTCGCGTTTTCCGTTTTGAGTTTGAAAATAAGCCGCAAAACGCGGAAAAGTCGGACCGAGATTCGGTCTTCGTTTATTCTTCTCGAAACGACGCGTGCTACGCCGTCCCCGTCGTCCATATGGACGACGCGCAAATTGACGACGTCCAGAAAAGACTTGTCGCGCTTCTCGACTCTCCGCCGGAAGACCTGCCCGAGTCTATCGTGGACGCGGAGATCGCCGCCGAACAAGCGTTGGAGGAATAGGCGCGCGGCAAAGCGCGAAAACGCCCTTGCGTTACGGGAAGAAATTGACTACTCTCAGCCACGACCGTTTTTCCGCGTCTTTTAAGACTCGACGCAAGTCGTTCTTAGATTCCATGAAAACGGACGTTGGCGTCGAAAGGAGTCGTAGACGCCGTTTAAGCGCAAGGATTGTCGATATTCTTAATCAGAAGCATGTCAACGCTGGATAATAACACGTCTGTTCGTCCTAGCGAACGCCGTCTAGACGTCATGAACGTAGCTCGCGCGCACGCGTTTTCGGGCTTGTTCTTTGCGCTAATAGTTCTGTGGGCGTCGCTCATTTCTGCAGGATGTCAGACGACAAGAAAGGTCGATTTGCCGAAAGTCGTCGCCGAGGACGCCACGACGGGCGAACTCTGCGCCGCGATTAACGCCAACAGCGCGAAAATAAAATCGATCTACGCGCCGAACGCGTCGATCGGCGTTATGAATCAACCTGGTTGGGCGAAAAGCCAGCTCTTTTTCGATCGTCCGAACAAACTGAGAGTCGTCGGCACGGCGACCCTTGTCGGACGTGTCGTCGACAGCGGTTGCGACGGCGACCAGTTTTGGTTTTGGAGTTCGTTTCAAAACGCCGACGAACTCTACTACTGCAAACTCGATCAGTATAAGGGCAGTTCCCTCGCGGAACTTGTGCCGATCGATCCGACCTGGTTTCCCGAAGCGTTGGGAATCGTAGAAATTAAAGAAGAAGACGTAGAAGGTCGAACGAACGCCGAAGGCGAGATTTTACTTACCGTAAAGCGCCAAACTCCGGACGGCGTCTACCGTAAACGCGTCTATGTCGAACCGCGAACGGCGGCGATTCGTCGTCAGGACGTCCAAAATCCGCAAGGCGAGACGATTCTTTCCGTTATCGTTCGCGAACAGCAGTATGTTGACGCGCCGGGCGTCGTTATGCCAAGAAGAATCGAAATTCGTTGCGAAGGGGCGAGCCCCAGTTCCGATACTCTGGGATTGACGACGCCGACGTTGCTTGTCGACGTCGGAACCCCGACGCTCAACGATTCTTCCAAGATGGAGGCGAGCGTCTTCCAGCGTCCGACCGACGTCAAGGCGACGGCAGTCGATCTCGGCGCCAGCGCCGCGAAAAATAAACAGGCGAGCGTCGTTCCGCCGTCAAACTTCCAGCCCGTGCGTAACGCGGAAACGGCGCCGTTGACCGCGCCGCCGACGCCCCCGACTCCGCCGGCTGACGTCGCAAAAGTCGCGGCGATCCAGCCGTCCCTTGAGCCTGGACCTCGACCGGCGTCGAGCGTCGCGTTCAATGGTTCAGGCGCCCCAAACAGCGCGCCGGCGAACGGTACGGGAATCGTCTCTTTCCCATCGTCCGTCGCGTCGACGCCTCCGCCGCCGATGGGGACGCAGTCCACGCCTTCGCCCGTCGTTATTCAACCGACGCAGACGAGCGGCGCGAGCGTCTACGCGGTGACTCCTGCCGGCGGTCCTCAAACGTTGCCGACCTCGGATTCCGCCTTTGCTCAGCGAATTTTGAGCGCCCAGGAAGTTCAAAACGCGCAGAACGCAATCATGGGCGTGCCGGCGCGACAAGACGTGAACACGACGAATATTAACGCTCCGAATGTGAACGCGACAAATTTTGCGGCGGCTCAATCGGCTGCGACGAATATTGCGCAGACTTCTAACGTTCCGACGACGGGTTACGCGACCCAGGTTCCGCGGTCGGTTCCTAACGTGAACAACGGCGCCGAGTTTGGCGCAGGCGCGGTTGCCAATTCGCCGTCTGTCGCGCCGTTTCCCGTTCAGGGCGGGGTCGATAATTTCGCGCCCGCCAATCAGCCGAGCGTAGCGCAGCCGCCCGTCTCGTCGCCAAGCGCGGCGACGACGGCGCCCGTTCCTGCCGCGGCGGAGGTAAACGCCGCTCCTGTCGCGCCGGACGATCCGCTTTCTCCGAACGACCTTCCTGAACTTTTGCCGTTTTGACGTTTTTTCGAACGCATGCTTTACAGAGACCTTCGCGCGCGGAGGTCTCTGTTTTTTGTCGGGAAGAAAGTAAGGACGGCGTAAAAAGTTTCTAAGAATTAACGGTTTCTCGTTGTAAGGGCGCGTAAGAGTCGTTATAATAGGGGCGGGACGTGGCTCGCGTCCCTGAACCCAGCATGGAGAGAACGTTATGTCGACAATTCCCGAAATTACGCCCGCCGTACGAGCGAGACTTCAGAAGTGCTTTGAGTATGGCAACCAGAAGATGCAGATTGGCGACAACGACTACGCGACGGAAATGTTCGCCCAGTGCGTCGTTGGCGATCCATCCAACCTCCTTTATATGAATTCTTTTATTGCGAATCTTCGCATTAAATTCGGGAACGTCAAGAAAAAGTCGTCCTTCAGTTTTCTCAAAAAAGCGGCGAAAGCGGCCCCGATAGGGAAAAGCAAAGATCTCAAAACGACGATTCAGGAAGGCGTTGAAAAATTGCGACGCGATCCGTGGGACGCTCAGACTTTCGCGACGATGGGCATGGCGTGCCTCGAAGCCGAACTTGTCGACCCGGGACTTGCGTATCTCAAACACGCGGTGGAAAGCGCGCCCGACGACGTCGATATCAACCGATTGGCGGCGCGCGAACTTGGCGAACGCGGTCAGTTTGAAAACGCGATTCATTGCTGGGATCGCGTCCTTAAGCTCAATCCGGACGATCCTGAGGCCGGCAAGAAGATCAGCGACCTCATGTTAGAGCGCACGATCAACCGCGTCAAAGAAACTCCGCGCGGCGCGAAAGAAGACGAACACGAAGAAGAAGGCGAAAAGCTTTCTTTCGAGGATAAGATCGAAAAAAGACTCCGCAAGGACCCGAAAGATCGCGAGGCGTTTTCGGAACTTATCGACTATTTCTTCCAGAAAGGAAATTATCGTAAAGCCGAGGACGCCGCCAAGCGCGCTCTTAGGGAATATCCCGAAGATCCGAATTATTCGCCGCTCCTCCTGGAGATTCAAAAGAACCGCGCCGCCGCGGAAATGACGCGAATCACCGAACAGTACAAGAAGTCGCCCTCTGACGCGCTCAAAGCGAAATATGCCGAACAGAAGAAACTCTACGATCAGAAGACGTACGAGTATATCATGTATCGGCTGAAGCTTTCTCCGAACGAATCGGCGCTCCACTGGGAACTCGGTTCTTTTCTTATGCGTCACGGCCGCATTAAGGAAGCGATCGGCGAATTGCAAAAAGCGAGAGTCGACGAGGGACTCGCGGGTCAGTGTCTTTTGGCGCTCGGCCAGTGTTTCCAGCAGATTAAGCAATACGCGCTTGCCGCGACTCATTACGATCAGGCGGCGGCAAAGCTCGACGAACAGAGCGAGGATATGAAGAAAACGCTCTACTTAGGAGCCCGCCTTGCGATGGGAATGGGAAATCTCAAAAAGGCGAACGAGTTTGCCAGCAAGCTCGCGGCGATCGATTTTTCTTATAAAGACGTCGGGGGGCTACTGGACAAAATTACTCAAAAGCTACATAATGAGTAGCGCTAATTTTTGCGCGACGTTATGTCGTTCGGCTCGCTCTCGCCGAGCGTAGCGCCGCGCGGGGCGACGAAGAACGCGTCGGTATTAAGTTAAAATATCCGCGTTCGTAGGAGTCCCAAAGCGTCGTCGGGGCGTTGTTCTCGCGCTGAGCGCAGGAAGATCGCGACGCTTTCCTTTACGATAGGGAAAGTCGACCCGACTGGACAAGGTCGAAGCCGCGTTAGCGGGAGTTCGACGAACGCGTCGGCAAGTTTTGCCCATCCTTTGTCGATTGCGGAAATCCTCGTCCTTGTTCGATTGAAAAAATCGTAAGTTTTTACTACTGCACAGATTAACATGCCGAATATTCAAAGCGCTAAAAAAAGACTTCGACAGAATATCGTCCGTCGCGACCGTAATCGCGCCGCGCGCTCTGTCGTCCGCAACCGTATCAAGACCCTTATCAAGCAACTTCGCGCCGGCGATATCGAGGCTGCCGAAGCCCAGTTCCGTAGCGTTTGCAGCGCGCTTGACCGCGCCGCCGCTCGTAAGCTCTGGCACAAGAATGCGACTTCCCGCAAGAAGTCTCGCCTCTCGAAGCTCATCGTTAAAGTCAAGGCGGAAAAGCAGGCTAAATCCTGATTTCCTCCTGCGTTTTTGATCGTCGTCGGTTCGGTTTTCGACGTTGCGGCGGTCAAGAGTCGGCGCGGAAGGCATATCCGCAATCCAAGACGAGAGCAGCCGTCGTTCCGTGGGCGCGTCCCACGATGAAGGGCGGCTTTTTCTTTTGACGACAGTCGACGACGCGCTTCACGCTCCGTTTTCTTCTGTCGTTTTTTTATCCGGAGTCTGACCCTTGGCGTCCGACGACTCCATGGGAGTCGACTGCGCGCGAGCGTCGCGATCCCGATATTCTGACCTTGTAGTTCGCTAACCGACCTTTGACGACGAGGAGTCCTCGACGCAATGCAAGTCCCCCTTTCCCAACTCGCTAACCTTACAGGCGGCGTTATAGTCGGCGACGCAAGTCGCGTTGTCGAAAAGACCGCGCCCCTTCATACGGCGGACGCTCTTTCCGTTACTTTTGCGGAAAAGCCCGAGAAGGTCGACTGGAACGCAATCGGTCCTGTCGCCGCGGTCGTGGCTCCCCGTGGACATTCCGCCGTGATTCCGGGACGCGTCGTTCAGTTGCTTGTGGATTCTCCAAAGGACGCTTTTGATAAAATTGCGGCGTTTTTTCATCCCGTTGTCGAAACGCTTGCGTTCGGCGTTTCTCAAAAAGCGTCTGTCGCGCCTTCCGCCAAGATTGGGCAAAACGTTTCAATCGGCGATTTTGCCGTCGTTGGCGAAAACGTTGAAATTGCCGAAGGCGTCAAGATTTATCCCGGCGTCGTCCTTATGGCGAACGTTCGAGTCGGCGCAAACACGGTGCTTTTCCCGAACGTCGTCGTTTATGAGAACGTCCAGATTGGCGCAAACTGCATTCTCCACGCCAATTGCGTTCTTGGCGCGTACGGATTTGGCTATGATTCTTCGTCGGGCGTCCACGTCCTAGCGGCGCAGTACGGCTCGGTGGTAATCGAGGACAACGTCGAAATTGGCGCGTGCGCGACCGTCGATCGCGGCGCTTACGACGCCACGTATATCGGCGAAGGGACCAAGATAGACAATCACGTTATGATCGCGCACAACTGCAAACTCGGCAAGCGCAATATGATTTGTGCGAGCGTCGGGATCGCGGGCAGCGTCGTTACGGGCGACTACGTCGTCATGGCGGGGCGCGTCGGCATGCGCGATCATGTGACGGTCGGCGATTTTGCGACGATCGGCGCGATGGCGGGGGTTATGACGGACGTCCCGGCAAAGGCGCGGATCGTCGGTATTCCGGCGACGCCCGAAAAGGAACAGTTTCGCAAACAGGCGGCGCTTGCGAAACTGCCGGATACGCTTAAAGATTACCGTAAACTCCGCGAAGAGGTCG
Source organism: uncultured Planctomycetaceae bacterium (assembly GCA_946408825.1). GTDB lineage: Bacteria > Planctomycetota > Planctomycetia > Pirellulales > Thermoguttaceae > RUG369. The sequence goes on from CAMJTU010000001.1 coordinate 221,139, forward strand.
CCAAGCTGGAAGAACGGCTTCGCGCGCTTGAAAACGCTTGCAACGACGCGTCGCAAACCTGATTGAGTTATCCCTTTTGTAATTCCTAGACATGACGCCTTTCACGCAGCTTGATCAAATCGACCTCGCCTCGATCAAACGCGTCGGCCTCGTCGCCGGGTGGGGACGTTTTCCCATCGTACTGGCGAAGGCGCTCAAGGCGTCGGGGCGCGAAGTCGTGTGCATGGGCGTTTACGACCACGCCGACCCGTCGCTTAAAGAGATTTGCGACGTTTGCATCTTCAACGGTCTTGGCAAGTTCGGCTGGGCGACTAAATTCTTCCGTAAGCACGGCGTCGAGTATGCGACGTTTGCGGGCAAGATTCATAAGTTTCACTTTTTCGATCCCGGCTTCATTTGGCGTCAGGCGCCGGATCTCTACACGATTCGTTTTTTTGCCAATCAATTCCTGTTGCGGCGTAGCGACTGTAAAGACGATTCGCTCCTTCTCACGGCGATCCGCGCGTTTGAAAATCGCGGCGTCAAACTGTTGCCCGCGACATATTTTGCTCCGGAACTTCTCATGCGTCGACAACTCCTTACTAAACGCTCGCCCAGTTCTTCACAGTGGCAGGACGTCTTTTTTGGCTGGAAACTTGCGCGTGAAATGGGACGGCTCGACGTTGGTCAGAGCGTCGACGTTAAGAATCGCGCCGTACTCGCCGTCGAGGCGATCGAGGGCACCGACGAAGCGATTCGCCGCGCCGGCGCGCTCTGTAAAAGCGGTAAGTTTGTCGTCGTTAAAGTCGCTAAGCCAAATCAAGACATGCGTTTCGACGTTCCAACCGTCGGCCCCGGCACGGTCAAGACGATGGCGGAAGCCGGCGCCGCCGTCTTGGCGGTCGAGGCCAAAAAGACGATCTTTATCGATCCTGAAGAAACGATTCGTTTCGCCGACGACCATCATATCGCGATCGTCGCGCTGGTGGAGGAAGACGTCGACAACCCCGAAACGGAACGTTTTTTCTCCCTCTCGACGCTTGAACGCGTCGGGGTCGCCGCCGCGAGTATGGCGCGTCCGGAAACGAACTAGTTTTCATCGTCGTTTAAGAACGGCGCGTTGACGCGACGCGTCGCTCCCTGTTATCCGTTTTCCTTCGCTATCTACAGAGGCGTCATTATGAAAAGTCGTAGAAATCTCGCGATCTTCTGCTTGTTGGCAATTTTTTTCGTCGTTACGACGACGGCAAACGCGTTCGACGTCGTCAATCTCTGGCCTTCCACGCCTCCGGGAGACAAAGCCGAACAGTATCAAGAAAACGGCGGCGCGTGGTATACGCCGCGCATTGAGTTCTGGCGACCGGAAAAACAAACGACCGACGCGTGCATAATCATCAGTTGCGGAGGATGTTATAACGGGGTCGCGTATGAAGTCGAGGGCGTGGCGCCGCGCGATTTCTTCCTTGACAAAGGAATTGCGGTATGCATGCTTTGGTATCGCACGCCTCGTCGCCCTGGCGTTGAGAAGCACTTTGCCGCGTGGCAAGACGTTCAACGCGCCGTCCGCGTTACGCGCTCCCATGCCGACGAATGGAATATCGATCCGAATAAGATTGGCGTTATGGGTTTTTCGGCAGGCGGTCATCTCTGCCTTATGGCGGCGACCTCTAGTATGACAAAGACCTACGAGCCGGTTGACGACGTTGATAAACTTCCTTGTAACATAAACTTCGCGATTCCCGTTTATCCTGCGTATACCCTCGACGACGGGGTCGATAACGAGAATACCGGCGGCGGCAACGACGCGCAACTCGTTAAGGATTTTGCGTTTGACGAAAAAACGCCGCCGATGTGCTTCATTCATGGCGACGGCGACGGTTATTCCTCAATGGCGTCGGTCATGTGCTATCGTCAGCTCCGTAAAATGGGAATTCCCGGAGAGATGCATATCTACGCGTACGCCAATCACGCGTTCTTCAACTGCGGTCCTGACGCGCCGATTCGCAAGTATCCCCAGCGCGTTTACGAATGGCTCCAGACCCTCGGAGTGATCGAAGCTCCCGAGTCCGCCAAGGTCGAACATTGAGGCGACAAACCGCAACCGCTTGAATTTTAGACCGATCGAAACAAGAAGAGTCGACGTCGAATAGGACGACGCCGACTCTTTTTACGTTTTAAAACGCGATTAAGTTTTCGTCGGAAATCAATAGCGCTGCATGAGTTCGATTCCAAGTCCGTCGACTTCGATGAACGCGCACTTGAGACCGGGCGCGGCGTCGAAAGGTTCGACGAGAACTTTGCCCGCCTTCATCGCTTCTTCGAGATCGTCGCACTCATAAGCGACGTGCGCCTGTTTCTGGAGAATTTCCGGGAAGGGGCTGCCTTCTTCGAAGTTGAGCCATTCGACGGCGTAGGGCTCGTCGTTGAAATCGTTGATGTGAACCTTGCAACCTTCGAGGTAAATCGGCAGATCGTTACGATCCTTCGTCGGGATTCCAACGTGACTGTATCTGAGTCCGGGTTTTAACATGTCTGTAATCCGTGAAGTGGGGTTCTAACTTACTCTATGAAAGAGGAACGTCCCGCCGCGAGAATCTTCACGCCGGAGACGTTCGAAATATGGGCGACGACTGCTAACGATCACGCGTGAGCTTTCGGATTCGTGAACTTAAGACCGTCCATGCTGTGATAACACGCGTATTCCGTGACGACGGCGCCTTCGGAACCGGCGATCATGAAGTGCGGCGCGCAGAGACGGCTCAAACGATCCTGGTCGCCAACGCGCAGGAACTTGTAGTTATAGCAGTTGACGGCGCCGGCTTCGAGCTGGCTCTTCGGGATCAACGCGAGGGCTTGCGGGGTCTTTTCGCCGCCTTCGGCGAAGGTGTAAACGCTCCCGTTACGGACTTGCCAGGCTTCGTGTTTGGCGGGCATGTCTTCCGCCGGCTCATGACGGTGCTCAGGAATCATCTGACCGGGGAGAAGGTAGATGTCGTGACCGAAATAGCGGTATTCCTTATCGTTGAAGAAGAAAATGCCGCCCATTCCGACGTGAGCGAAATCGCCGAGACCGAAGTCGTTGACCCAGAAATCCTTGTTGGCACGAAGAGAATCCGCGAGAGAATAATCCATTTCGGCGAACATTTCATAGTAGGCCTGAAACGCCTTGTCCTGCTGGAAGACTCCGTCCTTGTAGAAGAAGTCGTTGTCGTACTTTTGCATTGCGCTACCCTCGATTTGGTTGGTAGTTTCACCCGACAGAGAAGCTGTTCTGGCGCTAGCGGAACTTCCCGCGAAATTGATAAAGCCCGCTCCGGCGACGCCGCCGACGAACGCTTTTAAAACGTCTCTTCTTTGCATCGAAAATGCTCCTGTCGGTCGAACCGACCTAAGTTGATAAACGTTGTCCGACGCCGACGCGAATGGAACCAAACCGTATGCGGTCGTTCTTCACGTTCTTAGCGGCGCGCTCCTATTTAATCGTTGACGACGCGTTCGCTCGCGTCTATACTTAGGAGCGTGATCGCCGTATGGAGCGCGTCGGACGTCTCCATACGCGTCAGTATATTGACGTCAGAATTAGATTGCAAGTCGTTTTTAAAATTTTATCGTTTTTTCGGCGTCGTGTTTAGCGACAAGCGAACGGCGTTAGCCGCTATTCGTTTCGCGCCCAAAACGTCGAAAGGTTTTCTATGGCGAAAGAAAAAAAGAACCGCGAAGGGTCGGATTCCTCGGCCGCCGAAGTGACGCTCGAGACGCGTCCCGAGGGCGTGCTGATCCCTGTCAAAGCGCAACCTGGCGCCGGACGAAACGAGATTCGCGGGACTCAGGACGGCGCGCTAAAGGTTTGTGTGACGCAGGTTCCGGAAAAGGGCAAAGCGAATAAGGCGATCGTCGATTTTCTCGCGAAAGCTTTGAAACTCCGTAAATCGCAGCTTTCGCTGTATTCAGGCGAACTATCGAGTCAGAAAAAGTTCCTCGCGACGGAAATCGACGAATCGGAGCTACGGAAAAAAATCGCCGACGCTCTTGCCTAATTTATTTACGTTGTCGAAACGATTCAAATTGAGTCGGTTTTATTGGTTTATTTGTTAAAATCGATTTAAAATAGGAAAAATGAAAAAGACGTTCGGCGTCAAAGGCTTTTCTTTGCGATTCTGGCTGTTATAATCAGAGTCGTCTCTCGTTCCGTTTCTCGGCGAGGGAATAGGGATCGCCTTTACGGTCGGTTCTGTCGTTTGCGGCGTTCGACGCGGCTGAACGACGGCGTTTGTCGGTATTCGAGCGTGATCGACGTTTGTCGACGTCGAGCGCGGTTTTAACATAGTTGGCGCGGCGGATCTTTTGGGGTTTGCGGCGTTTACCAGGAGTTTTAGATCAGATGAAAAAGTTGACCCTTACGGCGGGCGCGATTCTAGTCGCAGGCGCCGCGGCTATTTTTGGCGGATGTGATAATTCCGCGAATACGCAGTCTGGATCGTTCCTATATTACGAGAATGACGCTATTCCCCCCGGGCAAGAGGATACTTCCGATCAAACGTTGGCAGACCTAACCCCCGAGACGGTCGACCCGACGATTAACATGCTTGCGCGCCAGTATGACGCGCAGGCCGCCGCCAAGGCGCAGGCTGCCGCCGCTCGTATGCAAGCCGCCATAAAGCCCGCCGCGCCGGCGCCTGAGCCGCCGCTTGCTTCCGCCGAGGATATCGCCGCCGCCGAAAAGCGCGTCGACGAACTTCGCGGAACCGTGACGAAGAGTAAGAACGGAGCGATTACCGGCATTGACATAGATTCCACAGACCTCTCCGTCGACGACATGAAACTTTTTGGACGCCTCGGCGATCTTGAGTCCTTTAAATGCCTAGGCGAAGGAGTTACCGACGAATTCTTCGCACAGTTTAAAGATCTCAAAAAAATCAAGAGCATTACCGTTCAAAACGCCTCGATTACCGGCGAAACGCTCAAACTTTTCTCGACGTTCCCGGAGCTTGAGAGTCTCGACATTCGCCGCGATCTCCAGCTTAACAACGCCGACCTCGCCCTTATTGTCGATTTTCCGAAGCTTAAGAAACTCGGCGCTTATTACAACTATTTCACGAACAGCGGCGTGAATAAGATTTCGAAGTCGACGACGCTCACAAGCGTCGATATCCGCGGGTGCAAGGATATTTCTGACTCTTCCGCGAAGTATTTGGCGAGAATGCCGCAACTTGAAGAAGTGTTGTTCCGTTTTGGCATTTCAAACCAGGGCGTCGAGAATCTTGCGGCGGCTCCGAATCTTAAGTTTGTCGAGTTCCAAGATTGCAACGATCTTGACAACGACTGCGCTCCGTTCTTTGCGACATATCCCTCTCTTACGGGGCTTAGAATCTTCCGCTGCAACGGCTTTACCGACGACGGCGTTAAGGGGCTGGCGCCTTTGAAGATCGAACGCTTGGAATTGCGCGACCTGCATGTGACGGACGAAGGAGCGCTCGCCCTTAAGGATATGGACACGCTGCGCACCGTCGAAATCTCAGAACTTGCGCTGACTTCGGACGCTGTTAAGACGCTCGTTTCTTCGCCCGGATGGAGCGGCGTAACGTCGTTGAGCTTCTTCTCCATTCCAATGACTGACGACGTCGTCGCGGCGATCGCCGCCAATATGAAGGGGCTTAAGTCGATCACGCTTCGCGCCGCAGGCAACGTGAGCGACGCGGCTCTCGACGAACTCGCTAAGATTGAAACCCTTACGACGATAGATTTGCGCGATAACGCCGGTTTCACAGCCGACGGATTCATGAAGCTCGCGAACCTTAAGAATCTCCGTAAAATTTACGTCAAGGGTTCTGCGTTCGGCGATTCTTCCGAGAAGATTCGCCAGAAGTGGGAAGAATTCAAGAAGATCAATCCGAAGTGCCAGATTTCGACCGCCGGTTGATCGGGGCGGATTCTTGCATAACGCGTCGTAAAACATGAGTTTGAGACGGGTCGTGAATTTATTCGGCCCGTCTCGTCGTTTTTTTTGAGCGAAGTTTGCGAACCGCTTAACCAACGTGTTTTCCCCCGCGTTCTCTTGGCAGAACGCGTTTTTTTGTTTACAATGGCGACCGTTGAAAACGACTTTCGATTCGAAAACTCTCGAATAGGATAGACAAAGGAATGGCAAAAGATCCAAGCAGGACGGCGCGTAACGCGGCGATGTTCAACGACGACTCGGGACCGGTCTCTCTTTCCGTCCAAGATGAAAGAACCCTCGGCAGCATCCATAATCTCGCCGCGACGATCACCGCATGCGCGGAACGAAGCGAGGAGCCCGTTCTCGCGATTCCCGCGCGTTCGCTGGGCAACGTTTCCTTTAACGAGGAAAAACGCGTGCTCCAGATGGGAAACAAGACGACGAGCCGCGAACTCTTCAACCTCTCGCAGGCAAAGAGCTTCATGCAGACGGCGCTCGTCGCTTCCGGCGCGAAACGCCTCATTGAGATGGGCAAAACTACCAGCATCCGCGGTCTCTACTATATGCTCAAGCACGACGCGCGCGGGACGAAAGAGCCGACGTTCCACGATCAGGGGGAGTGCGACCCCGTCATCGAAGACTGCGAGGTGCTCCTTTCCGCGCTTCGCGAGGAACTGCATCTCTTCGCGGACAAACGCGGCGACATGGTCGGGAACATTACAATCGTCGATTCCGGCGACGAGATCGACTGTTCTCGAATGGGGTCCGGCGGATATGCGATTCCCTCGATCGTCGAACCGTCGGTGATTCAGTTTAAAGAATGCAAGGCGAAATTCGTCCTTCACGTCGAAAAAAACACCGTCTGGCAACGTTTTAACGAAGATAAATTCTGGAAGAAGCACAACTGCATTCTCACGCACGGCAACGGTCAGCCGCCTCGCGGGGTTCGCAGACTTCTCAACCGTCTTAATACTGAACTGGGACTGCCGATTTATTGCCTCCTCGATAACGACCCGTGGGGGTACTATATCTACTCCGTCATTAAGCAAGGATCAATCAATCTTGCGTACGAATCGGAGCGCATGGCGACTCCGGCGGCGAAGTTCATCGGGGTGCGCAGTCGTGATTTCGAACGTTGCGGGCTTTCCGAGGGCGTCAAGATTTCTCTCAACGACGTCGACCGCAAACGCGCGAAGCAGATCGCGGAATACCCGTGGTTCGTTCACAAAAAAGACTGGCGTCGCGAGATCGACTTGATGCTTAAAAACGGTTTTAAACTTGAAGTTGAAGCGCTCGTAAGTCGAAGTATCAGCTACATGACCGAAGAATATGTTCCGCGATTGTTGCGCGAGGGCGAATTCCTCGACTAACGTCGTGATAAATTTAGAAAAAATAGGTAAAATTGTAAATTCAGTATTTTGAATGTCTTAAAGCGCGCTGAAGCCGCTAGATTCAATGAATTTGGCGGCATTTTTCTTTTTTCTTTCTGGTTTTGTTGCTTTTCTCTCCCACAATTGTTATGATATTAGCGCAAGCGTGGAAGAACTTAGGTCGAGCGGGTTTCGTTCCGAGGTTTCTTCGTCACGTATAACATTATGAATAAAACGTAGTTATGTCACAGCGGACAAACGTCGAAGAGACGAGAATCGGCGACGAGTCGTGCGTCCGCGTCATTTTCCACCATGGGAGTTTTAATTGATGAAACGACGTGATTTTCTGAAGTCGACCGGCGTCCTCGCCGGCGCGAGCGTTGTCGGCGGCGTGAGCGTAGCGCGCGGCGCGAACGCTTCCGGTTCCGATCTTATTAAACTGGCTCTCGTCGGTTGCGGCGGTCGTGGACGCGGCGCTCTTCAGCAGCGTCTCGAAGTCGGCGACAACGTGAAAGTCGTCGCGCTTGCGGACGCGTTTGAAGCTAACGCGAAGGCTGCGGCGGGCGCTTTCACCGAAATGGACAAAGAGCGCGTCGATCTTAAAGACGGCGTTTTCTGGGGTCTCGACGCTTATAAGAAAGCGATCGACATGTGCGATTCCGTCCTTATCGCGACGGCGCCGGGCTTCCGTCCGATTCACTTTACGTACGCCGTGAACGCCGGCAAGCACGTCTTCATGGAAAAACCCTGCGCGGTCGACGCGCGCGGCTACAAGATGGCGATCGCCGCCGCTAAGATTGCGGATGAAAAGAACCTGAAGGTCGTCTGCGGCTATCAGCGCCATTATCAGAATCCGTACATCGGCATGGTCGAGCAGATTAAGGCGGGCAAGATCGGTCGCCTTATGTACAGCCGCGTTTACTGGAACGGCGACGGCATCTGGGAACGTCCGCGTCAGAACGGCGACACGGAAATGCAGTATCAGATGCGCAACTGGTATCACTTCAACTGGCTCTGCGGCGACAACATCATCGAGCAGCACTGCCACAACATCGACGTCGGCAACTGGGTCCACAGCCTCGGCGATCCCTTCGGCAAGAACGCGCACCCGGTCCGCTGCAACGCGATGGGCGGCCGCGAAGTCCGCAAGTTCCCGCGCTTCAAGAACTCCGGTCATCGTTTCGACCACTTCTTCTGCGAGTTCACTTTCGACGACGGCACCCAGATGTTCAGCCAGTGCCGTCAGCAGGCGAACTGCTACAATAACGTGAGCGAAACGTTCTACGGCACCGAAGGTCGCGCTTGGGCCGGCGGAATCAACGACACGAAGGAACAGGCCGTCTGGCGTTTCGAGGGCGACAACCCCGATCCTTACAAGAACGAGCACGTTCAGCACGCGAAGTACATCCGCGAAGACATTAAGCACAACGACGCGTGGTTCGCGGCGCATTCTTCGATGACCGCCGTTCTCGGTCGTTACTGCGCGTACTCCGGCAAGGAAATCTCTTGGAACGACGCGGTCGAAAAGGGTCGCGACGAATTCCCGTACGATCTTGTCGCCGACCTCGAAGCGAACGATCCCACGAAGTTCTGGGACGCCGTTCCGCCGGTCGTTCCGGATACCGAGCCGCCCGCACAGCCCGCCGAAGGCGAATTCATTTACGAACGTTCTGTTCCGGTTCCGGGCGAATGGAAGTGGGACGCGTGATCTCGGCTTCACGCTGAGTCCCTAACTCAAGGGACGCGTTAAGATAGGAAAGCCGTCGAGCGCCCGAAGGTTCTCGGCGGCTTTTTCGTAGGAAAGACAATAGCGCCGTCGACGGCGTTCGAAGGGAGAATTCGACGATTGAGGAGTTGAGAAGCTATGGAACGACGCAATATCTTGAAAACGGCGGGCGCGGTCGCGGGAGTTAGCGTCGCGCGAGGCGCGTTCGCGGCGGGAACCGATTTGATTAAAGTCGCGCTAGTAGGTTGCGGCGGTCGCGGACGCGGGGCGCTTCAGCAGCGAATGACCGTCGGCGATAATGTTAAGATTTACGCGCTTGCCGACGCGTTTGAATCGGCGGCTAAAGCGACGGAAAAAACGTTTAACGAACAGGGAGACGAACGTTTCGACGTGAAGGATCGCGTCTTCTGGGGTCTCGACGCCTACAAGAAAGCGATCGACCTCTGCGATTCGGTCATTTTAGCGACCCCGCCCGGATTCCGCCCGATCCATTTCGCTTACGCGATCGACCATGACAAACACGTCTTTATGGAGAAACCGTGCGGGGTCGATCCCCGCGCTTACAAAATGATTCGCGCGGCGGCTCAGAAGGCGGACGAAAAGAATTTGAAGGTCGTCTGCGGGTTCCAGCGCCATTATCAGAACCCTTACGTCGAGATGGTCGAACAGATCAAAGACGGCAAGATCGGTCCGTTAAAGTACAGTTGCGTCTACTGGAATCAGGGGCTCGGCCGCGACAATTCGCGCGTCCCCGGTCTGACGGAGATGCAGTATCAGGTGAGCAAATGGTATCCGATGACGTGGCTCTGCGGCGACTTCATCGTCGAACAGCATTGCCACAACCTCGACGTCGCCAACTGGGTTCACAGCCTCGGCGATCCGAACTCCCCGACGGCGCATCCGATCAAGTGCAACGCGATGGGCGGTCGTCAGACGCTGAAATTCCCGCGCGTTCGAGCGTCGGGGTACCGTTACGACCACTTCTGCAGCGAGTTTACCTACAAGGACGGGACGCAGATGTTCAGCCAGTGCCGTCATCAGGCGAACAGCTGGACGCGCGTCGACGAAGTCTTTTACGGGCTCGACGGAATTGCGCGCGCGGGGGAAATCAAGGACTATTCCGGGAAACAGCTCTGGAAGTTCGAAGGAGACTCGCCCGACCCGTACAAGAACGAACACGTGATGCACTCGAAGTATATCCGCGAAGATATAGCCCATAACGACGCGTGGTTCGGCGCGAACTCGACAATGACCGCCGTTCTGGCGCGAACCGCCGCCTATTCCGGCAAAGAGCTAACGTGGGACGAGGTGGTGGAGAAGGGGCGCGACCTGTTCCCGTACGATCTCGTCGCCGAGATTGAAGCGACCGACCCGAACAAGTTCTGGGACGCCGTTCCGCCTGTCCTTCCGGATACCGAACCGCCCGCGCGGCCCGGAGAAGGCGAGTTCATTTACGAGAACTCCGTCCCCGTCCCCGGCGAATGGAAATGGGACGCGTAAGCGTAGCGTAAAGTTTTAAGCGTCGTAATTGACGTCAATTATCTTACACGAGCAAAAACTGCCGAGATCAAGAGATTTCGGCGGTTTTTCTATAGAGAGACAGAAACGAGGGGGTACGCACAAATTCGCTCTTTTACGCGAAAAAAGGACGTCCGACGCAGAGTCGAACGTCCTTTTGAATTATCTCGCCGATTGACGACGGTTTCGTCAACGCTTATTTTTTCGGGAAATCGAGCGCATATTCCGTGTTAGCCTTGTCGACGGTGATTTGAAGCGCGTCGGCGTCGGTCGCGTAGCCTTTGATCAGCCCTTCGAAGCCTTCGGGCAGGGCGCCGCTCATCTCTTCGTCCCAACCGACGGTCACTTTCAGCGCGCCATGCTCGACGCCGTCTTCCGCCGTCGTGTATTTGGCGTAGAACGCGCCGTTTTCCGTGACGGTCGCGGCGCTCTGGCGTCCGCCGTCCGGGGTGAACATAATCATGACGCCCGCCGGGAGCGGCTTGCCGTCGTAGGTCGCCGTTCCGCCGAACTTCACCACGCCGCGAGGCGATTTCTTACCGCCGCCGCAGCCCGAAAAACCGACGGTCGTCGCCGCGAGCGCCGCGAGACCCATGGAAACAAATTCTCTTCTGTTCATATCGTTCTTTCAAAGGACGCCGAAACGAAAGCGACGAGATCGATCTCGTTTCGGCGTTTTTTTACAAGAGGGATGTTTAAATCAAGACGCGGAGAACGATCATTCGTTCGCGACCGACTTGACGCCGCCGCCGTAGGTAACGCCGCCGTACGTGAGCGTCTTGTTGTGCTGACGCGTGAGCGAGTCGGACCAAACGTTGACGTCGACCGTGTCGGAAACGAAGTGGACGGAACCGTCGACCATCGAGACGTTCATGCCGCCGGGGTGCTGCGACTTCGGACTGCGCTCGGTGCGGTTGTAACCGATGCTGTTCGGCATGCAGATCGGCTTGCCTTCTTGTGCGAAAATGAAAAAGCCCTCGGAAAGGTCGCAAACCCAGACCAACTCCACATGCCGTGGTTGTAGGTGCTGCCGTCGCCGCCGTGAGATCCGTTCGCGGCGATGTTGAAGTTGACGCATCCCGGAGGAAGAGACTTGTGCGCGTCGTGATACGTCTGCATCGCCAGCGCGAGGTTCTTCATGTTGCTGGTGCACTGCATACGTCGAGCGGCCTCGCGCGCAGCCTGAACAGCAGGAAGAAGCAAACCGATAAGAATACCGATGATGGCGATGACGACGAGGAGTTCGACAAGAGTAAAGCCCTTGCCACGAAGATTTAAGGTTCGTTTCATGATAACGTACTCCTGAGTGGGGCGCAGCGTGGTCAAAGAGACGGATTTTATTAAATACCGACGCTTTGAAGTCGACGCGGATAAAAAAAACAACAATATCCTATGATCGCGATACGAGAGGTTTCTCGAGGCGTTTCTTAGAGCGATAAATCGTCCCGACCTCGTTCCCTCTATTAGACGAACTCTGACGGCGTTTGTTCACGCCGCGAGTTTCCTCAATAGCGATCGACGTCGTGACGACTGAAATTGTTAAAAAAAATAACGATTTTAAACGCTTTTAATTACCCAAGCGATCGTAAAAACAAACTCGATTTCGAGTCTGTTCTTGGCGGCAAACCGCCATAACTGCGTTCATTTACACACAGATGAGTTTCTTAGATACTTCAAACGCAGTTGTTTGCCGTCGAATCCGAAACGCAACAACCGTCGTCGTTTACGGTTCAGAAGTAAAGACTGACAAACTTGTTAGATATTTTAAACGGATTTCTAAAAAAGGCAAGCGTTTTTTACGTCTCCCCGGTTATTTTATGTTTTTTAAGAGAATATGGCTACGCGTCGGCGAACTCTCGCAAAATTGCGCTTAATCCCAAATAACGAAAGAAGGCGTTTAATCCGAAGATTAAACGCCTTCTTCACACGGTTAAAAGACTCGAAAGAGGTTACGCGTCGACGACGACGTTACGCTCTAGAATCAATACATTCCGCCGTCCATGCCAGGATTGGCGGGCGCGGCGGGCTCTTCTTTAGGCATGTCGGCGATGAGCGCGTCGCTCGTGAGCATCATAGAAGCGACGCTCGCGGCGTTCTGAAGCGCGGAGCGCGTGACCTTCGCGGGGTCGATAACGCCCGCGGCGACGAGGTCTTCATACTTGTCGGTCAGCGCGTTGTAGCCGAAGGAACCTTCGCCGTCGCGAACCTTTTCCGCAACGACTCCGCCGTCTTTACCGGCGTTGTCGGCGATCTGAGTAATCGGCGCGGCGCAAGCGCGCAGAACGATATTGTAGCCGACCTTTTCGTCGCTTTCGAGCTTGCCAGCCTTGACGAGGGACGCGGCGCGAAGGAGCGCGACGCCGCCGCCGGGGAGGACGCCTTCTTCAACAGCGGCGCGAGTCGCGTGCAACGCGTCTTCAACGCGCGCCTTCTTCTCTTTCATCTCCGCTTCCGTCGCGGCGCCGACGCTGAGCTTCGCAACGCCGCCCGCGAGCTTCGCGAGACGTTCTTCCATCTTTTCCTTGTCGTAGTCGCTCGTGGAGATTTCAATTTCGCGGCGCAACTGAGCGATGCGTCCCTTGATCTCTTCCGTCTTGCCGCCGCCTTCGACGATCGTCGTGAGGTCTTTCGTCACGACGATGCTCTTCGCGGTTCCGAGATCGGCGAGCGTGAGCGATTCAGGCGAACGACCGAGCGATTCGAAGAGAACTTCGCCGCCCGTCAAAATTCCGATATCTTCGAGCATCGCCTTACGACGATCGCCATAGCCCGGCGCCTTGACCGCGCAAATCTTGAGACCGCCGCGCAGACGGTTGATAACGAGCGTCGCCAACGCTTCGCCGTCGACGTCTTCCGCGACGATGAAGAGCGGACGACCGCTATTGACGACCGCCTCGAGAATCGGAATGAAGTCCTTGATGTTGGAAATCTTCTTTTCGAAGAGGAGAACGTAGGGGTTCTCGAGAACGCATTCCATCTTCTGAGGATCGGTGACGAAATACGGCGACAGATAACCGCGATCGAACTGCATGCCTTCGACCCATTCGACTTCCGTCTTGAGCGATTTGCCTTCGTCGACCGTAATGACGCCGTCTTTTCCGACCTTTTCCATCGCGTCCGCGAGAAGACCGCCGATTTCCGCGTCGTTGTTGGCGGAGATCGTGCCGACCTGAGCGATGCTTTCCTTGCTGTCTTTAACGGGAATCGCCATCTTCTTGAGCTGAGCGACGACGTCGTCGACCGCCTTGTCCATGCCGTTCTTCATGTGAAGCGGATTAACGCCGGCGACGACCGCCTTCATGCCTTCGTTGAAGATCGCTTCAGCGAGGATCGTCGCGGTCGTCGTGCCGTCGCCGACGACGTCGCTCGTCTTAGAAGCGACTTCGCGAACCATCTTGGCGCCCATGTTCTCGTAAGCGTCTTCAAGGTCGACTTCTTTAGCGACGGTCACGCCGTCCTTCGTGACGAGCGGCGAGCCGAAGCTTTTCTGGATAATGACGTTGCGGCCGCGAGGACCAAGCGTGACTTTAACGGTACGAGCAAGTTTCGTTACGCCGCGACGCAACGCTTCGCGAGCGTCCTGATTGAACGCAATCATCTTCGCCATAATATTTTTCCTTTGCGCAATATGCTTTTAAACAATGAAGTGGTTGAATTTAAATTATTTCAGTTGATAATCGCGAGAATGTCGCTTTCACGCATGAGCAGAAATTCGCAATCGCCGAACTTGAAATCTTCGCCGGCGTAGGAGAGGAAGAGGACGCGATCGCCTTCCTGAACCGTGAACTTAGCGCGCGTTCCGTCGTCGAGCATCTTGCCGTCGCCGACGCTGACGACGACGCCGCGAGACGGCTTGTTCTTCGCGCTATCGGGGAGATAAAGACCGCCGGCGGTTTTTTCTTCGGATTCGTCGCGACGAACGACAACGCGGTCGCCCAAGGGTTGAAGTTTCATACCGCAACCGCATTTCGCTTCCGCGGCGTCGTTATTTTTCTTAGCCATTTTAGAACTCCTAATCGTTGGTATATTATAGGCGGCTCGACGCGTCGAACCGCGCCGTTCCAAAATTGTCTCACGTTATTTGCGGCGAGAGACGTTAGCCGCTTGTCGAATCTCAAACTCACGGCGTCCGTCGCCAAATTTCGCGCTCCATTTTTGAAGCAAACGAGGCGCCAAATAAAGCAGACGTCCGCGCAACGTTCCTATTTTATATGCTTTTTCAGAAAATAATCCAGACCTTTTGGTGTAAAATAGGTTTTTTAGATAAAATCGGCGTTTTTGGTTTCCTCTTTCTTTTACAGCTGACGCCTCCGACCCAGTTCGAAGGACAAAATTGGCAGGGCGTTTTCGTCTGAGCTCTTTCAAAAAAAATGGGACGCGTTTTCCGCGTCCCTTCGCCGATTCGAAAGACTAGGTTGACGTTCTAGTCGTCGGGCTCTTGCTCCTCCGCCGCCTCCTCGTCGATTTCAATTTCTTCCGGCGCGGAAGGGGCGTCGTCGAGATAGCGCGTGGGGACGGGCAACTCCGTCTTTTTGTATTCGTCGAGAAATTGGTCGAAGTCGACGTAATGAATCGTTTGGAATCCGAAGTCTTTCGCGCCCTGCACGTTCGGCTCGAGGTCGTCGATGAAGAGAATTTCGTTTGGCTTTAAGTCCGGCACGAATTGTTTGGCCTCTTGATAAGCCTTTTCGTACATTTCGCGGTAAGGTTTGAGCGCGTGAACCTCGTGACTCGCGAGACGGGGGCCGTCAAACGCCTCCCAGATTCGAGGGAACGCGTTCTCGATGTAGTTCCAGTGAATGGGGTTCGTGTTTGAGAGAATCCCCCGAGGAACGTTAAACTTTGCAAGTTTGCGGACGATCGGGAGAATTGGATCGTTTGCCCAGAAAACGTTGCAGACCGCCTCGGCAAATTCTTCGAGTTTGGGACGGTATTCCAAGTCGGCGCAAGTTTGTTCGTAGTAGTCCTCGGTCGAGATTTCGCCTAATTCGTACTGGCGGTATCTCTGTTCGTCGAAAAGCTTCTCGCGTATGACCGCTTCCGTGGTCTTGGCGACTTCCGCGAGCTGGCAACAGATGCGATGGACGCTGAAGTGCAAGAGAACGTTTCCAAGGTCAAAATAAACAAATCGAATCGCCATAAATTTGCCTTTCAAATCACGCCGCCGAACGCGGAATCGGCGGCTGACGCCTTGCCGAAGTTCCGCGCTTCATGACGCGGCGCGTAACGCCGCGATCATTCCGTTCCCGTCGGTCTCTTTTCAGGTTTGATCCATGCGGCGTCTCCGCTCGTCACGGAAGGAAACGTTTCGACGAACTCGTTGACCGCCGTGTATTATAAGGGATTTTGTATCGTTTGAAAATAGCGGTAAAATCGGTTTTGACAATTCTTACGTTATGAAACGACGAGAAGGGAAGAACGAAATATTTCTTCTTCCTTGCTACGAGGGGACTTTCACGTCCTTTGAGTTTTGACGAGACGTCTTATAATTTCGACGGCGAGCGACGAACTTCCCGTTGATTTCGCGAAGTAAGGACTTCACGCTGGGACGTTCGAGCGCCTCCGTACATGTATAGTTGGTTCGACGATGAGATACGTTCGTCAATTTTTCATAATTTTGCTTTTTTCTTTTGTCGGCGAGGCGCTCAATAGGCTGATTCCCGCGCCGATTCCCGCGAGCGTCTACGGGCTTGTTCTTTTTTTTCTGGCGTTGGAGACGGGACTCGTCAAGCTTGACGCGGTCGAAGAGACGGGGCGTTTCTTCCTCGTGCTGCTGCCGCTAACGCTTGTGCCGTTGACAGTCGGGCTGATCGACGCGCTCGACGTTTTGCAAAACGTCCTTGTTCCCGCGCTGCTACTGGGCGTCGTTGGAACGATTCTTACGGCGCTCGCCGCCGGCTTCGTCGCGGAACGAGCCGTCAGACGCCGTGAAAGGGGGCGAAAATGACGGCGTTTTGGAACGCGGTAGCGACGCTTTTTCGCGAGAATCACGATCTCTCGTTGACCGCGACGGTCGGCGGCTATCTCCTCGCGCTCTTTCTGCAGAAGCGATTTAAATCGCCTCTTTTTAACCCGGTTCTTGTCGCGCTTTTCCTGACCCTTATCGCGCTCTGGCTCTTCGATATCGACTACGAAAGCTATAGTCGCGACGCGGCGCCGTTGACTTTTCTCATAACGCCGACGACGATCTGCCTGGCAATTCCTCTTTATCGGCAATTTG
This sequence comes from uncultured Planctomycetaceae bacterium, assembly GCA_946408825.1. Lineage (GTDB taxonomy): Bacteria > Planctomycetota > Planctomycetia > Pirellulales > Thermoguttaceae > RUG369. Next base: position 237,890 of record CAMJTU010000001.1, read on the forward strand.
AACTCGTCAAAAGGAATTGGCTCGCGATTCTTGCCGCTTGTTCCGTCGGAACTTTCGTCAATATCTTGCTCGTTTGGATCGTTGCGCGCGCGTTTCAAATGGAATACGTCGAATACATGACGCTGCTCTCCAAATCGATAACGATGGCGATCGGCGCGGGAATAACGCAAGAATATGGCGGGTACGTGGCGATAACGTGCGCGGTTATCACGATTACGGGCGTGACGGGAAATATGTGCGGGACGTTTTTTCTTCGGAAGTGCGGAATTGTCAGTCCGATTGCGCAAGGGCTGGCGATCGGCGTGTCCTCGCACGCGTTTGGGACGGCGCGGGCGCTGGAAATCGGCGAAACGGAAGGGGCTTTCAGCGGTTTGGCGATTGCGATTACCGGCGTTTTCACCGTTCTAGCGGCGCCCATAGCGGCGGCGCTGCCCGTCTGAACTTCATTTTTTACACAGTCCTAGCGGTGTTATGACAGAACGACTAACAGGTTCGTCGATCTTTCGGCGCGTCGGCGTTTGCGAAGGGACGTTGATTTCGATGTTCGCCGTCGGTTTCTTTCTGAAACTCTATCTGCCAATCGTCGAAAAACTTCGTAAATTTGCATGTTGAGAAAGGTTCTTATGCGATTTTCCGAACGAGATTACAACGAAGAATTCCGCGCGCTCGTCGAATCCGATCTCGAGGCGAACCGAATTGGCGCGACGACGATTCGTGAGAATCTCGAACGTTCGCCTCTGTGGTATGACGGTCGACTGACGATCGAGACGTTGCAAGTTCCGAAAATTCTGACGGAAACGACCGTCGCCGATTTGAAACGAATCGTTCGAGTCGCGCACGCGATATTCGTGAAAATCATCCGCGCATACCTCCGCGACGAATCGTTACGGAGACGCTTTGCGTTTGACCCTGAATTGGAAGAATTAATCCTCGCGTCGACGCTCGAGAACGCGACTTCGTTATTGCCGATGGCGCGTTTCGACGTCTTTTATCACGAGGATTCCCGCGACTTCTACTTCTGCGAAGTCAATACAGACGGGACGAGCGGCATGAACGACGATCGTATTCTCCGCGAACTCTTTATTTCCAACCCCGCGTTTCAAGAGTTCAGACGTCTTCATACTCTTGAACATTTTGAATTATTCGGCAGTTGGATTGCGACGTTCATGCGCCTTTGTTCGCGGCGAATCCCTCAAAAACCGCGTCCCGGCGTCGCGATCGTCGATTTTCTCGACCGCGCGACGCTTCGCGAATTCGAGGAGTTTGCGCGACGCTTCCAAATCGCTGGAGTCGACTGTGAAATTTGCGACGTTCGGGAACTGCGCTATGAAAACGGGACGCTTCTCGACAGACGCGGGCGTTCGATCGACGCGGTCTATCGTCGCGCCGTGACGCACGATCTCATGGAGCGCCGCGACGAAGTTCGTCCGTTCCTCGGCGCCGTGCGCGACGGCGCCGTTTTTCCCGTCGGCGGACTTTGCACGCAGATCGTCCACTCGAAACGGTTTTTTTACGCGCTCCACACCGAGGAAGCGCGACGAGCGTTGACCTCTGAGGAGATCGCGTTCGTTGAAGAACATTTTCCGCTGACGACGCCGTTTCATCCCGACTTCTGCGACCTTGACGAAGTTTTGAGAAATAAGGATCGTTACATTTTGAAGCCGACGGATTTATACGCGTCAAAGGGCGTTTTTGCGGGAGTCGAAAACGACGAGTCCGGCTGGGAACAAAAGGCGCGCGCCGTTTATGGCGCCGACTATATTTGTCAACGTTTCTGTCCGCTGTATCAAACGCCAAACGTCGATTTTGTCGGCGGCGACGGAGAATGGAGCGGCTATACGAACATGCTGGGACTGTTCGTTTACGACGGAGAATTTGCGGGCGTTCTCTCGCGCCAGGCGCAGGGAAACGCCGTGATTGCGTCGTTCCGCAACGAGCGGACGATTCCGACCTATTTCATTAGGGAGAACGACGATGAAACTTGAACTTTTTAAATTTGATTCTTGTCCTTACTGCCAGCGCGTTTTGCGCGAGCTTGAACGCAGCGGTCGAACCGACGTCGAGTTGCTCGACACGCTTGAGAATCCTGAGAATCAGGCGCGACTTGTCCGCGAGGGCGGGCTCGATCAAGTTCCGTGCCTCTTCGTCGACGGCAAGCCGCTCTATGAGAGCCTTGACATTATCGATTGGCTTAAACGTCATCCGCAACTCTAAACGACGACTTCCTTTCTAAAGTTCTTGCGCGCGGCGTTCGCGTCTTGTATATTGACTGCTAAGAAGGCGCGAGTTTCCTCACGCTTGAAACGTTCAATTTTGTAGACAGGAAGAATCTTATGCAAACGAAGAGATTCAAAGCGTTTGCGTCGGCGCTCGTCGGCGCGTCTGCGATTGGCGTCGGTCTTCTCGCATCGGCGACGAACGACGTTTACGGTTTTGAAGGCGACGTCGTCTTCGCCGATTTCAACGGAGAAGATTACGGACAGTGGAAGGTCGAAGGCGACGCGTTCGGAACGAAGCCCGCGCCCGGAACGCTCGACGGTCAGATGCAAGTCTCCGGCTTCGAAGGCGCCGGGCTCGTCAACTCTTATTACGGCGGCGACAAGACGACGGGAACGCTGACGTCTCCCGAGTTTGAAATAACGAAACCGTACATAAACTTCCTGATCGGCGGCGGGGGCGTTTCCGGTCTTGCGTTTGATCTAATAATCGACGGCAAAGTCGTTCGGCACGCGACGGGACCGAACGTCAATCCCGGCGGTTCGGAAGCGCTCGATTGGGAAACTTGGGACGTTTCCGATCTTCAAGGGAAAAAAGCGTTATTCCGCGTCGTCGATTCCGCGACGGGCGGCTGGGGTCATATCAACGTCGACGAGATTACGTTCAGCGCGAAGAGACGCGCGGGAATGGTTCACATGCGAGAGGTTGTCGTCGAGGAACGTTTTCTACTTTTCTCGCAGAAACTGTCGCGTCCGCAAAACTGGGTTCGTATTGAGGTCGACGGCGAGGTCGTCCGTGAATTTCTCGCTAGGCTCGCGCTCGAGACCGACGAAAAAGGTCCCGTCGACTATGACGCTTGCGTCGATATGACGCCGTATCTCGGCAAGAAATGCCGTTTTATCGTCGAAAAAGCGGACGAAGAGACCGCGTTCGCGCCCCTTCGTTTTTCCTCCGAACTTTACGGCGGCGCGGACGCGTATCATGAGAAATACCGTCCGCAGTTCCATTTCTCGCCCCGCTTCGGATGGACGAACGACCCCAACGGACTCGTCCTCTACAACGGCGTCTACCATCTCTTCTATCAGCATAATCCCTTCGACGTCGTCTGGGGCAATATGACGTGGGGACACGCGACGAGCTCCGACCTTCTGCACTGGGAAGAGCAGGGCGACGCGCTCTACCCCGATCGTCTCGGCACGATGTTCTCCGGGAGCGGCGCGGTCGATTTCGACAATACGACAGGGTTCCAGACCGATCCGAATCTCCCGCCCCTCGTCCTCATGTACACCGCGAACGGTCCAAATATGCGTTACGGCGAGCCCGCGTCTCAGAACCTCGCGTATTCCGTCGACGGCGGTAAAACGTTCGTGAAATATGAAGGCAATCCGACGATCCCGCACATAATCGGCGGCAATCGCGACCCGAAAATCTTCTGGCATAAGCCGTCGAATCAGTGGGTCGTCGCGCTCTATCTCGACGGAGAGGATTACGCGCTCTTTGGGTCGAAAGACCTCAAGAAGTGGGAAGAACTCTGCAAAATTGAAAAGCTCGGATGTTCCGAATGTCCCGATATTTTTGAGCTTCCCGTCGACGGCGACGAGAACAACAAGCTCTGGGTCTTCTGGGGCGGCGACGGTCGCTATCTGCTCGGCAAATTCGACGGCAAGACGTTCGAGCGCGTCTCTGAACCGCTTCAAGCGAAATGGGGCGGAAACGACTACGCCGCGCAGTCTTATTCCGACACGCCGGGACGCCGGATTCAGTTCTCATGGATGAACGGCGGGTCTTACCCGGGGATGCCCTTCAACCAGCAGTTTACGGTTCCGCGCGAACTGACGCTTCGCACGACTTCGGAAGGCGTTCGGCTTTGCATTAATCCGGTCGTCGAGCTCGAGTCGCTTCGCGGCGACGAATTGAACCTCAAACCGAGCTCTAAACCTCGCTCTACGGAAGACTTTGCGGAATTTGTACTAACCGAGGGCGAGCCTCGCGATTACAACCTTCTCGATTACGAAGTCGTATTTCAACCGGGCGACGGCGTCGCCGTTATTGAGGCGCGAGGGCACAGAATAGAGGTCGATCCCGACGCGAAAACGGTAACTTACGACGGCGTCGTCGCGCCTCTTGAACGCGTCGGCGAATTCGTAAAGTTGCGCGTTCTTCTCGACGTCACGTCCATCGAAATCTTTATCTGCGACGGTTCCTCTCAAATTTCGAAGTGCTTTGTTCCTGAGGACGAGAACGACGCTCCCATCTTACGCGTTAAAAACGTCAAAGGCGTCGGCGTCGTGTGCTTCCCGATGAAGAGCGTCTGGAACTGAAGCGGCTTGACGACGTTTCAGAGGTTTGAAAATGAAAACGGGCGCGGTCTTCCATGAGATCGCGCCCGTTGCTCATCACGTTGCGGCAAAGTCATTCGTCGTCGACTTCGACGTCGAGGATCGGAACGACGCCCCTCGACGCGAGGAATTTGCCGACCATGAAGTCGGAAATGAGATTGCGTCCGAGAATCGAACGGATCGCAGGGCGCGCCGACGTCGAAGCGTAGAACACGTACTGCTCGTTTCCCAGTTGAAGACGCCGTCCCCACGCGTCGTCGTCTTTTGCGGGCGCCATGTTTTCGCCGACGGTCAGCGGACGCCAAGAACAAGGTCGCGCGGCGCGTCGAACGTTGAAATCGAAGAGAAGGGGCGAGAAAAGAGACGCGCCCGAAGACTGCGCCGTCAGTTCGAGTCCGGCCTGCGACGCGTTCGCGTCGAACTCGCCTCGCGACGCGTCCGCGCGCCATTCCGGCAACGCGAGAGGAAACGCGCGCGCGAGAACGACCTCGCGACCTTGCGGAGTCGGCGCGCCGTCAATTTCCGCGAGAAGCGCCTCTTCTTCCGAACGCGGTTTTGTTCTTGTCTTAGGTTGCGCCGAAGGTTTCATAGGTTCGAAAACGTTTGTCGCGAGGACGATTTCTCGCGCATCCGCGTCGTTTTTCGCGAACGTTTCGACGGCGAGAGAGAGCGTCGTCCGGCAGATTCTCGGGGCGGGCGCGACGCGTTCTCGAGGGGCGGGGACGAGTTCGTCGGCGAGCAGGAGAAGCGACTCGTTGTACGAGAGAAAAACGCGGCGCGTCAGCCGCCGACCGCCCTCGAGCGCGATCGAACGCTCGCAGAACGCGTACGCTTTCGACGGGTCGACGCAAGTCGTTTCCCACGCGCTTTGCGGTTCGAGCCGCCGCCCGTCGACCGTTAGTTCGACGCGCCAGATTCCCTCGAGAATCGGACGCCCGTTGGAGCAGAGCGAAATTTGCGCGTCGAGTTGCGAGGACGGGTCGCTTTCCGACGCGTCCGGGAACGCCAGTAGAAATTCGACGCCTTTTTCGACCCCGTCGGCGTCGGCGAAGAGGCAGAAACGCTCGTTTTGCGCGAAACGCGAACGCTCGGCGCCGTCGGAATTTTCGGCGCGCAGCGCGTCGAGCGCGACGTCGCGAAAGGTCTGGGTTTTACCCCCTGATTGTTGCGACATGGTTAAACCTTGCGGAAGGGAAGGGACGACGCGAACGAGTCGTCAAACAACATCCGTTATTGTACCCCTTGTTTTGCCCGTCGAAAAGCCCGGACTCCCGTCAAGCGCTTGCATTTTGACGGCGCGCGCTGTATACTGACGCGCGCTGAGGAACGCTCGGTTTGCGCGTTTTGCGTTCCCTTTCGGCGCGTTTATTATAGGTTGCGAGGTCGGATCGATGAATCGAGACAAAAGTCGTGAAATATTCGAAAAAGCGTTGACTTTGATTCCCGGGGGCGTCAACAGTCCCGCGCGCGCGTTCGGCGGCGTCGGCGGATCGCCGGTCGTTTTTGAACGCGCGGAAGGCGCGTGGATGATCGACGTCGACGGAAACCGCTATATCGACTACGTTCTCTCTTGGGGGCCGATGATTCTCGGGCACTGCGATTCTCGCGTGACGGAAGCGCTTCACGCCGCGGTCGATCATGGGACGAGCTTCGGCGCCCCGACGCTCGCGGAAAATACGATCGCCGAACTCATAATCGAACTCGTTCCGTCGATCGAACGCGTTCGACTCGTCAACTCCGGCACGGAAGCGACGATGAGCGCGATTCGGCTCGCGCGAGGGTATACGGGACGCGACAAGATCGTCAAATTCGTCGGGTGCTATCACGGTCACGTCGACAGCCTTCTCGTCGCGGCGGGGAGCGCGGCTGCGACGCTCGCGGTTCCGAACTCGCCGGGCGTGACGGCGGGCGCGTCGAAAGACACGATTCTGCTGGAATACAACGACGTCGAAGGCGTTCGCCGCGCGTTTGCGGAATTCGGCTCGGAAATCGCGTGCGTTATCGTCGAGCCGGTCGCGGGCAACATGGGGTGCGTTCCGGGGACGCTCGAATTTTTGCGGGCTCTACGCGACGAGACGCGCAAATCGGGCGCGCTTCTTATTTTCGACGAGGTGATGTCGGGTTTTCGCGTCGCTCGAGGCGGCGTCCAGGAGCGCGTCGGGATAACGCCCGATTTAACGACGCTCGGCAAAATCGTCGGCGGCGGTCTGCCCGTGGGCGCGTACGGCGGCAAGAAGGAGATTATGGATTGCGTTTCGCCGGTCGGCAAGGTCTATCAGGCGGGGACGCTCAGCGGCAACCCGTTGGCGACGGCGGCGGGAATCGCGACGCTCAAAGTCTTGAAAGACGAGCCGGAGCTCTATTCTCAAATCGAAGCGACGACGACGCGCCTCGCCGACGGAATCGACGCGGCGGCGAAAGCGTCGGGCGTCAAGGCGGTCGTTCAACACGTCGGCGGGATGGCGACGATCTTTTTCCTCGGAGAAGAGGACGACGCCGTTCGAGACTGGCCTTCCGCCGATCGTTGCGACCGCGCCAAGTTCGCGAAATTCTTCTGGAGCATGCTCGATTCGGGCGTCTATCTTCCGTGCAGTCAGTTTGAAACGATGTTTACGAGCGTCGTTCATACGGACGCGATTATCGACGAAACTGTCGCCGCCGCCGAAAAGGCGTTCCGGTCGTTGTAATCTATATGCGTTTCGCGAAAGGGTAAGCCGTTATGAGTAACGTCGCCGTTCAAAACGCGTCTCCCGCGCCGAAAAGTCGTGTCGGCGACGCGCTCGTTCTGCTCTTTACGCTCTTCTATCCGACGGTTCTCACGTTCCTGTACTTCGTCATCGGCAAGGGGCTCGAGCCGGGAGTGTCGAAGCTCTGTTACGTCGTCGGCAAGTCGATACAGTTTGCGTTTCCCGTTCTTTACACGGCGTTCGTCTTGAAAGAACGCTGGTTCATGCGACGCTTTAATTTTCGCGGGGTTACGACGGGATTCTGCTTCGGGCTTGCGGTCGCGCTCGTGATTTTTTTCGTCGGTCGTCACGGCATGACGTCGGGCGGATCGTACGCGCCCCTTTTTGAGCGGCTCCGCAGCGAACTTGTAGCGCGTCTTGAGGACGCGGGGATGGCGACGTTGGGGGCGTACACGTTCCTCTTTTTCTTCTATTCGATCTTCCATTCGGGACTCGAAGAATACTACTGGCGTTGGTTTGCGTTCGGACGGCTCGCGAAAGGTCGGTCGTGGTTGCGCGCCGCGTTGATAACGAACGGGTGCTTCATGCTCCATCATATCGTCCTGCTGGGCGTGTATTTTGGCTACGGACATTTCCTGACGTGGTTCTGCTCCTTCGGCGTCGCGGTCGGCGGGTTCGTGTGGCAGACGATATATCGCCGTTCCGATTCCGTTTACGGCGGATGGATTAGTCATGGACTTATCGACGCGGGAATCTTTGCGCTCGGGTTTTATATGCTTCCCTGACGGGACTGCGTCGCGGTTGGGTTTTCCGACGAGAGGTAATTTATGGCGATCGACGATTTACAACGCTCAAAAGACGTCGCTCTAAAGCGCGGGAGCCTCGGGATCGCGCTCTTTGAGATTCTTCTGATTTTTGTCGTTTTCGTGTTCTACGGCGCGTGGCCGACGCCCGACGTTAACGAACAATATTACGTTGGAAAGGCGATTCACTTCTGGAACCCGTCGTGGTTGAGCGCCGATCCGTTCCTCAACACGCCCGACTCGCACTGGCTCTTTTACGCGACCTTCGGACTTCTCTCGTTCCTGTTTTCGCAGAACGTTCTCGTCTGGGTCGGTCGAGTTCTTGTCTGGCTTTTCACCGCCTGCGCGTGGCGACGTTTGAGTCGCGCGTTGATCCCGATTGATTTCGTTTCCGTTCTGACGGCGACGGCGTTTGCGTTTTATCTTGAGTCCTTTCATCTTGCGGGCGAATGGATTATCGGAGGCGTCGAAGGAAAAAGCCTTGCGTTTCCCTTCGTTTTCTGGGGACTGGCCTGCTGTCTTGAGGGGAAATACAATCGCGGGTGGATTCTCCTGGGACTCGGTTCGGCGTTTCATCCGCTCGTCGGCGGCTGGACGGTTTTGGCGTGTCTCGTCGCGTGGGCGCTCGACGCGCACTGGCGCTACGGCGCGTCTCTCAAGGCGCGTCGCGCAGGAAACGACGAAACCCGCCGAACGTTGGGCAAACGTTTCGCGAACCGTTTGGGCGCTTTTGTCAAAGAATTGCTCGCGACGGCGCCGGGGCTGATCGCCGGGGGCGCGATTTCGCTCCTCGGCGTGATTCCCGCGCTGAAGCTCGACGCGGGCGCGTCCGCCGAAACGATTCGCGAATCGCGGCGTATCTACGTGTTTGAACGCCTACAACACCATCTCGTCGCTTCCTCTCTCCCGTGGACTTTTCTGACCCGATTTGCGCTCATGACCCTTGTCGTCGCGGCGCTTGCGACGCTCGGCGCGTATCTTCTCAAAGGGCTCCGCGAAGAACGCGAATCGCGTTCAAAAGAGAACGGCGATCTTCAAGGAGTTCAAATCGCCGCCGTAACCGATTCGCGTTTTGCGCGACTCGGCGCCTTCGTCTTTGCCGCGACGCTTTTCGCGCTTGTAGGCGCGGCGTTCGATTGGGGAAGCAAATATCTCGCCTCGACAGGACGAATCGCCGACCCTGAGGTCGTCGCCGGCGTACTCCGCTATTACTGGTATCGTCTTTCCGACTGGGCGGTTCCGTTTGGATTGGTTTTCTTCGCGACGCGTCTGGGGCTAGAAGTCGCTCGCGAACTTAGGGCGCGCGTTCGGGACGAGGGGTTTTCGCACGTCGTTTTCGTCGCGTCGGCGTTATTTACGCTCCTTGTCGGCGCGGCGGGCTACTGGGGACTGCGTTTCTTCTTCTTCCGCCGCGCCGTAGCGGTTGCGCGTGCGAGCGCCGTCGGCGGTCTTGTTCCGTTGCCGAAGCCTACCGAAGCCGTTTCCTTTATGGCGTTAATCGCGGCGCTGGGACTCGTGCTCCTTTTCAGCGGGACTTTTGCCGCGTGGCGACGGCTCCGTAAAACGTCGAAGGAAATCGGAGCGCCACGACGTTGTTTTTCGGCGACGTTTCTAACGTGTCTTTCCGTTTGGCTGACGTTGATCGTCGTCGCCGCGCCTTGCTGGCGGCTGTGCTATTACGTCGATCTTCGTGGAACGAAGGTTATTCCGCGAAGCGCGCCGCCGAAAGAGTCGATTGCCGACGGATGGATCGACGCTTGCCGCTGGGTTCGCGACAATACGCCGGAGGACGCGATTTTTCTCGTTCCGCGCGGGTGCGAGTCCTTCAAATGGCACGCGCGACGCGCAGAGGCGGGGAACTGGAAGGAAATCCCGCAGGACGCGAACTCGATCGTCGAATGGAGTCGTAAAATGGAGCGTTTTTACGCAAACCCCGGCGATCCTGAAGGTTCGCCGACGCGTTGGAATCAAGCGCTAAATGTCGTTTTCCTCAACAAAGGACGCGAGCGCGTCCTTAAAGAAAGCGCCGAGGACGGTTATCATTACGCGATTGTCGAGACGCCCCCGTACACGATCTTTACCGTTCCCGAAGCGTTGCGGCGATGGCAGGAATTCGTCGACCATGACCGCGTTTACGAGAATACGCAGTTCGTCGTTTTAAAACTCCACGATCCGCCGAGCGTCGCCGCGCAAAAAACGTTCGACGCCGACGAGAAAGCTCCCTCCAAAGATTAGAGACGGGACGCCGTTACGCGCGACTCCATGAAAAAATCGGAAAACGCCGGAACGAACGTTTTCCGATTTTTTTTTTACAGACGGAATCAACGGACGATTTCGCGTCAGAGGGGACGCTTCAGGTTTTCCCACTTCACGGAGAAGCCTTCCGGGAAGCCCGGCGCCGTGTCGCCCGATTTCGGCGTTTCCTTTGCCGACGCCGTTTCGTCATAGCCGACGCACATTCCTGCGACCGCGTAGAGCAGTCCGCCGTTGCCCGGAAGATATTCGCCCTTGCCGCCGCCGACGGCGGGACCGCCGAAGTTGGCGCCGGAAACGCCGTAAACGTTGCACGTGGAGTTGAGCATGAGCGCGTCGACGGCGAGATCAGGGCGCCCAAGTCGCGACGCCGCCATCGCTGTCATCGGGAAATCCCAGCCCCAGCAGCGTTCCCACTGCCATTCTTTCAAGACGCGTTCGACCGTTTCAAGCGCGACGCTTTTATCGACCTCGGGGACCGGCGGGATAACGCCGTAGATTCCGATAAGGTCGGGATGTTCCCAGTTGCGCGTTTCAAAATCGTCGCTCCATGAGGCGGAGCGGATGAAATGACCGTCCTTCTGCGGAATAGGCGCGAGGTTGGCGCGAATTTCGTCCCATAGCGCACAACGTTCTTTTCCTTGACGTTCGCGCCAGACGTTCGCCATGTCGAGTCCCCAACGCCAGTATGCGAGGTCGAAAATATCGTCTTTAGTTATGCCGACTTCGCTCGGCGGCATCGCGGGGTCGAGGTGATAAACGCCGTTTTCGTCGCGCGTCGCGTAATCCGCCATGTGGACGGCGGTTTCTTCGACGATTTCAGACCATTTGTCGAGCGTCGCTTGACTCGGATCGCGTCGATAGTCCATCTCCGCGAAGTAAATCGGATGCGGCTGTTTCCAGAGCAAAACGAGATTGCCAACCCACGGCGCGGTGCGTCCGTCCGGCGCGATTTCCTTCTGCCACTTGAAGCCCTTGTAGTCGAGTTGCCGCGCGAGTTGGGCGGCGCCGGCTTGGACCGTCGGATAGATTTTCGTCGCCTGTTCGCCTAATTCGGCGCGATCCCAGGCGTGCCAGTGGATCAAATGCCACCAGACCATTTCCATGTGGAAACGGCCGCTCCACGGGCAGATATTGAGGAGTCCCGATTCCGAACATGGCCAGCTTCCCGCCGCGTTCGTTCGCAATTGGAACTGCGACAGTACAATTCGACGCTCAAGTTCCTTCCAGCGGGGATCCGTACTGCCGGAAAGGTCGATTGCGCCGCCGGAAAGCCAGAAGGCCTCCCAGCGCGCTTTCGAGGCGTTTTCAATCGTTGCGAAATCGACGTGTTCCGCGCTTGCGGCAGAATTGTCGCAGGGACGCGCGTAATAATCGCCGCCGTCGAACGTTATTGAAAGTTCAAGCGCCTTGGCGTCGGCGTTTCCCTTTACGAGGAGGGACGACGTGTCGCCAATCTGTTCGACGGCGCCGCCGAACGCGTCGACGCGAATTCCATAGGAATAATCTCCGACGATCCCGCGCGCGTACTCGTTTTTCAACTCGCGTTTGACAAGAATGGACGAAACGTCCGTTTGAGTTTCAGGACGAACGATCGTAAAGGGCGTTTGAGGCGCCGCGTCGGAGAATTCTCCCGACCACGCGCCGTGCTTGAGATTTGGATAGGGAAACGCGATTTCAACGACAACGGCGCCGGAGCGGACGAGGGGCGAGTCGATTTTGACTCCGACCGTCGAATCGAGCGCGACGTCGTCGCTCACGCAGGTCGCGACCTCAAAGGGCTGTCCGTCGAGCGTGAAACTCGTCAGGTGGATTCCGGTCCATGGATCGAGATCGCGTTTGACGTCTTTGATTTCTTCCGGTTTAATCGGCGTTCCGTCGGCTCGAAGGAATCGCGTTCGCGCGAGATTCGCCTGGTGCGGGCTGTTTCGAATCCAAAGATAAAGGTCATGACGGTCGGCGGGGAACGGATCGCCGCCCTTGAGGCGTCCTTGGTAGTACGTTCCTGTAACGGGCACGTCGTCCCAAGTGTATTTAGAGGGAAGGGGTTCCGAAAACCAGCCCCAATGCGAAAGGACGTCGCCCTTGAACGTTTGAAGTCCCGTGCCGTCGACGTTGAAGCAGAAATTGCCGTTGCCAACGGGGAGCAGGAGATCGAGCTTGTCTGTTTGAATTCGATGGCGTTCCACGACGGCGTGACGGTCGATCGGCGTTTTAAGTTCGGCGGCGTTCGCGGGTTGCGTCGCGTCGAAACAATGAAAAACCGCGGCGAGGACGGCGGCTCCTAGAATTCTTTTAAAAAATGTCGATTTCATTTCGTTTGCCATTGAGAAGCTAAGGTGACGACGCGCTTGAAATAAACGCGTCAGAGTTCCTTTGAGGTCGCCAGCGCGATGCAACGTCCTTGGTCGCCGACGGCGTTGTAGAAGTGGTAGACGATTCCGTCGTGTTTAACAACCCACGGCTTGTGCGCGTACGTCTGATCGTACGGCTTCGACGGTTCGACGAGATGAGCGCCGTTCCATTTGCGCCAACTCTTAAGGTCGCGGGAAACGGCGAACGTGTCGAACGCTTTCGGCTTCCAGAACGCTCCGAAATAGAACATGCACCAGAGATCGCCAATCTTGACGACCTGAGGATCGCCGGAAATGCCGCTTCCATTGTCGATAATCGGACCCGTTCCATAACGGCGCCACCTTCTAAGATCGTCGGAGACCGCGATTCCAATGCGCTCGACCGATCGTCCCGTCGCGACGCTCTTGCCGTTGTAAAAGCATACGAACGGGAAACCGAGCGTCTCGTCGCGGTCCCAAATGACGGACGTCTTGTACATTGTCGTTTTCTCGAAGTCGCGCGCGTCCGGATCGTCGGGAGACATAATCGGCTCGTCGAGACGCGTCCACTCTTTGGCGACGGTTGGCGCGTCGGTATGCGCCAGCCCGATTTTCAGCGGGTCCGGCTCGTAACCTTTTCCTTCGCCGCCGATGTAGGTGAACCAGTATTTTCCGTCGTACGGTTGAAGCGCGTAGGAGCCGCCCCAAACGTGATCCACGAGCGCGGCGGAGGGCGAGCACTGCCACGCGTCCCACCCTTTTTCACGGAAGGGCGCGACCGTTCCGAGCGTCTCCCAATGAACAAGGTCGTCGCTCTTCGCAAGGCGCGCGACGTAGCCGGTTTTGTCGAGGAAGCGCAGGTAGATCATATACCACGTTCCGTCGAGTCGGAAAACGTTCGGGCTGTCGACGGGGTCGCCGTCCTCCTGCGGCAGGACGATTCCGTATTTGAAGGGCGTTTTGATTTCTTCGTAGACCGCGTTCATCTCGTCGTCGGTTACGTCCAACGGCGTCGAAAGGTCGGCGGCGATGGGCTTTGCGTCGTCGGTTTCGCCGAGCGCGAACGCGGGAAACGAAAGACGCGGAAGCGCGGCGCCGACGATTCCTGCGGCGCCGAGTCGCTTCAGAAACTGGCGGCGATCGACTGAGATTGACGTTTCAAACATATTAGCTCCTTCTGAAAAAACGACGATCAAAAAACAGGACGCGTTTCTTCGATTATATCTCGCGTCGAAGAAGATTTCAAGAAAATGAAAAGGCTGAGAGAAATCGTGCGGGCTTGCAATCCCACAACAAGAAAGGCGCGGCGTCTTAAAAACGCCGCGCCTTGGATTTTAGACGCTTTTGCGCCGCGTTACGCGGCTAGCAGATCACTTCTTAACGCGCTGCGACGGGGTCTTCGAATTGCGGCGCTGAAGCAGCCAGTAGAGGAACGGCGCGCAGATGAAGATCGAGCTGTAGGTACCGACGATTACGCCGACGAGCATCGCGAACGCGAACGTGTGGATGCCGGCGCCGCCGAAGACGTACAGAACGAGCACGGAGAACGCTGTCGTCAACGACGTCAGAATCGTACGCGTGAAGACTTGATTCGTCGCCTTGTTGATAATCTCAATCGTCAGCGCCTCAGACTTGCCGCGCGTTTCGCGGATACGGTCGAAGAGAACGATCGTGTCGTTCAGCGAGTAACCGATTAGCGTGAGGAACGCGGCGACGGTCGAAAGACCGATCTTGAACTGCATGATTCCAAGGACGGAGAGGAACGACGCGAGCCAGTAGCTTAGGCCGATAAGACCCAGCGTGAAGCAGACGTCGTGGACAAGACCGACGACCGCCGAGAGTCCGAAGACCGCGTGACGGAATCGGAACCACAGATACGCGATAATGCACACGAGGCTTCCGAGAATCGCCAAGACGCCTTGCATACGAGCGTAACTCGCGACGGACGAACCGACCGTGTTCGACGCTTCAAACGCGGACTGATCGGCGACCGCCTTCTGAGCGGCTTCGGTTATCGTCTTAACCGCGTCGGCGTCGCCGGAATCAAAGACGACGTTCCATTCGGTCGACGGCGCGTCGGAACCGCCCTGGTAAGCTTCGTTTGTAACGTCAAAGGTCAAATCTTGTCCCTCGGCGAGGGAGTCTTCGAAGTAACCGTATACGACCTCGCGGCTAAGCGCGGGATTCGTCTTGACGGCGACCGTGACCTGCGGCTTCGCGACGGTCGCGCCCGTGGGCGTGACTTCTTCGACGTCGCCGATCGTGTATTCCATCGAATAGTGGCGGAGTTTGTCGGCGAAGTTCGCCTTGAGCATATTTTCGACCTCGACGCGGAATTCGTCCGCCGTCTTGTCGGTCGGGCAAGACGCGCTGATCGTATAGCACGTGTTCGGCGCGACTGCGTTGCCGTCGCGGTCCTTAGCGAGCGAAAGTTCGCTTACGGAGAGGTCGGGCAGCTCCTTAAGGTTCGAACGAATATCGGAAATCTCGAGCGGCTCGGTGAAGACCGTCTGGATTTCAACGCCGCCGACGAAGTCGACGTCAAAGATTCCCTTGCCGCGAACGCCGACTGCGACGAGACCGACGACGATAATGCCGACGGAGATCATATACGTCTTCTTCGCAAGCGCGAAGAAGTCGATATTCGGACGCTTGAACGGCTTGATTCCCGGAAGGAGCGGGGAGATGCAGTTCTTAGAAATCCAACCCGCCTTTTCGCAGGATTGGAAGATGATGCGGCAGACGTAAGTCGCCGTGAACATGCTGAAGAGAACGCCGAGGAACAGCGTGACCGCGAAGCTCTTGATCTGCTCGGAACCGACGACGTACAGAATCCACGCGGTGAGCATCGTCGTGATGTTGGAGTCGAAAATCGCGGTGAACGCGCGCTGATAACCGTTGCGAATCGCCATGCGAAGCGCCGCGCCGCCTTGGAGTTCTTCACGGATGCGTTCGAAGATAAGAACGTTCGCGTCGACCGCCATACCTACGGTGAGAACGAGACCGGCAAGACCCGGGAGCGTAAACGCCGCGCGCATCGCGATCATCGCCGACATAATCAGCACGAGGTTCATGAGAACCGCGAAAGCCGCGACGAAGCCCGCGTACCCGTAGTAGCAGATCATGAAGAGGAGGACGATGACGCCGCCCCACATGATCGCGTTCTTACCCTTGCGAATCGTGTCGGCGCCGAGGGTCGGTCCGGTGACCATCTTCGTGACCGGCTTGTCGGAAAGGGTCGCGGGCAAAACGCCGGCGTGCATAACGGCGATCAGGTCGCGAACTTCGTTCTGAATACGCTGGCGGGATTCAGGGGAAAGATCGTGACCGAACGTGATTTGACCGCGGTCGCTAATCGTGCTCTGAATATTCGGCGCGTTGAAGAGACGACCGTTGAACACGACGCCGAGTTGACGTCCGGAGTCGCGCGCCGAACTCGCCTTGTAACGGTCGGTAAGACGCTGCATGTGCTTCGCGCCTTCAGGACGCATCGTGAAGACGACTTCCGGCTCGCCGAGCTGTCCGACGCTTTCCTGCACGAACTCAATGTGAGAACCGTTGACGTCGAAGCTGTCCGTGAGCTCAAGGACGAGAAGGTCGATCTGAGGAACCGATTCAGTTCCAATTTCGTCCTCGCGCGGCTTATACTGCGACGGACGCGAGACGCAGTCGGCGTGAGCGATGTTATTTTGCGTCGGGTCGACCGGCAGCCACGAAGCGCCGACGACGACCCCGTCGCCCATTCCGGCGGCGTCGAGCGAGATATTCCATTCGTTGGCAAATTCAGGACGTCGGGCTTCTTCGATCGCCTTGCGTTCGCCCTGATCGGTGGACGCGGTGGACGCGAGAATGCGGAATTTCAACTGACCCGTGTCGTTAATAACGCGTTCAAGACGCGCGACTTCCGCGTCGTCCGCTTCCGGAATCGTGATCTTGATTTCGGAGTTCGCGCCAAGTTCCTGGATCGCGATTTCGCGAACGCCGGACGGGTTGATGCGTCTCATGATCGCGTTTTTAAGCCCGCTCATGTCCTCGTTCGTGACCGTGTCGTGACCCGAGTCTTTATTGGGACTGACCTCGTAAACGAGAATCGAACCGCCTCGCAGGTCGACGCCGAGGTTGACGCGATGTTCCGAAAGCCCCTTGATCGTCGAGATCACCGCTCCGAAGAAGCAGAAGAAAATGACGAAGTAGCCGAACATCGTCTCCGGCGACTTGAACTTCTTAACGCACATGCGCGCAAAGAAATACCCCAAGACGCAGAGGAGGATGAAGGTTCCGAAAACGAAGATTCCACGCGCCGTCGATTTTCCACCAGGAACTTCCTTCACGGACGTTTCGGTCACGACGGGAACGGCGGGCGTTTCAGTCGCCGCCTCGGGAGCGGGCTCTGTCGCGGCGGCGTCGGTTTCGGCGGAAGGCGCCTCAGAAGAAGGCGTTTCCGGAGAAGGAGCTTCGGCGACAGGGGCGTCGGTTGCGGGAGTCGCTTCGGCGTCGGAAGGAGTTTCGGTCGCGGCGGGTTCCGCCTCGGCGGAAGGCGCCTCGGAAGAAGACTCTTCCGGAGAAGGCGCTTCGGCGACTGGGACGTCTGCTGCGGGCGCCGCTTCGGCGTCGGAGGGTGTTTCGGTCGCGACGGCGGCCGCTTGATCTGCGGCGGCGTCGTCCTGCGCGTAAGTCGTCGTCGCCGTTCCGGCGGCGAGCGCGAAGAGCGTAACAAGCCCTAAGAAGAGGGGGCTTAACGAGAGTTTTTCGTTAGTCATTTGGGTCAAATTTGTTACTAAGTTAACACGAGATTCCGAACGTTCTTTGCGACCGATTTGCGCAGCGAACGACGCGACAAAGTCGCGATTTCGGTTTTAAAGTCATGACGCGTCGGGAGCGCCGCGCGCGTCAATTCCTGTTTGAGTCGATTACGTTAAGGACGCGACGCCAAGCGCTCATTTCTTAGCGCTCTTGTCTTTGTCCTTACCCTTGTCTTTGCCGTCCTTTTCTTTCTTCGCCGCTTCCTTATTGAAGACGAAGTAGACCGACGAAAGCGCAAAGTGAATCTTAACGTTGTTGGCGTCGTCGACGCGCAGGACGATTTCGCCTCCCTGAGCGTCGATAGAGCAGACGACGCCGATGACGCCGCCCGTCGTTAGCACTTTGTCGTTGATCTTGATCGAGTCGATCATCTTCTGCGTTTGCTTGTCGCGTGAACGCGCCGGCAGAATGAAGATGAAGAATAGCGCCAAGAGCACCAGAAAGACCATAATAACGGCTTGGAACGGACCGCTTCCCGCAGGCGCGGGCGGCGCGGCGGCGTCCATAAGAAGCGCGGACGAAAAAACGTTCGCAACATTCGTTAAAACGACGTTCATGATTGACCTCGGCATAAGGGGAAACGCCGCGGTTTCCACACAGAAACGCGGCGATCAGAAGGCGAAAAGGACGCCGCAAACCCTGCGGCGCGCAAGTCGGACCTTCGTCCATTTTCGATTTTTGCCTTATGATTCTAACGCTTATCGCCCCGACCTACAAGGGCGCGTAGCCTTAAATCTCGCGTTTTTCTTTTTTTCTTCTCGTCGCGCCGCGCTAAAAACTCGCGACGTGGAAGTCCAAGAGATTTTTTTTTCAGCTTCGTTTCAATTTTTTTCTCTACCGACAACTCTGCGGCGCGTCGAAGTTTTTTCAAGATATCCGGCGCGATTCGAACGGCGTTCCGCGTCCAGTTGAAAAAAAAATGACGTTGCGCTTTCACGAGACTTTCGCTACAGTCGCGAACGTCTCGGGTCCCGAAGTGGGAACGGGAAACTTGCTCGCGACGTCGTCTGTCGCTACGGAACTGAGTTAGGAGAAAAGCCTTGAACAACCACGAGCTTCTGTCTTTTGATCCGTCGTATCGCCGCTCGAGTTCCCCGACGATCTTTCGTGATTTTTCGCCAAAAGATATCGACGCCGTTTTGGCGATCGAAAGCGATTCTTTTGAATTCCCGTGGTCCGGTAAAGATTTTAAATTTTGCCTTTCCCTTGATCGGTGCGGCTGTCTCGTCGCAGAACGAGAAGGGGACGTCGTCGGATACGCCGTTTATGAGCGACGCGATAGGACGATTCGACTTCTCAGCTGCGCCGTGCTCGACACGGAGCGTCGTTCGGGCGTCGGTTCGGCGCTGCTGCGCGAACTCGCCGAACGATTCGGAACGTCGCGTTCTGAAATCGTCGGCGTCGTTCGGGAAAGAAACGTCGTCGCACAGGTCTTCCTCCGCAGCGTCGGATTCCGCGCCAAATGGATTAATCGCAAATATTACAGTTCCGCCGACGAAGACGCGTACCGCATGACGTGGTCGATCGCCGACGTCGAGAGCTACGACCCCGCCGTCGTCCGCCGCGCCGGCTGACCGGGACGTCCCGACTGACGGTATTCGCCTTACGGCGCGAGACGGCGCTTGAGCGCGTGAAGGCGAAAACTCTAGGTCGCCGCTCGTTGGCGGCGACGTCAATTTCTGCGACCGTTTGCAAAGTAAACGCGCCCGACAACTCTGAGTTTTCGGGCGCGATTTTCTTTTTCCAGGTTTGTCAGCGCCGGCTAGGCGCCGTAGTTGCGCGGCTTCTTAATTGCGCTTTAGAAGGCGGCTAGAGGGGGAGTCGTGCCAGTTGCCGCGCGACTTCCATTTCGGCTTTTAGTTTCTCGCTAGGTTCACGTCCCGCTTTTTCCAATCGTTCAAGCGTTTTCCGATACTCCTCTTCCAGGTAGTCTAGGAAGGTTAAATACGACGCTCTTGAGAGTAAAATAAGCCTATAACGGGGCTGACGAGGATCGACGGAAGGATCCGGTCGCGTATCGATCGTGAAATGAAGTCTGGGATTGACAATTTGAGCGCACCTGTCTCGCAAAACGTAAAGGCGCCGCGCTTCGGCGTAATACCGACATTCAAGATATTTAGATTGAGTCGGCAGGATAATGTCGACAAAAACGGCGTCTGGAGAATTGGCGCCGGACTTGCGCTGGTTGCGCAGTTCGACCCATTTTTCGAGTTCCGCGACGATACTGTTAAAGTCGACTTCTTTGTATTCGGCGAGCATTGGGAGGGAAAAGTAAATACCGTCTTTCCCTTTTTGAGCGAAAGCCAGTCTTGTGTCAGTCCATTTAATTTCCTCTGTACTCGAATAGGTTCCGCCGTATAAGAGGGAATAAAGATTTGAAGCCTTGGCGTATTCTCCCTTCAATTCGCAGGCGCGCGCGTAGGCGTGAAGATAGAAGCGAAATCGCGAGGTCGCGCCCTGAAGTTCCAGACCCGAATCGACGTTGGGCAGCAGCGTTTCCTTACCGACGAACGGCCATGACTCCCTCATCCTTTCGAGACATTTTTGAATCGCTTCGTCGTAACGTTTCTGAATGAGAAGGTCGGAAACTCTGGCTTCGGTGTCGGGAAGGCCGGGAAGGCTGCTCTCGAATGACCACGAAACCGAGTCGAACAAAAGCCTCTCGTAATCCGCGAATGGCGGCGTTTTAATATCCAACCTAGCCGCCAGTCCCGACCAGTCGATTTCATCCTCCAATTTGGTAAGAAGACCGAATTCTTCCACAAGGGAAACGCTCTGTTTTTCCGTCGCGTTATTTACGTCGGTAGGAGGGGGCGCGTCGTCCGAAAAACTACGATTCGCGCAGAAGGACAATACGAACGTTGTTAGGAATAGTACAACGGTTGAGATTGTATTGCTTTTCATTCTATTGTTCTCCATAGACTACGGTACTTTCTCCATTTTTTTGAAAGGAAAAATTTGAATGGGCGGTTTCCGCGTTTTCCATCGCGTCGGTTAAATCGCCGGCGCGCTCGGCAAGGACGCCCATTTTATAGAAGGCGCGCTAATTTATTGAACGTCACGCCCTTTGCCCTACCAGCGCACATATGACAAAGGATTTGAAAACGTGTGACGTAGCGCACTTTGAAGCAAACTTGTTTCTAAGGAACGACGCCCATTCCCATAATTCCGCAACCGTAAGGAAGTTCTTCTAGCTTATGAAAAATATTCGCTTCCCACGCCCGTCTCTTGTATTGGGGAAGGCGTTCATTTTCCTCGTCGATGAACTTCAAAAAGAGTTCGTATGATTCGCGTTGAAGTTCGTCAAAGCTCTTGGAGCCTTCGGGTACTTTACGAAAGGGATGCGCCGCGACGAAATGAAGTTCTGGACAGACAATTCGGGCGCATGAATCGCGTAATTTCCAAAGCTGTATCCATTCTGGGTCATAGGAACCGGCTCCGCCCGGCAACATAATTCTTTGTCGCTTCGGAAAATTCTGTCTTTCGTTTTCAATCTTCCCGAAAACAGAATCAATCGGAAGCGGATCTAGTCGAAGTACAGCGTCACAGGAAATCTTAAACGCATCTTTTCGATTTCCAATAGCGTAGAGTATTCGAGCTTCTGTCAGCATAAAATCGACGCTGTAATCTCCTTCGATAGCGCCAAACAAGGAAAGCGCCTCCCTCCAATCGCCATTTAGTTCATGAGCGGTCGCTAAAAAAAACATATACTTCCTAAGAAGGGTTCCACTCTTTGCGTCAATTCCAAAATTTGTTCCCAACGGCGAGTATTTTTTCAATCCTTTTTCCGCCTCTTGGATCGCCGTTTGATAGTCGCCGCGCGCTATTGCGACTAAAAGCTTTTCCCTGTTCTCAATTTGTTCGCAATCCCATTGATTTATCGAATGAAACGAGTAAAGTTTGGCGATGAATTCGTTTTCTATCGGCAAAGGAACGTCGTCGGCGACGTTGGAAACCATTCTTTGAGGGGCGGGTTTTCCGTCGAGATCAAACTGATAGTAAATTGGTTCTTTACTGATTTCGTCAAAGGCGAAAATACTGGCGTTCAAAACAAAACCGAGGATACATGTAAGAATAATCGTTTGTTTTGTTTTCATTTTATTCTTCAATAATTCCGCAATTCCGCGTCTAGGTAAAAATGCCAAGATGTGAATAGAACGCTGGGCGACTTCATTGATCTCTGTGGAGGCAAATAGGTTAATAGGAGATGGAACGCGGCGCAACGCAACCGTAACGATTTCACAATATACTAGACAGCGCTTAGCGCGTCAAGCTTGCTCTGCAAAAAAACAAAAGGGAGAGATAATTTTTTGATTTTTAAATCCCTGGCTTCGTTGAGCAGTCGAAGGTTCAATTCGCTTGGTTCGGCTATCGTCTAAAGTTACGAGGGAAAATAAAAAGCCGTCGCGCGGTCATCGTCGCGCGGCGGCTTGTATGGAAGACGACGTTTCCAGCCGTTTAGAAGAAGGAACCCGCCGAGACTCGAGGCGGGCCGGAATGAAGTTCGGCGCGGGGTTTGGCGATCTCTTTTACGGGAGCCGGCGTCGAGGCGACCTGCGGCGTTTCCGACGTCGCGTTAACCGTCGTCGCTTGCGGCGCGGAAGGTTGCGACGCCGTCGCCGCGCTTGCCGTATTCGCGGCGTTTTGCGCGAACGCGGGCGTTTCAAACTGCGCCGTCGTGACCGTTTTATTCGGAAGCTTCTGCGACGCCGAACCCGTCCCGTCGGAACTTACGACGGGGAAGCCTGAATTGTTCGCGGCGTCTTGCGGGGACGTGGCGCCGGTTTGCGCGATCATGTTCCGGACGCGGTCGGCGTTTGACGAGGAAATCCATTTGACGTCGGAATCGTCTTTTACGCGGTTCACGCGCCGGTCGGAATTCGACGCCGTTTGACCGCCGCTCGCGACGGGATTCCCGAAACCGAGCGCGGCGTCGTTCTGCGGATCGGATTTGACTTGGATCGGCTGACTTTGCGAAATCTGCGCGTCGATTTTCGGAACGGGCTGGAAATTGGTCGTCGGGGCGGGCTGCGCTTCGGGAACGACCAATTCGGCGGGCTGCGCGTCGCTGTTTTCCTGCGCTTTCGCCGAGGTCGTCTGGACGGGCGCCGTTTGGACGGGAAGCGCGTCCGAGGATACGGGGACGTCGACGAATTCCGCTTTGGCGACGGCGGTCTTCTGCGCCGCCGCTTGTTCGGAACGTTGTTTTGCGGCGTATTGCGCTTCTAGACTGTTCATCCGCTGCGCGACGATTCTGTCGCTCGGATTGAGTTTGTGGGCGGTTTCCGCGTTTTCCATCGCGTCGGTTAAATCGCCGGCGCGCTCGGCAAGGACGCCCATTTTATAGAACGCGCGATAATCGTTCGGCGCTTCCGCCGCGACCTGTTTGAGAACGTCGTACGCTTCGGAATCCTTCTGCTGCGCTTCGAGAAGGTAGGCGATTTCAAGTTTCGGTTCGATTGAATCCGGGTTGCGGTCTCGCCACGCTTCGAGCGTTTGAAGGGCGGCGTTTCCGTCGCCGCGCGCCATCGCCGACGTCGCAAGTCCGCGATAGCAACAGACGATCGTTTCTGAATTCGGATTGTTTTCGAGCGCCGTCCAGTACGCGTCCTCCGCTTGTCCTAGAAGAACCGTGTCGCCTGTTTCCGCCGCTTTCCGCTGATACGCGGACGCGAGATTATAATACGCTTCCGCGTTTGACGGATTATCTTCAAGGGACTCTTGAAAATAGGCGATCGCGTCGTCGTAACGACCCGCCGAGAAAGATTCGACCCCCGCGGCGTTGTGCGCCGTCGCGGAAGAAGTGGACGCCGCGCAACCTGCGGCGAGGAGCGCCGACAGCCCTGCCGTCGCCGCGAGGAACGCTTTCAACGTTGATACGGCGCGGTTCGACGGTTTATCGACGTTTATATCTCTGGAGTCTGAGAAAAACATCCGTTGAATCCCTTCGTCTCCGGCAATGCGCGTAGGACCGTCGTCTCTGACGCGCGACCATGGTTGACTTCTTCTCCAACGCGTCTCCCAATTCTATTTTGAGTTCACGCGGAAAAGGCGTTATTCCTTTAACTTATGAAGAGCGTTCACGAACGTCAATAAAGTTGCGGAACGCCTGTTTCTCCAAACAATCGCCGAATCTTAGATTATTTTCAGAACGTCGGCAAGGTCGTTTTTTAAAGACGCGTAATTTGTCATTTAACGTCGACGGTGTATAATAAACGCGATTGGACGCGACGTCGAACGACGGCGCCGCCCGCGAGCTAAAGTATTTCAAAGAGATTCCTATGAAAAACCATAACCGCGCGACGTCGAAAGACGGCGTCAAACGCGTCGTCGACGCGAGCTTGGAAAGCGATAAACTCGTCCTGCTCCGTCTTGTTCTCGTCGCGCTCGTTTTCGCCCTGACGGCGCGCGCCGCGTTCGCCGCTCCCCCTAAGCCGCGCCCCCGAAGCGACGTCTCGGTCGGCGCCGGCGGCGTCGAGACTCCCACTAGCGAAAACGGCGCCGAACGCTCCCGCGCAGTTCGAGAGAGGACGAACGGCTCCTCTCCCGAACTTGTCGCCCTAGCGCGCGACGCTCAAAATTGGTTCGATCCCAAGACGGCTCCGAAACTCCGCGAGTTCGTTCTCGACGCGGCGAAGGAACGCCGTAAGCGGTGGGAAAAGTATCCCGACGTCGATCTTGAGCGCGCCGCCGACCGTGAAATCCGGCGCGTCGCCTCCGGTCGGATTACGCTTTACACCGATCTTCCGTCCTCTACGGAGGTCGATCAGATTCCTGACGCGCTCGACGCCGCCGTTCCGATTTTGTGCAAAATCTTTCACGCCGATCCCGCCCCTTTCGAAAATTGGAAGGTCGAGGCGTTTCTCATGCGCGACGTCGACGCGTTCGTTGAAATCAGAGCGCTCGAAGGCTCCCCGCGTTTTCTCTACGGATACTCCGACCGCAATCGGATTTTTGCGAAGGATCAGGGGCTGGGATACTACAACCGATTCCTCCTCATGCACGAGCTTGTCCACACGTTCATGCACGAGTATTTCGGCGATCTCAACCCTCGATGGTACTCCGAAGGCGCCGCCGAATACCTTGCGCTCCATCAGTGGAGCCCGAAAAAGGGGCTGGAACTCGCGCAATTCCCCGTTTCTGAAAAAGCTTACCCCGGTTTCGGACGTCTGCGTCAGATCAGACAAATTCTCGCGACGCGCCGCGCGCCGTCGATTCTCGATATCATGAGTTTTCAACCTCGCGATTACGAACAGGTTTCCTCTTACGCGTGGAGCTGGGCGTTCGTTTCGTTCCTTTCGCGCTCTCCAAAATATCGCGACGTCGCCGAAGTCCTCCCGTATTGGATGGTCGCAAACGATCCGAACGCGCTCTTCGTCGACGCGATAGGCGACCGTTGGGGCGAGCTGGAATACGACTGGGCGGATTTTCTCGAACAACTCGATTACGAATATGATTTTGAGGCGACCGCGATCAGTTCGGAACCGCTCCTTCCGAGCGCGCCGACGGAAGAGGAACTGCGCAAGGGCGTCGTCGTCTCGATCGATCCGACGCGAGGTTGGCTCGATTCCGGCGTAAGAACGACGGCGGGCGCGAAGTACAAGCTCACGATTGCCGGACGATTTAAGTTTTATCTCGAAGACGCGAAGAAAACCTTTGACTTCGAGGGAACCGGCGCGACGATCGAGTACTTCGGCGGACGTCCGGCGGGCAGGGTGAGAGCCGTCGTCGCGCCCGATCCGACGGGCGAAACGTTTGCCGACGTCTACCAAACCGCCTCCGACGACAATTCGCGCGATCTCGGCGCGGATTTCCGCTTCGACGCGTTTCGCCGTTCGCGTCATACTCGATTTGGAGACGAGAGTCTCGGAAACGCCTCCGGTTTCTCCGACGAGACTCTCGCCGAACTGAAATCGGCGGAACAAACGAACGATCGCGAACCCGAAGCGTCGCGTTTCGACTTTTACAACGCGCTCTATCCATGGAACGGCGGCGTCGATTTTGCGAAATCGTCCGTCGTTCTCGAGCCCGAACGTTCGGGAATCCTATATTTTCGCGTCAACGCCGCGCCTAAAAATCTCAAACGCAACGGCGGTCGCGTTAAGGTTCAAATCAAATTGCTCGATTAGTTCCCGCGCTTATAGAGGACGGTTTTCCTCCTCGCGTCGGGGTCAACTTGCCATATTTCCTAACTCAAGGTGAAGAAATGAAAACATTTCGATTCTCTCAGATTTCTCTTGTCCTTTTAACGGCGGCGTTTGTCTGCGTCTCCGCCGTTCAAGGCGCGGCGCCGATTCCGACGGCTCCCGAACAGGACGCCGTCGTCGATTTGCGTCCCGCCGCGACCCGCGACTACAAGACGCCCGAGGCGCGGAACTGGGATCTCGAATACAACCCCGCGAAACTTAAAAAGGACGCTCACGGCGAAGATTCGCATCCGACCCCCGTCGTTTTCCAGTGGAAACCTTGCGACGCGCCCGACGCGAGCTACGTCGTCGAGCTTTCGACGAACTCCGATTTTACCGGCGACGATCTCGTTATTGTCGACGCGGGAAAGGCGACCGAATGTCAAGCGACGAACGTCGCGCCCGGCGCGACCTTGTTCTGGCGCGTTAAAGCGATCGTCAAAGACGGCGACGCGGAGACGACATGCTATTCCGACGTCGCGAGTTTCAAGACGGCGGCGACGCTTCCGCGTTGGTACGATTTGCCCGGAATTTCGAACGTTCGCGACGCCGGCGGCTGGAAAGCGGCGAACGGCAAGAGAATAAAGAAGGGCATGGTCTTTCGCGGTTCGGAATTCGACAACCACATGAAAATCGAAGAAAGTTCGCGCGAATTCATCGTCAAAAAATTGGGCGTTCGCGTCGACCTCGATCTTCGCGGCAAGAGCGAATGGGGCGGCTCGCCCGACTACGCGTCGCCTCTTGGCTCCGAGGTCCGCTGGATTAATTTCCCGATTTCCTCCTATTCCGGAATTCTCGACGATCGGAACAAGAAGATGTTCCGCGATATTTTCGCGCTTCTCGCCAAACCGGAGACGTACCCCGTCTACACCCACTGCTGGGCGGGCGCGGATCGATGCGGCACGTTAAACATGGGAATTAAAGCGGTTCTCGGCGTCTCGGATAACGATATCTTCACCGATTACGAGCTTACGACCTTTTCTATTTTTGGAGAACGTCGCATTGGTTCGGGAGAGATGATAAAATTCCGCGAAGCGCTGAAGAAGTATGGAGAAAACGAACCTTTCTCCGTGCAGTTTGTCAACTACCTCAAAGAATGCGGCGTTACGGATGAAGAACTCGATTCGATCCGCAACCTGCTCCTTGAAGACGCTCAGTGACGGAACGAAAAGCGCAGGGGCGTTTTGCGACGTCGCGTTTAGACGACAAACCAGATTAATTGGTCGTTTTAGAGGGGCAAAATCGAAACGCCCCCTTGCGCTTGCGTAAAAAAGGGGTACCATTGAAAATTCAATGGATAATTATTCGAATCCCCCGACGTTGACGCGTCGCGCGGGACGATTCCCATAAAGCGTTTAAAACCTAAAAGAGGATAAACAATGCGTCGTCTCTTGATTGCCGGCAACTGGAAAATGAATTTGAAGCTCGATTCCGCCAAAGCGCTTGCTCAGGGGCTTAAGGACGCCGCCGCCGGCGTGACGGAAGTCGATATCGCCGTTTGCCCGTCGCCGATTTACGTCCAGCCTGTCGCCGAGATTCTCAGCGGATCGAATATCGGCGTCGGCGCTCAGAACGCGTACTTTGAGAAAGCCGGCGCGTTCACGGGCGAAATTGAAATGGCGATGCTGACCGACGTCGGCTGCCAGTATGTGATCCTCGGACACAGCGAGCGTCGCCACATCATCGGCGAGTCGAGCGAACTCATTAACCTCAAGGTTCGCGCGGCGCTTGCGGCGGGCCTTACCCCGATCGTCTGCATCGGCGAACTGCTCAAAGAACGCGAAGCGAACGTTACGAACGACGTCAACCGCCGTCAGCTCGACGGCTCCTTCTCCGGCGTTTCGGCGGAAGAGATGAAGAAGTGCGTTATCGCTTACGAGCCCGTTTGGGCGATTGGCACCGGCAAGGTCGCGACTCCCGATCAGGCGCAAGAGGTTCACGCCGACGTTCGCGCTTGGATTGCCGAACGCTATGGCAAAGAGGTCGCCGACGTCGTCCGCATCCAGTACGGCGGCAGCGTCAAGGGATCCAACGCCGCTGAAATTCTGAGCAAGCCGGACGTCGACGGCGCGCTCGTTGGCGGCGCGTCTCTCAAAGTCGACGCGTTCATGGAAATCATCAACAACGTTAAGGCGCTCTGATTCTGCGTTTGGCGCGATACGAGCTTAATTTTGCGCGTCGCGTCGCTTACGTCCGCGACGCGACGAACTCAGTCAGCGGTCGCGCCCACGCGCTTACGGCGCAAGGGGCGCGCGCATAACCGACGCCGGGTTTTCAAAAGATGTTTATTACCATCCTTCAGACGCTTCTGTTTATTTTCCTCGTTCTCCTTTCGCTGTTCCTGATCCTCATCGTCTTGCTGCAGCGCGGCAAGGGCGGCGGTCTCGTCGGCGCGTTCGGCGGCATGGGCGGCAGCAGCATGTTCGGAACGAAGACGACCGACGTCTTTCTCCGAATTACGATTTGGACTGCCGTCGTGTGGTTCGTTTGTTGCTTTGGCGGCCGTTATATTCTCGGCATGAGATCGCACAACACCCTTGTTGATCGCGCGACGGCGAACCCGGTGGCGACCCCTGTGGAATCCTCGACGGATTCTTCCGCGCCCGCGTCGGTCCCCGCGCTTCCTGAAGCGCCAGCGACCGAGACGCCCGCCGATTCGGCTACGAACGAGTGATTTACGCCTGCGGTTTTCCGCATTGCGGCGTTGCTGCTAAGAGAGAAACGACCCGGACGACGTCGAAGCGACGGTTCGTCCGGGGTTGTTGATTTTATCGTCTTACCGTCAGGTTGTCTCTCATGTTGGTTAGTATGACAGGGTTCGGGGCGGCGACGACCCGCGACTCGGAATATCTGATTTCCTCGGAAATTAAAGCGGTTAACAATCGCTTTCTTAAGACTTCAATCAAACTTCCGGACGGATTCGCGTCTCTCGAAACGAAGATTGACGAACTTCTTCGTAAAAACATCGACAGAGGAACCGTCTCCGTTTCGATTAGGATTGTCCGCGAAAGTTCGGAAACCGATTACGAGATTAATCTTCCGACGTTACGGCGCTATATTTCCGAGGCGTCAAACTTCAAAAAAGAACTTAACGACGACCAGGACTGCGAACTGGGGACGATTGTCGCGTTTATGCGACTGCCGGGCGTGATTCAAGACAAGTCGAATTCGAGCGTCGAGAATCTTGCCGAACGCCTCTGGAACGCGATTGAGCAAAATCTCAAAGACGCGCTTGTCCCGTTCCAGAAGATGCGCGACGTCGAAGGCGCAGCGACGCAGAAGTATCTTGCGGAAAATATCCTTCAACTTCGCGATTCTATTTCCGAAGTCGATCGCCTTGCGCCCGAGGTCGTCGAGTATTACCGCGCGCGGCTTGCGGAACGCGTCGCCAAAGCGCTCGAGGGACGCGACGTCGCGTTTGACGAGTCGGCGATTATCCGCGAGGTGGCGATTTACGCCGACAAGGTCGATATTTCCGAAGAAATTTCGCGTTTTCGTTCGCATCTAGACCAGTTTGACGGCGCTATGGCGAACGAAAAGGCGTGTGGTAAGAAACTTGATTTTCTCACCCAAGAGATGTTTCGCGAAACGAACACGATCGGTTCGAAGGCGAATTCGCCCGACGTTCTCAAATTAGTCGTCGAGATGAAATCGACGATTGAACGAATTCGTGAAATGGTTCAAAACGTCGAATAGCGCCGAGGTTCGGCAAGATCGACGCGACGACGAGGTTGCGCATGGCGGAGCAGAACGACGCCGCGAGCGTCAAAAAGGGACGAATCCTTGTTTTTTCCGGCCCTTCGGGAGTCGGAAAGGGAACGCTTCTCAAGCGTCTTTTTGACGAGACGGATTTTCCGCTGACGATGAGCGTTTCCGCGACGACTCGCGCCCCGCGTCCGGGCGAAATAAACGGCGTTCACTACTGGTTCATGACCAGAGAGGAGTTCGTCGCGAAACGTGAACGCGGCGAGTTTCTCGAGTCCTTTGAAGTTTTCGCCGGCGGCGCGATGTACGGCACGCTGCGGAAAACCGTCGAGGACGCTAGGGATCGCGGCGAGTGGGCGACGCTTGAAATCGACGTTAAGGGCGCGAAACGCGTCGTCGAGCAGATTCCCGACGCGACGACCTTTTTTATCGCGCCGCCGAGTCTTGACGCGTTGCGCGAGCGTCTCCTCAAACGGGGAACCGAATCGCAAGAGGACATAAACAAACGACTTGCTCAGGCGGAGATAGAAATTGCGCAGAGCGATTTTTATCAGTATTGCGTCGTCAACGACGATCTTGACGTCGCGCTCCGCGAGCTCGTCGACATTTTGAAACGCAGCGCGTGACGGGCGCGTGATTTGTCGTTCTGAAATAAAATTAACGCTTGCCGTTTCTTCGTCGAACGGCTGATTTCGCGATACCTTAATTTATATCGCTGGAAGGAAAACTGAAATGATTGAAGAACTCAAAGAAGAGAAGCTTATCGAGAAAGTCGGCGGTCGTTTTAGGTTGACGTCGCTCATTCAAAAACGTCTCGCGGTTCTAAATCGCGGATCCCACCCGCTTGTTCAAGATCCGACCGGCAAGAACGACAATATGCAAATCGTCGTTCGTGAAATCTTGGAGAATAAGATTCGTCTCGATATGCACGACAACGTCGAGGTTGTCGACGACGCCCCTGCGATCAAGCCGGAAGAGTTCTGACTTTTTCGTTGAGACGTTAGTCTATATGAAATCCTTTTGTGGGAGGAGCGTCCGAAGCGTTCCTCCTGCGCTTATAAATAGGCGGTAAAGCGATGGACGAAAGCGCTAACATATTTGAAGGTCGCGACGTTCTTTTAGGCGTCTGCGGCGGGATCGCCGCGTATAAAGCGGCGTCGCTTACGAGCGCGCTTGTTCAGGCTGGCGCGACTGTTGCCGTCGTCATGACCGAAGAGGCGACGAAACTAGTCGCCCCCAAGACGTTTGAAGCGTTGACGCGTCGTCCCGTCGCGACTTCGATGTGGGACGCGAATCTTCCGCATCCCCACGTCGAACTTGCGCGTCAAGCGGAGGTCTTCTGCGTCGTTCCCGCAACCGCCAATATCATGGCGAAAGCCGCCGCCGGAATTGCCGACGATCTCATGAGTTCCACGATTCTCGCGTTTAGCGGCGCGCTAATTATGGCGCCGGCGATGAACACGACGATGTGGGAGAAGCCCGCGACTCAGCGAAACGTCCGTCAGCTCGTGGACGACGGCGTCGTGATGGTCGGACCTGAGGTTGGGAGGTTGAGTTGCGGGGAATCCGGCGCGGGCAGAATGTCGTCGCCGGAAAAGATTTTTGACGCGATTGCGGAAGCGCTGAGACGAAGTCGTTAGCGTCCGACGCTTTGCGGCGCGCCCTGCCGTCCGAAGACTTGCCAGTAGAATAAAGTCGTCGTTTTTTATCAATCCCGTCGAAACGTTCAAAACGACGAGAAAAATTCTAATTCGTCGAGTTCTTTCCGACGTTTTTTTCTGCCGCGACGAGGCGTTTTACTCAAGAATTTTGTTAAATATTAGAGAATATTTGAGAAAATAGGGGATTTTGGCGAGAACACCCCTTGTCGCTTTGACTATCTGAATTATATTTTTACGGACGTTGCAAATTACCGACGACAAAGACTCATAGCCGCGCCGCTGACGTCTCTATTTTACGTCAAGCGCAGCAGCGAATCGAACAGACGACTGCGCGTTGAGTCTTTGTAACCGACTTTAACTCCTCGTCTTTCGAGTAGACAATAGTCGGCGACTGCAACGGCGAAGATCATAGAAACGAAGATCCCCATGCGCAAATTCCGCCGGGGACGCGGTTTTGGAGCGCGCGTTCTAGCGCGGTCGCTAACGAGCGATTACCAAACCGAACGAGATATTTGTCAACTTGGTTGGAAAACGGAGATGTAGAATGTCGACCAGTAAGAATATCATCAGAATCAGGATGGAAGCTTATGATCACGCGATTCTCGATCAAAGCGCCGCCGAAATCGTCGATACTGCGAAACGCACCGGATCGGTCGTGAAGGGACCTTTCCCGATCCCGACTCGTATCGAGCGTTACACCGTTCTTTCCAGCCCCCACGTTGACAAGAAGGCTCGTCAGCAGTATGAGATTCGCACGCACAAGCGTATCATCGACCTCGTTGAAGCCAACAACAAGACTATCGAAGCTTTGAATAAACTCAGCCTTCCGGCTGGCGTCGATATTCGGATTAAGGCGACGACCGCGCAGGTTGGATCCGCTCGCTGATCGTGAATTTTTAAACCGTATCGGCCTTCGCTAATCATTTTCGGGCCGCAATGCGGAAATTACGCTGTCCGTACAAAACGGAAGGATTGTTAAGACATGGGTATCGGATTACTTGGTCAGAAACTCGGAATGACCCAGCTTTACACTGAGCAGGGAGAAGTGATTCCTGTTACTGTTATTCAGGCGGGTCCCTGCTGCGTTCTGCAGGTCAAGACGGTCGAGCGCGACGGATACGAAGCCGTCCAACTCGGCTACAAGGACAAGCCGCGTCGTCTCGCAAGCCGAAGCGAGCGCGGTCATGTCGCCAATATTGACAGCAAACGTCAGAAAGCGATGCTCGCCGCCGCGAACTCCGCCGCTGAGGTCGTCGCTAATCAAGAGAATAACAAGCTCGCTAAGCAAAAGGGCCTCAAGAAGTCGAGCGAACTTTCTAAAGAAGAACGCGTCGCTCCGGCTGCGGTTGTCGCTCCGAAGAAAGCCGAATGCGAGCCGAAGCGCTTCATTCGCGAATTTCGCGTTCCCGTCGAGGGCGTCGAAGTTGGTCAGAATTTTGACGTCGAGGTTTTCAAAGACGTCCTTGCGGTCGACGTTACGGCGAACAGCAAGGGACGCGGCACGGCGGGCGTTATGAAGCGGCACAACTTCAGCGGCCAGCGCATGACGCACGGCGTTAAGAAGTGCCACCGTCACCTTGGCGGAACGGGCTGCAGCTCCTATCCGAGCCGCGTCCTCAAGGGAAAGAGAATGGCCGGTCATTACGGAAACGCGCGTTGCACGGTTCGTAACCAGAAGGTCGTCGTTGTCGATAAAGAAAACAATCTGCTCGTCATTCGCGGCGCGGTTCCGGGACCGACGGGCGCCTATGTTTCGATTCGCCCCACGAACAAGTTGCCGGCGCCGAAACAGAACAAGTGGCGTCTCGCCTGACCTCGGTCGACGTTTAGTCGCGTTAAGTAACAGATAATCAAAACAGAAATATTGACAGTAAAATGACGAATTTACCCATTTACGATAAATCGGGCGCTAAGGTCGGCGATTATCAAATCGATCTCGACGCGATCGCTCCAAAGATCAGCAAGCAGCTGATGCACGACGCCGTCGTGATGTATCAAAATAATCTTCGTCAGGGATCTGCGAAATCGAAGACGCGTTCTGAGGTTTCCGGCTCGAAAAAGAAGATGTATAAGCAGAAGGGCACCGGCAACGCGCGCGCTGGTCATAAGCGCAGCGGCGTGCGTCGCGGCGGCGGTCATATCTTCGCGAAGGCCCCTAAAGACTGGACCTACCGTATGCCTCGCAAGGCTCTCAAGATCGCGACGAATATGGCGATGGCGGAAAAGGTTCGCAACGATTTCGTTAAGGTTCTCGATACGCTCAAGCTTGAAGCTCCGAAGACGAAGGAAGTCGCTACGATCCTCGCGAAACTTGATCTTACGAGAACGGTTCTCGTCGTCGTCGACGAATATAACAAAGACGTTCTCCTGAGCGTTCGCAATATTCCGAAAGCCAAGGTTCTTCCGATCGCCGATTTGAACGCGTACGAGATTCTTCGTCCGTATCAGCTCTTGGTGACGAAAGACGCGCTCGACAAATTTGTCAAGACTCGCGTTGCAGAGTGATTCGTTCACATCCGTCTGAGTTCGATAGAAAGTAAAAGATTAAAGAGGGAATAGAACAATGGCTCAAAGCAAAGACGTCACCGACACCAAACTCGTCCTCGAACCTTATCAGATCATTATCCGTCCGATCGTGACGGAAAAGGGCGTTAAGGTCTCCAGCGAGAACAACACCTACACGTTTGAAGTTCACAAACTTGCTTCGAAGACCGACATCAAGGAAGCGATCGAGACTCTGTACGACGTGAAAGTCGTCTCCGTCAACACGCAGAATTTCAGCGGCAAGAAGCGTCGAACCCGAAAGGGCGTCGGCGTGACGCGGTCTTGGAAGAAGGCCATGGTCAAACTCGACGACGAACATCGTCTCGACTTGTATTGACGCTGGACTCGCAACACGGCTTAAAATCAACGAAATACAATCGGAGTAAATACAATGGGTATTCGACGATACAGACCGAACAACGCGGGTCGGCGAAACATGAGCGTGAGCGACTTCGCCGAACTGACCAAGGGCGCGAAGCCTGTTAAGAGTCTTCTTCGTCCGAAGAAGCGTTGCAGCGGTCGCAACAACCAAGGCATTATCACTGTTCGTCACCGAGGCGGCGGCGCGAAGCGTCACATTCGTCTCGTCGATTTCCGTCGCAACAAGGACGGAATGGTCGCGACGGTCGATTCGATTCAGTATGATCCCAACCGTTCCGCGCGCATCGCGCTCCTCGTTTACGAGGACGGAACGAAGCGTTACATCGTCGCGCCGGAAGGCCTGACGGTCGGCGCGAAGGTCGTGAGCGGCGCGACCGCCGAACCGCGACTTGGCAACTGTCTGCCTCTTTCGAAGATTCCGCTTGGCGCGGAAATTCATAACATTGAGCTTCGACCTGGTCGCGGCGGCTGCATGTGCCGTAGCGCCGGCACGAAAGCGGTTCTCGTGGCGCGCGAAGAAGATTGGGCGCAGATCAACCTTCCTAGCGGCGAAATTCGACGTGTTCCGTCCAGTTGCCGCGCGGTCGTCGGCGTCGTCGGAAACGGCGATCACATGAACATCGTGCTCGGAAAAGCCGGTCGTGTTCGCTGGATGGGACGTCGTCCTTATGTCCGCGGCACCGCGATGAACCCGATCGACCACCCGCACGGGGGCGGCGAGGGTCGTACCAAGGGCGGTCGTCATCCTGTCACGCCTACCGGCAAGCCGACCAAGGGCACCTCGACGCGTAAGCACAAGAAGGCTTCGAACAAGGCGATCGTTCGTCGTCGACGCAGTCGTCGTTACGGTCTGCTGAAGCTTTCCTGAAACGTAAGGTTATGCCGCGGCTGACGACAACTTAGAATCCGAGGTCGCGGCGGGTTATACCGCTCTTAAAATCAACTGGTGCACAATGAGTAGATCAAATAAAAAAGGACCTTACGTAGACGTCAAGCTCCGTGAAAAGGTCGAAAAGCTCAACGAGCAGGGCAAGAAAGAGCCTATCAAGACGTGGGCGCGCGCTTGCACGATTATTCCCGAATTCGTTAACCACACCTTCCTCGTCCACAATGGCAAGGCGTTTCTGAAGGTCCTCGTGACCGAAGAAATGGTCGGTCATAAACTCGGCGAGTTCTCCCTCACGAGAATTTTCCGCGGACACGGCGGTAAGAGCAAGTAATCAGATAGGCGAAAGACTATGGCACACAAAAAGAATGAAGAGGCTGAAAAGGCTCCTATGGAACAGGCGTATCGAGCGATTCACAAGTTCGCTCCGATCAGCGCCCAGAAGGTGCGTGTTTTCGCCGATCTTATCCGCGGCAAGTATGCCGACGAAGCGATGACGCTCTTGGAATGCTATCCGAATCGCGGCGCGCGTATGCTTGAGAAGGTGCTTAAGAGCGCGATGCACAACGCCGAGGATCTTCGCTCGCAGAATCTTGACGAACTTAAGGTCGCCGAGGTTCGGATCGACGGCGGTCCGATGCAGCGTCGTTGGCGCGCGGGTTCGCGCGGCGTTTCGGTGATCATCCGTCGCCGTACGAGCCACATCAGCGTCGTGTTGAAGTGAAACATACTAACCTGACAAACATACAGGACTACGCATAATGGGTCAGAAAGTTAATCCAGTCGCGTTTAGAGTCGGCGTCATGGAAGGCTGGAAAAGCCGCTGGTATGCTCCTAAGAAGGAATTCGGCGCGCTTCTGGTTGAAGACAAGAAAATTCGCGACTATATCAAAAAGCATAAGGACAAGGACACGAAGGACCGCAAGGGCGAGCTTTCGTTCCCCGGCGTCGCCAAAGTCGAGATTGAACGTACTCGCGACGAACTTCGCGTAATCGTTACGACGGCGCGTCCCGGTCTTATCATCGGAAGCAAAGGCCAGCGAGCGAAAGAACTTCAGGCTGAACTGCAGGATCTGACGGGACGTCGCGTTAAGCTCGACGTCAACGAAGAAAAGAATCCTGAGCTTGTCGCTCAGCTCGTCGCCGAGGACATCGGCGATCAGCTCGTCAAGCGCGCCAGTTTCCGTCGCGTGATTAAGCGCGCGATGGCGAACGCCATGGATAAGGGCGCAAAGGGAATCAAGATTCAGCTTTCAGGTCGTCTTGGCGGCGCGGAAATGGCGCGTCGTGAAAAGCAGGCCGACGGTTCGATTCCGCTTTCGACTTTGCGCGCGAAGATCGATTACGGCTTCCATGAAGCCAAGATCGCGCAGGGTCATATCGGAATTCAAGTTTGGATTAATCAGGGCGAATATAGCGAGGACGATAACAATGGCCAGAATGCCGAAAAGAGTTCTTCATCGAAAACAACAAAGAGGGCGTATAAGAGGTAACGCGACCCGCGGTCAGATGGTGAGTTTCGGCGATTACGGTCTTCAGACTCTTGAAGGAGGATGGATCAGCGCCGCGACAATCGAAGCTGGTCGTATCGCCGCTCAGCAGTACCTCCGCGCCGAGGGTAAGCTTTACATCCGCATCTTCCCGAACAAGCCGATCACCTCGATTCCTCTTGAAACTCGTATGGGTAAGGGTAAGGGCGAGCCGGATTACTGGGCAGCCGTGGTTCATCCGGGCACGATCATGTACGAGGTCGGCGGGGTTCCAGAGGAAACCGCGAAGCTTTGCTTCAACCGCCTCGCGCATAAGATGCCGGTGAAATGTCGTCTGATTCGTCGTAAGGCGATCTGAACAAGACAACGGGGTCGCCGGGCCGACAGATCCGGCGGCGCCACGCACCCCTAAGGGACGTTCGGAAGAGCGTCCGAAGGAAAGAGTGAGATGAAGGCTAGCGAAATTAGAGAAATGAGCGCCGAACAGCGTCAAAGCCTGCTCAAAGAGACGATCGACAAGCTTTACAAGCTTCGAATCCAAGCGAATATGGAACGTCTCGATTCTCCGAGCGAGGTTCAGAAGGCTAAAAAGCTGATCGCGCAAATTAAGACGATTCAGAAAGAAGCTGTCCAGGCCGAAACCTGAAACAGACTGTCAAATCGAAGAAGGCTTCAAGGTTCGCAATTCACGATCTGACGAGCGCTTTTAAAGCGAGGAAATATAAATGCCTAAGATGAAGTTGGTCGGCGTTGTTAAGACCGACAAGATGCAGAAGACTCGCCGAGTCGAAATTCCGCGTATTAAGAAATATCCGAAATACGGCAAATACGTTCGTACTCGCACCGTCTGCTACGTTCACGACGAAAACAACGAGTCCGCCGTCGGCGACGTCGTTGAGATTGAGGAAAGCCGTCCGACCTCTAAGCTTAAGAGATGGACGCTTGTTCAGGTCGTGAAGAAAGCGGAGAAGATCGGCGGTTGAGTCGAACCCCGATCACGCTGAGCTGTCTCGACGGTTTAGCGACGTAATCATTAAGAAATTAAATTCCATATTGAAAGCGAGTAAGAATCATGATTCAAATGCAGACTCGTTTGGAATCCGCCGACAATACTGGCGCGAAAGAGCTCCAGTGTATTAAGGTGTTGGGCGGTACGCACCGTCGAACGGCGAACCTTGGCGATATTATCGTCTGCAGCGTCAAGTCCGTCATTCCGGGAAGTCAAATTAAAAAGGGGCAGGTTGTTAAGGCGGTTATCGTTCGCACGAAGTACCCGACGCGCCGTGAAGACGGAAGCAGTATTCGTTTCGATCGTAACGCCGCCGTTCTCATCGACAACGACAAGAATCCCCGCGGTACCCGTATCTTTGGCGCCGTTGGTCGTGAACTTCGCGATCTTGGCTTTATGAAGATTATCAGTCTTGCGAGCGAGGTGGTCTGATGCGTATTAAAGTCGACGATACCGTAGTCGTCCTCTCCGGTAAAGATAGCGGCAAAAAAGGCAGGGTCACGTCTGTGGACCTTGAAGAGAACAAAGTGGTTGTCGACGGCGTCAACGTCGTTAACCGTCACGTTCGCCGTTCGCAACGCAACATGCAGGGCGGTCGTCTCTCGAAGACGATGCCGGTTCCCGCTGGTAAAGTTATGTTGGTCTGCCCTGTTTGCGGCAAGCCTACCCGCGTCGGATACCGCTTTGTCGAGGTTACGGTCAAAAAAGACGAAACCGAAAGCGTCGTGACGAAGAAAGAGCGTTTCTGCAAGAAATGCAGCGCCGCTCTTCCGGACGCTCCGTACAAGAAGACTCGATAGTGATCAGGGACACGAAAATGACTCCTAGACTACAGGAAAAATATAAGTCTGAGATCGTCTCCGATCTCGAAAAGCGTCTTAATAAGACGAATATCCATTCCGTTCCGAAGCTTGAAAAGATCGTCGTCAACATGGGCGTCGGGAGCGCGATTCAGGATAAGAAGTACCTCGAAGAAGCGCTTGACGTTCTGACCCAGATTACCGGTCAGAAGCCCGTTATCACGCAGGCGCGTCGTTCCAT
Source organism: uncultured Planctomycetaceae bacterium (assembly GCA_946408825.1). GTDB lineage: Bacteria > Planctomycetota > Planctomycetia > Pirellulales > Thermoguttaceae > RUG369. The sequence continues at coordinate 276,228 of CAMJTU010000001.1, forward strand.
CGCGGGATTCCGTCTCCGCGAGGGCATGAATATCGGTTGCAAGGTGACGCTTCGCGGCGCTCGGATGTACGAGTTCATGGATCGTCTTATCTCGATCGTTCTTCCTCGTGTTCGCGACTTCCGCGGTTTGAATCCGAACAGCTTTGATCGTCGCGGCAATTACAATCTTGGGCTCGCCGAACAACTCGTCTTCCCGGAACTTAACCCGGACAAGTACACGAAGAGCCAAGGCATGAATATCACGTTCGTTACGAACGTGGACAGCGACGACGAAGCTCGCGAGCTTCTTCGCGCCTTCGGAATGCCTTTCAAGACTGGTAAAGAGAACTGAAAGAGGTAATCGATCATGGCTAGCAAAGCTAAAATCAACAAGGCGAATCGAGAGCCGAAGTTCAGCACTCGTCGCGAAAATCGTTGCAAGGTATGCGGTCGTCCGCGCGCTGTGTATCGCAAATTCGGTCTTTGCCGTATTTGTTTCCGCAAGTTGGCGAACGAGGGGATGATCCCTGGCGTTAAGAAGGCGAGTTGGTGAAAAGGAGAACCTGACTATGATGACCGATCCCATTGCCGATATGTTGACACGTATCCGCAACGCAGTACGCGTCGAGAAAGAAACGCTTGACGTTCCTTATTCGAAGACCAAGGCCGGCGTCGTCGACGTTCTGAAGCGCGAAGGTTACATTTGGAACTACGAAGTTGTCAAGAGCGACGATTCGCCGTCGGACACGATCCGCATCCAGCTCAAGTATAGCATGAGCGGCGAGCGCGTTATCAAATCGATTCGTAAGATCAGCAAGCCCGGACGCCGTATTTACGCCGGCGCGAAGGATTTGCGTCCCGTCCTCAACGGACTTGGAATCTACATTCTTTCGACGAACAAGGGCGTCGTCAGCGATCGCGAAGCTCGCGAACAGAACGTTGGCGGCGAAGTCCTTTGCGAGATTTGGTGATTTTGCAGACGTTGCGAATCGCCGGTTGAATCTTTACGAGCGGGGCGTGCTTTTTTCCGAAAAAAGCGCGCCCCGCTTATTGACGAACATGTGAAGTTCGGTAAAATGGACTGACCTAATTGCAATTGGCTGTCGGCGAATCGTCGTGTCTAACCGGCGTATTGCGACTGCCGTTGCGACAGATATTTACGTCGCGCGTTTCGTAAGGCGCGCCCGGTTCCCCGAACAAAAAGACGAAAGTCCCGTTTTGACGGTTTAATTTTTAAAGGGGCGAGGGGCGGTATGCGCGTCGAAGCGCCGATCCTGACGAGCAATTTCTGAACGTTCTTTATCGCGTCGTCTTGCGGGATGGGAACGAGTGGTTCTGGAATTTGGCTTTTGCCGACGTTGGGATAGGCGTGTAAACGTCTGGAATAATGATTGCTTCAATGCTACACATTTCAGTAACAAGGAACGAAAATGTCGAGAATTGGAAAGAAACCTGTCGTTCTTCCCGCCGGCGTCACCGCCGAAATCAAGAACGATCGCGAACTCGTCGTTAAGGGACCTAAAGGCGAACTGAATCAGAGTTTCCGTCCTGAAGTCGCCCTTAAGCTTGACGAGTCTGCGAAGCAGATTGTCGTGGAGCAACTTTTTGACACGCGTATTGCGAACGCGATGCACGGGCTGACCCGGGCGCTCGTTCAAAATATGGTCGTCGGCGTTTCCCAAGGTTATGAAAAGAAGCTCGAAATCTTCGGAACGGGCTATCTTGCGTCGCTTCAGGGCAACGTTCTTCAGCTTCGCGTCGGTTTCGCGAATGAAATCCACCTTCAGATTCCCGAAGGGATTACGGTGAAATGTCCCGATCAGATGCACGTCGTCGTCAGCGGATGCGACAAGCAGATGGTGGGTCAGTTTGCGGCGAACGTTCGCGCCGTCAAGAAGGCCGAGCCTTATCTGGGCAAGGGGATTAAGTACGAAGGCGAAGTCATTCGTCGTAAGGAAAGCAAGGCTGCCGGTAAGAAGTGATTTAGACAAATCGCAAAGTCGACGCGGTTTCATTTGTCGTCTAGCGACGGCGATTTCGTCGGCTTTCTGAGGCAGAACTCACCAAATTTAAAACGCGCGAAAGATAATAATGAGAACTCAACTTCGCATCAACAAGCAGCGTAAGACTCGCAAATTCCGAGTTTCTAACGCAGTAAAAAAGAACAGCACCCGTCCGAGAATGTGCGTTTTTCGTAGCGCTCGCCACATTAGCGTTCAAATTGTCGACGATCAGGTCGGCAAGACGTTGGCGTCGGCAAGCACGTACGAAAAAGACTTCCGCGCCGCGAACAAGAATGGCGGCAACGTGGAAGCCGCCGCGATTGTCGGCAAGACGGTCGCCGAGCGCGCGCTTGCCGCAGGCGTTTCCGCCGTCGCGTTCGACCGGAAAGGGTACAAATATCACGGGCGTGTCAAGGCTCTTGCCGACGCCGCTCGCGACGCAGGACTTGATATTGGCGGAAAGGGCGACGAGTGACCTTTGGTCATGCGGCCGAGTCTGGCGCGGCGTGAAAATCGCGCGTTAGGCGATTCTGGGCGTAATGCTCGCAGGTCGTTTCGTACAAAGCAAACAAATCTGAAGAGATCAAAACAATGACTGAAAATACACGTGAAGACGGCGCAATCATCGATAAGGTCGTGAAGATTCGTCGTTGCTCCGCGACCGTCAAGGGCGGTCGTCGCTTTACATTCACCGCGCTTGTCGTCGTTGGCGACGGCAAGGGCAAGGTCGCCTGGGGCTACGGCGCCGCGAACGAAGTTCCGCCGGCAGTCAACAAGGCGGTCCAAGACGGCACGCGTAAGCTTGCGTCCGTTTGTCTTGACAACACGACGATTCCTCACGCTGTCGAAGGTTCTTTCGGCGCGTCGAAGGTCAAACTCATTCCCGCGCGCCCTGGTACTGGCGTTATCGCTGGAGCTGCGGTTCGCGCCGTGTGCGAAGCCGCCGGCGTCTCGGACATTCTTACGAAGTCCTACGGTAGCGCTAACTCCACGAATCTTGTTAAAGCGACGGTCATCGCGCTTAGCAACCTTCGTTCCAAGGAGCAAATTGAGACCCTGCGAGGAGTGAAACTCTGATGAATATTAATACGGTTAATCAGGGCGTCCTTAAGCACGCCCGCGTCGATCGCGTTGGTCGCGGTCCTGGTTCTGGCAACGGCAAGACGGCTGGTCGCGGTATGAACGGTCAGCGCTCTCGCGCCGGTTCTCCTGTTTCGCCGCTCTTCGAAGGCGGTCAGCTTCCGCTGTCGCGACGTATCCCGAAGCGTGGATTCAACAACAAGCGTTTTGCCGACGTCGTTGAAAGCGTCGCGCTCAAGAACGTCGTCCGTAAAATTGAAGCGGGCGCCGATGTTACTCCGGAAGTTCTCGAGAGCGTAGGGCTTATCGCCAGCGCGAAGTCCGTCGTCAAACTCATTGGTTCCGACGATCTTTCGGTCGCCTACAAGTTCAAGGTTCACCGCGTTTCCGAGGGCGCCAAGGCTGCCGTCGAGAAAGCGGGAGGAAGCGTTGAAATTCTGCCCGGCAAGAATCCTGTCGTCAAGAACAAGATGGGTTCTCGCAAGGCGAAGCGCGTCGAAGAAAAGCTTGCTCGCGTTGAGCGAATGAAGGCTGAAATCAAGAAGACGGGCGTCAACCTTCAGAAGAAGGGTAAGAAGGACGCCGCGAAGAAGGCGAAGTAGTTTTACAAGACTTCGTATCCGAACGCTTTGTTTAGCATGCGTTCGAGTTGATTCAAACAAAAGGTCGTTTGATCGTTTCCGAGATCGAACGACCTTTTGCGTTATCTAACGCAAATACAATCAAGCGTTTCTTAATATTGTTCTTTTCGGCTTCGCAGGACGTTTCATTTTTAAGAACTGATTGATGAAATTTTTCCGAAAGTTTATGTTTTTTTAGGCTTTTAACACGAGGCCGCCTTGCCTTATTTCATATCTTGAATAGAATAACTGCCTAAAATAGTCGGATTCTGCGTGAGGTTCCGCGTCCTTGGGGAAGCGGGGGCTATATTGGTTTCCGGCAGACGTTGTTCGGCGCGTGCGGGCGTTGTAAACGCAGGCAGACGTAAGCGCCGTGATTTAGAGGCAAACGAGTCCAAACGCCGAGGCGCGCCGTAGCTTTCAAACGACGAGCAGTTCGTCAGAGACGACTGTTCGTGTCTCCGGGGCGCCGTCTCGAGCGGCGAGTGGACGAAGAATTAACGGACAGGCTTTCGCTTATCGCGTTCGCCTGGAGTAAAGAGCGCGCTGAAAATGCGGAAGGTCAGCGATCGTGCGGACGTGCGTTTGACTCCCGTTGCGTAGCGCTTCTGCGATTAGGCGCATCTCCACATTCGAGGTTTCGATGATTGAAAAAATTCGGACAATGTTCTCGATTCCAGAATTGAGAAAAAAGATCCTTTTAACCCTTGGTTTACTCGCCATTTATCGTCTTGGCTGGAATATCTTTCTGCCGATGGTCGATTCGAACATGGTTTCTGCGTTTGGCGGCGCGGACGGATTTGGCGATCTTTTGAATCAAGTCGCCGTTTTCTCCGGCACGCAGCTTGACCAGATGACGATTTTTGGTCTCGGCATCATGCCGTACATTTCCGCGTCGATTATTTTCCAGCTTCTCGCGACGGTTTACGAGCCTCTTGAAAAGCTTCAGAAGGAAGGCGAAAGCGGACGTAAAAAGATCAACGAGTATACGCGTTACGCGACGATTCTTATCTGCATTATCCAGTCGATGGCGTACCTTTCCATGTTGAACGCGCAGGCGGGTCAGCAGATGCTTTCTTCGGGAACTCAGCAGATGTTCCTGTCGAACTGCGTTGCGGAAAACGGTCATCTTACCTTCATGTGGTACTGGCTCGCAATCCTCATTATGACAACGGGCACGGCGTTCCTGATGTGGCTTGGCGAACAGATTGACGAATACGGAATCGGAAACGGCATCAGCCTTCTGATTATGGCGGGCATCCTTGCGCGCGCTCCTGGCGCGATCAACGAACTCTGGAACGCCGCGACGAGCGACGGCGGTCTCAAGATGGGCGGAACCTTTGGCGTCGAGACGCTGCTCTTCCTCGTCTTCCTCTTCTTCGTCGTCGTCCTCGGGGTCGTTTTCATCACGAAGGGTCAGCGTCGTATCCCGACGCAGAGCGCCAAGCACGTTCGCGGTCGTCAGGTTTACGGCGGCAATCGACAGTATCTCCCGCTTCGCGTCAACCAGGCGGGCGTTATGCCGATCATCTTTGCGAGCAGCCTCTTGCTCTTCCCGCAGTTTATTTTCGCGTACCTCGCGACGAACCTTTCTTCCGACGCCTCGTCGTGGTGGATTGGTTTTGTTCGCGGCGGTCACAATATTTTCAGCGGAAGCCGTTCCTTCACCTACATCTTGCTCGACGTTATCCTGATTTACTTCTTCTGCTACTTCTGGACCGCGGTCACCTTCAATCCGAAGGACATGGCGGACAATCTTAAGAGAAGCGGCACGTTTATCCAGGGGTATCGTCCCGGCAGCAGCACGGCGAACTATTTGGAGAAGGTCATGCTCCGGATCACGTACGTCGGCGCTTCGTTCCTTGCGATCATCGCGATCGTTCCGACGCTCATTACGAATTCGCTTCACGTCGGCTACAGCCTTGCGAGTTTCTTCGGCGGCACGAGCCTTCTCATCGCGGTCAGCGTCGTGCTCGACCTTGTCGACAAGATCGACGCGCATCTCGTTATGCGCAATTACAAGGGACTCCTTGAAAAGTGATTGAAAAGTTGCGTCGCCCTGAGAGGGCCTTCTCTTAGGGCGGCGTTCTTAAACGGCGTTTGGACGTTTCTTCCTTTTCGGAGGACTCCGGACGCCTTTGTCGTTTTACAAATAGACAGTCGCCTGCCGTCCCTTGAGACATGCGGGGTTGTCGCGGCAACGCGGCAGACCGTTGCGACGGGACGCGGCGTTTTAGCACAGAAGGAAATACGATGCGAGTAGTGTTTGTCGGACCTCCGGGCGCGGGCAAAGGGACGCAGGCGGAAAATATCGTCCGCGATTACGGTCTTTTTCATCTTTCGACAGGCGACGCGCTCCGCGCAGCCGTCAAGGCTCAAACTCCGATTGGACTTGAGGCGGACAAGTACATGAAGGCGGGCGCCCTCGTTCCCGACGAGGTTGTGATCGGCGTCGTCGTCGAACGTCTTGACGAAGCGACGAGCGGCTGCCTTCTCGACGGTTTTCCGCGTACGATCGCGCAGGCGGAGGCGCTCGACAAGATTCTCGCCGAAAAGAACGCGCCTCTTGACGTCGTTCTCGAACTCGCCGTTCCCGAGGACGAACTTTTCCGCCGACTCGCGTCGCGCGGGCGCGCCGACGACAATCCCGACGTGATCAAGCAGCGTCTTGTCGCGTATCACGAGCAGACCGAACCGCTCGTCGGGTATTATTCCAAGTCGGGAATTCTCCGCAAAATTGACGGACTTGGTTCTGTCGAAGAGATTTACGATCGTATTCGCGCGGTTCTCGACGAATACAAATGAGCGCTCCACGCGCTAATGATTTTTGAGCGGTTGGAACCGTCTTCGATTCCGACCGCCTTATCAACGCGACGGTTTTCAGATTGGCGAAATTTCTCCGTCTTGCGATCGCGCTCCTTTCCAGCGCGATTTTTTGCTTTTTCAACCGTTGCTCGCGCTTCTTCAACGTCGCGGGCGTCCGCGTGTTTTTCGCCGATTTCCCGCGGCGAACTCCGTATTTCATCCCTTGAGATCATCGAAAGGCGACAAGAATGCTTTCGCTTAAAACGGAAAAGGATATTTGGAAGATGCGAAAGGCGGGGCTTTTGACATGGTCCGCCCATGAACTTGTGCGTAAGATCGTCCGCGCCGGCATGACGACGGCCGAACTTGACGCGGAAGTCGAGAAGCTTTTTGAACGCAACTTTGCCGTCGGCATGTTTAAAGGCGTTCCCGGACGCGTTCCTTTCCCCGCCGTCACGTGCATTTCGATCAACGAGCAGGTTGTTCATGGAATTCCAAGCGACCGCGTGATCAAAGACGGCGATCTTGTGAGCGTCGATTTAGGATGCAAAATTGACGGATGGTGCGGCGATTCGGCCTATTCGAGCCTCGTTGGGAACGTTTCCGACGAAGCGCGAAAACTTGTTCAAGTTACTCGCGACACGCTGGGGTTGGCGATTAAACTTCTCGCCAAGGCTAGGTATTGGAGCGACGTTGCGCGCGAGATGGCGCGTTACGTTCATTCCCAAGGGTTTTCAGTCGTCGAGCAGTTTGTCGGTCATGGAATCGGCAGAACGATGCATGAGGCGCCGCAGGTGCCGAATTTCGTCTATCCGGATTTTCTCCGCTATGAGGATTTCCAGATCAAACCGGGACTTGTCATTGCGGTTGAGCCGATGGTTAACGCCGGCGGCAAACGCGTCAAGCAACTGAGCGATTACTGGACGATCGTCACGGAAGACGGAAGCCTGAGCGCGCACGAAGAACACACGATCGGCATTCTGAAAACGGGTCCGCTCGTTCTTACCGGTCCGCCGGAAACGGAAGAAGAGAGGAAAATGGTCGAGACGTTCTTCGACCGTTATGAGAACAACAAGTGAAAGAAGATTATTGGCGTTCCCGATCCTAACCGACGGGAACGCTTAAAGAAACGACGCTGCTTGATTCAAGATCGTCTCTTAGCTTGACAAATATGGAGGAAATCGAGGGTGACCGACGTGAGAACGATCCGAGTGACCGGTAAAGGACAGATCAAAGTCAAACCGGACATGACTAGAGTCTACGTGTCATTGAAAGGGTCCAATCCGGAGTACGGCGAGACGCTTCGCATATCTTCAGAGGATACGGAACGTTTGAGAGAACTCTTAGCAGGTTTGGGCTTTGAGCGATCTGATTTGAAAACCATATCGTTTGACGTGGACGCGAAGCGTGAGACATACAAGACCCGGAAGCTGGGCGGCGGTTATCAAGTCCGCATCGTTGGCTACGAATTTGAACACAGGATGAAGGTTGAATTTGAATCAGACAACGAGCGTCTTGGAAAGATTCTATATGCGCTCGGCAATAGCCATGTGGAACCAGAGTTCAGCGTCAGTTTTTTCGTCAAGGATCCGGAGATTGTAAGGAACGAGTTGCTAGCCGCAGCCGTCGTCGACTCGAAGAAAAAAGCCTTGGTAATGACGCAGGCCGCTGGCGTCACGCTTAAGGACGTTCAGAATATCGATTACTCGTGGGGACAGATTAAACTTGAGGTTCAACCCATAGAGAACGTGTGTTATGCGCCTCAGGCAGAGGGTGAATCAGAGAGCTATGACCTGAACATTGAACCGACAGATATTGAAATTTCTGATACTGTAACAATTCTTTGGGAAATCGGATAATTATTGTTTCATGGAAGGCGCTCGTAGAGGTTTTTTGGCATGGAACGTTCCCAAGAGAAGTAAAATAGTAAAAAAGGGAATATTTTTATGAAATTTAAAAAAAACCTCTTGAAGGAAATTAGGGGTTGGGTAGAATCACTACAATTCGGCTAGTAGCGAAACGACTTGTATGAGTCGCGAGTCGCTCGTCGTGTTTTTACAAAGGAGAGAGCCAGATGAAGGTTCAAGCCAGTGTTAAACGAATTTGCGAAAATTGCAAAATCGTCAAGCGTAAGGGACGCGTCTACGTTATTTGCGTCAATCCACGACACAAGCAGCGTCAGGGCTGATCCCTGTGTGGCGCGGCGTTGCAGGCGGAAGACGACGATCGGGTAATGTTTTAAACGTCTGCGCGTCCGCTGTGAGTTCGAGCGCGATCCTGAGCGCTCGTTTGTTTCCATCGTATTAGGAGAAGTTAAATGCCTCGTCTTTTGGGCGTTGATATTCCGAACAATCGTCCGACAGCGGTCTCGCTGACGTACCTCTATGGCGTCGGTCCTCAGATCGCGAGCGAGCTTTGCCGCAAGGCCGGCGTCGATCCGACCGTGCGCGCCAAAGACCTCAAGGAGGACGAAATTGCGAGACTGGCCAATTTGCTCGACAACGACTACGTCGTCGAGGGTCAGCTTCGCCGTCAGGTTAGCCAGAACATTGCCCGTCTTCGTGAAATTGGATGCTATCGCGGCATTCGCCACCGTAAAGGTCTCCCCGTTCGCGGTCAGCGCACGAAAACAAACGCGCGCACTCGCAAGGGTCCGAAAAAGACCGTCGCCGGAAAGAAAGGCGTCAAGGATCGATGATTTCGCTTCCCTTGGCGGAGCGAGACAGGCGTGTCATTGTTTGGCGGCGATATAGCGTCGCCTGACCGCCGATCGAATTTTTGGGATCAGAACATCAAAATTTTCGCAGCTTGCGCGTTGAACGCGCGACTCGGAAGAATCTGGAGATAAAACAGTGGCAAAGGTTTCTAAGAAACGCAAGGTTAAGAGAAACGTCGCGAACGGCGTCGTCCACATCAAAGTGACTTTCAACAACACGAATGTGACGATCACCGACATGAAGGGCGACACGCTTTGCTGGGCGACAGCCGGCACGAGCGGATTCAAGGGCAGCCGTAAGAGCACGCCGTTTGCAGGTCAGATGGCGGCGCAGCAGGCTGCGGATAAGGCGAAGAAATTCGGTATGAAGGAAGTTGACGTTCGCGTTAAGGGACCCGGCAGCGGTCGCGAGATGGCGATCACGGGAATTTCCCAAGCGGGTCTTACGATCAAGTCGATCGAAGACGTCACGCCGTTGCCGCACAACGGATGCCGTCCTCCGAAGCGTCGTCGCGTCTGACGCGCGTCTTCGGCTCAACGCCTTGGCTGGGGTCGTCCTCTCTTTAGGTTTGGCGCGCGTCTCGCGTCGTAAGAGGGAAGGGGCGGTCTCGAAATTAGTCAACAACATACCGAAACAATAATCTGGAGCAAAATAAATGGCTCGAACATTAGGTCCCGTCTGCAAGAGATGCCGTCGTGAGGGCGCTAAGCTCTTCCTGAAGGGAACGCGTTGCGATTCCCAGAGTTGCCCCTTTGAAAAGGTCGGCTCGAACAAGAAACCGCTTCCTCCCGGAATGCATGGTTTCAAACGCGGCAAGATGACGGAATATGGCGAACAGCTTCGCGAAAAGCAGAAGGTCAAGACTTACTACGGCGTTTTGGAAGCGCAGTTCCGCCGATACTACGAGGCGGCCGAGCGCGCGAAGGGGAACACGGGACAGGTTCTTATGTCCTACCTCGAACGTCGTCTTGACAACGTCGTCTACCGTCTTGGATTCGCGGTTTCTCGCGCTCAGGCGCGTCAGCTTATCGCGCACGGTCATATCTGCGTTAATGGTCGTCGTCTTGACGTCGCCAGCTATCAAACGCGTCCCGGCGACACGATTTCCGTCAAAGTCTACAAGCGCGAAGGCGCCAAGACGAAGCGTCCTGGCTCACGCGCCATCGTCGATTTTGCGCTCGAAAATCTCGGCGCTCGCAAGGTGCCGGATTTCCTCGTTCGTAACGAAGGGGACGTTCCGAGCGGAACCGTTTTGCGCACCCCCCTCTTCGACGACGTTTCGTTGCCGGTCAATCCGCAGCTCATCGTCGAACTCTGCTCGAAGTGATCGCTTCCTGCGGCGTGGCGCGCTTTCGGCCTTCGGTTTTTTTGCCGCGCGCCGATCGACGCAAGTCGCGCCGACATGAGAGGCTTGGTCATATAAATTCCTTGGCAACGCCAATGTTATTGGAGCGAAATGAATGAGAATTAAATGGAGAAATTTGGAACTTCCCTTCAAGGTTGTCTGCGATCAGGAGTCCCTCACGCCCAAGTTTGGTCGTTTCTCCTGCGAGCCCTTCGAACGCGGATTTGGCGTCACGGTGGGCAACAGCCTTCGTCGGGTTCTCCTATCGAGTCTCGAAGGCAGCGCGGTTACGAAGATGAAGCTTCGTGGCGCGGCGCTTGAATTTACTTCGCTGGACGGGGTCGAGCAGGACGTTACTGATATTGCGTTGAACGTCAAGTCGCTTGTCGTTCGATCGCGCGACGATCGTCCCCATGTTATCCGTATCGATAAAGAAGGGCCTTGCCTTGTCACGGCCGCGGACGTCGTCGCGGATCCTCAGGTTGAGATCATCAATCCGGAACTCGTGATCGCGAACGTTACGGCGAACGTTCCTTTCGAACTGGAAATGATCGTTCAGAACGGTCGTGGATACGTTCCCGCCGACGTTTCGCTCGCGGATCGCGATCGCGCCGACGAAGTCGGTTATATTCCCCTCGACGCGTCGTATAGTCCTGTCGTCAACGTCATGTTTAACGTTTCGGAAACTCGCGTTGGACAGAAGACGAACTACGAGCGCCTTAATATGGAAATTACGACCGACGGTTCGGTTGATCCGGAAATGGCTCTCGTCGAAGCGGCGAAGATTCTCCGTAAGCACCTCAATCCTTTCATCCAGTACGATCGTCCCGACGGCGCTGTTTTCAGTCGTCCGAAGACGGCGACGGGCGAAGGGATCGATCCTGCGCTCGAGCAGAAGCTTGCGACGCCGCTGTCTGAACTCAAGCTCTCCGCGCGCGCGATGAACTGCCTCGAGAACGAGAACGTCTCGACCGTCGGACAGCTTGTCGTACTCAACGAAGACCAGCTCCTTGAACTGCGTAACTTCGGCGAGACGTCGTTGAAAGAGGTCAACCACAAGCTCAACGAAATTGGGCTTCGACTCGGCATGCGCGTTCCGCAGACCAGCGCGGTTCCCCCGCTCGGGAAGTTTAACTGAAAATAACGTAACTCTTAAGAATAAAAGATTATAGCTATGCGACATAGAAGAATTGGACGTAAATTTGGGCGCAACCCGAGCCATCAGCGCGCGCTTCTGCGCAGTCTTGCGATCGCGCTGATTCTTACGGAACGCGAAGACGACGCTTATGATACGAAGGAAATGGCTCCGAAGGCTAAAGGACGCATCATTACGACCGTCCCGAAGGCGAAGGAACTCCGTCCTTTTATTGAAAAGCTCATAACGAAGGCTGTTCACGCTCAGGATTCGATTGCGAAAGCGAAAGAACTCGCGTGCAAAGCCGAGAAGAATTCCGCCGAGTGGAAAGCTTGGCGTGAAAGCGACGCTTGGAAGGAATGGGTCAAGGCGAGCGCTCCTGCGGTCGCGGCGCGTCGTGCCGTCAACGAGAAACTCGACAATCGCGAAGCCGTGACGCTTCTTTTTGACGTCATCGCGCCTCGTTACGTCGGTCGTCCCGGCGGTTACACGCGTATCCTTAAACTCGCGAAGCCGCGACTTGGCGACGCGGGCAAGCAGGCGCTGATCGAATTCGTCGGTAAGGACGAATACAGCAACAAGAAGGCGGCTCCCTCGATTCCGACGGTCGAGTGATTCGATTTCGTTGGAACGTTTTGTCGTCCTTTGGACGGTTATACGTATAACGCAGAGCGACGTTGCGGTTTCCGTAACGTCGCTTTGTTTGTTGCCGAACGTGGAATTCCTTCGTTCCTTTATTGACCTGCGGAAAGGCTGGGGGTATCATGGTTGAATCAAAGGACGTTCTCGATTATCCTTTGGCGATCAAGGAACTTTCCCGGGATATTTGCAATACGATTGCGGAACTCCGCCATATCGACGTCGAGCGAGTCGGTTTTGGCATGGCGGAGGCGCGAAACCGTCACAGTCAGTACGGTCAGTTAGCGTACATAACGCCGCTGCTTTTTGAAGGAGGAGTGGAGGCGGTCGCAATCAAGCGCGTCGTTACTAGACCGCTTAGTATGAAATTGGGGAAAGGAACCGCGCGCCTTGAAGTTACACGCTATTTTAAGAATCCCGTGGCGTTTGCGCCCGACGGTAAAACGCGATTCATGTACTTATTTACCGTCATGACGCCTCGGTTTTGCAACTTAGGTTTTGACGACAAGTTAACGACGATTTTTCATGAGTTGTATCATATCGATCCTTCTTTTAACGGTTTTGTTAGACGTTTTCCGGGACGTAACTGGCAACATGGTTCGAAGACGCGATATGAGGCCGTTTGCCGCGATATGTGCGACAGATGGTTGAAAAAGGATCCTAATCCCAAGCTCTTTTCGTTTCTTCAGTGGAATTACAATCAGATTTTCGAACATTACGCGTCGATTCGCGGCAGGCGTTTTTCCAAGACGCAACCTTTCGAGATTTCGCGAGAAGAGGCGATAAAACTTAATCCGGCGCTTAAGTAGCGGCGTCTTTTACGAAGAAGGAGTCAGAGCGATGACAAAGAGAATTTCGATAGGCGCGATTCATCCTAGACGCGACTTTTTACGCATGGCGTTAGCGTCTCCTTGTCTTTGGGCGTTGGCGAACTGCGATCTTGGCTTGGCGGAAGACGTCGACCCGAATCTTGTCGAACCGACGGCGGAAGAAGCGGACGCCGCGATTAGCGCCATGATTAGAACGTCGGCGACGGACGTGTCCTCCGAACGGCTTGACGCGGCGCATACGCTTCAACGTTCAGTCGATCGTCTTCGCGCAAGCGAGTTTGGCGATTATTTTAAGTCGTCCCCCGAGGAAGCGGCGCGCTGGGAAAACGAGCGCGCTATTTTGCGATATTTGAACGCTTCTTTTGATAAAGCGCTCGGCGAGATCAGGGAGACGAAAGCGGAGGAGAATACCGTCGTCTTCTGGCATCTCTACAACATGGGATACGTCGTCAAGACTCCGACGCAGACGATCGCCGTCGACATTAAGCATCGCCGCGCCTCGGAACTTATTCCTTTCGTCGACTATCTTCTCGTGACGCATAACCACGGCGACCACTTCACGACTTCGTTTTGCGACGCCATGACGGCGGCGGGGAAGCCGGTCGTCTCCAATTTCATCAAAAACGACTGGCTTGTCGAGGAAGACGAACGAGAAATTGAGATCGGCGATTCTCGAATCCGACTCAAGCGCGTCGATCACAATAAAACTCTGATCAAGTACGTTACGACTTTCGAGATCGACTGCGGTCCGAAGACGGATCATTTCGTCGTCTACCATGTCGGCGACGCCTGCGACGTGAGTCAGTTGACGCCCAAAGCCCCCGTCGACGTCTTCATCCCGCACCTTGCCGTCGGACTGGACGTTCCGAAGGCGGTGAACGAAACGATTAAGCCTAAGCAAACCTTCCTTTCGCACATTCTGGAACTCGGACATCTCATTGACAAATGGCGTTGGTCTTACGACTACGGTTACAACCAAGTCAAGAGATGTGCGAACGATTCCGTGATTCTGCCCGTCTGGGGCGAGAAAATCGTTTGTTCTCGCGGCTAATTCCCGCGCCAATTTTGAAAAAATCGGAGATTTAAGACGTTAGGGTCTGTTTTTTTGCGAACGCTCTGATAATATTAAAATATAACGATTGCAACGATTATAGCGATTGTATGAGCTGTGGTCGTTGCAACGTTTCGTTTCTTGCGGAAAAGAAACGTTAAGTTATTGGATCGTAAAGCGTTAAAGGATAGACTGCGTTTTATGTTGGCGTTATGCGGAAGGAGCGACCGGCGCGAATTTCTCGCGCTTGCGAGCGACGTGAGAGAACTATCGGGACGATTTGGCGTCCCTGTTCTGGATCGTCGCGACTTTACCGCAGACCCGATTCTTCGTAACGTCGATTTTTTTCTACTGTTACGTTCGTTCCCGAACGAGTTTTGCGTCGCCGACGTGGAGCGTTTTCGACGTCTTTCGCCGCTGGCTCCAATAGTGACGATTGCGGGCGAACTTTGCGAAGGGGAAGATCGGACGGGGGAGCGTTTTCCGGGAGTTCGTCGATTCTACGCGAGCAAATGGCGGGAACGAGGACGGGACGAGTTCGTTCGTTTTTTTGACGCAAGCGGCGCGACGGGGCTTTTTGCCGCGTCGCCGTTGGAGTCAGAGGCGGAATTTGACGCGAGGCGCGTGGTTGGCGCGTCGCGGCGGCGCGTCGCGAACGACGAACGGGCGTTGCTCCTTTCTGACGACGCGACGTTAATCGCGTTACTATCAGACGTTTTCAACGCCCGCGGCGTGGAGACTATCGCACGAAGTTGGGAACTGTTCGACCCTGTACGGTCAGACGATTTTTGCGCGTCGCGCGTCGTCGTCGACATGAATCGTCCTATTGACGCGCGGCTTATTAGGAAGACGCGCGAGTTGCGCGCGTGTTTTCCAAGAACAAAGATTGTGGTTTTGACGTTTTCATCCAGCGATTCTGGGGGAGAGCGTTATGATGAAATCCAGTGCATGGAACGTGTTCGATTTGTCTCTAAACCGTTTTCTATCAAGTCGTTATTAGATTAAATCCGTCGTGTTTCGAAGCGTCTAGAATCGTCTTTTCAAACGTCGATAGCGCGGAAGACGTTATGAAAAACTGAAGATCTGATAGCTCGTTTTTTCTTCTTTCCAGAAGCTAATTTACTTGACTTAAATTCAGAAACTCTGTAGAATAAAACAGGGTGGTTTGACCGCTTTGATCAACTTTGGTTTGGCGTTTAAAACGCTTCATCCGTGTTTCAATGTTCCTATATTCGTCGTTTTTTAAATGGAGCTTGTTATGAGTCGGCGTTTTTCGTCCCAAGGAACGAGGAGAGGGTTTACCCTTGTCGAACTTCTCGTCGTCATTGCCATCATCGGCATTCTGATCGGTCTTCTTCTTCCGGCGGTTCAGGCGGCGCGCGAGGCTGCGCGGCGTATGCAGTGTACAAACAACCTGAAAAACCTTGGTCTTGCCATGCAGAACTATCATGACACGTACAAGTGTTTTCCGCCGGGCAACACGTTCTTCAACGCGCAGAACAGCGCGAACCCGCTCACCGGAACCGGTCTCGGATGCGAAGCGGGCGGCGTCTATCACGGCATGATGGGGTGGCCGGCGTTTATTCTTCCCTATGTCGAAGGCTCCGCGCTCTATGCGACGATTGACTTCACGAAGCGCGCCTATACCAACTACTGCGTTAAAAACAATTACGGACACGGCGCCGACAACCCGACGTGCGGCGACGAGGTTAATAAAGAGGCCGGTTCCAACGCTCCCGGCGTCTTTACTTGTCCGACGACTTCCAATACGATTGCTCCGGAAGGGTCTCAGAAGGATTACGCCGTCAACGGCGGTTCGGAACTCCCGGAACGCACGACGACGAACAATATTGGAATTCAAGTCGCCGACCCCAACTCCCGTCGCGGACCTTATTTCGGTCTTTTCTGGTGCAACAGCGGTCTGCCGATGGGCGCGATTAAGGACGGAACTTCGCATACTTTCCTGCTTATGGAACTTTCCAGCGTCACGCTTCCGGGCGCGACTCAAGAGGGTTACGCGGCGAACCCGTTCATGAGCGTTGGTCACTGGACCGACGGTTATGGTCTGTTCACGATTTCCGGCTTTGCGAATTTCCCGCCTAACTGCCTGATCTCCAACGAACAGTCCCGCACCCCGCACAGCTTCCATCCCGGCGGACTTAACGCCGCGATGGCGGATTGCTCCGTGCATTTCGTCAGCGATACGTGCGATCAAAACGTTTATTACGCGACCTTTACCCGTGCGAGCGCGAACAAGCCGGCAGGACAGGGCGGCGCGAACGCCGGCGGCGGCGAGGCGCTCTTCTGAGCGATAACCGCGGCTGATTCCAGCCGATTAGCGTTAAACTTGGGACGTCGGACATGTTGATTTCGACGTCCCTTTCTTTTTAGGGATACGGGATCTGACAGGGACGTCTTTTAATTTATTGTTTCCGTTGATATACGCGTAGCATGTCAGATCGGAACCGTAAGGCGACTCTAGGCGCGAGGCGTCGGGACGCTCTGTAACTTGAACTTTACGCCGCTTTGCGTTAAACTAGAGACGTCGCGACCACAAAACGTCGCGGCGTGGATTTTTATTCTTGGGCGGTCGACGCGCCCGCGACGATTATGGAGCTTTCGATGAAGAAACGAGTCGCATATAAGAAAGAATCGGCGTTCTGCGCGATTGGTCTTGCATTCTTGGTTCTTAACGTAATTGCGCCATTGGCGCATGGGTGGGAGTTAGTTCTTCCGCAATGGCAGGATTCGAGCGAGCGTAAGGCAGGGACCCGGCAGACGATTAAGATCGGAGAAGAGAATTACGGGTTTGTGTGGATTCCCGCTGGAGAATTTGACATGGGAAGTCCGGAATCGGAAGTTCTGCGTCTCTCCGGCGAAAAACAAATCCACGTGAAACTGACGCGAGGGTTCTGGGCGTTAGAGACCGAAGTGACGCAGGCGCTCTATCAGGAGGTAACCGGGAGAAACCCAAGTTATAACAACAATCCGGCGCTCCCCGTCGAATGCGTGACCTATAACGACGTCGTAAGCTTCTGCGAGGAACTTACGAAGCGTCTTCCCGCAGGACTGACGGCGGATCTTCCGACAGAGGCGGAATGGGAATACGCATGTCGCGCCGGTTCGAAGACGACGTATAACTGGGGCGATAAGTCCGACCCAAATAGGGCGAACGTGGGCGAAAGTAAAAAAGGCGGCCTTACGCCGCCGGCGAGCTACCCTGCAAACGCTTGGGGACTCTACGACATGCACGGGAACGTCTCTGAATGGGTTAAGGATTGGCGCGCCGAAAGTTACGTCGACGAGTACGGTTCTGAAACGGTCGTCGATCCCAAAGGGCCGAAAGAGGGCGTGGATCGCGTGACTCGCGGCGGCAGTTGGGGCGTTTACGCGCTCGTCTGTCGCTCCGCCTACCGCTACTGGCGCGTCCCGGAAGACAGCGAAAACGACCTTGGCGCTCGAATCGTTCTGCGTCCACAGTCTGCGGAGAGTCCGACGGGAATTTCTCATGTCATTTTTATCGGCGTCGACGGCGGCGGAACGTTCTTTAGAGACGCCGATACGCCAAATCTCGATAAAATTTTCGCAGACGGCGCCGTGACCTATTCTTGTTTGTGCGAAAATCCGACGATTAGCGCCGAAAACTGGGGGGCGATGCTCCACGGGGTCAAGCGCGAAATTCACGGACTCACGAACGGACTCGCTTATTCTACGCCCTATCCCGACGACAGTCCGTATCCGTCGGTTTTTCGCGTGATCCGCGAGAATATGCCCGGCGCGAAACTGGCGTCGATCTGCAGCTGGAATCCCATTAATATCGGCGTTATCGAGAATGGAATCGGCGTTTTTAAAGACAAGGTTCCCGACGACGACGCGGGGGTGACGGAAAAGGTCTGCGAGTATCTCGAAAAGAACCAGCCGACGCTGCTTTACGTTCACTACAACGAAGTTGACGGAGCGGGGCATGGACAAGGTTTCGGCGGCAAAGAGCACCTTGCGAAACTCCATGCGACCGACGGGTATATCCAAAAGATATATGAAGCCGCGAAGAAAAACGGCATGCTTGACTCGACGCTCTTTATCGTTACGGCGGATCACGGAGGTCACGGCACGATGCACGGCGGATGGACCGACGAGGAAAAATACGTCATGTTCGCCGCGACGGGACCAAGTCTCGAAAAGGGCGAAATCGGCGAGATGGAGAATCGCGACATGGCGGCTGTCGTCCTCTATGCGCTTGGACTCGGCGACAAACAGCCCGAAACGTGGACTTCGCGCGTTCCCTCCGGACTCTTTAAAGGCGTCGAAGCGAAAGAACGTCCTGTCGTCAGCGTCAAGTAATTTTTGTGGACGCCTTGAACACGCGCCGGCGCCGATCTAAAAGGACGGCGCCGACGAGCGCTTCTAATTTTTCTGGCTAGTTTGAATTTGTGTTTTAGCTTCTAAATCTTGGACGCCGGGCTATTCGCTAGGCGTCCTTTTTTCATAATCGCTCGTTTCTGAGGCCCACAATCGTCTCTCATTCAACCGTTATTGGTTTATCTATATTTCTATATTTTCGATGTTTTCATTCAATTTTTCTTGACCCCGATTCGAAAAGATTATACAATCCGATCACAGCGCTTATGAAATTTCTTCAATTGTGGACTTAACGGCAAACCAAACCCTTTTCAGTACGGAGTATTCGTTATGAGAAATTCTTTCTGTCTTACGAGGCGGGACAGGGGCTTTACGCTCGTTGAACTCCTCGTCGTTATCGCCATTATCGGTATTCTGATCGGTCTTCTCCTTCCGGCGGTGCAGGCGGCTCGCGAGGCTGCGCGACGTATGCAATGCACCAACAACATGAAAAACCTTGCTCTTGCCATGCAGAACTATCATGACACGTACAAGTGTTTTCCGCCGGGATGCACGTTCTTTGACGCGTCCAACAGCGCGACGCCCCTCACCGGTTCGGGCAAAAGTTGCGAAGCGGGCGGCGTTTATCACGGCATGATGGGCTGGCCGGCCTTCATTCTTCCTTATGTCGAGGCGACCGCGCTCTATTCGCAGACGGATTTCACGAAGCGCGCCTACACGAACTACTGCGTCCATACCAACGGTTACGGGCACAGCACAGGTAGCCCGACCTGCGGCGACGAAGTGAACAAAGAAGTTGGTTCAAGCGCCCCTGACGTCTTCATTTGCCCGACGACGGCCAATACGATCGCGCCGAAGGGTTCTCAGAAAGACTACTGCGCGAACGCCGCCGCCGACCTTCCGGAACGTACGAGTCACCTTAACGCCACGAACGGCAATATGTTCCGCGCTCGACATCTTGGGCTGTTTTGGGCGAACAGCGGCATGACCATGGCGGGTATTAAGGACGGCACGTCGCATACGTTCTTGCTCTTGGAACTTTCGAGCGTCACGCTCCCGGGCGCCAATAAGGAAAGTTATGCCGGAAACCCGTTCATCAGCGTCGGTCACTGGTCTGACGGCTTCGGAATGGCTTACATCCACGGCAACGAATTCTATTATCCGAACTATCTAACGGCCAACGAAGACACGCGCGCGCCGCGTAGTCTCCATCCGGGCGGTTTGAACGCCGTTATGGCGGACGCGTCCGTCCACTTTGTGAGCGAAACTTGCGATACGAACGTTTACGGCGCGACCTTCACGCGCGCCAACGCCACGTATCCCGCCGGCACTCACACTGGCAATAAGGCGGGCGGCGGCGAGGCGCTCTTCTGATTTGACCTCGGCAATTGTCGTCAGTTTTTGAAATTCGACGCGGGACGGCGGTTTTTTTCGCTCGTCCCGTTGTTGTTTTCCGCGATCATCAAATCGTTTTTTGATCGTCTCGTTTAACCGCCGCGATTTTTCTTCTTAACAGCGTCGTCGTCGACTTTTTTTGCGTTAAACAGCGGCGGAGTCGTTGAATCTCGACCCGACGTCGTGTAAGATAAAGCGTCGTCCGACGTTTGGTTCTTCTTCGCGACGTTTTGCTTGCGTGTCGACGAACTAGACGACGATTTACCGCTTTACCCCTACGACGCCGTTTTTTATCGGAAACGAATTATGAGCGCTCAGTCCGTTAAAGTTCGCGCCTTTCTTTGGAGCGCGTTTCTCTTTTTGTTCTTCCTTTCTTCGCCGATGACCGCGACGGCGCAGGAAAGCCCCGTCTCTTTCCCGGAGCGGCCCGAACCGGGGTTGCGCGAGGGGTTTGCGAATCCGCCTTCAGGTTATGGCGAGGTTCCCTTCTGGTGGTGGACGGGCGAAGAGCTCGACGTCGAGCGACTGAACTGGCAGCTCGACGAGCTTAAGAAAAAGGGGATTTCCGGGGTTCAGGTGAATTACGCGCACCAAGACGTGAGGAACGAAGTTCAGCCGAACTGGCTGACCTTTCCGAACGAGCCGGAAGTTTTTACCGACGAATGGTTTGCCATCTTTAATCGGGTTCGCATGCATTGCCGCGAACTCGGGATGGGAATCGGGGTTAGCGGGTATACGCTCGACTGGCAGAATTCGCCGGGCAATCTCTTTGATCGTCTAATTTACAGCGATAAAGAACTCCAAAGTCGGACGATTTACGTCGCGCGGCGTCTAGACGTGAAGAAGGGCGAAAAGTTTTCCGTCGTCGTTGAACGCGCGCCCGAACTTCTTGACGAATCGCAGAGCGACGATCTTATCGGGATCGCGGCGTATCGCGTCGGCGATTTCAACGACGTTCGTTTTCTCGGCGCGGACGCCAAGGCGCTCGCGTCTTCCTCCGACGTCGCTGAAAACGACTCTCAGGTTTGGGTTTACCGCGCGAAACGCGTTCCTCACACGCTCAATCCGCTTCATCCGGACTGCGGAAAGCGTGTTGTCGAGCGTTTTTTCCAGCCGTTTGAGGATCGCGTCGTTAAAGGAACCGACGAAACGTCGACTCTCGGGCTGGAATACTTCTTCCAAGACGAGTTGCAACTTGGCACGGGCGAATTAGTTTGGAACGACGATCTTCCGCAAGAATTTGAAACGCGAAAAGGGTATCCCCTTTGGAAGGCGTTACCCGCGATGTTAGACGCCGACAGCGGCGATCTCACTGAAAAATATCGGCTCGATTTCATGGACGTTCGCGTTCGGCTCGCCGAAGAGCGTTATTTCATTCCGATTTTCAACTGGAACGCGCGGCGCGGGCGTATTTACGCGTGCGATCCGGGAAGTCGCGGGCGGAACCCGAGCGAATTTTGCGATTATTTCAGCGCGATCCGTTGGTACACCGCGCCGGGACACGACACTCCCGGCGGTCACGCCGACTTCATTAAGAACAAGGTTTCGTCTTCTATCGCGCACTTTTACAACCGTCCCCGAGTTTGGCTTGAGGGATATCACAGTTTCGGCTGGGGCGCGACTCCCGAGCGACTTCTGTTTGCCACGAACGAGAATTTCCTCTTTGGCGCGAACCTCCTTAACCTTCACGGACTCTATTACACGACCTACGGAGGTTATTGGGAATGGGCTCCGCCGTGTTATCATTTTCGCCAGCCGTACTGGGAAACGTTCGGATCGTTCCTGAAGTATTTTGAACGGCTCTCCTTCGCGCTCACGCGCGGGGTCGAGCAGCCGGAGTTCGTCGTACTCTATCCGGTTTCGGCGTATCAGTCGCGTCTTGGCGGGGCGCGCGCCTGCGACGTCGCGTTTAACGCGGCGCAACGGATCTTCCAGGCGGGGCACGACGTCCTCTTCATCGACGACGATTCCGTCGCGCGCGCCGAGATCGTCGACGGACGTCTTTCGGTCGCGGGCGCGAGCCATCGCGTTTTCGTTCTTCCGTCGATTCGCGGAATTCGACAGAAGACGCTTCAAAAGGCTTATGAACTCTATAAATCGGGGGGCGTCGTGATTGTTCTCGACGCGTTGCCGGAAGCGACGGACGGAGACGGACGTCGCGACGAAACGCTCAAACGCGTTATAGACGAAATGTTTGCCGGAGGAGGGAAACCTGAATCGCTCGTTCGCAACGACTTCGGCGGCGCCGCCGCGTTCTTCTCGACGCGACCGAGCGACGGCGTCAACGCCGACGTCGGCGACAAGACCGGTTCGAAGGGCGCCGTTTCGAAACTGCGCCGTTATCCCGGCGGTTTCGAAGGACATTGGGTTTGGTCGCCAAATTTAGAGCGCGACGTTCGCTTCAAATGGGTTGCGACGGGACTTTCCGACGAGTCTAAGGAGTTCGACGCGCTCTTCTTCTGCGACAACGCGGGCTCTGCGTACGTCAACGGGCGCGCGATATGCGCGGGCGCTGACTATAGCTCCGGATGGCGCGGGAAGATCGCGCTGCGCAACGGCGACGTCGTCGTACTCGACGGTCACGACGACGACCAGCCACGCCGCGGTTCCGCCGGACTTTTCTTCGCGCTTGTCGCGGACGGCAAGACGGTCGCGACGGCTGAGGACTTCCGCTGCGAACCGGGGCGCTCCGACGACGCGTGGCGAAAGACTCGCGACGGCGTCGACAAACTCGCCGCGGTCGACGTCGGAAACGTTCACGTTCTGCATCGCACCGGCGTGAATTCGGAACTAGGGGGCGCCGCTCCGGCTCCTTCCGGCGACGATCAACTCATGTGGACGCGCTTTGACGCGTTCCTGAAGGAATTTCCGCTTGACGCGTTCGACGCGGAGACGGGCGCGCCGTGCTCGGTTATGAAACGCGCGACGCCCGAAGCGGACGTTTTCTTCGTCATGAAAGGTAAGAAAAACGCGGCGCTGACGTTCCGCGCGGCGGGACGCGCCGAACTTTACAACGCGTGGGACGGAACGAGCCGCGAGATCGGCGCGACGATTAACGATTCCGAAAACGGTCAAACGACGACGATTCGTTGGCCTTACGCCGAAGATCAGGCGGGATTGGTCGTTTTCTGGCGCGATGAAAAGCCGAGTCGTCCTCTTGAACCGTCGCCGACGACGTCGAAATCCGCTTTTAAACTTCCGCTCGACGGCGAATGGCGTTTTAAGCTCATGCCGACGCTCGACAACCGTTGGGGCGATTTCCGACTTCCGGCGCGTCAAGACTTGATTGGCGCCGAAGCGCAGCGCTTTGACGTCGCCGTCGAGGGGCGTGAAACGGCGAAGAACGCGCTCAACGACTTCGGACCGAAATATCTGGTTCTCGGTCCCTTCCCGAAAGACGCGGATTTCGCCGCGATCGAACAACGGCTCGCCGACGTCAAGGAAGTCGTCCCGAATTCGACGATCAACGTCGACGGGACCGAGCGTCGCTGGAACGTCGGCTCCTTCTCTTGGCGCTGGGGCGTCGAAGGAAACCCCGGACGCGAAGGGTATCACGGTCTCAAAGAACGAATCGACTCGCGGTTCATCGCGCTTGGCAAACTGACCGGCGGCTTCAATGAGAAAATCTACGCGCCCGAAGAATCCGGCTCCGTCTATTACGTTTGGACGACGGTTCCCGCAGGTTTCGCGGACGCGTCTTCGTCGGCTGGCGAGGGAATCGTCGACGTTTACGTCGGCGGCGGCGCGCCCGAGGCTCTCTGGGTTGGCGGGCGTCGCGTCGATTTTGAAAAAGACGTTAGAATCGTTTCGACTCCGGGTTCGTATTCTCCGGTTCTGATGCGATACGATTCCGTCGGACGCCGCGCGTGCGTCTTTATTGAACGCGACGGAGCGGCGGAAAAGGGCGTTTCAAAATTGATTGAAGCGAGCGGACTCGACGACGGCGCGTACAACGGTCTGTCGACGGGACTTCGCGAGGAGACTCCGGAGTTTGTCGTCGTTCCCGAAAAGCGCACACCTCTTGCGACCGTGTGGTTCGATACGCCGGGCGTCCTCGATTACGACGTTTACGGCGGGACGGACGTCGCGCCGCGACGACTCGGGTTCGTCGCGCCTCCGGGACTTTTTGCGTTAATGATTCCAACGCGCGGCGAGTACAAAGCGCTTTATATCGACGGAAAAGAAACGGAAACGGCGCGAGCGTCCAAAACTAATATCGACGGTTTTACATACTGGCGCGGGCTTCAACGGAACGAAAGATTTAAACACGGCGCTCCCGAAGGACTCAGGGCTCTTTCCGACGCGCCTCTTTCGCCGGTTGTTGTTAGACTCGCCGCGCCCCTTGAGCGCGCGACGTTTGTCGAGGTTGAAATCGCGCCGATTCCCGGCGTTTACGACGCGGCGCTCTGCACGGAACCGATCCGTTTGTTCTGCATAGAAGGGACGACGACGCTTGGCGATTGGAACAAACAAGGCGTTTTAGTCAACTATTCCGGCGGCGCGCGTTATACGAAGCGTTTCGATTGGACGCAAAAACTTGAAGACGGCGAGCGCGTCGTCCTTGACCTTGGTTCCGTGAGCGCGAGCTGTCGCGTCTGGCTCAACGGACGGCAGATCGGCGATCTACCGACTCCTCCGTGGACGATCGATCTGACGGACGCGATCGTCGACGGGGAGAATACGCTTGAGATCGATGTCTACAACACGGCGGCGAATTTTTACCACAATATCCCGACGAACTACGGGGCGAATCCTCCGTCGGGACTTATGGGGCCGGTAGAGCTGCGCGTCGAATAGCGTCTCGTCGCGCGTTTTCGAAATTCGCAGCCGTTGGCGTGAGTTTGCGCGCGAATGTCGCGGTTGGGCGTTTCCAAGTCTTGTCTAACGCGCTTTTACCGATACAATAGGGATCGGGATTTATGGGGGATCGGCGACGTTCTAACGCGTCGTCGATCCTTAACGTTTGTCAAGTAGGAGTCTAGACGTCCTATGCCGGTAGAAAATGAACAGATTGCCCGCGCGCAGCAGATTCGCAACGGCCTTGATCAACTTAAAGCCTCTCTCGATTACGACGAAAAAAAGAAGGAAATCGGCGAGATAGAAGAGCAGATGACGGCGCCTGGATTTTGGGACGACCAAGAGAAGGCGCAGGTTGTCGTTAGTCGTATCAAGGCGCTTAAGGCGCTCGTCAAGCCGATGGACGAGATTATTAAGGAACTTGACGAGCTCGACGTTTTCTTTGAACTCGGTCAAGAGGACGAAGAGACCGCCGCGGAGATTCCCGCGAAGCTCGCGGAGGTCGAGAAAACGCTTCAGAATCTCCAGACGGCCGCGCTTCTCAACGGTCCTTTCGACGCGAACGACGCGATTCTCACAATCAACGCTCGCGACGGCGGCACGGACGCGAACGACTGGGCGGAGATGCTCCTGCGCATGTACATGCTTTGGGCGCAGGCGAACGGCTATACGTGCGAAATTCTCGACCGCCAAGACAACGAAGAGGCGGGAATCAACAGCGCGTCGGTCATGATTCGCGGTCCGATGGCGTACGGATACCTCAAGGGAGAGATCGGAACGCACCGCCTTGTTCGCATTAGCCCCTTTAACTCGGAAGGCAAACGCCAGACGAGCTTTGCGGCGGTCGACGTGAACCCGGATATCGACGATTCGATCTCGGTCGATATCAAGCCGGAGGACGTGCGCGAAGACGTCTTTCGTTCGAGCGGCGCGGGCGGTCAGCATGTCAATAAGACGTCGAGCGCGATTCGTTTGACGCATATTCCGACGAATACGGTCGTTCAGTGTCAGAACGAACGCAGTCAGCACAAGAACCGCGCGACGGCGTGGAAGATGCTACGCGCCCGTCTTCTTCAACGCGAGGAAGAAAAGCGCGAACAACAAATGTCTGAGAAATACAAGAACTTAGCGAAGGTTGGTTTCGGATCGCAGATTCGCAATTACTTCCTTCACCCTGATCAGCGTGTCAAGGATTCTCGAACGGGGTATTCCGTCGGCAATTTCCATGAGGTTCTCGACGGCGGCGTCCAGCCCTTCATGGAAGAATACCTCCGCTGGCGCGTTAAGACCGACTAAGACGTCGGCGTTCGGAGAGTATTCAGGGGAAAGGCAAGTCTAAGACGAAGCGAACCTCGCTGGCGACGACGCTCGACGTTAAAACGCGAGTCGAGACGTTTTAAATCTCATGAAATCGCTTAAAATGGACGCTGAATAAGTCCTGACCACGACGTGCGTTCCGGTTAAAATCAGAGCGACGTCGCTCGAAACGTTCGACGGACGTCTCGTTTCCGAGTTATCTCGAGACGTTCCGTCTGTTTTTTCCCGCAGAGGAGTCAGCGATGCCAACTTCGCTTTTTCAATATGAGATGTTGCCGACGACGTGGTTCTATCTTTCGTCGTTGCTGATCTTTGCGGTCTTCGGTCGTTTCAATCGCATTTTGAGCGTTCGTAATCTCGACGTCTTGACGCTTGTCCTGCTGTCGCCCGGACTTGTTTACGTCGCGATGGGCTCGGCGTTTCAAGGGTATCTTTGGCTTCTCGTTTTTGGCGCGTTTCTGTTTTTGCGCCTTGCCTTCGACGTGTTCCTCCGGCGACGACCTCTCATGACGCCGAACATGAACTTCATGGGGCTCGCCTTTTCTTGTATCGCGGCTTCGGCGTTTATGATTCCTAACCTTTTCATGAATCGCGGCGACGCTTGCGAATCTCCTCGCGCATGGCGGCTTGAACAGATTCTTGCCGCCGCCGACGAAGCGGATCCCAGTCGGAGCCAGATTTCAAACTGGCCGGGCTATCCTCCGTTTTTACAGGCGACCGCCGACGTCGACCGTTTCTTCGCTCCGTCGCAGATCGCATGGAGTCGCGCTGTCGCCGATATGCGGATGCGAAAACGCCTTTCTAGCGACGTCGACTTCTTTGGTTTTTCCATTAAGGAAGATTCGGCGCGTAAAAAACGACCTGCCGCGCGCGCGGTACGCT
Organism: uncultured Planctomycetaceae bacterium; assembly: GCA_946408825.1. GTDB lineage: Bacteria > Planctomycetota > Planctomycetia > Pirellulales > Thermoguttaceae > RUG369. The sequence continues at coordinate 303,182 of CAMJTU010000001.1, forward strand.
GGGCGTCGGGCGCCTCTGACGAGCATGATTTTGAGTTTGACTCCGCGACGAATTCGCGTGATTTGGAACAGGAGGGCGAGGGTTCGCTTTATCCTGAGAGTCTCAACGGCGTGCGCGCCGCGCTCGTTCTTCCGAACGCTCCTGTCGCGCCGAGCGTCGTCGACGCGGACTTCTCCGGCGCCACGGACCAACCGGCGTTCGAAGGCTTTTTGGCCGACGAGCCTAACGCGCTCGACGTCGCCGACGAACGCGAGTCTTCTGACTCTGAATTTCTGAGCATGGGCGATTCCGCGAGTTTTCGCTGGCAGCCGCTGTCGCAAGAGGGCGCGCTCATTGTCCTGTGCGTTATCTGCCTGCAGATTGGAGTCGTCGTGACGATGATTCTGATCGGACGCGTTCATTTCGGCTCGGTTCAGACGGGCTGCGCCGCCGCGCTTCTCTACCTGTTGCTTCCGTATATCAACCAGTTTTCGGCGCGACTTGACCATATTGCGCCCGCGCTTTTGATTCTTCTCGCCGTTCTCCTTTATCGCCGTCCGTTTTTGGCTGGGATGGCGCTCGGAATCGCGGGATCGCTCGTTTTTTATCCCTTCTTGCTTCTTCCTCTTTGGATCGCTTTTTACTGGAAGAAGGGACTGGGACGTTTCCTTACGGGGAGCACCGCCGTCGTGTTGACAATGGCGGTCGTTTTGCTCTTTATTCGAGATCCCGATCTTCCTTACGTCGACGCGCTGGAGTCGATGTTTGGAAACCATTCGTTGCTTCTGCGCCGTTCAGACGACGTTTGGGAATACCTTCCGCGATTCTACCGGATTCCAATCATCTCGATCTTTGGCGTTTTCTGTTTTGGCTATGCGTTTTTTGTCCCGCAGAAAAATCTTGCGACGCTGACGTCGTGTTCCGCCGCGTTGATGCTTGGCGTTCAGTTTTGGATGGGAAGACAGGGCGGCCTTTATATGGCGTGGTATTTGCCGCTTGCGATTCTCACGGCTTTTCGTCCCAATCTTTCAGACAGAACGGCGGTCGCTTCCGTCGTCGACTTCTGATTTTTAACGACCCTTGAAAAATGGGCGTTTTTGACTATATTGACGCTTTAGGAAGGAGCGTTTTTTACGATGATTTAACGCGCCGTACAAACGGTTTGACAACAAGGAAACGTCGATGAAGTTACGAGCGAAAACACGCACGAAAACGCGCCCGCTGGACTGGATTGTCATTCAGTGGGCGCGCGCGTGCGAAGAACGACTCAATCCGAACGTCGCCGAACTTGAGCGCGTCGTCGTCGAACGCGACTCCGGAGGACGCCTTGCCGATCCGACGGCGTACCTTCACGCGCGCGCCGTCGAGACGCTTAAGCTTTTCGACGCGCCGGTCGAACGCTGGCTCGAACGGTTGCGACGCGTTCAGATTGCCTCCGCTGTTCTCGTCGTTGCGCTCGGCGCGGTCGTCTTTCCGTTTGCGCGAGTCAAAACGATTCTTGACGACGGCGTGAATCTCGCGGGTCCCTTCCTGTTTTTCCTTCTGTCGCAGATTTTTTTCTTAGTTCTCGCGCTGGCGCTCGCGGCTCTTATCGTCGTCATGGGCGGAATACGGCGGGCGCTTGGGCGCGACCGTCCCGTGAGCTTTTCAGAGAAGGTCGTTCAAACGCTTTCCAGCGTCGTCGGTTCGTTTGCGATCATGGTCGTTCGACGTTACGCGCCGGTCGTCTATAAGTTGTTTGGCCGTCCGTCGCGAGAACGTTTCGCTTGGCATGCGCAGAGCAGCGCCGCGCGTCGCGAAAGGGAAAGCAGTTCGGAGGCGGCGCAGGAGCGGGAACGCCGTTTGGAAGAAGCGAGGAGCGCCGGCGCTTGCTTTTGGGACGTGCTTTTTTCGCGTTCGCGCATGATTACGTTCTGGGGCGGCGCGCTTTCCCACACGTTTTGGGCGTCGTGTTCGCTCTGCGTACTCGTTATTCTTGCGGCGCGAATGCAAGGAAATCGCTACGATTACTGCTGGCATACGTCCCTTGAGGACGAGCGTGTCGTAAAGAAGGGCGTCGATTTTTTAGGCGCTCCGATCGCGGCGCTAGGAGGTTCCGTTCCGTCAGACGAGGACGTCGCGGCGCTCTTTGACGACGATTTGAGGCCTTCGAAGGAATCTCGTTCCGCGAAGGGCGCGGCGACGGACGGCGCCGTCGAAGAACTTCGCCGAACGGCGGCGGAAACGCGCGCGCGATGGTCTTACTTTCTACTGGCGATCGTTTTCGTGTGGTGCATTGTTCCGCGACTTCTTCTCGTGGCGATTTACGCTCTTCTTTACCGCCATGCGGAGCGCGACTTCAGACCTGATCTCGACGATCCCTTTTTCCGCGCGATTATCGACCGCGCCGAGGGGTACCGTTCGACGACCCTTGCCGTCATGGCGCCGGAATCGGAGGACGACGCGGAAGCGGAAGAAGCGCCCGTCTCCGAACCCGCCGCGCCGATTTGGAACTCTAATAAAGACGTTAAGAAGCAGGTCTCCAAATCGTTGGAAAAGTCAAACGCCGACGTCGTTTCTAAGTCTAGCGAAACGTCCGTCGCCGTCGCGAGTTTGTCCGAAAAGGCTGACGGTTCCCCAACGTCAGACAGGGGGTTGGAATCGGTCGTGTCCGCTTCTTCCTCCGCTTCCGCAGGCGTCGTGAACGAGGTTCCTCAAGAGACCGTGGAGAGCGCGTCTGGTTCCGGAAACGTCGTTCCTGATAGAACCGTCGATTTGTCGAAAGAAACTCCCGAAGAAATCGAAACAAATCGCCTGACGTCGGCGTTGGCTTCGATCGGAGGATTAACGGAGAGCGCGTTTTCATTTCGTCCCAAACCTATTGGACCGGCGCTCGTCTTTTGTTACGACGTCGCGGTCGACGAGAGTTTGGAGCGCGAATTGATCGGCGTCAAACGCGAACTCGCGCTCTTTGGCGACGCGGCGGATTTTGACGTAAAGAGCGCGCTGCGCGAGTATCTCGAGACGAACGGCGACAAGGTCGAGCTTTGCGTCGTTTTTACGGACGTCGGACTGCCCCCGGCGCGGCATTTTGTCCGATTTATGCGCGACGTTCTTACGCCGGCGCTTCCAAACGCGAGCATTGTCGTCGTTCTTTCGGGGAGCGAGCGGATGCGTTTAAAGTTTGCCACGGCTGTCTCCGCCGTCGGCGAGCGTGTCGAAGATTGGACGAAGACTCTCGAAGCGATGGCGCGCGCTTCCGGCAAAACGATAACGCCTACGTTCTATTACGACGCGGAACTTAACTTGCCCGAACCGCGCGCGCGACTTCAGGCGTTTTTGAGCGGGGCCGACGAATCTGAGAGGTTGCGGAACACGCCGCGCAATCTCGCGAAATGGGACGCGGCGTCGAAACTGATTCTCCAAGAGAGCCGCTCGATTTACGACGCGCCGACGTTCGCCGCAAACGACGAAACGGAACGGCTTCGTACTTCTCGCGTAAGCGGCGAAATATTTAAGATTTACAGCGACGAGGTTGGCAAGGCTGCGTACTTGGGACGGTCGAAATTCAACGCCGGCTTGGGGCCCGAGGTCGCTTCACGATTTGTCAATTCAAAACTAGGCGAGGGGATTTCGCAGCGCGTCGGAGAACTTGGCCTATCGTCTGATTTCATCGAAAGCCGGATGACGGCGGCGCTTGGACTTAGCGGAAGATTGCGGTCGCTCTGCGGCAAACTGAGTCCGAAATGCGCGCTAGCGGCGGCGTCTGTCGGGCTTTCGGTTCCTGTCGTCGTCGCGTTTGCGCCGCTGTTAGGGGGCGCGGTTACGACGTCGGCGGTTCTCGCGACGCTCGGCGCCGTCGGGTCGGCGCTTCCCGCGTCTCTTGTTTCCGGCGCGGCCGCGGGCGCGCTTGGCGCGCTGGCGCCGGAAGCGTTGAAAAAGGGCGCCGCGAAATTCGTGGAGAAGATTTCAGGCAGGGCGACGACGTCAGAACCGCAAACGGCGTCGGACGCGGCGGCGCCCGCGTTAGATCGTCAGACTGCGGTTGCGACGCTGGTTTATACGACGGCGACTTGGGCGGCGGCGCTTGAACTTCAAGGGCTCGCCGAAGGCGTCGTCGTTGAAAAGCTCCCTGAGGTTTTGAAGCCGCTTGAAGATTCGCCTCTTGATTCCGCCGCCGTCGTCGAAAACGCGTTGGCGGCGACGCGCGTGGCGCTCGCGGGGGTTCCGCTCGTTTAGAGCGACGGTCGGATTTGAAAGGACGACGTCGAAATGTGTTTAACAAGCGAACAGTTGAGCGAATTGAAACCCTTAGTCGTCGCGGTCGTCGGACCGACGAACGAGGGTAAAACGTCGCTTTTGAGGACGCTTACGAACGATCCCGATTTTGGACACGTCAACGCGTTCACCGGCACGACGGTTCGCGCGGAGATTCAGAAGGTCTTTTATCGCGGAATCGCCGAGATTCTACAGCTGATCGACACGCCCGGTTTCCAAACGTCGAGCGAGATTATGGAGCTTGTTTTAGAGTCTCCCGAGGTTGAAGCGCGGCGCGGCGAATACTGTCTCGCCGACATTCTCAACGCGATTCCGTTGGACGACGAGGATTTTCGCCACGATCTGCGCGCGTGGCGTGAAATCGAACGGTGCGACGTCGTCGTTTTTGTCGCAAACGTCGCGGAAGATCCGAACAAATCGTTGCTCAAAAACACGTTGATTCTGCTCCAACATATCGGCAAGCCGACGCTCGTCGCGTATAACAACCTTGGCGACGCGGAACGCTTGACGCAGGGGAGTCCCGTTCGCGAGAACTTCCGCCGCGAATGGGACGAGACGCTTTCTCGGAACAGTTTCTTCCTCGTTCAACAGTATGACGCGCACCGACGTTCCTTCCAAGACGAAATCGCGCTTTTTGAGAAACTCGTCGCGTTGACGCGCAACTCGCTGACGCAGCGTGTTCTTCGCCTCGAAATGCAGGAACGCCGCGCGCACGAGCGCCGTCGTCTCAACGATTCGCGGACGATCGTCGCCGAGATGTTGCTCGACGTGGCGGCGTTTCAGAAAGAGGAAACGGGCGTCGAACTTTCCGACTGGAAGGAACGCCAGAAGGCGCTCGAGGGAACGTTGCGCGAGACCGTGTTGAAGCGCGAACATGAGGCGCAGGCGGCGCTTTTAGAGACATGGGGGTTCAAGTTTGGCGCGCTTGATCGCGAGGCGCTCGTCGTCGACGACGATTCAAAGGAACGCGACGATCTTTTTGACGACGACGTTAAGAAGAGCGGCGCGGTCGGCGCGGGGGTCGGCGCGACGCTTGGCGGAATCCTCGACGTTTTGTCCGCCGGTTTGACGTTCGGAACGGGACTGACGATCGGCGCGCTTCTCGGCGGACTCGTCGGAGGCGGCGGCGCGATGGCGTATAACTCCAAGTATGATCGAAAATATAAACGCCTTTCGACGCGCGTTCAAAAACGCGTCGTCGAGGCGCTCGCCGCTCGTGGAATCGAACTTGTCCATAAACTTCAAACGCGCGGCAAGGCGATGGAGGACGCGACGCCGGCGACTCTCTCCGCGCACCCGCAGCGCGCCGAACTTCCGGCGCTTTCAAGCCTGCTCGAATCTTTCGCGAAAAATCCCGCGTATTCGAAGCTCAACTCGGGGAAGTTTGCGCTCGGTCTCGATCATTTCGACTGGCGCCGTATTCCCGGCGCGTCGCTTATTTCCGGGGAAGACTACAAGACGCGCGACGAAGCGATCGCGGCGCTCGCAGAGGAACTGCGCAAAGCGATTCCCGACGTCGACTGATTTATTGGTCGCTTGAGATATCTTGATATCTCGTCCTGAGATATTCCCTGCATTTCGTGAAGAATTCTTGGTTTTTCACGTCTTGATAGTCGGCGTAGCTCCATGGGAGCGCCTGCCAGTGTTTCTTCGTATACATGAGCGTCGTTTCGGCGAAGATTCCGTCGCGCAGATAGATACGGTGCGCATGGTCTTTCGTCGAGGCGAGAATGAGTTTGCCGAGTTCGATATATCCGGGATCGAGATTGAGCGGACGCGGGGTTGGGGCGCGCCCTTGAGCGTAGAGCGATTTGCCGATTTCTTCTTCCCAACGGTTGGTTTGAATTTTGATTGGCGCAAGGTCGCCGGGATCGACGAGACGTTCGAAGACCCAGAATCGCTTCGGAAGCGCGTCGCCCATCTCTTTAGCGTAATAACTCGTGAAGTCGTCGAAACGATAGACGTCGCTTTCGAGCGCGATCGGACCGAAGGCGTCCTCAACACGTTTTCTTCCGAGTTCCGCCGCTTCTTCCGTCGCGGCGAACGTCGCGATCAGAAGCAAAACGGGCTGCGGGGTTCTGATTTCTCCCATGCGAGCGGTTCCTTGTGGAAAGACGTTGACAGTTCTCCGTCTAGGCGCGACGGAGTCGTTTGCTATTGACGTTCGTTTGCGTCGGAATATTGTTCGAAGAAAATTTGCTTTTGACTCTCAATTTCAGCGCGTAATTCCTCTTCCGACGGTAGATAGAGAACATACTTTGAGGCGAAAAGACGTTCGTTTCCATGCAGAATGGAGTATCTAGCGATATCGGCGTCCGTATCGGCGCATAGAACGATTCCAAGCGTTGGATTGTCGTCCTTCGATCGCTTGAGATCGTCGTACATACGAACGTACATATCCATCTGCCCGACGTCCTGATGTGTGATCTTCGAGGTCTTTAGGTCGATGAGAATAAAACATTTCAAGATGAAGTTATAGAAGACCAAATCGACAAAATAATCTTCCTTTTCCGTATGGATATGTTGTTGTCGGGCGACGAAGGCGTAACCCTTTCCCATTTCCATCAGAAAATTTTGAATGTTGTCAAGAATCGCCTTTTCCAATTTGCTTTCGGTGAAATCGGGGATTCGGCTCACGCCAAGAAATTCCATAACGACGGGATTTTTAATGAATTCCAATCGTTCCTGTAACTGACTGGTTTTTTCGATCATCTCCCCTTCAACGGCGTCTTTATTTTGCGACGCCAGCAAACGCTGATAGTATTGCGACGAAACGTTTCGTTGGAGCGTTCGAACGCTCCAATTTTGTTTTCCCGCCTCGTTCATATACCATTCTCGCGCCGCAGAGTCTGCAACCTGCAAGAGGACGCGGAAATGACTCCAGCTTAGAAGCGCGTTAGATTTTAGACACACTGTGTCTAAAATTGGAAAGGCTCTATAGAATTGCAAGTATTTGTAGAGATTGCTGGCGTCGAAGCCCTTTCCATAGGACTCAGTGAGTTCTTTCGCTAGAGTTTGAACGATCCGTTTCCTATATTCAGCATGAGAATTACCGTCGAGTTTTTCCTCAGCGAGACGTTTTCCGAGAAGCCAATTCCGTTGGACAAGCGCGATATTTATGGATCGATAGGCGAACTTTTGCGCCGATTCGACGATACCCTTTGAATCAGCCAATAGATCGGAACTATGGACGTAGACGATTTCCCTACCGAACGCGACGTTTATCGAAGTCTCTTCCGACATACTTGGAATCTCCCAAAACGCGGCGGTTGACGCGACATATCTATTCGTTGGAAATGAATTGTCGCGTGTTTTTATATTCTAACCGACCCCGTCATGTTACGTCGGCTTGACGTAATTGTCAACGACCCTTGTTTAATTGAAGGACTGATTCGTTTGCGTCGCTTTTTTAGGACGAGAGTATGAAAACCCTTCTTGATCAGACTGCGTTGAACGACGGATGTGGTTTAAAAAATGAAATATGAAATAAGGATATATAATAAGATTTTGGACACAGCGGCGTCCAAAATTCGAATGGATCGTCAAAAAACGCCGTTGTTACGGCGGAATCATGCGCAGAAGTTGTCGACGCGCTGTAGTTTCCCTTCCAATCCTACCGTTTTTTCTTGTCCTTTTATACCCATTTATACCCATTACTTTTGGGTATAAATGGGTATAATGGTTTGCATGAGACGTCTCAGACTCGGAGGATCGTTATGGCTGATCAGAACATACAGGAAAAGATCGCGGCGCTGGAAGAACGAATAGCGCGGTTTCCGAAAGGGACTATCGGTCGGAAAACCGTCAATGGGAAGGAATATTTCTATCTGCGTTGGACGGAAAACAAGAGACGGCGCGAGAAATACGTTCCCGCCGTCGAAGTTGAAGCGCTCCAAAGAGACATAGAGACGCGCAGAGCGCTGGAAGCGAAACTCAAAGTTCTGCGTAGGCAAGCGCCTGTCGTCGCGCCCAAAACGGCGGCGCCTCAATTTTTGACAAACGTTCGTACTGGCGAGGCGCTTCGCAGATTTGCCGCTCCGGCGCAAACCTTGAAGAAGCGCGACTGTTTCCGCGCGCTACGCGAGTACCTTTACGGACCTCGGCAGGACAAAGTCTTTGTTCTATATGGACTGCGTCGAACTGGAAAGACGACGCTCATTCGACAGGTTCTCGCTGAAATGACGGACGAGGAACTTGCAAAAACCGCCTTTGTCCAGATCGCCAAAAGCGACTCCTTAGCTTCTGTGAACCAAGATTTGAAACGGCTAGAGGAGGCGGGGTTCCGTTATGTCTTTTTCGACGAAGTCACGCTCATGGAGGATTTCATCAGCGGCGCGGCGCTTTTTTCCGACGTGTACGCCGCTAGCGGCATGAAGATCGTTTTGTCCGGAACGGACTCGCTCGGTTTTTTGTTTTCTGAGGACGAACAGCTTTTTGACCGTTGTATTCTACTCCACACGACGTTCATTCCTTATCGGGAATTCAAACGGGTTCTCGGCGTCCAGGGGATTGACGAGTACATCCAATACGGCGGCGTCATGAGCCTCGGCGGCGTTCGTTACAATGAAACGTCTATCTTCGCAAGCAAATCGGGCGCCGACGAGTACGTTGACAGCGCCATTGCCCGGAATATCCAGCATTCGTTACGGTATTATCAGGAAGGCGGTCATTTCCGCAATTTACGTGATCTCTATGAGCGCGACGAGCTGACTAGCGCCGTCAACCGCATTGTCGAGGACGTCAACCGCCGCTTCACGCTCGAGGTTCTTACCAAGGACTTCCGATCAAACGATCTAGAGATATCCCGGAAAAACCTGCGGCGCGATCGGAAGCGACCTACAGACGCGCTGGATCGCGTCGACCTCGCGGAAGTTACGGAACGACTGCGGCGTCTGCTGGAAATCCGCAATCTTCCGGAACAGACCGTAAAATTAACCGCCGCGCATGTCTCGGAAATTCGGGAATATCTTAACCTCCTCGATTTGACTTATGAGATCGACGTGTTTGCGCTTCCCTCCGCGAAAAAACTGCGGAATCGGACGATCGTCGCTCAACCGGGTCTACGCTTTGCCCAAGCGACCGCGCTGGCGAGCAGTCTGCTTCAGGATCAAACTTTTAACGACCTTTCTTTGACGGAGCGCAACTTTGTTTTAGATCGTATTCGAAGCGAGATTATGGGACGCATGACGGAAGATATCGCGCTACTGGAAACAGCTCTTGCTAATCCGAAAAAACAGGTCTTTGTTCTGCAATTTGCCGTGGGCGAGTTCGATATGACGGTTTTTGACCCCGCTTCGGCGTCCTGCGAAATCTATGAGATCAAGCATAGCGCCGAGGTCGCTCCGGAACAGACGCGCCATTTGATCGACCCTGAGAAATGCGCGTTGACCGAACTTCGTTACGGTACGATTACGGGGAAATACGTCCTATATCGCGGTATAACTCGAGACGTCGACGGCGTTCGCTACGTGAATGTGGAAGAATATTTGAAAGGGTTGGGGGAATTAACAACCTTGTGATTTGAACGTTTCTATCAAAGCGAATTCCATTTCTTGCTAACGAAAAGAGGCGCGATCGTCCGTAGACGACCGCGCCTCTTTTAACGGTTAGGCGATTATGAGGTCTAGTTCGTTTCTAATCAAACCGAATCGGACGTCGCCGCCGACGAGCGGCGACCTAGAGTTTTCGCCAGTTTGCGGGGATGAGTTCGTTCGCGCCGTGAGGCGAATACCGTCCCCCGCGACGTCGCGGATCAGTCGAGCGAGACGGCTTCTTTACCGCGCGGGGTAGCCATAGCGCCCCAGACGCCGTGATGGGAGTTGCCGGTGTAATTGCCTTTATCGTCGATGTAGGTTATATCGCCGGCGTCGACTGTATCGGAGACAAAGCGAACGGAACCGTCGAGCATCGCGACGTTGACGCCGCCAGAGTGCGAACTGCCCGCCGCGATCATCCACGTCGAGTTTTGGACGCTTTTACGGACGTTGACGTTACTGCCGGCGCAACTTGGAGAGTTTGGAGGCAGAACGGCGTTGAAGTTGGTATTCGCACCGCCCGCGTCGCACCATCGACGTCCTTTAACGGCGTAATATTTGTCGCTGCCGAGCGTGCCGTCGGACTGACGCAGCGCGAGGCAGTTGCTTCCACTTTGGTTCCACATTTGGGTTAAATAGCCGACGCCGGTGGCGGCGTCGGGATCGCCTGTATTGGAGGTAAAGTCGACGCCACCATCGGAAATGACGATTTCCGCGAACGCCATCGTGTTGCTTGTGCCGTCCTTAATCACGCCGAACGTTGTCTCACCAGCGAGCGAACCGCTGACGAAGACGCCTCGGCGCTTCTTGTGGACTTGGTCGAATTTACAGTCGCTGCGCGTGGCGTTGCAAGCGGGCGCGTCGCCCGCGTTGCAAGCGTAGGAACAAACCCCCATGGAGCTCGCGGCGCTAAGGTTGTTGCCGTTGCTTTCAGAAGGGCAGACGAAAGAAGAAATATGCGCGCCGCAAGGGTTGTAGTCTAAACCCGTCGGACAGTATTCCGGGTTTGTGAGAAGGTGATAGTCTGGATTCGAGCTGTTCTTAATCGCGTCGAAAACGGCGGTTTGTTCAAGGAAGGGGAGAAGCAACGCCTGAACGGAGAGACGACTCTTGACGACGGCGTCGGTGGTATTCATGCTCGCCCAAAAGGCGTCGTCATACTGGTTCGGGATGCGCTTATGTGCGTCGGCGAAGTTCTGAACGCCGAGGCTCAGCTGCTTCATGTTGTTTGTACACTGCATACGACGAGCGGCTTCGCGAGCCGCTTGAACGGCGGGCAGAAGAAGACCAATAAGAATGCCGATGATGGCGATAACGACGAGGAGTTCAACGAGGGTAAAGCCTCGTTCCCGTCTATTCGGAGAGTTGGAAAGCGTCATAGTAAGACCTCATGCGAAGGCGACGAACGAAAAAATAATCAAAAATCGATAAACGCAAAAAACTATCGACGCCGTCGTTTAACGACGCCGAAAGTTGCGATCTTTTTTAAAAAAACCAAGAACCGCGTCCGCCTTTCAGAATAAAGAGGGCGCGCGTTCTTTTGGAGTCGCGTCAGTCGAGCGAGACCGCTTCCTTACCGCGCGGGGTCGCGAGGGCGCCCCAGACGCCGTGCATACTCTTGCCCTTGTATTTGTCTTGGTTGCCCCACGACAGATCTCCGGCGTCGATCGTGTCGGAGATGAAGTGGACGGAGCCGTCGAGCATGACGACGTTGGCGCCGCCAGAGTGATGGCTACCCGCCGTGATCATTGCGGAACGATCCTTGAGATCGCCGTTAGAAGAGGAGCAACTGGGCGCGTTCGGAGGCAGGATCGCTTGGAAGTTCGTGGCCGCATAGTTAGCGTTGCACCAACGGCGTCCCTTTTGCGCGTAAGTGACGTCGTTTTTCCCGTGAAGTTGTCCATCTGAGCCGCGCGTGGCGAGGCAATTCGAGGCGGACGCCGTTTGAGCGCCGCTTATGTAGGCGATTCCCGTGCTGAGGTCGGGATCGCTGTCGCCGTCGCCAATGACGTCGGAAACGGTAATTTCGCCAAACGCAATCGTATTGCTCGTGCCGTCTTTACAGATCGCCATCGTCGTCTCACCCCCAAGGGTGCCGCTGACGAAAAGACCGCGGTGAGACTTTTGGGAATTTGCTGTTTCGCCGTTCGTATTGCTGAAAGAAAGATCGCCTGTACAACACGCGTAACTGCAACGTCCAAGGTGGTTCGCAGCCTGCTTGGAGAGGGACGAGGAACCCATCGCGTTGCCGTCCGAGGGGCAAAGGAACGTAGTGACGACCGTCGTGTACGGGTTGACGGACTGACCCGTCGGAATCTCGCCAGAGTCGGTCGGACTTGGGGCGTAGTTCTTATCGCCCTTAGCGCCGGCGTCCTTAAGACAAGTCATAATAACGTCGTAGACGGCGGTTTGTTCAATGTAAGGAAGAAGCAACGTCTGAACGGAAACGCGACTCAGACGTTTCCCATCGTCGGCGCCGGTTCCGTACGAATAACCGCTGATGCCCGTGATAAGGGGATCGCAGTACTGGTTCGGGATGCGGTTGTGAGCGTCGTTGAAGTTCTGAACCGCAAGCCCCATCTGCTTAAGGTTGTTGGAGCACTGCATACGTCGCGCCGCCTCGCGCGCCGCTTGGACAGCGGGAAGCAGCAGACCGATCAAAATACCGATGATGGCGATGACGACGAGCAGTTCGACGAGGGTAAAGCCCCGACGCTTCAAAGAAGACGAATAAAGCATTTTGTTCACCTCAGAAGAAGGATGAAATAGGCGCAAAAAACGCGAAACTACAATATAAGTCAGAGCCTCGACGCGAAACGTCTTAAATAGACGACGCGCCGAAGCTGTCGATTTTAAAACGCGGTTCGACCAGTCTTTAGACGAACTCTTAACGAATGGATGATCACTTGGAGGTAAGATCAAAGTCAAACGTATTGCTACCCTTGACGACTTGGGCGGTGAAGCCGGAGGTATCGGCTTTCGTGTATTTTGCAGGAAGGTCGCTCTTCATGACGGCTTCTTTTTCGACTTCGCCTTCCGCGTTCTTGACTTCAGGCGTCACTTCGACTTCGTGGCTGAAGAAGACCTTGTAGTTGCCCGGCGTAGTGCCGGCGTCGGCGGCTCCGAGAACGGTCTGGAGTTTGTACACGCCGGAGGCGTCCGTCGTGCCGACCGCCTGGGAACCTTCGCCTTCCGGGACGAAGTAAACCGTGCACTGCGCAAGAGGAGCGCCGTCGAGCGTGACCTTGCCGGTCACGCCCTCCGTCTTTTGAACTTTCTTGCCGCCGCAAGCGGGCAGAACCATTGTGAAGGCGAGAAGAACGACTAGAAGCGTCAGTTTATTATTCATTGTTTGCACTGTCCTTCGAACTGTAGAAGTCCCCAAATGGGCGTAATCAACGCCGTCCACCGGGGGAAATCGATAACTTTGACGCGAGCCAGGGCGATTAGTTCCCGAACCTGCCCGTCGCTTGTACTACCCCTAATCATAGTTCCGACTTCCGGTCTGTCAAGGACTTGGACGACCTCGTTGAAAAATAACGCAAAATATTATTGCGATAAGTCTTGTCAAAAGTCAAACAAATCTCTAGAATGCCCGTTGCGGGCGCGTTTAACGGGTTTCGTCCTGTTCGTCTTGTTGAAAAAATAGAGAAGACGCGCAATTTATTCTAGAGAAATGGAGTTTGTTTAATGACGTTCTTCGTCCATCATTTGACGTTTGCACAAGTCCGAACGGCGCTAGCGGTCGGCGCGGTCGCGGGTCTGTTTTTTCTAAGCGTTCCACGATCTTACGCGCAGACGCAGAATCGCGCGTCGTCGACGCCTGCGAATAAAGCGAGCGCCGCGTCGCCCGCCGCCGCTTCTCCCGCGATTCCTCAGGCGAACGACCCTTCTAAAGAGGACGACGCCGTTCGATTGTCCGCGGAAGAAGAAGCGAAGTACAAGGAGGCGCTCGAACTCTTTAACAAACAGGATTTTTCGGGTTCTCTCGCCGCGCTCCAAGAGCTTTACGCGAGCAATCCGGCGGCGCGTCCTCCAAGGCTGATCGTGGCCCGCTGGTTTGCGGAACTTCAAAATCCTCAAGCGGTTAAACTCTCCCTTGAACAGGCGACCGCCGAGACTCCCGACGACCCGGAAGCGTATTATTCCCTCGCTGAATTTGCGATTCGCGAGGGATCCTTCACCGCCGCCGAACTCCTAACTCAGCGCGGCGATCAGGCGCTCGCCAAGTACGACGCGAACCCGAAGCGCCAAAAGAACATGAAGCGAACCTCTTATGTCGTGAAACTCGCCTATTCCAACGCGCGCAAGCGTTGGAACGACTCGCTTCGCGCGGTCGCTGAACTCATTCGGCTCGACGGCGAAACGGCGGAACTGGATCGCGCCTACGCCCGAATTCTTTTCCAGCAGAAAGAGGACGAGAAAGCGCGTCAGGCGTTGCAGCGCGCCGAGAAACTCGATCCGGAAGGTTTGCCGACCGACGCGGCGATGGCGCAACTCTATGCGACGCGCGGCGATAAGGAGAAGACGAAGGCAAGTCTTGACGCGGCGCTTAAGGCGAATCCCAAATCGACGAAAGTCCTGCTCCTGTCGATCTCGAGCGCGCTGAGCGAAAACGAGCTTGATTCCGCGTGGAACCTTGTTCAGCGGCTCTACAAGGAAGACAAGAGCGCCGACGTCCTCAAGACGTACGGTAAAGTCGCGCTATTCCGATCCGATTTCAAGAGCGCGGAGGCCGCGTTCCAGGAGGCGGTTCGTCAGAATCCGCTCGACACGGACGCGTCCGGCGGTCTTGCGCTGGCGCTTTGCGAGCAGGGCGACACAGATAAATGCAAACGCGCGCTCCAGTACGCCGCGAGCAATATCCAGAAACAGTCGAACAATCGCGATTTCCTCGCGACTCTCGGATGGACGCTCTACAAGGCGGGTCAGACGGACGAGGCGGTGAAAGTTTTGCAGCAGTCGATTGCCGACGGTCAGATTAACGCGGCGTCCGCGTACTATTTCGCGGTGATTTTACATGAAAAGGGTCAGGACGACGTCGCCAAGCAACTCTTAACCGCCGCCGTCTCCACGACGCCCCCCTTCGCCAAGCGCGGCGACGCTGAAAAACTCCTCGCCGAACTGAACGCGGCGCAGCCGAAAGCTCAGCCCGTCGCCCAGCCAAACGCCGCGAAGAACTGACGTCCTTGCGCCCGCAAAACAACGACGGACGAGAAACGCTCGCGCATTTCTGCGGCGTTTCTCGCCCGTTTTGCGTTTTCAGCAGACAAGACAAGCTTAAACTACGCCGTCACGCCGCCTCTTGTTTCGCGAGATTCTGGACGTCTGACGTCGTAAGACCCGAGAGCTCGGCGATTTCTTCAGCCTCCATGCCCCCGCGCCGAATTAATTTAAGCGCAAAAACGACCTTGCTTTTTTCGCGTTCTTCTTCGCGTCCTTCTTCGCGTCCTTCTGCGCGTCCTTCGGCACGAGCCTTTTGATCGGCCTTTTCGCAGGCTTCATCCACAATTTTCTTAACCCACTTGTCAAAATAACTGGACATCGCGACCGTTCCTTCCTGGGTTTCTTTGAAATATCGAACTCTCTCCGCCAACAGTGGATAATGCATATCGTCCGCATTTTTGCAGGAGAAGTCGTACATTAGTTTTCCAAGTTTTGTTCTGAGATTTCGGCATGCGCCGTTGACGTAGATAATATGCTCTTCGTCGCCGAAAAGTTCGTTAATTTCTTCAATACGCCGTTCGACGTGATAGAGGGGCAAACCCTTTTTGAAGACGTCCTTCTCCGTGATGAAAATCACGTACAATTCAGGAAGCGCGTCGAAATCTTGACCGTGCTTCAGCGTTCGCGTATCGATCATCCCGACGTGATACCGTGCGCGTTTGCGTCCCGCGCCTCTGCTGGCGCGCTGGATTTCGATGTTATAAATCTTCCCCTTCGAGTCCGTCGCGAGAATATCGAGTCCAACGTCGCGACCGATCAGATTCTTCACCGCTTTTTGCGCGAAGACCCTCTTAACGATTAAATCGGGCTTCTTCATGACGATTCGAAGGATTAACTGGGCGCATTCCACGCTATCGCGCAGGCAGGCGACCATAAACCGATCGTCGAAGAGCCTCATCTCTTGAATAACTTGCGTGACGTCAGGAATAAATTCAGAATTGCCCATAGGCGTCGTCTCCTCCTACCGTCGCTTATTATAATCGGAAACGCGCCTTGCGGCAACGTATTTAGAAAATTTTCCTTGGGTTTAAGTCGTAGCGATCTATGATCGGGCTACAGGTCGCGAGACATTACAGATGGGGGAAAGAAGACAAGGGATTAAAGACGACCGAACGGATTAGGTCGAGAGAAGATCGGACGTCAGCGCGAGCTGGTTTTTTCGAAGTAAGTTTTGAAACTGACGTACTGAAACTGTTCGAAGAACTGAACGGCGCGGGCGACGCGGCTGTGGTCTCGTTCTGAAAGTCTTCGCGCAAGGGTCGATTCGTTCTCGATTTGATACGTTTTTGTAAAGATCGTTTTCCCTTTGGGATAGATTTCAGTCGTAATCTTTTCGGGGAATCGCGACTCCTCCATGAATTTGCGGTTCGCTTCGATTCGGGCAAGAGGCGTCAGGGAGCCGGGATTCATGTAGACGTTGAGTTTGCCCATGGCTTCGACGAAGCGGAAATAGGCGTCGGCGATCTGTTCGTTGTCAAGAGGAATTGTTTTGGCGCGGTAGTCGATCCATCTGCTTTGAAAGAAAAATTCGTCGTCTTTCCTCGAAATCGTGAAGGACGGATTGGTCATGAACGTCGTAAAACCGTCCTTTTTTTCCTTTTCGCGTAGAATCTCTCGAATTCGATCCGTGAAACGATCAAGTTCCGACTCGTCGATTACGGATCGCATCCGACGAATCGGATCGATAAGCACAAACTTCTGCGCGCGGAAAGAATAAACGACGATTTCGCCGTTGTCGCCGACGAAATCAAACGCCAAGTCGCCATGGAACACGGTCGAGGAGGAATACTTTGATTCACGCTCGTTGCGGATGAAACGGACGGTGTTGTCGACGCGAAACTCGACGTCGGTCGCGCCGGAGACGCTCTCCGAATTGAACCAGTTTTCGTCGTCGCGCGGCTCGGCGTCTTTGTCGTCGTCCGAATCCTCTTGTATGGCGTTTTTTGCGAACGCGACGCGAGACGCGCAGTCGGGGAGCAAATAGAAAAGAAACGCCGCTGCGAGAATCGCTAGAGCAATCCGCATTAACACATTTTGCGCGTTAAATTTCGAGATGAACGAAGTCATTTAACGAGGAAATCCTTTCCGTGGGCGACCGCTTTTGTCGCGACCGTCGCGCCGCCGTCCCAATCCGTTGGACGGCCTGCGTCAAAACAGCGAAGGTTGGACGCAATCGCGTCCAACCTAGATTCACGCCGCGTTCCGCTCGACGGGGAACGTGAACGCGAGCGTTTGTTCGTCATTTGTTTGAACTGGGAGAGAGCGTGCAAATCATTCGCTTTCCCATGAGCTTGGGGGGCGAGTCGACTTTCGCCACGTCCGTAAGCTGTTCAAGAACGTAATTCATAAGCTTTTCGCCTTCGCCGACGTGAGCGCTTTCACGACCGCGGAAAACGATCGACAAGACGAGCTTGTCCTTATCCTTACCGAGAATTTCGCGGCACTTATTCACCTTGACTTCAACGTCGGCTGCGCCCGTCTTCGGTCGGAGTCGAATTTCTTTGATCTGCGGCTTCGATTGCTGTTTGGAAGCGTTTTTACGCTGTTCGTACTTGAACTTGCCGTAATCGATAATGCGGCACACCGGCGGCTTGGCCTGCGGCTGAACCTCGACTAGGTCAAGGTCGACGGAACGCGCGCGAGCAAGCGCGTCCTGCGTCGCCATTACGCCCAAATTCTCTCCCGTCTCGGCGATAACGAGGATTTGAGGGACGCGGATCATTTCGTTAATGCGCTGTCTGTTGACGTTGCCGGCGCCGGGGCGAGGACCGTTAGAGTCCATTCTACGAAAACTCATGTTCTCTGAAAAAAGCCTTTCTTTAATAGGGAAACGACAATCGGGATCGGCGCGACCCCGAAGAACGTCGCGCGAAACGCTTTGCGCGACATAACACGCGGCGTTCGCAACACGCCGCCTCCTCATTTTAGCGCCGTCGTTCAACGCAAGCAAGCGGGCGCAGGTTGCGACGGCGGCAAATTTTAAAAGTTTTTCAAAGATTCTTCGACGACGTCGTCCGTCGGCGCGGCTCCTCCGCCTGCGTCTCGATCAGGCGTTTCGTCGTCGAGATCGAGCGCGGGGTAATCCGCAAAACCGCCGGCGAGATCGTCCGTAGCCGTCTGGTCGTCAGTCGCGTTTTCGCGCGTTGGGACGATATCGGGCGCGGTTCGCTGGAAATCGTCGCTGAAGTCGTCGAGGTAATCCTCGTCTCCCTCCGAGATCATTTCTTTGAAGTCGGGGAAGCGGTCGATCTGGCCGTCGTGCTGAGTTACGAGGAGCCTCAGGACGAGCGCCGTCTGCTCGAAGTCGTCGCCCCCCTCGTTGAAGAAGTAACGTCCGAGCGCGTTTGAATTCGTGTCGGTCGCGCCGACGACGAGGAATTGACCGGGGCGCAACGCTAACGAGAAGCGCAAGGAGTCGAAAGACTTTGTCGGTTGTTCCTGCGTTTTGACGAGTTGACCGTGCTGGTACCTCGTCACGGGTTTGGACGCGCCGTAACGGAGGAAGGGCGAAATGTTAAAGATCGCCGATCCGTCAGGCGACTGTTCGACTGCGACGCTGAAGACGGGCGAGACGTCGGAATAGGTCTTTCCTTCAAGGGCTCCGTCATCGTTTTTTTCGAGGATGGGCGCGGACGGTATAACGTCGGAGCGAACGACGATCGTACTCTTCGTTCCCGATCGGAGCGTCACCGGCTTAGAGTAGGCGATTGGCGCCAGCGCCGATTCGACTTTGGAGGAGTCGACCTCCTCTATGACGGAAGAACGTAGTTCGCGTCCCTTTAAGGCGAGCAACTTCGAGAGCGATTCCGGCGTCGAGGCTCCGAGCAATCCTGCTCGAAAACCCTGTTCGTTGAGCGCGCGCCGCGTCGCCGGCTCAAGAGCGAGCTCGTCGACGTCTTTCCAAAGGTCGCGAACGAGGTCGCGCTCGTTGTAGGGCACGTGAGCGACGAGCACGTCGAAAACGACCGCGTCGGGCGGAAGGTTAAGACGTTGGAGCGTCTTGCGCTCGGTCGGGATCGGCTCCGGTTTGGATCGATCGAATGGGGATAGACTCCCGCAAGACGCGAGAACGCACGCGCATAGCGCAAACCCAATTCTCGCAATCGTCGACGATCTAAACATAATGAAGCCAAACCGATTTCTATTGCCGCGCCCTCGTTATTCAAGGTCGGCGAAAACGCACGTACGTCCGCGCGTCGACACGACGCGCCCTAGCGGGGGAGAATACTCTTTTTCCGAAGTCGCGTCAACATAGATTTACAGCGCCGACACGCGCTCCTCGGCTCGTCGAACGTCGTCTTAACGGCGGCTGGACCGTCGGCAAGGTTGACGCGACGACGACGGCGGGATAAAATACGCCTCGGCGTCGTCGGAGTTTGACGTTCGCCTTACTCGTCGCCCTAATTTGCAAGAAAGAGGATATGCGCAATGACGATGAACCGACGTGATTTTTTGAAGTGTGGCGCCTGCGCGTGCCTTGCGTCGTCCCTGTCGAACTTCGATCTGAGCGGCTTTCCGAAGGCGTTCGCGGACGAAGCTCTTTCTAACCTCAAGGTCGTTGATTTTACCCTTAAGATTGGCGCGACGAAGCCCTTTACCGCCGTGCATATTTCCGACACGCACCTGACGTTTGCCGACGAGCGCGAGACGGAGCGCAAGCAGAAACTCGCAAAGGACCGTTTGCGTTATTTCGGCAAATCGGAAACGAACCTTCGCGCTGCGGTCACGTACGCGAAGGAGAAGGACGCCGTGTTGCTGCACACGGGCGACATGGTCGACTTCTTGAGCGATAAGAATTTTGAATTCGTTTCTTCCTTCTACGCCGAAGACGGCATGGTTCCTCACTTCGTATCGTCTGGAAACCACGAGTTTAGCCATTATCTCGGGGAAGCGAAAGAAGACGAAGCATATAAAATGCAGAGCTTTGATCGTGTTCAAAAGGCGTTTCCAAACGACCTGCGATTCTGCTCGCGCGTTATTAACGGCGTGAATTTCGTCGCGTTTGACGACGTCTACTACTATGTCGCGGACGACGTGATCGAACGATTTGAAAAAGAGGTCGAAAAAGGACTGCCAATCGTGACGATGTGTCATGTGCCGTTCTATACCCCGGAACTCTACCGCTTCATGATCGAAGACCAAAAAGAACGTATTTCCTACACGATTGGAGTTCCCAGCGGGAAGAACGAACGCGCGGGCGACGAGAACACGATGAAGTTCCTCGAGTGGCTCAAGACGCAGCCGCTGATGAAGGCGCACATTAGCGGACACCTGCATGTGAACCACGTCGATCAGTTCTCCGAATACGCGAAGCAGTATGTCGTCGGCGGCAATTTCAAAGGCGACGTTTTCGTCTACCATTTTGAATGACGCTTGACATGGAACCTTTGCTGTCAGAGCCGTCTGAAACGCGCTTTCGTCCGACGGCTCCGTTGACGAACCTTCGACGTCGCGCGGCGCTGTATCGTGAACTTCGCTCATTTTTCGACGAGAAAGGGTTCGTCGAGGTTTCGACTCCCGCCCTTTCGCGGGACGTCGTCGTCGATCGTTTCGTCGAATCGATACCTGTCGTCGTTCCTCGTTGCTGGCAAGAGCGCGACGACTTGGCGTCGCGGCGGTTTGACGACCCCGAAACGTCGCGTCGCATGGTCGAGACGTTTTACCTTCAGACGTCGCCCGAATTCGCGATGAAACGTCTTGTCGCCTCGGGAATGGACGCGATTTATCAGCTTGCGCCCGCGTTCCGGCGCGGCGATTGCGGGAAGACGCATAACGTCGAATTTACGATGCTTGAATGGTATCGAACCGGCGACGATTATTCGGCGGGACGGCGTTTCCTCGCCGATCTCGTCGAGAACGTCGCGCGCGCTTTCTACGCGCGAACGGACGTCTCCCCGCAGTCTTGGTCGAGTCGTCCGCTCGTTATGCGTCCGTTTGGCGACGTTTTTGTCGAAGAGACGGGAATCGATCCCCATATCTGTTCGATAGACGACCTTCGGCGTTTCGCTCAGCGGAATCGAATCGCCTACCCTGAGTCGTATTCGTCGCCCGAGAATCCGGCGACGCGGGACGACTGGATCGATCTTGTCTTTTCCGAAGCAGTTCAGCCGAATTTAGGATTCGACGCGCCCGTTCTGCTCTATGACTATCCGGCGACGCAGTCGCAGCTTGCGCGCGTCGACGTCGTCGAAGGACGGCCCGTCGCGCGTCGCTTTGAATTGTTTATTCAAGGGCTTGAACTCGCCAACGGCTACGACGAATTGCTCGATCCGTCTGTTTTGCGCGATCGAATCGCCGTCGTGGCGGAAGAACGACGCCGCGACGGTTCTCCTGAACTTCCCCGCGAATCTCGCCTTCTTGCGGCGATGGACGCGGGATTGCCGCCTTGTTCCGGTTGCGCTCTCGGCGTCGATCGCTTGCTCTGCGTCCTTTTGGGAACGGATCGAATCGCGGACGTCGTCGCGTTTCCCGTCGAAATTGCCTGACCTTTCGCCATGCTCTTTTTAACCTAAAACGCCATGTCGCAAATTCCTTCTTCTTTCGACTCCGAGAAGCGTCAGTATTCCCCGGGCGAAATCGCCGACGACATTCTTCTTTCTACGGTCGACGGGGTTGGTTCGCTCACCGCCGAACGACTTGTCGAGCGCTTCGGCTCGGCGGGCGAGGCGCTTCGCGCGCCGATTTCGGAACTCATGCGCGTGGAAAAGGTCGGGGAGAATCTTGCGCGCAAAATTGCGAGCGCGCGCGAGACGGTCGACGTCGACGCGATCGTTCGGTTTTGCGAAGAGAACGGGATCGACGTCCTGACCCCTCGAGACTCGCGATATCCCAAGCGTCTCCTTGAAATTGCGAAACCGCCGCGTATCCTTTATGTTCGCGGCGAGATTAAACCGGAAGACAGTCGCGCCATTTCGGTCGTCGGCACCCGCGCGGCGACTCCCTACGGGCGCGTTCAGACGACGCGGCTCGTTCGTAAGCTCGTAGAGGCGGGGTTTACGATCGTGAGCGGCCTCGCGCTTGGAATCGACGGCTACGCCCACAGGGCGGCGCTCGACGCGCATGGGCGCACAATCGCCGTCTTGGGAGGCGGCGTCGCGCGAATCTATCCTCGCGAACATGAAGATTTGGCGGCGCGCGTTATGACTTCGGGCGCTCTTGTGAGCGAATATCATCCGTTGACGACGCCCTTGTCTGGCAATTTTCCGGCGCGTAACCGGATCGTGAGCGGACTCTCCATTGGGACGCTTGTGGTCGAATCAGGGAAACGGGGCGGCTCAATGATAACGGCGCGATGCGCCGCCGAACAAAATCGCGAACTCTACGCCGTTCCCGGCCCGGTCGACAGTCTCGTTTCGCAGGGGTGTCACGAGTTAATTCGCGACGGCGCGATTCTCGTGGAGTCGGTCGAGGATATTCTTTATTCGCTCCCCAGTTACGAGATTAAACCGATTATTCTCGACGAACTCAAACGCGAAGACGATCAGTTTGCGGAAGGAACCGTCGGAATTTCCGAACGTTCCGTCGCGTCGATCACGCGCCCTCCGAAAACGCCGTCGAAATCCAAGCCTAAACCGAAACGAGCTGAGAAGGAATCGGAGCCCGAGGGCTCTCTTCTTCCTGAACCCTCGCCGCTCCCAGAGCCGAAACCGCTTCCGCCGTTAAACGATCTCGAACGTCGGATTGTCGAACTCGTCGGCGACAAGGTCGTTTCCATCGACGAAATCATTCGCGTCGTCAATCTTCCCGCGTCAAGCGTTTTGGGGACGATTACGGCGCTGGAAATTAAACAGGTTCTTAAACGTCTCGAAGGGGCCTCCGTCGCGCGAAAGTAACGCGACGCGGCGTCGCGACGAACGTCGACCATATCGTATGAACAAGAAAATCATTTGCGCGTTTTTGGGCTTTGTCGCAATCCTTCTCGGAATCGGCATGCTCTTGTGCACGGTCTGGGGCCTGCCCGTTTTAGGGGGCGGTCCCGAAGAAGTTCCGGCATGCAAAGCGCTCTATTATTCCGCGTTGATATGTTTCGCCACCGGCGGCGTCTTTAGTTTTTTAGGGCGCGGTTTCGACACCGAACGCCTTTATCTACGGGAAGCCTTCGCCTGCGTCTCGCTCTGCTGGATTCTTTCCGTCTTGCTCGGCGCCATGCCCTATCTTTTAGCAAAGATCGAGCGACGCGAGGGCGTTCCTGTGACAGTTTGCGACGCAATCTACGAATCGACGTCAGGAATAACGACGACTGGCGGAACGATCTTCGAAGAGCTTGAGAATCCCGAAACGCTTCCGCGAACGATTCTCTTCTGGCGCAGTCTGACGCATTTTCTCGGCGGACTCGGGATCATGTGCTGCTTCGTCGTATTCTTGGGCAAAGGCGCGAGCGGCAAGGCGGTGTTGAAGGTCGAACATTTGTTTTCCGGTAATTTGCCGTTCGCGAAAATGCGTCAGCTTGCCTTTTCGCTTTTTGCGATCTACGCGACGCTTTGCTTGGCGTGCGTCGTATGGTTCGCGAGCTGCGGCATGTCGTTTTACGACGCGGTTTCTCACGCCTTTTCGGTCGTCGCTCTCGGAGGGTTCAGCACGCACAACGACAGCGCCGGCTTCTTTATGCGTCAAGAGAACGTCCATGGTAAACTGCTCGTCTATGGGATGATTTTTTTCATGGTCGTCTCCGGGATGAATTACTGGCTTCTCTACTGGGCGTCGCGCGGGTCGTTTAAAAAGTTGATCGTCGACGCGGAATGGCGCTTCTATGTAACGTCCCTTCTTGTCGTCGCGATTTTTACGTCGTTTCTCGGCGTCCATCAGGGCGGCTTCATTATGCGAAAGCATTTGACGTCGGCGGCGCCTCCGGAAGCCGTCGTTTCCACCCTTTCCGCCGTTCCTGACGACGTTGTCGTCCTTAGCGACGAAGACGAGTCCTCGCCGGCGGCGACGTCGATTTCAAAGCTTGAAGCGGTCGACGATTATGGCAGAGAATGGCGTGAGAGCGCGCATTGTCGAAACTGTTCCGTCGTTTGCGACGGCTATGAGGACGTTTTCCGAAAGTCGCTCTTTCATACGGTCTCGCTTATGACGAGCATGGGATTCGCGACGGAACGCTACGAATGCTGGAGTTCTTCGACGATTCTTCTTTTCATGTTCGTCATGTTTATGGGCGGTTGTTCCGGCAGTCCCGCCGGAGGCGTCAAGGTCAATCGCATGCTCCTCGCGTTACGATTGCTTCGCAACGAGCCGGAACGGCGATTTCGACCTAACGTTGTGAAGACGACAAAATATGGAAACGAGAACGTCGATCCGGAGACGGCGACGGGCGCGTTGAAGTATTTAGGCTATTTTGCGCTCCTCATCGTCATAACGACGGTCGTCGTTTGCGCGGTCGAACCGGACTCGCTGTGGGTCGATCGCGACCGGCCGCAAATCGAAAAGCTCTTCGATCTCTTCGGCGGTTCTCTGGCGATGTTTGGGAACACGGGACTCGCGTTTGGCGAATTCGGAGCCGCCGGGAATTACGGTAATCTTTCTGGCGCGACGAAACTGATTTTTAGCTGGGCGATGATTGTCGGACGGCTCGAAATCTGGTGCGTTCTCGCGCTCTTTACGAAGAAATTCTGGACGAACCGATAGAGATAGTTTTGAGAGCGATAAAAAACGGCCTCCGTCCGTCTCAGACGAGATAGACGGAGGCCGTCGCTTATTTTCCGCTTTCTATCGTTATCGATTAACGCGGATCGCGGCGAGCGCGCAGAGGATCGGTTTGATTTCTTCGGACTTAAAAACGCCGGAATCTTTCAGAAACTTCTCGACAGGTTTGTGCGAGTTCTTCAAGAAGTTAACTTGAGCGAGCGCATTAAGCCATACGGGAAGAAGCGCCGCGTAACCGAGGCAGGCGCTTACGAACGACGCGCCCATGATCGCAAAAGAGAGCGCGCAGAACGCGATCCAGAAACACCAAGTCGCAACCGTGTCGACGCGAGCATACGTCGCGATCTTTTCGGGAGCGTCGCGATTGACAAGAACTTGAGAACAGGCGTTGAGCGCGCGCGCGATGGAATACGCGTCGACGCATTTGTAGGCGTCGGGACTGATCGCCACGACTTTCTTTTTCTTGTCGAAGGAACTCGTGAAATAATCTTCGCCTTTTTCAACGGGGACGTCGTCGATTCCGTTCGCGTGGAGAAACGCGACCGAGACGTCGTCCGAACTTTGCGAAGTTCTTGTTTGACCCGCGAGTTTGATCTGACGCCTCGCGTTTGACGCGGCGACCCCTCGCACGACGAACGCTATCACGGCTGGAATTGCGTAAATACACGACATAAGTATCGTTGCAAAAACAAACATTCGATTTCTTCTTTCTTTGATCTTCTAGACAGACGCCAAGAACGTCCCAAAAACGACAGGATTCCGCTTATGGGCGTCTGCGATTGATTTAAACGGTTCAGTTAGAGAAAAAGAGATTTGCGAGAACCAAAGATCAATTCAGAAGAATGAGAAAAAAGAGCCAGAGAGGACGCGGCGAAGTCTTTTCGCGCAGCAACCGAGAGAAAATCCTCGAACTGACGTGAAAGCGGTCTTGGAAAAGACCGGAAGAGAAGCAAAGGGGCGACTGACGTTCCGAGGAGGGGCCGCCCTGCGAGAATCGCGCCAAGCGGGAAAGTCTCGAACGCCCCGCGCTACGCGTTCGAATCCGAAAGCTTTCTGAAAGGCTTGCGCCGGAATCGCCGACAATCGCGGAAAGCTGCGGAATATCGCTTCGCGAACCCTCTGACGAGACAGGCGGGGCCATAGAAACGGACGTTCGCGCGCGGTTCGCCTGTCCTTGTTCGACGAGGCCGCTTAACGCCGCGAACAGCGCAAAGAACGCCGCAATGACAAATCCAGCACGCGTCGGTTTGAAAATCGACGCGTGCTGAAACGCTTGAAGGCTTCGTACATTTGCGTTTGACGTCATTGGCGCGGCTTTAATAAAGGATCGACGAAACGAACGAACATGTGGGAGTCGGACGCGCCCCTTTCCGGGAGACTTCGTTTACGCCAGACCTCCGATTCCAATGGTAGCGCTTTGTCAAGACGAGCGCAAGACGCCCCGACGTCCGTCTGGAATCTATT
>CAMJTU010000002.1 GCA_946408825.1 uncultured Planctomycetaceae bacterium
AGGGTTCTTCTGCCGAGGGTTCTTCTGCCGAGGGTTCTTCTGCCGAGGGTTCTTCCGTCACGGGTTCTTCTGTCGCGGGTCCCTCAGTCACGGGTTCTTCCGCCGTTTCTTGGACGTCTGGTTTCTCGACGTCGGAGTCGCCTTGCTCGATTCCCGCGAGTTCGGCGATCCAGTTTGCACGGACGAGAGAACCAAAGTCGACGCCGGAGCGTAAACGCGAGACGGCGGCGCTCCACGCTCCCTGTTTCTCGAGAATCCTAGCGCGCAGATAATTAGCGGCGTTACGGAACTCGTCGCCAAGTTGTCTCTGATCCCTTGCGCGAGAGACGGGGCGAAGGGAATCGTCGTTAAGACGTTCGAGGGCGGCGGCGTCGGCTCCGTTTTCTTCAGAGAGGAGCGCAAGATTGTAGCTTGTGAGAATTTTCATAAATCGCTTCGAGGCGATATCGAGCTGGAACGTGACGGCCGTTTCAGCGGCGATTCTTTGAAGTTCTTCGTCGCTAGGTTCGAGACCTTGCGACTTCGCCCATTCGACGTATTGATTGAGGTATTCCGTGACGCGCGCTCTTATACTCGTCTCTTGACTCTTAAGAAGGCGTTCGGAAACGCGCCCTTGGAGGAGCCACCGCGCGGCGCCTTCGTCGACGAAATTACCGCGAAGGTACAGAATCTTTCCGATCCATAGAGGCGTGAGCTGCGTATGTTGTTTACCTGAGACCCCGGCGAACTGTTCGGAGGAGTCGCCCGTATAGTCGGAAATTTCATCCGACGAATTGCTGTCGGAGGAACCGTCTATTTCGAGGGATTTCGTCGTTTCCATCGGGGTCATGAAAACACGAGTGACAAAATCCGACTCTTCTGGGAAAATCGTTTGTTCCAGAATCGGCACGTTCGCCTCTTGGAGACGTTTAACGTCGGCGACTCCTTCCAATTCAAGAACGCGCTCCTTCTGGACGTCGAAGGGAGTCGAAAGAACCGTATTGACTTTTCCGCTAAATTCCTGTTCCAAAGGAATCATTCTCAGCGAGACTTGAAACGGCGTGGAGGGGACGTACGCGACGGCGTTTTTAAAATCGTCTGAAGTCGCGGGGTACGGTCGCTCAGGCAGGTCAAATCTTCTTAGAATAGCGTCGGCGCCGACGACGTCGCGAAGAGTCGCGATCTTGTCGACGACGAGACCCGTCGGGGCCCCGGGAGAATTGGGCGTCGCCTCGGCGAGCGAAACTGATTCGGCGGCGGCGAAGGGAAGACCAAGCGCCATGTCGAAGAGATAGGCCTCGCCGTTAAGTCTGACGCCGACGACGACGGGGAAGTTGTCGCGAAGCTCGCCGTTAGGGCGGACGACAAACGCGTCGAGGCGGTGTTGGCGCAGAAGCTCGATGAAAATGATCGCGCGATCCATCGGCGTTCCCTGGCCTAGAAGAAGCGTTTGCCATTCCAACTGAGAGACGAGTCCCATCGGAGAGGGGAGAGGAGCCGAGAGAACGACGTTCTTAATAGTCCAGTCGAAGAGTTCTTTGACGACCGCTATATCGTCCTGTTTCGGTCCCTTAGCCCAAGTGAAAACGTCGCGCAACCAAACGACCGAACGCAGAAAATCCGCGTCTTGCGGAAGGAAAACCTTGCCGTCGATTTTTAGAAGGCGAACGTAGTCTTCAAGACCCGAACGAAGCGTCGAGAAATTGTAGTATGTGTAAGAGGGGGTCGAAGCGATCTGACGAATCTGCGTTTTGAAGGATTCCGTCGGATCGGCGAATTGAAATTCCCGAGCGGACGCCAGTTTTTCTAGAATCTCGTCGGCGAATATTTCAAACGCGCCTAACGTTGCGGAGGTCGTTTCTGAAGCGAGCGGTCCGATTTTGGTTTTAAACTCTTTTACCGTAGCTTCAAGCTCGTCGCAGTCTTTTTCCTCGACTGTTTTGGATTCGTCGGCAAAGAGCGTGAAGAGTTCGTCGCACCTCTTAACCGACGCGAGAATTTCGGTAAACTTCTGCGCCAATTCGTCGTATTCGGGGTCGGGCGAGAAGTCGGCGGATTCGGGACGATCGGCAAGCCATGAGTTGAGACGGCCCAACGCGCCGCGGAGATACGTCTGGTCGGGGTATTTCTCTTGCGCTTCCGCCGCTTGAACGACTTGCACGACTAGATTGCGATACTGTTGCTCACGTTCCTGCGCCGTTGCGATCTGTCCGCCGCCATATTCGACCGACGGCTTCTCATGCTTGCACCCAGTCGCGGACGTCGACAGAACGAACGCGATAAGGACGGCGAACAACGTTAGAAAAGAACGGAAAACCACCTCACGCCGACTTACGACGTCGAAAGCGAACGTTGTGTTCTTCATCAGGACGCGCCTCTGCGATATAAGCTATGGAAAGATGAAAAGGGCGCTGGAGGTTTTTAACGTTGGCAAACGCCCCTCGCGCCTGACTCAGTATATTCCTTTCACGTCTTTTTGTCCAGTTCCCCTGACCTGTCTGGCGCGCACGACCTTAGATTTTGTCTTCTTCGATTTGACGCCCACTTTTACGGTTTTATAATTGAGCCACGCAAGTCTTTCGCCGGACTTTTCCTCTAGAATCTCAATAGAGCGCAACTCGTCGCGGCGAATCTAATTCGCGTCAATTAACTCGTACGGAGATATTGTATTATGAGTTCAAGCGTTTTGGAATCGATTGAAAAGATTGGTCTTCTTCCGCTCGTCAACGTTCATGATCCGAGCAAAGCCGCGCCCCTGACGCAGGCGCTGTCGAAAGGCGGGATCGACGCCGTCGAGGTAACGCTCCGAGACGCGACCGCGTTAGATTCTCTGAAATCCGCACGCGCCGCGCTTCCGAACGGACTTGTCGGCGCCGGGACGGTTCATAGCGCGGAAGACGCCGCCAAAGCGATTGATCTCGGCGCCGACTTCATCGTCGCGCCGGGCGTCTGCCCAAAGACAATCCAGTTTTGCCAAGAGAAGAACGTTCCGATCATCCCCGGGGCGACGACGGCGACGGAAATTGAACTTGCTCGTTCCTTGGGGCTTAACGTCGTAAAATTCTTTCCCGCCGATCTTTCAGGCGGTCTCGACATAATTAAGGCGCTGCGCGGTCCCTTTAGCGACGTGCGTTTCGTTCCCACCGGCGGCGTTAATTTTGACAATATGAAACCTTACGCGGAAAACGGCGCGATTTTCGCTATCGGCGGAAGTTTCATGACGCCTGCCGACTCCGTCGCGGCTTGCGATTGGGACGCCGTTTCGTCTGCCGCCGCGCGCGCGGTGGAAACGCTCCTAGGATTCCAGATTGGTCACGTGGGAATCAACTGCAATACCGCGGAAGAGGCAAAGTCGACTGCGGAAGAGTTTGCGCGTATCTTTAACTTCGGAACGCGGGAAATCGATATTTCCTTCTTTGGCGGATCGGCGGTCGAAGCGATGAAGAAGCCGAGTTTCGGCGCTCACGGTCATATCGCGATCGCGTGTAATTCGATGAAGCGTGCGATTTATCACCTGGAACGGCGCGGATATAAGTTCCGTTTCTTCAAGAACAACGACAAGGGCCAGATGATCGCCGCTTACATTGAGGACGAGATTGGCGGTTTTGCAATTCATCTCAGCATTAAGCGTTGATTTTTTCCGACGAACGTTAGAACGAGACTCTAGCAAAGGTCGCTTCATTCACGAATCGAGGTCAAAATGCAGTTTAGTTTAAAAGTTTTCGCGATTTTGAGTTGTCTTCTTTTTGTTCTTCCGACGTTTGTCGGCGCTCAAGAGACGGGCGATAAAGAGCTCAAGATTCTCTTTATTGGCAACAGTTACACCTTCTACAACTCGCTTGACAAGACGGTCGGCGATATGCTTACCGTCTCAGGCGTCCCGACGAAGACCGTCCGCAGTCTTCCCGGCGGTTGGAGCTTTGAACGTCATTTTAAGGGCGAACTTCCCAACAATTTCAAGGGCGAACCGACTCCTGAAGTGATCAAAAAAGAGAAATGGGACTACGTCGTTCTACAAGAACAGAGCGCGGCGGCGATTAACAACCATGCGAAATTCATGGAATATGGAAAGAAGCTCGTCGATTTAATCCATGAAAATTGTCCCGAGACTAAGGTCGTCTTCTATCAGACTTGGGGACGTTGCGACGGCATGTTCGAAGGCTATGGCGACGACGAGTCGCGCAAAGCGGAAGTCGTCGCGGCATGGACGAAACGGTACAGCGCGCCCGACGAAGCGACTCTCGCGCAGCTCAAAGTCGGCATGCAGGGCAGTTATGAAGAACTCCGTGAAGCGACGGACTCGATGCTCGCGCCTGTGGGCAAAGCTTTCTTTACCGTCGGCGACAAGCTTGACCTTCACAGCGACGAAGGCGACCAGAAGCCGCATCATCCGAATCCGCGTGGAACGTATCTTGCCGGCTGCGTTTTCTTCAAGACGATTACGGGCAAGTCGCCCGTCGGATTGTGGAAGAAGCTCGCCGACGCCGACAAGGCTCCTAAGGTTGAGGAGAACGACGCGGAGTATCTCGAGAAGGTTGCCGATCAGGTTGTCGAGTGATTGATTGACGCCTTGGTCGTTTATTCAGGACGAACGCTCTGAATCTTCGATAACAGGAAATTCAGAGCGTTTTTACACATTATCGTAAAAGGGAATCTCATGTTTTCTCGACGTCGGAAAGTTATTTTCGCCATTGCGGCGACTGTGGTCTTTTTTCTTGGGAACCTTTCGTCGGCGACCGAGGCGACGTTAGAAAGTCAAGTAGATTCCGCATGGAACGCGATTTGGACGAATTTTTACTCGTCGCAGACGAATCTCTTTTACGATTTTCTTGAAACTCTCGACCCGGGCGCGACGCTCGATAGTCTTCCAACGCCTGAAGAAGTGAAATCGCTCGATCCGAACCCTTGCGGATATGGGACAGGCATGGAAGACTGTGCGATTTCGGGCGGAATTATCCTAGACGCGTTGATCGACCGTTATGCTAACGAGCAAGCGCGCGGCGCCGACGCGACGAGTCTTGATCGAATCAAGAGCCAGGCGAAAGACGTTTTTACAGGCTTGGAACTTCTCGCGACCGTTTCCGGCTCGCCCGGTTTTGTCGCTCGAGGCGTCAGTCCGAAGGCGCCGGACGTTTGCTATATCAACAGTTCGAGGGATCAGGTTACGCATTTGACGCTCGCCGTCTGGGAGTATTTTCGTTCTCAGCTTTCCGACGAAGAAACGCGTCCTCGCGCCGCCGCGATTCTTTTCGCCGTCGCCGATCGAATGACGCGCAACGTCACGCCCGAGAACGATTATGATTTTCTCTGTTCCGACGGCTCCCATTGTCGTATTGGGATATGCCGCATGGCGAATGTCGAAGACCATGAAGCGGCGCGATTGACGGCAATTTACGCCGTCGCATGGGACGCCGCGAAGACTCTTGGCGACGTCGATAAGACTGCCGAATACTGGGAACGCTGGCGCGCTATCGCTTCCGAGACGGTCGCGCAGTCGGCGCATATTATGGAGAACGAAGATTTGTTAAGACGCATGCCGCCGTATGCTTATCTTCAGATGCAAGAGTCGCTTAACGTTCTCTATCGTCTTGAAACCGACTCCGCGTTAAAGGACGCGCTCGCGAAGACGCTGGCGTTTATTTCAAACCGCGTGGCGGCGCGTCAGGAAGGCGCGTTGAAGAAACTCAAATCCCGCGACTTGACGGCGGTCGCGCCAGACTGGCGCAAGGCTGGCGGACTTAACGGCGATTATCGCGTCACATGGTATGCGCCGCGCGAGTGTGGCGAAATTGCGCTAACGATCGCTTCCAACTGCGCTAGAGATTCTTTCGACGAAAGAGCCGTCGAAACGCTTCGCGACGCGCTCATGACCCCAGATTTTAGTAAAATCACGAGTTGCGGCGTGTTTCACCTTGTCGGCGCGTACGAAAAGGCGAGACGGCTCGGAAAGCTTTGATTTGCCTTCGTCGCGCGTTCGAAACAACGACCGTTGCTTTCGTTATATCGTTTGGGGAAGGGAACTCCTCTCTAATTTGCGCGAGTTAGGATCATGCTTGTTTCAAAGGGAGAACGAGAATGTCGCGAAACGATGAAGAAAGCGTCAATTCCCGTAAGACAGGGGAGCGTATGACGCTGGAGATTAAAGGCGAGAAATACGCGTTTCGCTGGATTTCAAGGGGCTCGTTTACGATGGGGAGTCCCGAGACGGAACTGGAGCGATGGGGCGACGAAGTTCAGCACAGGGTGAACATCAGTCGAGGGTTCTGGATGTTGGAGTCGCCGATTACGCAAGGAATGTGGAAATCGGTCGTGGGAACGAATCCGAGTTATAATCAAAGTTTTTTCAAGAACACCAAGAAATTTCCTGTGGAGAGAATCTCTTGGAACGACTGTCAAAAGTACATTGAGAAATTGAATGGACTTGGAGCATGTCCTAAGGGTTTTAAGTTCAGTCTTCCGACCGAGGCGGAATGGGAGTACGCGTGTCGGGCAGGGACGACGACGCCTTACAGGTTTGGCAAAACCCTGAACGGAGATAAAGCGAACTGCAACGGGAATCATCCCTATGGGGACTATAAGAGGGGACCGTACTTAAAGAAGACGACGGCGGTAGGGAAGTACCCGACGAACGGCTGGGGACTTTGCGATATGCACGGGAACGTGTGCGAGTGGGTTCAGGATTGGTATGGAGATTATCCGACGGACGAGGTTACGGATCCGACAGGACCAAGAAAGGGTTCGTTTCGCGTTAGTCGCGGCGGCGGTTGGCGCTACTACGCGGTCAATTGCCGTTCCGCATTCCGTAGCAGGTTCGAACCGGACAAGCGCAACGACTGCCTCGGCGCTCGGCTCGTTCTGCGCCGCCTTGTTTAGACGTCTTCGTTTTTCCGTTCCTTCTTTAAAATCTCAAGCGCCTAATAACAACCGCCGTCTTCCTGTAAACGGGGGAAGACGGCGGTTTGTTTTGACAGGAGGTTGACGCGGAGAATAGGCGTTTAAACGTTCCAGTTTCCGTTTTCTAGCCTAGTCGCGACGCTTTCGTTGAAGAGTTTAAGACGCGCTTTGATTTCTTCCAACGAGTCGCCGCCGAATTTCTCGACGATTGCGGCGGCGATTTCGAAGGCGACGACGTTTTCAACGACGACGCTCGCCGCCGAGATCGCGCACGCGTCGCTTCTCTCAAAGGACGCCTCGACCGGTTCTTTCGTGACGAGGTCGACCGATCGAAGGGGCTTGCGGAGCGTCGGGATCGGCTTCATCGCGGCGCGGACGACAATCGGCTGACCGTTCGTCATCCCCGCCTCGATCCCGCCCGCGCGATTCGTCGGACGGACGAATCCGAGCGTTCTCGCGTCGCGTTGATTTTCGTTCCACAGAATCTCGTCGTGCGCTTGCGAGCCGGGGACGCGCGCCAGTTTGAACCCGTCGCCTATTTCCACACCCTTAAACGCTTGAATCGCGGCGACCGCTTGCGCGAGCCGCCCGTCGAGCTTCGACGACCACTGCGCGTGCGTTCCGAGTCCGAACGGAACGTTAAAAACGCGCGCGACGACGACGCCCCCGAGCGTGTCGCCCGCTTCTTTTGCGGCGTCGATTGCGCGCGTCGCTTCTTCGTCAAGGTCGGGGCGGAGCGAAAAGACCTGCGTCGCGTCGCGAATTTCACGCATCTCCGACGGCGTTTGGGTCAACGTCTCGGCGCATGGCGTCAAATCGACGTCGCCGACGCTCTCCACGTAGCCGACGACCTCGATCTCCAGCTCGCGGAGCAACAACCGCGCCAACGCGCCCGCCGCGACGCGTCCCGCCGTTTCCCGCGCGCTCGAACGTTCGAGAATCGGACGAATTCCCGTCCCGTATTTGACGGATCCCGTTAGATCGCCGTGCCCCGGACGCGGACGCGTTAGCTCCGGCATGCTTTCGAGCTTGTAGTCGCGATTCTTGACCCACAGAAGTATCGGCGACCCCATGCTCGCGCCATGTAAAACGCCTGTTAGAATTTCCGCCGCGTCCGTTTCAATCGTCTGCCGTCCCCCTCGACCGTAGCCGCCTTGACGACGACGGAGTTCGCCGTCGACGACGTTTAAATCAAGAGGAACTCCCGCCGGAAAACCGTCGACGAGAGCGGCGATCCCTTTGCCGTGCGATTCGCCCGCCGTTTGATAGGTAAGCATATTCGTCCTCTTTAAACTGCGTGAAAAACGAACGCGTGAAGAATCTTACGTCCAGACGCGTCTCCGCTTAAGATTCGTCAAACGCGAAGATCTGCCTGCGCGACCGCGACGTCGGGGTAACGTTTTCGAATCGGCTCGACGACTTCTCGAATAAACTCGTCAACTTGTTCCGGCGCGCGACCAATGAATTTTTCCGGTTTGATTTCGGCGTCGATATTGACCTTAGAAAACGCCGGGTCTTTCCGCAGACGTTCGAGAAGGTCGTTTTCGCCCCCTTCGATCTTGACGACGTTTCCCGCCGCGACGCTGTGCTGACGAATGTGTTCATGCAACTCTTGGCGATCGCCGCCCGCTTCTACCGCCGCCATGAGGATGTTTTCCGTCGCCATGAAGGGCAGTTCGGCATTAAGATTTTTGGCGATAACCTTGGGGTAGACGACGATATTTTCAACGACGTTCTGCATGATTGTCAGAATCGCGTCGATCGCGAGGAACGCCTGTGGAATCGTGAGTCTGCGGTTGGCGCTGTCGTCGAGCGTGCGCTCCATCCACTGCGTCGCGATCGTCATCGCGGGACTCGACTGGAGGCTCATGACGAACCTGGCGAGCGAACAGACGCGCTCGCACCGCATCGGATTGCGTTTGTACGCCATTGCGCTCGAGCCGATCTGGTTCTTTTCAAACGGCTCTTCCAGTTCTTTTTTGTGCGCGAGAATGCGCATGTCCGTTCCGAATTTATGGGCGCTTTGCGCGATTCTCGACAAAACGTCGAGAATTTGCGCGTCGAGCTTGCGCGGGTATGTTTGTCCCGTCACCGCGAAGGGTTGATCGAAACCGATCTTATGGCAGACGCGCGTTTCGAGTTCGCGGACTTTCTCATGATCCCCGTCGAAAAGCTTGAGAAAACTTGCCTGCGTGCCCGTCGTGCCTTTGTTGCCGAGCGTCTTCATCTTGGAAAGGCGGTATTCGAGATCTTCGAGGTCGGTCGCGAGATCATAGGTCCAAAGCGTCGCGCGCTTGCCGACGGTCGTCGGTTGCGCGGGCTGAAGATGGGTCAATCCGAGGCAAGGGAGCGCGCGATACTGAGCGGCAAAATTCGCGAGTCGATCGATTACGGTTACAAGTCGATCTCGAACCATCTGGAGCGCTTCGCGGTAAATAATGCAGTCTCCGTTGTCGGTGACGTAGCAGCTCGTCGCGCCAAGGTGGATGATAGCGCGCGCGTTAGGGCAGACGTCGCCGTAAGTGTGAACGTGCGCCATAACGTCGTGGCGCAGTTTTTTTTCGTATGCGGCGGCGAGGTCGAAATCGATATCGTCGATATGCGCTTTGAGCTCGTCGATCTGTTCTTGCGTGACGGGCAAGCCCAGTTCATGTTCCGCCTCGGCGAGCGCGACCCATAGCTTTCGCCAGGTCGAAAATTTCTTCTGAGGGCCGAATTGCGCGCACATTTCGCGCGAGGCGTAACGTTCGATTAACGGATTGTCGTAAAGCGTGCTATCTTTCATTAAAAACCTCTGAGGGTAAAACGCCGCGCGGCGAGATTCGCGTTTGGCGCCGATAAAAAACGACTGTCATTATCTCCAAAGGCGGCAAGAGGTCAAGAGAGCGCGCCTTAAATGGGACGCGGCGCAAAAGGAGACGCGTTCGTTTGGGAGGATTGAACCCAACGTTTCCTCGATATCGATTAAGACGTTTAGGTTCTCGTCGCCGAAATGTCGGAAGACCGACCTGCCGCAGTCGAAATCGTTTTCGTCCCCGAAAACGTCGCAGATTTTTGGAACGCGACCGAAAACCAACCGAACGAGAAAACCGCGCGCCTTCAAAGAAATGGAAGGGAAAAGCCCCAGTACAACATATTCGAACGAGGCGTTTTCCCGACGCGAATATCGCGACGGAAAAACGCCTGTATTACCGCGCTGAGAAAAGGTTGCGGCGCGCGTCCTTCGCGAAGGATTACGAATTACCACACGACGGGTTCGTTCAGGATCGTTCCGTCGGAAGGATTGACGCTACCCGGCTCCGCCGCTTTATACTGTACGCAGAGCATTGTCAACGGCGCGGAGCCCGTATTGCGTACGGTCCGTTTTCCCGCAGGCGCGACGCGGACGACCGTTCCCTCCTTCACAGGGATATTCTTTCCGTCGACCTGATACTCGCCTTCGCCTGAGAGGAAGAAGTAAAGTTCTTCATGCTCCTTGTGAACATGATAAAAGCCGCCCTCCGTTCCGGGGGCGAACACTTGAAAGGAGAAATCCGCGCCGCCTGCCTTGACCGCCGCGCCGCCAAAGACCTTGCCCGGAATCTTTACGCCGGGCCCAAGTTCCAAGACATAATCTTTAATTTCAGCCAACGAACCAAAATCAACGGCGGTTGCGTTAGGGGCGTCTGCGATGACTTTCACTTCTTTCATTTTGACCTCCTTCATCCGAAAAGACGACGTCGTTTTGCGAATTGTAGAATAAAAAAAACCGCGAACGACTCGCGGTTTAATCGGGGCGACACGATTCGAACGTGCGACCTCTACGTCCCGAACGTAGCGCTCTAGCCAGGCTGAGCTACGCCCCGAAACAAGAGAACTAACGACGGAGTCGCCGGTTCTTCGGGAAAGACGGAAACTTGCGTTTCCAAAAAGATCGGGGCGACACGATTCGAACGTGCGACCTCTACGTCCCGAACGTAGCGCTCTAGCCAGGCTGAGCTACGCCCCGAATGATCGCCGTGAATTATCAACGCGGCTCGGGAAAGACCGCTTCACGCCAATCGTAACGTCCATAAACGCTGAACGTCTGGCTCATTCTATCGGCATTTATAAACGCGTCAATAAGCCTTTTAATTTTTTTCCGACGTCGAAAGCCTATGGTCGCGCGGGAATTGACGGTCAGAAAGATTCGATTCTGACCGCCGATTCCCGCGCATGCCGCGCAATCACTTGAGTTCCTTGAGAACGTCTCCAAGCTCGTCAAGATTGGCGATATTGGAACGGACGACCTTGCCGTCTTTCCCGATAAGAACAATCCACGGAGCGGTTTGAACGCCGAAAGCGATAGGCGCGGCGCCTTCTAATCCGTTAGGATCGCAGACGTTCTTCCACGGAAGTCCGCGGGTGATTTGCTGGAAGTATGCCGCGGCGTTTTCCGGATCGGGCGCCGAATCGACGTTTATACCGACGACGTTGACTTGATTCGCGAGACTCTTGACCTTCGTGACGCTTTCCTGATCCCAGCTGCCCCAGAAGAAAATGATCGTGGGCTTTCCGCCGGCGGCGCCAAAGTTGACGTCAGAACCGTCGAGGTACTTGAGTTTAGGCGCATTAAGCGTTCCGCCTTCAGCTTGGAGTCGTGTTAGAGCGCCCTGCGCTCGGCGCGCGATTATGGACGAACCGGCGTTTTTCGTCACCTGTTGATAGTATCCAATCGCCGCGTCGTTATCGAGAAGATATTCCTGATCCAGCGCTAGACTCATAGCCGCTTCCGCGCCCGCCGTCGTGCCGGCGTATTCTTCCGCAAACGCCGTGAGGTCTTCTGTGTACTTTTCCTGAGCCTTAGAAAGTTCCGAAGGCTTAGGTTGCGGTTGGCTTTGAGCCACGGCATAGAACGCCGCAGTGATCTGACGCTGGCGGACGCGCGCCTTGACTTCGTCGCCGCCCGTCTCGTTAATCTTTTCCGCTAGGCTCGCGAGTTTCGCGACTCCGTTCGGATACATTCCCGACTGCAACCCAGTAAAGACGACGTCGACCGCCTGGGCGAGCATGTTGTCGCTTTCCTGGGGATTATTCGCGGCGATGTTCAAGAGAAGTTCGACCGTCTGGTCGCAAAGAGCAGGATAGTCTTGGGGCGAGGCCGTTTCCAGTTTACGGTACGCGTCGCTGAGCGCGGCGCCCATTTCGCCGACGTCTGAGGTCGTGGCGACGGCGCTTGCTCCTCCTTCGGACGGAAGCAGAACGGACGACGCCGAGACGGCGCCCGTCGCCTGACCGAACGTTTCGCCCGCGGGCAATCCGATGATCTTCCATACGTCGCCAACCTTAACGAGGTCGCCGACGTACAGCTCTTGACTTTGCGCCGCGTCGCCTCCCTTCATGACGATAATCGCGACGTTGTAATACGCTTCCAAATCTTCCGCGACGGAGTCGCTCGCAGGAATAGTCGCGGGACGACCTGCATTAAGCGCGCCCCAATTTGCGTCGCTTGGAATCCTGAGCTTCTGCGCCAGTTTGGCGAAGGAGTCCGGCGTGACGGCTTGAACCTCTTTTTGAATCTCCGAGGCGACAGGCCCGGAGAGACCAAGCGTCTTAAGATCCTCGAGGGAAAGCGCGACGCGTTGATAACGTTCAAAATCGTTCGTCTTGAGAGCGGCGACGGCTTCTTGCGTCGCTTCCTGCGGCGAGATCGCTATCCACGATTCGATCGTCTTCTTGTCCGCTCCGAGCGCGCCGCGTCGCGTTCCACCCGCGTTGTACCATCGCGCTTCCTTGCCGAGCACGTCGCGAAAGATTTCGACCCCGTTCTTATAGAATCGACACTGTTCGACGGACTTGCTCCCCGGCGGGACGGTCCAAACGCGCAAGAGCGTCGTTTCGTCGGGCGCGTATAGCGCGACGCCGGTGTAATCCTGCTCGTTAAAACGTTTGACCTTGCAATTTTCGACGTCGGCGGGGTCGGGAACGTCGCAATCGACGTCGGCTTGCGTCGGCATACGATTGAGAATCGTTTCCGGTTTTTGCGCGTAGAGCGCGGAACACGCGACGAGAACGCCTGCGACGGTCGCAACTCGACCGACGGCGACGAGACGTGACAATAGAAATCGCGGTAAAACCATCAGCTCACTCCTTTTTTGTCATAAGCTTCTATTCATATAAACGCATATTTTTTTCTTTCTTGCTTATCCGTGGCCACGTTTGTTGAACGTCGCCGACGATTTCGCGGGCGTCGCGACCTAAAAAAAGAAGCCCTGCGGCGGTCGCCGAGGGCTTCTCAAAGATTCTGGCATTAATCCGCGCTAGGGCGGAGCGTAGCGAATTTTTTGACGAGGCGCAAGACAAAAACGCTGGATTTGTCGCGAGATTCGTCCAAAGAGTCGGTCGTGTCCTTAACTCACTTGATCGGACGCGTTTTTCCGAACGTCTTGCCGACGCCGGCTGAACCCGCGTTGGGAGCGTCGGAGACGATTCGCACGTTCTGCTTGTTCTGGAGTTCGCGATTCGTCGTCGAGCGAGGAGCGGCGACCGCCGGGGTCGCGACGTGTCGAACCGTCTGAGGCTGGACGACGCGCTGATCGTAGCTCACGGAACGGACGCCGCTCTGAGGCGCGACGACCGAATTCGGCTGAACGTTGGCGTAGACGTTCGACTGAGGCGCGACAGGATGTCGGGTTCCCAAGACGTCGCCGAGCGCGCGAGAGAAACTGCCGTTCCCGTTGACGCGCGTATTGGCGCTCAATCGCGTGGGCGAGGAATCGTAAGAATCGGCGTCGTAATACTGGGGAGCGCCGTAGCTCTGCGGATAATAGCCTCCTTGTTCAACCGCGTAGGAAATTTGCCCGTTGCCACATCCTTCCGCACAAGGCGCGCAACCGCCCGCGGCGTCGTTGCATCCGCCGACATAGTCGCCGCAGATTGTGCAAGGATTGCACGGCGTCTTCGGAGGTCGCGGCGCGCAGCCGCAATCAGGATAAATTCCTTCCGTAAAAGCGCAGGCAACCCAACGGAACGGCGCGGTCGCAACACGCGCGACGTCGTCGACAAACGTATAGAGACCGCCGCAGGCGTTCCCGTAACCGGCGCAGTTGGCGCCATAGGAGCCGCAAGTGGGCTGACACGGAACGTCGCACGTAGGGGCGTATGAGGCTTCGCAGGTCGGAGCGCAGGCTTCGACGGTGGGAACCGCGCAAGCGGGTTCGCAAGCGCCATACTGCGCGAAAGAAACGGACGCGGAACCGAGAAGAATCGCGGTCGTCGTAGCCAAAAGAGTTAAAACGGACTTTTTCATCATACACCTCGCGAAAAGGATTGCCTAATATTTGTCTTGTGACTTAGCTTTTGATTTTAAAGCGCTTGGGCGCGTCGGGACGTCGTCGCTTCGCCCGTCCCGCGCTCGAAAAGACGAGATTTAAGCCCGTCCTTTCAGGCTATTCCATTTATCGAGCAGATTATTTTTTTTAACCAATAAAAATAGAAAAATTGTCAAAATCGTTTTAAGAAGAAAATTTTACCTATTTTGTCATGCGTAAAGCTTGCGTATGTACGATTGCGTCGAACGTTACGAGCGGTTAGTTCGCGACGTGAGTGATAGAATCGTTTGATTGAAAGAAACGCGTCGCCCGTTAATTCGACGTTTCGAGCGCGTATGCGGCGACGTCGTCGAGCCATACTTCGCCGACGCCAGACATGGAGAATCTGATTCTCATCGGGCCGTTGTTTGTCGCCATTCGATAGAAAGCGAAACGCGTCCATCCCATAGCTTTCTTGAAGCGTAGCGCAAGTCCGCGTCCCCCTTGGTCGTCGTAAATTTCGATCCCGTCGACGGAATTGGTCAGATCCTTAGGAATTTTGATCCAACCTTGAACGCAAATCATTTGCCCCATCCGCGTGTTGAATTCTGTTTCGACGTTGAGCGTCGCCGTTTCAACCTGTTCGGGAATTCTACCTTCCGCGCCCAGTCGAGGGGCGACGTTAAGTTTAAGGATTCTCCCTGCGGGGCGCTTGTTTTTTTCATCGGCGTCGGCGTTAGGATCATATCCTTCGATAGCGGTGGAGGAGTCGAGTATCGACTCTTCCACGAAAACCCGCCATCCGCCGTTGACAAAGGTCTGCTGACTTTCCATATCGCCGCCGACGATCAGGTTCGGCTCCGTCGCGTGGAGTCTTCCTGAAAGAAGTTTGTCGTACAATTCCAGATACGCCGGGGAATCGTAAAAGGACGCGGACAGGGGCGTGACAGGGCGCGCGATTTCGTTTCGAGTCGCGGCGAGCCAGAACTCGCGTTCAATTTTTCGTATTTCACGCGTCGCGCGCTCCGCCGCGAGGTACGCCTGCGAAGCGTCGCGGCGTCTGAGAAAGACTTCCGCGTCGTTTATCTGATCTTCAGCTTTGTCGACGACGGCGCCGAGCGTCGGCGATTTGGGCGCCGACGGAGGGAACGCGCCGTGTTCCTCGACATATCTCAACGCGTAGACGGTTTCCTCATAGAGGTCAAGACGCTTTCGCGCTAGGCTAATCGCGAGTTTTGCAAGTCTGTTTCCATACGCGGGCGCGCGCTCTGAAATCTTTTGACTGAGGAAGTCTGACTGAGTGAAGAAGAGAATCGAGTTCATACTTCCTTCGTCGAGCGTGAAGTAGTTTCCTCCGGCGCGTCTTCGCGACACAATTTTACGCAAGGCGCCGGGAACGAGCAGGTCGGGCGAATAACCTTCTCGCGCGGGAACGGTCGCCGTGAGATTGTTGACGGCGTCTTGCCCCATGACGTACTGATTGTTCGGTTCAGTCGAAATTGGCACGAATAGAAAAGATCGCTTTGTCCTCGACACGATCCCTTTGATCGTCGGCGACGAAGTCGACGTGTACTCTTGTTCAGGATCGCCTAACGCGAACCACGGCGCGACGAGTTGCAGTTCGAGATTTATCGCTTCAAGCGCGGCGGCTCGATACTGCGTTTTGTGGTCTTTCGCGTCGAGGGGCGAAAGAGAACTGAAAAGAAGTCCGCGACATTTTGCGCGCATCGACATTCTAACGATTTGTCTCATCTGTTCAAACGAGACGACTCCGGGCGTTTCGTCCGCCATGCCGCAGAATTGACGTTGTAGAGTCGCTGAAATCGTCGGTTGCGTCTGTATCTTATTCCAGAAAACGGCGCGGGCGTTCGTCGCGAGATTTTGATATTTGACAAGCCATTCCCCATAGTCGTTGAGATCAAGGGAAGTCAAAAGCGGCTCGCGCATAAGCATGAGCGCGTCGAGGCAGCCTTCTTGCGTATGCGCGTCGATTCCCGTTTCGGCAGATCCTATGATTGGACGCTTGAGGGGATCGAGAGAGCGTATCTTATTGAGATCGCGCTGCAACGCTTGGATCGAGTTTAGTTTGAGACCAGAACCGACGTTCCATAGCAGCACGGGGTCATACGCGGTCGTGACCTGCGCGCCGCCGAAGAGTTCGGAGCCGGCCCCTTGCGCCGCCGCGTTTTCATAGCGCTGAACCTCGAGCGAATTGCTTGAAAGCTCGTTAGGGTTCCTTCGCGCCCTCTCTTCCTCTTCCTTTTGTTGTTTCGATCGCGCCGCCGCCTGGGCGACTTCCGCTTCTGAAACGAGGTTTGAACCGACTGGAGGCGCGGCGATCAGCCAGATTCCGACCTCTTCGGCGTCGCTGAGTTGTTTTGCCGTCGGCGCGCCAGAAAGCCAAACGGCGTTGAAGCCGAGCTTTTTGAGGAATTCAAACGATTCGCCCTGGTATTCGATTGCGCGTATCGAGTATACCTGTCGGTCGTTCTCCGTTTCGAGGAGTCCGGCGTGAAATTTCGCGTCGGCGACGAGTCTGTCGTTATGGCGTCGGAATGATTCGGTAGCGGCGTCTTCACGCCCCGGAAGCGTGCCGCTTCCCAGAACGAGTTCGCTTGCCGCGGCGCGTTCTTGAGCGTTTCCGCCGTCTTGCGGCGCAGATTGAAGGTTTGCGCTAAACGCGGCGTTCGCAATGTGCGGCGCGATTTTGATTCCATTGACAAAACTTGCCTGCCCGACCGTCGGCTCCGTCGAGACGTTTCGACGCGCGTCGCTGGCGATCATTTCGTCGATCGAAGGGGGCGGCTCGTCGCCCAGCGATTGGAGAAACATGGACGCGGTTTCGAACGTCGATCGACGTTCTAACGCGCCGTCGACTGAAAACGCGCCTCGTGACGCCGCGGTTTTCTCGTCAAGTCCATTTGAAGAGAACGTGAG
This sequence comes from uncultured Planctomycetaceae bacterium, assembly GCA_946408825.1. Classification (GTDB taxonomy): domain Bacteria; phylum Planctomycetota; class Planctomycetia; order Pirellulales; family Thermoguttaceae; genus RUG369. The sequence goes on from CAMJTU010000002.1 coordinate 17,079, forward strand.
TTTGAGCTTTTTCTTTTCGGCAATCTTGTTTTTATCGATCCCGAACGGTTCTCGTCCATAGACGTCAGATTCAGAGAACTCGTCTTGTCCAAATATCGGCGTGTTGGAAAGTTGGAGTCTGCAACTCAGAAGATTGATCGGATCAAATGTGGAGTCGCGCTCCCATTCTTGAAGGGATTCGACGTTTTGCGGGAAACTGCCTTCAATTTTTAGGTCGTCGATCCAAAGAGAATAGCGTCCTGCGCGCGCTTCTGAAAGGAGCAGAATCTGACGTACGTACGCACACTCGGCGCTCGCGGGCGTTTTGTGTTCGCCGCGGATCGATTGGATCGTTTTCTCTAACGTCTTTTCTAATCCGTGAGGGAATTCGAGTTTCTGCCACTCCCCCGGTTTTTGATAGGACGATCCGGGGATGAGCGCGACAAGAGGCTTGCCGTTGTCGGGGCGAATCGTTTTGGGAAAGACGACGAGCGCCGCAAGCGAGACGCCCGGTCGATCTGAACGAACCCAAAGGGACGGCGAGACGTCGGCGTATATGCCCGGATAATCGACGTAATGGCCAAAGACGACGACGCCGGGTTCCTCGACTTCGTAACGAAGCAACTCAGAACGCCTGCCTTCGTGACAGAATTCTTCGACTCGCTTGTGTTCGTCGATTTTGACCGACCCGTCTTGATAAAGATAACGCCAGCTGACGCCAGGGGATTCAAAATCTTCGCGCCACGCCGAATCGTCCTTATTTTCTTCCAGTCCGCGAGAATCGAGGAGATAACCGGCAAAACCCGTCGGTTTCTTTATATCCTCGGCGCGGCCTGTCAGAACGCATCCGACGGCGATTGTCGCAACCATGAGCGCGAAAAGCGCGTTGTTTATCCGAACTGTCATTGACGAATCCCTTCCGCGCGGACTATAGCTAATTTAATCTTCTGTTTCAAGTCCTTTCGTCTCGTTGGAACGTCGCTAAAAAAAGCCCCGATTTCAGCGACGAAACCGGGGCGCATAGACGATTGCGAGTAACGACAATAAAAAAAGGCGATCAGGCGAAGGAACGCCTGATCGTCTTTCAGGGAATCATACTCTCGTCAGGAGTTTAGAAGATCACTTAGCGGCGTTGAGACCGGTCGCGAACTCTTCTTCCTCTTCCTGGATGATGATGCGCGGGGTGACGGTCATGAGCATGCTCGTGGTCTCACGTCCAATCGCGCTGTTGGAGAAGAGGCGCTTGACGTAAGGGATCTTGCTCAGAATCGGGACGCCGCCTTCGCTACGACCTTCGCTGAGGCGCTTGATTCCGCCGAGGAGGGCGGTGCCGCCGTCAGGAACGTTGACGGTCGTGTAGACGGAGAAGTTGGAAGTGATCGGTTCCTGGATCGTCGTGCCTTGGCTGACAATTTGCGAACCGTTGTTCGAGGTGCGCTCGTCCGTGACGCTTTCGAGGAGGCTGCTGCCCTTGCTGGCAGAGGTGCTGTTCGTGGAGACGGAGTCGGAACCTTCGAACTTGTAGGTTCTGTCGTTGTCGGTGATCTTGCTGAAGAAGGGGACGACGGTCATGCGGACGTACTTGCGGTCGGGAGACGCGGTCGCCTGAACGGTCATGAACTGACCTTCATTGATGATCGTGATGACCGGCTGCTGGGCGACGGCGAAGTCGCCGACGACCGGGATAACCGTGCTGACGTATGGGACCTGCGTTTGGTCGCTGATGCTCGCGGTTTGACCGTTGAACATGGTGACCTTAGGAGCTTGCAGAACGTTGGTTCTCGAATCGGATTCCGCAGCGGAGACGAAGAAGTAGGATTCGATGTCGCTGAGGATCGCGAAGCCGAGCTGAGCGCCGACCGAGGGGTCGTAGTTGCCGAACTGCGGGACGGCGAGACCGTAGCTGTTCTGCGAGAAGTTGACGTTCAGGTTGTCGGTGAACGGCTTGCCGGTGGCGTTGCCGTCGTAGATGCCGTAGACGCCTTTACGGGTCGGGGTCAGCGTGTCATAGTCGTCGTCAACGTCGGCGCTCGCGGCGTCGGAGGCCTTGAAGGAGAGGTTCATGTTGACGCCGATCTTCTCGAAGTATTCGTCGCTGATCGTGATGAAGCGCACTTCAACGGCGACCTGAAGGTCGTTCAGAGCGCGGAGCTTTTCGAGGAGTTCACGAATCTCTTCGTGGTTCTCTTCGGTCTGACGAATCGCAAGCGTATTGTTGAGGGTGAAGAACTGAGGTTCGGATTCAAGCGTTTCCCAGCTTTCAGGATCGACGACGGAGGTGATCAGGTTGATCAGTTCCGAGGGGTCGTTCATACCGCCGCCTTGACCCGTCGAGATCGGGGCGTTGGCGCCGCTTGCTTGAATCTGAGCCGCGATATTCGGGGAGAGGAGCGTCGAGTTTCCTCCGAAGACGCTGTTGCTAAGTCCCGAGATCGTGGAGCCGGAACCGCGGACGCCGCGGTTAGCCGCCAGCTGATAAGCGCGATTGTAGCTCGCCTCCATGGAGAGCGGCGCGACCGTGCTGTTGAAATCAGGAACCCCGATGACTAGGTCTGCGACGGGATAGTACTTGACGACCGTCTTGCCCGAACGTTTGTTCGCGCCGGTGATCGTCAGGACTTCGTCCTCGACGATGTAGGAGAGGTTATAAGGCGCCAAGACGTGCTTGAGGTAGTTCTTGAGCGTGATGTTCTGGAGGTTGGTGACGACGTTGATATCAGACGTCGCGCCGGCTTCGGCGAGCGCGGCCTCGTCGACCATGATGTTGATTCCAGCGTTCTGGCGGATGAAGTCGACGACAGTGTCGAGCGGCATCGGCTGATCATAGGGCATCGTGATCGGCATGTCGAGCTTACGGTAGATCTCGAGATCGGCTTCCGAGCGCGTTTCGCCGGGATTGAGGCTGGTACGATTAGTTGCGCGACTCCAGACCTTCCGATCGAAGACGAGCGGGTTAGCGTCGTCCACAAGGGACATAGCGGCGCTTTCAACGTCGTTGTAGCTCTTGAGGTTTCGCTCGTTCTTCATCTCTTTGAGGTTTTCGTTGAACGCGACCTGTCCGCCGAGCTGCGCCTGATGGATCATCTGAAGCGCGACGACGTTGTTGTGCGAGTAATCGCGGCACTTCTTCGCGAGAATGAGCGCCTCGTCGTAGCGGCCTTCTTCCATGAGGTCGTTGAACTTCGAGGTGTCCTCGGCGAGACGGTTTTGCATGTCAAGCTCGTTCTGGCGTTTCTGACGGATGTACTCGTCGACGTCCTTATTGTGGGTTTCCGCAGCGATGCGGGCGCCGTTGGCGTCGATGAAACGTTCCGTGTCGCCAATCGCGGCGTCGACGATATAGGAGAAGTGAGCCTTGAGAGAAGCGTCGAGCTGAGAAGCGTCGATTTCCGTGCGGAGCTGCTTGAGGTCGGCGAGCGCTTCTTTCGGCTGCGTTTCGCGAACCTGGTTCTGCTTCGCGATGAAGGACGCGACTTCGCTTTGGATCGCTTCAGGAGCCTGCGCGAGGTTGACGCCCGTCTCCGAGACGGCGACTTCCGGCATGCTTGCGACCGGGTTGTTCAGCTTAGCGATCGAGTCGTTGATGTGACGAATCGTCGCCTGGTCAAGCTCAGAAGTGTAGCGGAGCGCGTCGCGGTAGTTCGTGAGCGCAAGGCTCGTGTTGCCTTTCGCGGCGGCTTCGTCCGCTTCTTGAACGTAAAGGTAACCCGCGCTTTCGCCCTGCGAGACGCCGGGAACAGTCGCCTGAACCTGAACGACGCCGTTCGACTGCGAACGTTTGACGGCGAGATCGCGAAGGAACGCTTCAGGCGAATCGCCGCCGGCGAACGCGTTCTCAGGAACGCCGAGCTTCTGGATTTCACGAACCATCGCTTCGGCGCGTCCCGCCTGACCGTTAGCGGCGAGCGTTCGCGCTTCCTGGAGCTGCGACTGAATCGCCGCAACCTGACGCTTCGTGGCTTCTGAAAGCCCCGCGAGCGGCGCGGACTGCATCGTCGACGCGGCGCTGGAAGCAAGTCGATCGTCCGAGATTCGAGCGGCGACCGATTCGACGTCCATCTTGCGATTGACGGTCGCGACGTCGAAGGTCACGTTAAGCCTACGAGCTTCGGCGACGAGCGCGTCGGCAGAATCGAGATCCTGACAACGACGGAGCGCTTCAGCCTGTTCAAGGTAGTTCTTAGCGAGATCGCGCTTGACTGATTCGGTCATTCCTTGCGAGTTCGCCGTTTCGACGATTCGCTTGTATTGCTCGATCAACGGGAAAACGTATTCCGGTCTGTCGCTTGCGGACGTATAAGTTGCGTTGAGCGCCTTGGCTTCGTTCACATAACGGGTCGCAGACGCGACGTCGCGACTCATGAGCGAACGGCGAGCCATAAGGAGTAGCTCTTGGCTACGCACGAGCGAAGGATGGGATACGGAACTCGCCGCGCCGTTGACAGCGACGCCGGCGACCGGGGTTTGTGCGAAGACGTTCGGCGTTATGCCGAACGTGAGAGCCGCCGAGCCTAGGCCCAAGGCGACCGCCAACAAACCAGTCTGAATCTTTTTGGTTGGTTCCAACACGATACTCCTTTCGAGACTCGTAGATTTACGCATTTTGTTACGAGTGGCGCCAATAGTCATCCCTGACCTCCCAGATTCTCCGGAAGAAAATTATCAGTGAAAAAAATCGTCCCTTCGTCGCGAGAGTCGAAAATCCGCGGCGATCCGTCGCCGCTGTTTCGACCTTAGCCTTGCTCCGAATTGTCGGCGACTTGCTCCATCGAAAACTTTGTGTGATTCCCAGCGAACCGCTCGCCTCCCCGCGGAAGCGACTTTGCGGTTCAAGATTCGAGATCCATTCTCGAATCTTCGTTATTTCTCAACGATCCGTCAATATTAGACTGTCGAGCAATAACGTTTTTTCTCCAATAATCATCATCGTTCACTAAACGACGCATGATTAGCCAAAAAGACGCTTTTAGGGCGCTTTTTTGGAAAAATCCTAAGGCGACGCCTAAAACGACTTCGCGGTTTCGTCCGAAAAGAACGATTCCGAAAAGTCTACGGCGTATAATCTGCCTGCTACTCCGTTTTATCGGTTAGATCGGAACAGCTGTTAAACGATATTTCCGTTTTTTGTGTGGAATTGGCAAAAATTCTACGCCGGTTATTATCCAAAATACCCGCGACTCTCTTCTTTTCGCTCAAAATGGAGCGCCCCTTATTTTTAGCGTCGCCGGATGAATAGATATAATAGGTAAGAAAACGTTAATTGTGATTTTCGGAAAAACAGGACCCTCTTGTGTGGAAGCGCGTAGCGTTATTCCTTTGGGGACGTCGCGTTTTTACTCTGGTCAAGACTGGCGCGAAGTCGCGAAACAAGATTTGCCATTTTATCGACGTACCGTCGCTCATACTGCTGATCCTCGTCGTTCAAGAATTGTTTTTCCCCGTCGGCGAGTTTACGATCGACGTGTTCTTTTAAAGCGTTGAAGGTATCTTCCAGTTCCTTTATATGCGACTCCGCTTCGTCATACCGTTTTTCATAAAGGAAAAGATCGGCGTAAAAGCTGTCGATTCTCGCCTTAAGGGGCGCGAACTCGAGGTGTGATCGAATCGTTTCGAACTTCTTCATTTCTTCGTTCGCTTGGTTGAGCAACGATTCTACGCGTTCGAAATCGCCAAGCGTCGCTTCAAGTCTCGCGAGCGTCGTGCAGGCAAAGAGCGCTGAAAGCATAAGACCTGCTTCTTGGTACTCTACTTTGTCGCTATGGGTTTCGCTGACAATCTCGTTTTCTAGGTCGTGAAATTTTTTGAGCGCGGGTTTTCTGACTTCCTCGTCTTGATCGATAATTTGACATTCAAAAACGGCGCGTAATTTTGCGTATTTTAACCTTGCGAGCGAGTTAAACGCCGCTTTGTCGTCCGGATGATCGTTTTGAAACGCGTTCGTAACGGCGATTCCTTCGCGTACGGCTTCAAACGCCGCTTCCGGTTGACGCAGCGTCGAGTTCCATAACGCGAGGATCGTGTAATAGCCCGCGATCATTTCCAAAGCGCCAGACGTCGTCGGCGCGCCTGCTTTTTCTATATAGCGCTGGACGAAATCAAAATGTCGCTGGACGCTTTCCTGTTCTTGGGGCGTAGGCGCTACAGGCGAGAATTTAGAGAAGAGCGAAATTCCCGAGTCGTCGTTAGATTCGTCGCCGCGCCGAATCCTTCTTAATGAATGCACTCCAAGAATGAAATGGAGCTGCGTCTTGAGGCGTTCTACGCGATCGAAAGAGAACGGAGACGAAATCTTTTCTAGCGCGGAAAACGCGACGTCGGCGCGTTCGGCGAGCGCCGCTTCGTCAAAGTTAGGGGGCGCGTCCATAGCGATTTCGACGACTAATCTTGCCGTCTCGTACGCAATTTGCTCATATTCGTCTTGCGTCCGCGCGTTTTTAAGACATTGTTCATAGTACTTGAACGCTTGATCAAACGCGCTGAAGTACCCCAAATCGCCTCTCATTGCGCGGATGAGTCCCGAGCGGAAAAAAGCCTGCGCCGTTCGTCTGCGCAGCGTCTGGTCTTGCCCCGAATCCCTGTTGACGCGGACGAATTGAACATAAAAATTGAGCATTTCGTCGAGCGCTTCCGCCTCGTTTTCTGAAATCGACACGTCGGCGACGGGACCGTAGATCGCGCCGGAATCGTCGAGAAGATTGAGCTTTCCGTTTTCAGCGTTGCCGACGAGCTTCGCGTAAACCCCGTCAAACGCGTCGAGCGCGAGGGATAAATTGTCGCGCGCTCTGTTCGTTTCGGCTCTCTTTTCGGCGACGAGCCCTTGAAGTCGGACGTTGTAGATCGTCATAACGACTAGCATGAGCGCGACAAGCGTACAGACGATAGACGCTAACGTGGCGACGAGTTTGTTACGGCGGCTCCATCGCCATATCTGTTCAGGAAGCAGAACGCGGCGCGCGCGGATCGGACGCTCTTCGAGAAATCGTCTTAGATCGTCCGCCATTTCACCCGCCGTGTAGCGTTTTTCCGGCGAGTAATCAATCGCTTTTAAGATAATCGTTTCTAGATCGCGAGGTATTCGTTTATGGATTTTTCTCGGACGTGTCGGCGCTCCTGCCGAGACTTGCGCGAAGAGTTTTTTATAATTCGACTCGCCGAACGCGGGCGTGAAGGTTAGTAATTCGTAAAGCGTCAATCCGAGTGAATAAACGTCGGATTGCGGAGAAAAACGTCCTTCCAGCGCTTCCGGAGCGAGGTATCTGAGGGTGCCGACGAGTTGTCCGTGCTGCGTCAGAACGTTTTCCGTCGTTGAACGCGCGAGTCCGAAGTCGGTAATCCAGAGCACTCCCTCGTGATCGACGATGAGATTCGACGGTTTGACGTCGCGGTGAACGACGCCGTGTCGGTGCGCGTAATCGAGCGCGTTGGCAGCTTGAATTCCGATATCGGCGACGCGCTGGTAGTAGTTTGCGCTCGCGATAGGCGCCGTCATAAGGACAGAGCGCGAGGCAAACGCCTCGACGTCGGGATCAAGCGTGGGAGAGGCGTTTTGAGACGCCGCCGCGTCGACGTCGCCCGACGCGCATGAGATTTTCGAGCGTTCAACGTCGCTTGACGTGGCGTCGACGATCGTCGTTTCTCGTAATCGTTCAAAACCGTCGCCGTCAAACGCTCCGGGTCGAGGCTCGGGAACGACGGGGCGTTCGTCGCCGTCGACGGGCTCGATTCGGGTCGCGCCGCGAATCCCTTGGAACCAATTCGAGAATTTTCGAGCGCGTCTGCGCGAAGAATCGAACGCCTGCGACGCTTCCTTCGCTCTTAATCGAAGGTACTGTTCGAGACTCTCGCCCTCGATGAGCTGCATTGCGTAATAGAACTGATCGTCGACCGTATCGGAACCGTAGACAGGCACGATGTTGGTATGATGCAATCTCGCGGCGATTCTCGCTTCACGCTGGAAGCGTCTGATCGTCTGTTCTTTTTCGCCGGGAAAAACCTTCATGACCTTGAGGGCGACGGGACGGTCGAGCGTTTCGTCCCACGCTTCGTATACGACCCCCATTCCTCCGCGTCCAAGTTCGCGAATGATCCTGAAATTCTTGAGACGTTCAAATTTTGGAGGAGCCGTTCCCGAGGCGCCAAGACCTTCGGAAACGCTCTGCAAAGTCGCGCTTTCCCCGCCCTTTTCGAGGAGTAAGAGAGAAGGGAAAAGGTCAAGAATATCTTGTGCAAATTCTGGATATTGACGAGCGTACTCCTGCGCCGACGGACGTCCGCCCTTGCGGTATTCGTCGACAAAGCGTTCGGCGAGCTCCTCAAGGTCGATTTCCGCCCCCGCCGCCGAAAAACCGCTTGAGACGATTTCCTGAGGAATCGCGTCGTTATTATTGTCGTCTATCGACATGATTTTTCCACTGCGTAGAACGCGCGTCTCTTAATCTTGGAGGAGTTCGTCGAGTTTTTCGCGTTCGAGTATGACGCGGAATTTTTTGAGCGCTCGCATGTACATGACGCTTGCCGCGTTCGGAGAAACGTTGAGTTCTTCCGCCGTCTCGCGGTTGGTTAGTTGCTCGAAATGCCGGAGCGAGAGAATTTCACGATCCGTTTCTGAAAGCTGCGTTAAACATTCTCGAATCTTGATCGCTAGTTCATGCCGTCTTGCGGCAAGAGAAGGGGACGTCAACTTGCCGACGAGAAATATCGACGTCGAGGTCATATCCGCTTGCGGACGTCCGCCCGAGATAGACATTTCAAGCGCGACGTTACGCTTTTGCGTCTGGCAATGTTTACGATAATTGGCGACAATCTGCTGACTGACGATAAGTCGTAGCCAAACGAGCGGCGAGCCTTTCGGCGCAGACACGCCCGTCTTTAACTGTCGGTAGGCCTCCATAAACGATTCTTGAAGAATATCGTTTGAGTCGACGCGCGATTTGAGTTCCGGCTGAAGACGCACGTCGATCATTCTGAGCAGTCGATCCTTGTATTCCTCGAACATTTCGGAAACCATGCGTTTGGCGTCTTCGTCACTGAGACGTTCGGTCGACGAATGAGGCGCGTTTTGCGCTACCTCGACGCTTTGCAGGGGTTCGGAATCGGCGTGTTTTTCTTCGTTCATAGCGGATTGCTCCAGCGCTAGTGGTTAAGCCAAGTTTCCGTCTTCCATATCGCAACGGAGTTAAGACGGAACTAACCCGTTCCTATTCTACTCACGACCTTGCAAAAATCAAGTTTCACAAGGCGTTCACGTCTTCCTTCTTGACGCGTTTTCCCTTTTTTACTAGAATCCGCCGGGGCGGGACGACGCGTTGAGGGAACCGACTGGGCAAGCGTCGTCGACCGTATATAATGGACAAACCTAGTAAACTCAACGGCGCGGCGCCTTTTATTCTAGGCGTGCCGCACGTTGACTTGTGAAAGGCGATTGCGTACGCCCCGTCAGGTCGGGCGTCGTGGTTCCGCCCCCTTTATATTTAAACGTTGGATTGTCAAATGGCGAAGAACGAATCAGCGGGAACGGGCGTCGTTTTGGAAGCGGCGCGCCGTGAAAAGTTGCACAAAATCGAAGAGATGGGAATCGATCCTTGGGGGTCCCGATTCGACAACAGGTCGTATATTGGCGACGTTCGCGCGCGTGAGAACGAGATTGTCGCCGGCGAACCTATTAAACTTCCTCCCAAATGGGAAGGGGCCCCGGAACGCGTTGAAATCCCCATGAGCGGACCGCAGGTTCGGGTTGCCGGTCGTATTGTTCTCCAACGTAAACAGGGAAAGCTTATTTTCTTAACGCTTAAGGATTGGACCGGCGAGATTCAGATTTTTATCGGTAAAAATCAAGTCGGCGACGAAGCTTGGGAACTGGCGCTTTGCTTCGACCTTGGCGACCTCGTTGGAATCGACGGGGAATTCAAGAAGACGCAAACGGGCGAACTTACAATTTTCGCCTCCGGTTTGACGTTTCTCAGCAAGTCGTTGGAGACCCCTCCCGACAAATTCAAGGGGATTAACGATCCAGAACTTCGATCTCGCATGCGTTACGTCGATCTTGCGCACAACGACGAGGCGATGACGCGGATGCTCAACCGTACAAAGATTGTCGCGTCGGTGCGTCAGACGCTCTCGAACGAAGGGTTTGTCGAGGTCGAAGGACCGACGCTTCACGCGGTGGCGGGCGGCGCGGCGGCGAGACCGTTTGTCACGCGCCATAACGCGCTTGGTATTGACCTTTATATGCGCATCGCGCTTGAACTTCACCTGAAGCGCCTCCTTGTCGGCGGAATGGAACGCGTTTTTGAAATCGGACGCGTCTATCGTAACGAAGGAATCGACCAAACGCATAATCCCGAATTTACCCTCATGGAGTTGTATCAAGCGTACGGCGATTATAACTCCATGATGGATATCACGGAGAAAATAATCTGCAACGCGATTAAGGCGACGGGGCAGGACTTCGTTATCCCGTGGGGCGGCCAGGAAATCGATTTTACTCCGCCGTTCCAACGCAAACCCTATTTTGAGGCGCTTGCGGAATACACGGGAGTCGATCCTTACGACGACGCTGCGATCGTCGCGTATGCGAAGGAAATCGGAATTGAAGACGTCGATAAGAAGCATGTCGACGTCGTTCGAAACGACGTCTTTGAAGAAAAAGTCGAGGACGCGCTCGTCGGTCCCGTTTTCATTACGGACTATCCCGCGAGCATCTGTCCGCTCACAAAACGTAAGCGTTCCAACGCGAACGTCGCCGAACGGTTTGAACTTTTCGTGCGCGGCTGCGAACTCGCAAACGCCTATACGGAACTCAACGATCCCGATTTGCAGGATCAACTTTTCCGACGTCAACTCGAGGGGCAGTCGGAGGAAGATTCCATGGCGAAGATGGATCATGACTTTATTCGCGCTCTTCGCTATGCGATGCCTCCTGCCGGCGGTCTTGGCATTGGCATTGACCGCCTGTGCATGATGCTCACGAATACGACGAGCATTCGCGAAGTGATCCTTTTCCCGCTCCTCAGGCCGGAAATTTTTGAATGATCTGGAAGACGCGACCTTAGCGTCTTTTGAAAGATCGTTTATTTAACGCTTCCGAACGCCAAAGCGTCGCAAAGATCGCCAAACTATTCGAGCGATTGACGAGACGACGCCGTCGCGCCGACGTCGTGCGTTTGCCGTCGGCGAAGGACGTTCGGTGATAAAAACGCTTTAGGTTTTCGCCGCTTGCGCGTCCTCAAACGCGTCGCAAGCGGCGAAAGCCAATCCCCTGCGCATTACGCGCTTTTGAACGTCCTATGGAGAGGACGGAGGATTATGTACAAGCTGTTGTTGATATGGCGTTACCTTCTGACGCGGCGGATCGCGCTTCTGAGCGTTGGAGGCGTGGCGATAAGCGTCGCGATTATGATGATCGTCAACGCCATTATGCTAGGTTTCAGCCGTGAGATGGAAAATCGTATTCACGGCGCGCTTTCCGACGTAACGATCAGTTCTCGTTCAAGTCTTCGCGGGTTCGACGACGTCGACGCTCGAATTCGAGACGTCTATAAGATAGCGGGCGACCTTGTCGAAGCGGCGACCCCGACTGTCGCGACTCCTGGACTCCTCAGCTATGAGTACAACGGCGGCGAAGTTATTACGCGACAGGTTCAGATCGTGGGGGTTGACGCGGCGACGAACGAAAAAGTCACTGCGATTTCGCAGTATCTTCAACACCCAGAAAACAGACGGAAACTTTCTTTCGAGCTCCGAGAAGACGGTTACGACACGCGAAACCCCCTTTTTGGCGACGACGGAACCGTTCGTCCTCGTTTAGCCGAGGCGGGGTGGAAAAAACGCCGCGCCGACGCGAAGTATGAAAAATATCGCTGGCAAGAGCAGCAGCGTCGACGCGAACTTTATGAGAAATCGCGCAAGCCTGATTCTGCGCCCGAGATGAACGTTTTGGATTACGCGGGCGCGAACGCCGCCGAAGGAACGGACGAGGACGAAAAATCTGATCCGTACTCCGCCGTTCTTGCCAACCTTCCGACTCCGCCTGTTTACGACGAGTCTGACGAGGAACGTCCCGATAACGTGGATTCGCCCGGAAACGCCGGTCCTTTAGCCGCCGATCCGCTCGACGGCGAACCTGGCGCTCCAGAAAGCCCTGCGAGCGAAGACGTTCCCGACGCGACAAGAGAAGAACTAACGTCCGTCCCGTCTACCGTCCCGCGAACGTTAATAGGCACTCCTTTTGACGGTTTTGCCGCTTTTCAGACGGAAATCGATAAGGAAACGACTCAAGAGACCGGCGTCATTCTCGGCGTCGGGACGATTTCCGGGTTGCGTCGTAAGCATTTGAATCCCGAGACAGGCAAGGAGGAGATGCGCGAGACGCTCGCGACGATTCCCGGAGCCGACGTCACCCTTTCTTTTCTCGCGTCCGCGACGGAAAATTCCCTTCCTTCAATCGTGTACGACCGTTTTACAATCGTCGATCTTTATGAATGTCATATGGCGGAGTACGACGACACGTTTGTTTACGTGCCGATTGAGAAACTCCAGCAGCTTCGGCGAATGATCGCGCCTGACGGAACGCGCATGGCGACGCAGATTCTTATCAAGGCCAAGCCAGGCGTAAGAATCGAAGAACTTCGCGACCGAATCAGCGCCAGCCCGGAATTTCCCGAACAACTTTTTGACGTCGAGACTTGGAAAGATCAACAGGCGACGACGCTTGCGGCGGTCGCGACGGAACTGTCGCTTTTGAACGTCGTGCTTTTCCTTTCGTGCGGGGGCGCCGGATTCTGTATTCTCGCGATTTTCTATATGATCGTCGTTGATAAGAAACGCGACGTCGGCATATTAAAGTCGCTTGGCGCCGGCGGTTCGGGAATTCTTCAGATTTTCCTTTTTTACGCGCTTGCCCTCGGCGTTATCGGAATGGGACTTGGCATGCTTCTGGCGTTCTGGTTTATCGCGCACATTCAGGAAATCGCCGATTTCCTCTCCAGACTTATGGGACACGAGGTCTTTGACCCGACGATCTACATGTTTACGAAGGTGCCGGCGATTGTCGATCCTTGGACTGTCTTCTGGATCGACGTCGGAGCGCTCTGCGTCGCCGCTGCGGCGAGCGTTTTTCCCGCTCTTAGCGCAGCGCGACTCAAACCGGTCGACACGCTCCGCGTATAAACGACGCGAACTTAAAACGACGAAGATTTACGACTTTAGAACGATTAGAGACGAAGACAGTGCAAAACGACAACGCGAGAAAGAAGGACGCCGAGATTTTAGCGTCACTACGTAGACGTTCCGCCGACGATCCGTCGCAGGCGACGAACGGCGAACGCGCGACGACGGAAACTCAGGAGCGGAGCGAGTCCCAGAATCGCGCCGACGCGCTCCGAAGATTGCGCGACTCCAAAGGCCCGACTTCTCCGATGAGCGCCGTAAGCCCGACGCTTCGCGGTTTGCGCGAAGAACAGGAGGACAATTTCGCGACGCCGACTCTCCCGGAACAAAGCGTCGTCGACGAGAGCGTCGGCGCTTTAAAACCGACGGCGAAAATTGTTCGCGACCTTGAGTCCGACGACGCGATCGAGAGCGAAATAATGATCGTCTCGGAGCTTTATAAAGGCTACGTGATGGGAAAAAAGAAGGTTCCCGTTCTCCGCGGCGTCAATCTTTCGGCGCATAAGGGCGAATTTCTCGCGGTCGTGGGGCAAAGCGGCTCGGGGAAAAGCACGCTGTTGCACTTGATGGGAACGCTTGACGTTCCGGATTCTGGAACGATTTACTTCGACGGTCAGCGTATCGACAACCTAACGATCGGTCAACGCGACGTTTTGCGCAATCATTTCATCGGAATGATCTTCCAGTTTTATCATCTTCTTCCCGAACTCACGGTATTAGAAAACGTCCTTTCGCCGTTAATGATCCGCGACGGCGTTTTCAACTACATGCGCCGTCGTCGACGTTACGTCCAAGAAGCGAGCGACCTTTTGGAACTTGTCGGGCTTTCACACCGACTTAAGCATCGCCCGAACGAACTCTCCGGCGGCGAGATGCAACGCGCTTCGATCGCGCGCGCGTTGATTTCTAACCCTCGGTTGCTTCTTGCGGACGAACCGACCGGAAATTTGGATTCGAAGGCGTCGGCGAGCGTTCTTGAACTGCTGAGAAAACTCAACGACGAGAAGAAACTCACGGTCGTTATGGTTACGCACGATATGGCGCAGGCGCGCGACGCGGATAGGTCGATACGAATCGTCGACGGACAAGTTGTCGACGAATTGCGTTATTCTTAAAACGTCGACTCCAAACGCGCTTGGACGCGTTGAGAAGCGCCGATCCTTGACGGCGCCGTTCCTTTTCCGATTTTTTTTCTCCGCGCCTAGTCAAAAGGTTGAATTTTAACCGCGCACGATTAGAATGAACGTGTCGGATGGCGCGCGTCGGCTTCGACGTCGCAACCTACGGCTTAAAGGAATATTTTACCCGCCAGAAGGCGTATCGCGCCGAATCGACGGATTCATAGAGTCAGACGAAGTGTTTCGAATAAGATCCCGCGTCGGCTCGGCATTCATGTGAGGCTTGATAAATGTCCATCAAGATTTTTCTGGACGGTCGGTTAGTTGACAAAGAAGACGCAAAGGTCAGCGTCTTTGACCATGGTTTCTTGTACGGCGACGGAATTTTCGAAGGAATCCGTTACTATAACGGCAAGATTTTCCGCGAAAAGCAACATATCGATCGTCTTTGGGATTCTGCGAAGACCGTCAATATCAAGATTCCGATGACGAAACAGGAAGTCGTTAAGGCGATTAACGACACGGTCAAGGCAAATAATTTTACCGACGCATACATTCGTCTCATCGTTTCTCGCGGCGAAGGCAATCTTGGCATTGACCCGCGTTCTTGCCCCAAACCTTCGGTGATTGTGATCGCGCAGGCGCTGTCGCTTTACCCGGCCGAGTTCTACGAGAAGGGCATTAAGATTGTCACGGCGAGCACGATTCGCAACCCGTCTGATTCTCTCAACGCGCGCGTCAAGTCGTTGAATTATCTCAACAATATTATGGCGAAAATTGAAGCGCATGTCGCGGGTTGCGAAGAGGCGTTGATGCTCAATCATAAGGGCGACGTCTGCGAGTGCACCGGCGACAATATCTTCATCATCAAGAATGGCAAAGTGATAACGCCGCCGATCGACGCCTGCATTCTTGAGGGCGTGACGCGTAACGTCGTCATTGAGATTTGTCAGGAACTTGGACTGGAGTGCGCCGAGGCGGCGTTTACGCGGCACGACGTCTATACCGCCGACGAGTGTTTCCTTACTGGAAGCGCCGCCGAATTGATTCCCGTCGTAGCCGTCGACGGGCGCGAGATTGGCGACGGCAAACCGGGTAAGACTACGCTTCAGATTCTCAGCGCCTTCGCCGACTTTGTTCGACGAGACGATTCGAGAATCGAATGATTCCGTAGTCTCGTTCCGCTTGATCGACATTTCTCCCGCTGGTCGTCTTACGCGTTAAGAGTTCGGCCAACGGGATTTTTTTTAACGCGTTGCGAGAACCGACTTTTCAGAACAATGCTTTCGAAAATTACCCTTATCGGATACCGCGCGACCGGAAAATCGAGCGTAGCGAAGCGCCTTTCCGAACTTATGGATATTCCAACGATCGATACAGACGCGGCGATTGAAGAAAGGTCGGGGAAGACGATCGCTCGAATTTTTTCCGAGGACGGAGAACCGTACTTTCGCGATTTGGAGGCGGACGTTGTCGCCGAGTTGCTCGCAGCGCCCGAGTCGCTGATCGTCGCGACTGGCGGCGGCGCTCCGATGCGCGAAGAAACACGTCGGTTGATGAAATCTCGCTCTCTCGTTTTTTGGTTGACCGCTTCGGTCGAGACGATTGCGCGACGTATGACGGGCGACGCGGACACCGCGTCGCGTCGTCCTTCCCTGACAGAGTCGCGATCGCCCGTCGACGAAATCGCGACGGTTCTCGCCGCGCGCGAACCGTTTTATCGTGAAGCCGCGACTTTTGTCGTCGATACGGAAAACAAAACGGTTCAAGAAGTCTGCGACGAGATTTGCAAACTATCGAGAGCCGACTTTACTTGTCGATAGATTCTGTATTTTACCAACTGTTCTAAGAATACGCAGAGAGACAATTTGTGACGCCGACTCCCTTTTTTTCACGATATATCGTCGAATGGCTTGCCGCCCAGACGATGACGCGCGCGCAGCAGATGGTCGTCGACGAGGTAAAGTCGCGCGTAGAGTCTGGCGATTTAGGCGATTATGAAGGCGTCCTCTTTAAGGACTCCTTTAGAGGGAGTTCGCCCAAGGATCGTATTGTCGCCGCAGGCGTCGATCTCGGAATCGTCGTCGCGACGAAACGTGAAATCGTCGGTCTTCTGGATAAAATGGGAACGCCAAGTTCCTCCAAAGGGAACGCGTTCAAATATTATTATGGGACCTGGAAAGGGCGCAGGATCGCGATCGTACAGACCGGCCTGGGGCTCGACGCCGCGCGACGTGGAACCGAAGCCCTCTTACAGGCGTTTCGTCCCGCGCGCATAGCGTCGATTGGCTTTGCCCAAAGCGTCGCGCCGACCCTCAAACAGTTGGCGCTTCTTGCCCCCGACCGTCTTGTCGCCGCCGACGGTTCCGTCGTCGACTTGAGCAGGATGGCGATTGCTGCCCCAAAATCTGACGACGACAATTTATCAGAGCGATCTGAAACGTCGGATGTCGAATCGCAACCCTCGCCAGGCAATTTCGAAACGGAGAAAAACGCGAAGCCTAATCCGTTATTCGAACTTGTGGCAGGATTCCATTCGGGCGCGCTGTTAAGTCTTAACGAAGGGAAACCGACAGCCGAACAGCGCGTTGGAATCGTCGCGTACGACCATTCCACGTTGGCCGTCGCAAACGTGTGCGCCCAAGCGGGCGCGCCCTTCATGCCGTTGCGGATTATTTACGACGTCAAATCGCTTCAGACGAGCCGCGTGGCGGTTAACGTTGTGAAGAGCAACCAAACTTTCGCACGGTCCCTTGGCGCGCTTGTCGGCGCGACGTTGAACAAACCGTCGTCGCTCGTCGACGTATATAAAATCAAAGAAGAGGAACTTAAGGCTGCGGATAAACTTGCCGACGCAGTCTGCCGCATTCTTGCCGCCGTCGTCGTCCCAGCGGGACGCCAGTCTTAAACGTTTTATTGCCGCCGAAACGCCGTGTTAAAAGCGCGCGTCTGGCGCGAAGATTTCCGATCAAAAAGAAGGGATTGAGTCGTATGAGTTTCTTTTCTGAAACGCTTCGACGCTTAACGCAAACAAAACGCCAAGCGCCTTCCTCAGAAACGACGAATTTCCCCGACGGAAAAAACGAAGAGTTCCGCAAGGACGGGACGAAAACGAAGACCGTTCTTGTGCAAGACGGACTTGCGATTCTTGCCGCAGCCGGATTGCTTATCTTCAGCGCGGCGGCGCGCGGCGTGAACCTTCTTCTTGCGCTCGGCGCGTTCTTTATCGGTTTCCTGATTGTCGATTATCATTGGGGCGCCAAGACGCTTAAGAAACTCTCCGTTAAACGTAAACTTCCCGGAACAATCTACGCCGGCGAACCGTTTTATGTCGAAATTGAACTTGACGGAACTCGGCGGCGTTCGCCTGCTTGGTCAATCGTCGTCGAAGACGAATGGGAAGACGAGGATTCTCGATTTGCCGTTCCTGAGGCGCTTGCCAAGGAACGAGAGGTCGTCAAACGGGATGAGACGGCGAAGATTGACAGAAAAAAGAGAAAAAAGGAGAAATCGCGGCGGGAACGGAGAAAATCTTCCGATAAGAAGAAGGCGAGCGTACCTGCCGAAGGCCAAGCGGAGGTTGATCCGATTCCAAGCGCCGTCGCGGACGGAGCGGCTACGATTTGTCCCGTCGTGTATTTTCCGGCGATTAAGTCGACGGAAAAACTCAAGGAATATTATGTCGGCGTAATGACGCGTCGAGGGCGTCGCCGCCTCAAAGGACTGACCGTTTCGACGCGTTTTCCGTGTGGCTTTTACAGAAGTTCACGCGCTTTTGCCGCGCCCGAGAACGTTTTAGTCCTCCCCAAGACGGGTAAGTTAACTCGCGTTTGGGACGCTTATGCGGGAAGTTTAACGCAAGAGACGAGCGTCGCGACAAGTCAGACGTCGCGCGCGCCCGACGAGACGGTTGCGATTCGAGATTGGCGTTCCGGCGATTCGAGTCGTATGATCGCATGGCGAGCGACTGCAAAACGTAACCGACTTCAGTCTCGGGAGTTCGCGAAACGGCATACGAGAACGATTATTCTCGTCCTCGACCTATACGTTCCTGCGCCAGATTCGCCGCGAAAAGACGAGCGCGATCCAGAACTTTGGCGTCTCGTCGAGAAGGCGGTTTCCTTTACCGCGACGCTCGTTAAAGAGTGGTCCGTCGCCGACTCGCGGCTTATTTTCGCCCTTAACGGGGGCGAGGTCTCCGAGTCGGGCGAGATTGAACGAAGTTCTGAATGGAACGAGATTCTCGGCGGCGGGTCGACTTTGAGCGTGGCGTCGCGTCTTGCGGTCGCCGTCGAGACGCATGAAGACAAGCTTGAAGAACTCCTAGGAGGAGCGAGCGCGCACGCGCCACGAGACGCGCAAATCGTCGTCGTGTCCATTGCGCGAAATCGCGAATCGGCGTTCCGTTCGTCTGACGGTTTACGTCGGATCGCGTCCGTCGATCAGAGCGCCGCGCTTTTGGTCGACGTGTCGTCGGAGGTTTTTGATCAGTATTTTGAATGGAATTCAGACTTCGACATGGTTGCGAAGTCGTAGTCGTTCCCACGGCATTGCGTCGTCGGAGCGCCGGTTTTAACGAAGGGTAGAGGAACACGACGATGTCGACAAACGCGGCGAACGACCGGCGAAACGACGAGCCTAACGCTCTTTTGGACTGTGATTTCGCCTCCGAGCCGCTTTCTCTTTTCGAAGAGTATATGCTGACGGACAATTCTCCGCAGTATCGTATGGAGCCGGCGATATATCTTTACTTTCGTGGAACGCTCAACCGTGAAGTTGCGCGTCGGACGTTCCATGAGGTTCTGAAGCGGCACCCCTTTTTACGAAGTCGCGTCGAGAAAAGGCGCGGGCGTTTCTTCTGGGTTCCGTCGGAAACGCCGCCGGAGGTTCTTTTCGTCGATTACGACTTGAATCCTAAGGACGTTTTCAACGAAAGCGACTGTCCTCGTCTTCGTCCGATCAAAATTTTCGTCGAACCAGGGTTTCGTATCTACTATATCGAGTCGAAACGAGAAAATTGGACGCGTTTGGTTTTACAGTTTCACCATTCAGTCGCCGACGGGATCGGCATGCTACAGGCTCTCGACGAATGGTTGACCCTTTATGCTCGAGAGGTTGGCGACGTTTCGCGCGACACGACGCTTCCCGAGCTTAATCAAGCGGCTCTCGCCGAGCGTCGACGAATCGGTTGGAAATTAAGGTCGTATCTGAGGAATTACTGTCATACAGGGCGTACGACGCGGCAGTATCTTCTCTGTCTTCCGCGTCCGCTTGTTTCTGTCGGCGCTTTCAACGACGTCGAACCAGAGAACGACTCGCCTTACATGGCGACGACGAAACTATCGCGCGCGGAAACGACCGCGTATCTTCGCCGCGCTAAAACGATTGGCGCGACGGTGAACGACGCGTTGCTCGCCGACTGTTTTCGCGCAATCGACAAATGGCTGACCGACGTTATGCACGACGAAAAGAACGGACGCATGCGCGTTATGGCGCCGATTAATATGAGGACGGCGAACAATCTTCGCGCGCCCCTCTCCAACGTCGTATCCACCGTTTTTATCGATCGATCACGGCGTAAGTCGTCCGTTCCGGGCGATTCTCTCCTTAAAAGCGTCGTTTCAGAAATGCAGTGGGTTAAAAAGAAAGATCAACGCTACGTCTTTCTGCTGATTTTGAGAATCTTACGCTGTATTCCCGGTTCCTTGAAGCTAGTGCTAAGGTCGTCGGCTTGTCGTTCGACGTGCGTACTGTCGAATCTTGGACGAGTTTTGGAAGCGTCGTCCACGCGGAAAGACGAGAACGGCAGGGTGGTTCTCGGGGACGCGACGCTTGAACGCGTGGAGGCGGAGGCGCCGATCCGTTATAAAACGGCGCTCTCCGTCGTCGGTTTAACCTACGCCGGAGAGCTTAATCTTTGCGTTCACTACGATTCGCGCCTTATCACGAACGATCAGGCGCGCGAGTTTGCGCGAATTTACCGTGAACTTCTCTTATGACGTCGCCTTTGACGCGTTCACTTCACTGTGAATCGACGCGTCGTCTTAGCGGTTTTACCGTCGAGCGTCGCGACAAATTCGAGCGTGTTTTCTCCGACGGGAAGGTCGGGGTTGCTCTTGAAGAAGCCTTCTTTGTCGACTTCGACGGGATCGCCGTTAATCGTGACGGTCGCGCCGGGCGTCGTAACGCCGTAGATTTCAAAGAGCGTCGGACCAACGAAGACTGTCGCGCCGTCTGCGGGATACGTTTGAACGAAGAGTTTGACGGGGCCCGTTAGGTTTTTGATCTCATTGACCGCGTCCATTCGCGCTTGATTGACGACGTTGACGTCCAAGGTCGAGGTTGTGACCGACGGGAGGACGCGACGCGCTATTTCCATCGCGCGGCTCTTCGGTTCAATAAACCATGTCTTTTCGGGGGCGAATTCCTGCTTGAGCGCGGAGGTTTTCGCTTCGAGCAACTTCAAATATTCAAAATCTTCGACGCTTTCACGTTCGATTTCCCAGCGAATCGAATCGAGCGGTCCTCCGTCGCCAGGGTAGACGACGTGCGAATCGCCGGGGCCCCATTGTCTCGCGGGAGGACCGAAGGGATCGCCCTGCCAGTAGTTGTAGCCCCAATGGAGATAGCCGACGAGGTCTTCCGTGTAGTTGAGCCAATGAAGAGCGCGCACGCGGACGCCCGGCAGGTCGATGAAGCGGTTCGGATATGTCTCGCCGAAAGGATGACAGCAGATGTAATACCAGAATTCGCCTTTGTCGCGTCTCGCTTCAAAAGCGGATCGCCAGCGGTCGAAGTGGCTGAGTTTGGGAACCCAGACGTCGAGGCAGTCTTCAAAGTGAATCGCTTCAATCGCGTCGATCTGCTTGAGTTTGGGTTCAATCGCTCTGACCTTATTAGAAGCCTCGCGCCACGAGTCGACGTCAGGTTGATACGGTTCGTCGGCGATGTGAATCATCGCGCGATCGAAGAGGTCGCGTTCTCGCAGATGGTCGCAGAGCGCCTTGAGAACGGGAGGAAGCCATTCGTCGATTCCAAGACTAACGTTCTCCTTCTTTCTGGCGTCATAGACCGTGACCCCGCGAAAACTAACGACGTGATCCGTTCGATCGATTCCGCCGATGTGGTTGAGTTCGATTCGGTCGAGAACGTGATGTTTGAGCGCGAGATCAAGAAGTCTGTCAAGATTCTCAAACGTAACGTCCCAACTTCCGTCTTCTCGAATCGACGCTTTGACGAAATCGCCCGGAACCCAATAGACGTGCAACACGTTCTGATAATGCTCGCCCATGTCCTGGAGATATTTCTCTAAAATCGCCCAGTATTCTTCGCTGAGGAAGTCGACTTTATGTTGGACGGCGATGTTGCCCGGCGACCACCAGTTTGTCGCGTACAGACTGCGCTTGTCAGAGAGTTGGAAGGGAAAGACTTCGAGTTCGACGGGAATCTCTTTGACGAGATCGCCTGCGACGATCTTTAGCGTCCCGGCGTAGTTTCCGCTCGGCGTCCCAGGGGGAACGAAGAGGGTTATCCAAGCGCTTCGAGACTCGTCTTTCGGAAGCGCGAACGTCGAACGGTCGTAGAGAATCTCGGGGACGTCGCCAGGAGCCTTGAGCGTTACGATACTGTCGGCGCTAGGCGTGTTGTGTTCGATGTGAATTGTTCCAACTTCGCGGATACGGAGGTTCTCCGCCGTGACGAGACCGTTTTGCTCGACGCCCGTAAGGGACGAGATTTCGAGTTTGACGGAGTCTAGCGCCGCGTCGGATCGAAGTCCGATTTGCGCGGATTCATATTCGTTTCCGGCCGCTTTAAAACGAATCGGAGTCTCTTCGCCAGCAGGCGTCTCCGGAAAGATTTTGTCGCAGACGTCCGCCTGCCAAACGGAGATTGTTTGGCCGTAAACGACGGCGCACGCGCACAGCGCCGCCGACGCGGCGAGAACGGACGCCGCACGCCTTGTAAAAAGCCAGAGTTTCATAGGAGTTTCTCCTTAGGGTGAGCGTTGAAAAGAGACGGCGTGAAAACCAGAGGCTCCGCCTCTTTCGTTAATTTTATCAGGTTCGCGGCTAAGTTTCCAGCGTTTAGATCGAAGCGGCATAAAGATCGTTGGAAAGTCGTTGGCGCGGCGCCCCTCGATTTTATTTCTCCGGAGCGTATAATATCCGCGACTCTTTCGTGGTTTGACGCTCGACGTCGACGACGAATCCAAACAATTAGCGAATCAAATTTTACGCGTCAAATATTGCCAAAATAAACTACAAGGAAAGACAGCCATGACCGTTGAACGTCAACCGAATCTTAAGGCGACCGACAGAGAGGTTTACGATCTTATTCAGAAACAGGCGAATTACGAGCGCACGACCCTCAAGATGATCGCCTCGGAGAGCTATGCGATCGAAAACGTTCTTGAAGCCTGCGGTTCCATTCTCACGAACAAGTATGCGGAAGGCTATCCCGGCGCGCGTTACTATGAAGGGAACGAGTTCGTCGATCAAATTGAGAACCTTGCGATCGAACGCGGCAAGGCGCTTTTCGGCTGCGAGCACATGAACGTCCAGCCGTACTCCGGCTCTCCCGCGAACAACGCCGTATACCGCGCGCTTCTGAACGTCGGCGACAAGATCATGGGCGTCCCCGTGTCGGACGGCGGGCATCTGACTCACGGGTGGAAAGTAAGTTTCTCGGGAAAAGATTATGTTCAGATTCCGTATCGTCCGAATCAGGAGACGGGTCGTCTCGATATGGACGAAGTCCGCGAGATTGCGCGTCGCGAGCAGCCGAAGCTTATCTGGGTCGGCATGAGCGCCTATCCTTTCAAACTTGATTACGCCGCTTTTGCTTCGATCGCGGAAGAGGTTGGCGCGTATCTTGTCGCCGATATCGCGCACATCAACGCGCTCATTATCGCCGGCGTTCATCCGGATCCCGTTCCGTACTGCGACGTCGTGACAAGCACGGCTCACAAGATGCTACGCGGTCCACGCGCGGGCTTCATCATGTCTAAGGTCGAGGACCGTTATCACGAAAAATATCATCCGACGAGCAAGTGGAACCTTGCGAAACTCATCGATCGCGGCGTTTTTCCGACGCTTCAGGGCGGTCCGCATATGCACGCCATCGCCGGCATGGCTGCGATCTTCAAGTACGCGCAGACGGACGAGTTCAAGGCTTACGGCGCTCAGATCGTCAAAAACGCGCAGGCTCTCAGCGACGAACTTCAAGCGTTGGGACACGCAATCGCGGGGGGCGGCACGGAAACGCATCTGCTGTTGCTTGATTTCCGCAAGGAAGAGTTCACTGGTAAAGACGCGTCGCAAGCGCTTGCGAAGTGCGGCATTATCGCAAACTTCAACATGGTGCCCGGCGACCAACGTTCTCCGTCTCAAACGAGCGGCGTTCGCCTCGGAACGTCGGCGCTGACGAGTATCGGTATGAAAGAGGCCGATATGAAGAAGGTCGCCGGATGGATCGACCGAGTCTGCAAAAATATCGGTAAGATCGACGACGTCGCGCCTCAGATTCGCGCTGAAATCGCAGAATTTTGCGGCGGTTTCAAATTCCCCGGCGACGATAATTGACGTTTGTTTATAGCGAGGGTTCTCTGCCGTGACCTTTGACAATACGACTGAACTGAGCGTTTTGGAACGAGCGGTCGAGTCGAGCGACCCGGGCGCGACGTGTGAACTTGGGTGGCGCTTTGAACATGGGAAGGGCGGCGTCGAAAAGGACGAAAGACACGCCTTCAAACTGTATCTCCGCGCCGCCGAACTCGACGATCCCGTCGCGCTCAATCAGGTGGGGCTTTGCTACAGCGACGGGATTGGCGTCAAACGCGACCGCGCGACGGCGTGCCGTTATTACCGTAAATCCGCCGAACGCGGTTATGCCCCCGCGCAGAATAATTTCGGCTGGATGTATCTTACGGGGGACGGCGTCAAGCAGAGCGACAAAGCGGCGGCGAGGTGGTTTAAGAAGTCTGCCGAGCAGGGGCATACGCAGGCGTTAAACAATCTTGGTTTCTGCTATCTTCGCGGCGCCGGCGTTCCTCAGGACGTCGAAGAAGCGAATCGATGTTTCCAAAAGGCCTTTGACGCCGGTCTTCTTGAGGCAGCGGTAAATCTCGCCGCCAACTACATGTCTGGCGCCGGGTTTAAGGTCGATTACAAACGAGCTGCGGAACTTTTGGAAAAGGCCGCGGAGGCGGAAATCCCTAGCGCGCTGACGAACTTGGGCTATCTCTATAAGAACGGCTTGGGCGTCGAGCAGAATGGGGAACGCGCTTTCTCGCTCCTCAAGAGAGCCGCCGGTCAAAAGTTTGCCGCCGCCTATCCGTTCCTCGCAGAGTGTTACGAGTATGGGATTGGGACGCCGGCAGATCGCGATCGCGCCATGTCGTTCTATAAACTAGCGGCGCTTTCTGGAAATCGTTCCGCCGCCGCGCGATATGCGGCGCTTTCTTCGAGCGCGCCGTCGAAATTAAACGACTTGCTTTCTTCAGTCGGTCGCCAAGCGGAAGAGCGCGTCGATTTCAGCGTCGGCGCCGCGTTGGAGGTTAGGGGCGCGCAGGAACGCATCGCCGCTAAAAAAGAGGAACTGAGAAGAAGAAAAGAAGAGGGGAAGGGAGAATAGCGAGAGTCCCTTCTACTCGAAATGAATAAGGCGCGACGCGTTTGAACGTCGCGCCTTTTTTCATTTGAACCTAAAACGTGGGGTTCAATCGACAAGAGAGGTCGCAACAGCCCCGATCGCACACACAGACGGGAAACGCGCTGGGATCTAGAGACGCCATTTTTCGCGCCGCAGCGACCATGACAGGCGAGTCGCCGACGCAACGCGCGCGCCGATACTCAATTCCGAGCTCTTCACAAACCTCTCGCGTTTCGACGTCTAGGTCGTAGATCGTCTCCATATTTTCGAAGAAAAAGCCGATCGGAACGACGACGACCTCTTTAAGGGACGGCGTTTCCTTTTTATAAACGCGGAGAAAATCTTTGACGTCCGGCTCAAGCCACGGCGTCAAGGGGGAGCCGCTACGACTCTGAAACGCAAGCGCCGCGTCGAGGCCGAGAGGGCGAAGACGCGCGTGAAGCGGCTCGGGAATCTGTTCTAACGACGAAGGAATCGCGAACGTTAGGGGAGAGGAAGGAAACGAGTCGAACAATTTGCCGGTTGGCGTTTCCGCGACGGGGAACGCTGATTCAAGCGTGTTTACCGCCGCGTGCAACAACTGACGACGGTATTGAATTGCGTCTGAATCCGCGACGGGAATCGAGTGTGCCGTGAATAGGACGAGGCGCGTCGCTTCGGAATTCGACGCAGGCGTTTCGACGAGCGCCGTTCGGATCGAATCTGCGACTGATTCTTGAAAAGCGCGCGTTTCAAAGAAAGGCGGAACGAATCTTACGACAAGACGCTTGGCAAATTCTGACGAGCGCGACGCAAGCGCGTTCAGAAGGGCGTCGACGTAATGACGGCAGACAAACGCCGAACTTTTGAAGACGAGAACGCTTTTGACCTCGTCTCGTTCCAGTTGCTCGAGCACGTCGGCGACGAATGGCGGCGTATGGAGATTGCCCGAATAAACGCCGATTTTTTCGTCGCTTTCTTGAAACATTGACTTGAACGCGCTAAGAAAACGCCGACATTCGCGCGGGAGAGGGCTGAGCCCGTCGAATTGCAGGTACCGCTCGCGCACCGCGTCGCGCCGCGCGGCGGGGACGCGTTTACCCGAAAGAATCCGATCAAGAAAAGGATCGACTTCTTCAGGCGATTCCGGACCGCCGTAGGAAAGGAAAAGAACAGCGTCAAACATGGAACGAACCTCAAGGACTACCGAGCGTCGTTATCGAAAAGCGCATTTTCGTCATTGTCTCCTAAAAGCAGGTTTGGACAAGCGCCGTCTTTTTAGACGACGTGGAATCGACGAAATGGCAACGGAGTTCGCCTTGAGTTGGGACGCGTCAGACGTCTTTTCTGACGATGCGCGAATCGTTAAAGAAAATCTTTCCAGTTTGAAAAATCAATTGACCAATATTCCTTTGGGAGTATTATCGCCGATTCACAGCGATTTGGCACCGCTAAGATTGGGAATAGATATCCGTTGACGACGCCGCTCGGAACGTCTTTTCTAAAGACGATAATCGGTATAAATCTAGCGTCAATTTCCACAAGAGTCGGCTGACCGTTCGAATATCTTCCGGCTTCGGTCGCCGAAATCGTCTCCGATTCTAGCGCCAGCGGGACGGTAAAATCTACGACTGCCCTATCTCGCTCATTCGTAATAACTTCGACGAGCTTGCGAAGATATTCTGGGACGTCTGCGGGATTGGCGCCTTTATAGGAATACAATTTTTCTGCGACGATTTTCAGTAGGTATGGGAATTTATTTACGATTGGGTTGGATGAGAATATAACGTTTGCGGGCGCGTCGATTTTTGAACTAGGATTAAACAACAGTTCGTTGGCTTGAACGATTTGCGCGTAGTAAATTTCGCCGTTGTTGAAAAGGGTTTGCTTGTCGTCGTACAATCTGGAAAGGGCGTCTTGTTTTGCCAACCATGACGGTCGAGGTAACTTGATATTTTGAAATGGTCGATTTTTATAATAATTCTTCATTAGCCTAAGATTTTCTTCAAAATCGACGACGTTATAAGAATTGTCATATAGAGTTCGACCGCTCGAAATCTCTTTGTTTGATTCAAGCGCTGAAAGACTTTTATCTTTCAATCTTACGAACTCTTCGATCGCCATTTGAACTTGGAATTCGTTTAATTCTAAATCTAACAAAACTTGATTGCCATTTTCGAGTGATTTTAAATGGAATACGGCAAAGTGATCATAAACGACGTTGTTGTATATTATCCCCAAAAAATAATATTTGTTTTTTTGAACTCTTCTCGTGACGTCGTCGATAAGCCTGTAGTCGATTGTAAAAATTTTATACTTGGTATAAATATGGACGTGGGTCTTTCCAAAAATCAAGCCGTTTGATTTATACGCCAACGCTTTTCCATTCAAATATGAATCTTCAAGTTTATCGTAATCGCCGCATCGATTTAGAAATGTTTTAACTGTTTTATCTCCAAGCGCTTTTTTTAAGAAACATATCAAAATGACCGGTTCTAATAATAAGATTTCCTCGTCTTCATACGAAATAGAGTAAATCCAGATTCCAATGAGAAGACCTAATATTAAATCAACAGCGAATTTTCCTTTGTGACGATACCTTTTGAAAAGATCTTTTTTCATTGACCTTTCTTTAATTTCTTTGAAGGGGTTCTTCGATTTATATTCCTTGTATGAAGAACTCCACTTTAAAGATTTATAAATCGAATCGTCGTCAAAGTTTATAGAAATCGATTTGAATATGTTGTCGTCTTTTTTTTCATGAAAGTACGAAGATAGCAAGGCGAAAGACCAAAACGCGACCGCAAGCGGCGTTGCAATTTTAACCGCTAGGTCTTCTGAGACGGCAAAGAGATAGACGCCAAGACCGACGAGAATCATGACGGCGACAATCCTTGTCATAAGACTTTTGGGTCTTTTAAAAACGTTGGGCTCGTGCATTTAACGCTCTGCAATAATATGTTTGCAAAAAGGACGGGAGGAAATCGGCGTTAGGTCTCGAATCGGATTGAGGTCGAACGGTTAGACGGACGTCAACGTCTTTGCGCAAAACGGAGTCTCTTCCACAAATTGTCTTAACTCTGAGGAGGTTAGGAGGCGCGTCCGCCATTAATCTTGATAATCATAGGAAGATCAACTCGGCGATTATGTTCAATGATAACATGCTCTTAAGCTCTGGTCGAGCGAATTGTCGCAAAATCCCGGCGATTGAGGTAAATCACTGCGATTTCGCCCTACCTATTGGGCGGTTCGACCGATTTTTATCTTGCTTTTCATGCGTTTAGGGATAGAAGAATCGCTATATATTTCCATTTTTGCTCCGTCTAATATTATTTTTTGGTTGACTCAACGTATTATAGAATTAGAATAACTAAGGCTGGACGAGTCCTTGAAGAGGGTTCGTAAATCTTTCCCGACGAAACGTTTTTCATATATTTTAGGATTGAAAAAATGGCGCATCCAGAACTGTATCTTAACGAAAAGATCGAGACCGCGTCGCAAGACGAGTTGATCAGCCGCCAGAACGAACTGCTCAAGGAAAAGGTTCGTTATGTTGTGAAGAACAACGCGTACATGCGCAACCTTTACGAAAAGGCGGGCGTCGTCGCCGAGGATTTTCGCGGGATTGAAGATATTGGCAAACTGCCGATTCTCGCGAAGGCGAATTTCCGCGAAACGTACCCGCTTGGGATGTGCTGCGTTCCGAAGAATCAGATTCGCGAAATGCACATGTCGAGCGGCACGTCGGGCACGCCTGTCGTCATGCCCTATACGATCGCGGACCTGCGTCAGTGGGCGGATTGCATGGGACGTTGCTATCGCATGGCGGGCGCGCGACCGGGCGATCCCGTTCAGATTATGCCGTCCTTTGGACTTTTCAACGGCGGGTTCGGCATGTACCACGGGGCGCGAGAGGCTGAACTTTTCGTGATTCCGACAGGCTCGGGGAACACGGAGCGTCAGATTCGGCTCGCGAGGGACTTCAACACGCGCGTTTTCACGGCGGTTATTTCCTACACGACGCGCATTATTGAAGTCATGGAGAAGATGGGCGTCGAACTTCCGAGTCTTGAGATCGGCATTTTCGGGGCGGAAACGGTCACGACGGCAATGTGCGAGAAGATTCACGCGCGTCTCGGGATCGACGTATACAATATCTACGGCATGACCGAGACCGGCGGCGTCGGCACGCTCGGCATGGACTGTCAAGATCATTCCGGCATCCACGTTTGGGAAGACCAGTATTACCTCGAAATCGTCGATCCGGTCACGAAGCAGCCGCTTCCCGACGGCGAGGTCGGCGAACTCGTCGTGACGTCGCTCACGCGCGAGGCTCTTCCCGTGATCCGTTTCAAGACGGGCGACCTCACGCGTATCATTTCTCGCGAGAAGTGCGCTTGCGGGCGAACGCACGCGAAAATCGACCTCATTTCCGGGCGAACCGACGACATGCTCATCGTCAAGGGCGTAAACTTCTTCCCGTCGCAGGTTGAACAAGCGCTTCTCGAACTGCCCGGCGTTCATTCGGAATATCAGATCATCATGGAAGAAAGTCACGGGGTCACGGACGTTCGGATTCTCGTCGAAGCGGAACCGGGCGTTACGGGCTACGTCGTCGAAAAGCATTTGAAGGAACGGCTCGGATTCTCGCCGAAGGGCGAAGTGCTGCCCGTCGGTACGCTTCCTCGCGTCGACGGCAAAGCGACGCGCGTCATTCGCAAGAAGTTGGATTGACGTCGACGCGAACTCGTTTCGTCGCGTATTCCTGAAGAGTTTTGCGCTTTTTTATAAAACGGACGGACGCGTCGAGTCCAACGCGACGCGTCCGTTTACTATTAAATACGCGATTCGTCGGCGCGTCAGCGTCATTCGTCGACTAGAAACCAGAAAAAGAAAGGAGGAACGGCGCCCCCGTTCCTCCTTGTCGATTTATTCAGATCGTCGTGTAACGTTCGAGGCTATTTCGCCTCGGCGCTTGTGCCTTTGATGAGAGGAACAACAATCGCAGGAACGAGTCCGCCAATAAGTCCGGCGGCGCCGAGGGGCGAAATCCCGCAACAGTAGCTAGCCCCGCAACAAGGAAGCGCGCAGGTCTGGCAGGACGACATAGCCTGACAACTCGTCTCAACGGGAGCCTCACATCCACAACCCGCCTGAGCGGCGTATTCCTGCGCTCTTGAGATCTCGTCCGCGTACGGATAATCTTGAACATACTTCGTAAGTCCGTCGGGACCAAGGAGCAACTTGTTTTCGTCGTCCTTAACCCACTCGCCGCGAACCATTCTAAACTCCTCGCCGGTAATATCGACCCGTCGAGAACCGAAATATCCGGTAGAAGGTTGTTCCGCAGAGATGAAGTACGTCCCGAGGGGAAGATCGTTGATCGTTACGCCATAGGGATTTTCCACTGTATCCTCGGCAACTTTGTCGCCTTCAAGGGTGAGAACGGTGTAATGGATATCCTGAGAGTATTCGATCCCATCCTCCAGCACGGAAAAGAATCGAACCTGATCGGCGCGCGCGACGTCGACAAACGCTAGCGTAAGAACGCTAATGATTGCAATAACAAATCTTTTCATCGCTTTGTCTGTTCCTTGAAATTACCCTAGATTTCAGTGTTTTCCTAAAACGCTACTACGCAAACCTAAATCCAATCTTCCCCATTATAAATTCTCTTTCCCATTAATCAATATAGTGGGAGTTTTGTTTTCGCTTTTTCAAGAAATATTTTCTTCCAACGAACAACGGCGTTTTCGTCGTCGTAGCTCCGTTATAACGCAAGCGTCCGACAATACCGAAAACGCCGTTTCTCATGAGGAGAGAGAAGCGCGGAGTCGATTTCAATAACGTTGATTATTCGCGCTTCTATTGGCAGTCGCCGCCGCGGGACGTTGTGGGACAGTCGCGGCGTTAACCGATCGCTGCGCGTTCGTCGTCGGAACGGTTTGTCGGGCGATATGCGCGTTTGAGGCGACGGGCGCTTGAACGACCGCTTCCTCTGGCATGACGGGTTGCTGACGGAGAATCGAGAATTCTTCCTCTCGAACTTCGCGCGTCCAACCTTTTTCAATGACGCCCTCGATCTTCCAATATCCCTTGTTGACTTGAACGTTTTCAAAGGTCAGGTCCGTCTTGCTTTTGCCGTTGACCCCGATTTTACGCATGTACGTCGGTTGAAGATCCTTGAGATCGAGAATGAAAGTGATCGACTGGAACTGCTGCGCGTCGCGAGCGTATCGCGGGAACGCTTCGATCCAGACCTGCGTCTTCTGTTTCGCCGCGGGCGTGATGATGCGGAGGTAGAAGCGGTTTTTCAGGACGTTCGCTTTGGCGACGAAAAAGAGGGGGAACTGCCCGTTGTCCATCGTGAGATCCATGTCCTGCTCTTCCGAAACGACGGGAAAAACGACGACTTTCTTGTTTTGGAAGTCATACTGCAGGAACTCTTTGCTGTTCAAAACAATCATCCACTCGTTCTGACCGGGCTTCCATTCTCCGTCAGGTTTCGCGTCTGTATAGACGAACTCGCCCTTGACGTGGTACATGAATTGACTCGGCGTAATGAATCGGAACTGTCCCCAAGTGTGAACGACGGGCTTTTTAGAGTTTTGCTGAAGGACGCCGTCAAACTCGCGCATATGGACGTCGCACGAAACGCGCTTTATTCCGCGTCCAAATTCTTCCCATTTCGCGAGAAATTCGTCAAGTTGCTGAAGTTCCGCGTCGGTCGGCTTATAACTTTCCGGCGGGGGCACGATCGCGCTGTCAATTTCTTCTTCGACGTAGCCGCCTTGCTGCGGAGCGACGTTCTGCGCGGCGTTTGCCGTCGGCGCGGCCTGCGGCGTAACGACGACTTCTCGCGTCTGTTCCTGCGCCGCCATGTTGCCGACAAAAGCTTGGCGCGCGCCGGGCTGGACGACCTGCCGCTGATTTGTCGCGTTTGGATTTACCGTCGCGATTCCTTCACGTCTCGCCTGTTCGACCGATTCGACGGCAATAACGTCGGCGTTTGCGCCCGCTTGAGTTCCGTTTGTAGGGGCGACGTACCCCCCGAACCCCTGGGCGAACACGTTCGCCTGTCCGGCGATAGCCGCAAATAACATCAGCGCGGCAGTCGACAAAACGACGTTATGTTTTTGCATTTTTTTCTCCTGAACTGCGCCGCTCTTTTCTCGGCGCAGGCGCGTGAATCGCGCTCGGTTTTTTGTCGTATAGGGCGTCTAAGTGAACCGTCGAAAAAGACGGACGTTTTCTTCCAAGCGATCGTAGCGTTTTTAACAATTCCAGTAAAGAGATGTTTTCGTCGAAGCGCGTCTTTGGACGGTTTCCTCCTGATTGCGCGCTACGAAGGACGTTCAGATTCGCCGCCGATCTATTTTGGAAAAAATCAAAAAACGGCGCTTGAAGAAAATAGAACCATGAAATATAATCCAAGGCGCGTTTGCGAGGAGGATATGCGAATGGCTAGCAACCTCATTGGAAATGAGGCGCCCCTTTCTGGGGTTGCGGGTTCGAGTCCCGTGTCCTCCGCTTTCTCGAAGCGAGATTCTTTGAGTTACGACGACCGACTTCGCAAGGAGTCGGTTTTTGTTTTCTTGTTTTCTCATCCGTTTTTACGGATTTCAGTCATGAATCGATCTCTCGACTCTTGATAACCCGTCTCGTTCGATTTATCATAGTGAGCGTCGTTGTGGCGGGGGATTATACGCGTCGATATCCTTGCGCCTGTTTCGTCGTAGTCGTCATATGTGGATTGTTTGGGCTATGAATCGATATTGTCTTTTGTCGCTTTCATTGTTTGCGCTCTTTACGGCGAATTTTTCGTTCGCTCTTGCGGCGGACGAGCCTGCCGGCGTTCCCGCCGAGGTCGCTCAGTATGTGTCCGCGCCCGCTGAGACGCTCAATCTTTGGCCCGACCTTCCTCCGGGAGGCGTTCCCGAAGGAATCGGCGAAGAGAAGTGGGAGCCGGGCAAGGAAACCCCGCCGATCGTTCGTGTGAGCGCCGTGTCGATCCCGACGATGGCCTTTTACCCCGCGAAGAATCCCAACGGCGCTTGCGTCGTCGTTTTTCCTGGCGGCGGTTTTAACATCCTCGCTTACAATCACGAAGGATCCGAGATCGCCGAATGGCTCAATAGTCTTGACGTTTCCGCCGTCGTGGTAAAATATCGCGTTCCGCGCCGCGAGGGCGCGCCTAAGCACTGGGCTCCGTTGCAGGACGCGCAGCGCGCGATTCGTTTGACTCGCGCCCATGCGGACGAGTGGAAAATCGATCCGCATAAGATCGGCGTTCTCGGATTTTCCGCGGGCGGACGGCTGACGGTCGCCGCCGCGTTGGACTACAACGTTAAGACATACGATCCCGTCGACGACGTCGATAAACTCAGCGCCCGTCCTGATTACGCGATTCCGATTTATCCCGCGTACCTCATGGACGACGAGAAGAATTTTTCCGCCGACGCCAACCTTTCCGACGAGCTCCATCTCGACGCGAATATGCCGCCGTTTTTCTTCTCGGTCGCCAACGACGACGCGAACCGAGCCGCAGCCGCCGCCCGATTCTATATCAAGGCGAAAGAGCTGGGCGTTCCTTGCGAACTTCATATCCCCGTTTCCGGCGGTCACGGTTATGGAATCCGTAGCGATCGAGGAGTCGCGGCGCAGTGGCACAGGAACTGCGAGAATTGGCTTCGCGCCCTTAAGTTTATCCCTTAACCCCTAACGATGCACGACGATAAGGATTTGCCAATGGAGGTCGTTTCAAAAGCGCCTTCGCGCAGGGAATCTGCGACGTTCGACGTCGACACACACCGTATCAAGTTGCCGTTCTACACCCTTGGCGAAGAGATCGTCAACGCGATAACGCATGGAATCGGCGCGTTGTTGTCGATAGCCGCGCTTGTGCTGTTGATAATTCGCGCCGCGACGCGCGCGCCGGCAGGCGAGGCGGCGGGGTATGTCGTCGGGTACACGCTTTTCGGCGCGACGCTCGTGATTATGTACCTCGTGTCGACGCTTTACCATTCTTTGGCGCGATGCGGCGCGAAGCGCGTCTTTGCGAGTCTCGACCATTCGGCGATCTTTCTTCTTATCGCCGGAACTTATTCGGCGTATTGCCTTGGGCCGATTTACGGAGGCCAAGGGTGGTGGGTCTTTGGAACGATTTGGTCTCTCGCGGTTATCGGAATCGTGTCGTTTTCGGTTTACGCTTATCGAGCGTCGAGGTTTAATTTATTCCTCTACCTCGCGATGGGGTGGTACGGCGTTCTTGTCGCGCCGCAGTTGTACGCCGCGTTACCGTCGATCTCGTGGGTTTTCCTTCTGCTCGGCGGTTTACTCTATACGTTTGGGTGCGTCTTTTTTGTCGTTAAGATTCGGTGGATGCACGCCGCGTGGCATGTGTTTGTGCTCGCTGGCAGCATTATGCATTTCTTTTCGCTGTATTTTCTGATTTGATTGGGCGACGCCGTCGTTTTAAAATGGATAAAATTTCACAGCGCCCCTTGTGAAAACGAGTGTTGCGGGTAGAATCTTAGCCTGTGTTGTTCCAGGTCGCCGCGCGTGCGTCGTCTTGGAACGCGCAGTTTGTGTGCGGCAAACGCGTCGATAGACGTTCGCGCCGCGTTGTCAAGCAACTTTTATGGAGCAAAGGGCCTCAAATGCCTAAGATTAAAACTCATAAGGGAGCTGCTAAACGTTTTCGCGTCACCGCTAACGGCAAAGTTAAGCATCGCCACAGCGGCACGAGCCATCTTGCGTGGCGTATGACGAGCAAGCGAGTTCGCAACCTCCGCGGCACCGATCCGGTCGATACGGTCGAAGCCAAAAGAATCATTAAGGCGCTCGGCAAGGGCGGTCTCTGATTCGAGTTTAGACGGCGCGTCGTCGCCGTCGCGGTCCGACTTCTGTTTCATTTCGCGCAGGAGCAGTCGTTCGGTTTCTGAAAACGGGTCGTAAACGCCGCAGAGTCCAACGTCTGGACGCGGGACCTGGTTTTCGTCGAATTGTCGCAGTCAGACGCGAACGTTCCCGGCAACGGTATTCTTACGGAAACGACTGACCCGATAAAAACGCAGTAACATAAAGGATAATAGGAATGAGAGTTACCAAAGGTTCCGCGCGTCGTCGCGCCAAGAATCGTCTCTTCAAGCGCGCCAAGGGGTTCCGCGGCGGTCGTAGCAAGCTCCTGCGAACAGTCAAGGAGTCCGTGCTTCGCGCCGACGTTTACGCGACGCGCGACCGTCGCGCGCGGAAGCGAGATTTCCGTCGCCTCTGGATCATCCGCATCAACGCCGCTGTTCGTATGCGCGGACTTCGT
This sequence comes from uncultured Planctomycetaceae bacterium, assembly GCA_946408825.1. Lineage (GTDB taxonomy): Bacteria > Planctomycetota > Planctomycetia > Pirellulales > Thermoguttaceae > RUG369. Next base: position 52,290 of record CAMJTU010000002.1, read on the forward strand.
TATAGTCAGTTCATCAACGGTCTCAAGAAGGCGAACGTCGTTCTCGACCGTAAGATGCTCGCCGACGTCGCCGTCGTTGATCCCGCCGCTTTCGACAAGATCGTCGAGATCGCCAAGGCTGCGCTCTGATCGTTTTATGCGCCCCGGCAAAAGGGGCAGACTGTAAATCCGGTCAAACGCGCGCGCCGAACGTCTTTAGTTCGGCGCGCGTTTTTTTGTGGTCGCGCTTGTCGCTCTTTTCGGTTTTTCGCCGTCGCTTGGCAGTTTGTACGATTCTTTTCCCTCTTTTTTCTGAAATCCCGCGAAAAAACTCTTTAAGAATTTGACGCGACAGGCGTAACGTTTAAAATAATATCGCTTGGAAGAAAGCGCGTCGTTTATCGCCCTTGCCTGAAGGGAGGGGAACGTTAGCGCTTGCCGCGACTTGTCGAGGAACGCGGCGACGTCACGCCTGCGGCTGGAGTTGGCTATGCTTGTCGAAATTGCGCGAGGGTTGTTTGAACGTTCGCTGTATCTCGTCTTTCCAGCGTTCTTTTTGATTTTTGTCGTCGCGGCGTGGGCTTTTAAGACGTATCCAACCCCGCGAGCGATTCTTTTTTTCGCCGTCGCGACGCTTGGTTCCGCGTTTGGGTTTATCTTTGAAAACCTCTTCTCCGAGACGCTGGTCTATGTCGTCGACGCAGTCGTCATACTCGTATTTCTGATAGATTGGGCGAGCGTTCTCCTCGTAGGACGCGGCGTGACAGTCGTTCGTCAGACTGAAGAGATCGCGGCGCTCGGACGTCCTCACGATACGACGTTAATCCTCTCAAATAGCTCGAAGCGCGACGTTAGCTGCGAGGTGGTCGACGATTCCAGTCCTTTCGCGCAGTCTATGCCGCCCCTTGCGAAGATCGACGCGTTAGCGCTGCGACCGGACGAAACGCCGGATTTCGACGCCTGTCGCAATTTCGCGTTCTTTAAGCGTCGGATCGTTCCCGCGAAATCGAGCGAATACTTCGAATATCGACTTCTCTGGAACCGGCGCGGCGTCTTTCGGTTTGAGTTTGTCTGTTTACGGTTCAGCGGCGTGTTGAACCTTTGGCGGCGTTACAAGCGAGTTCCGTGTCCGACGACGTTTCGCGTTTACCCGAACCTCTGCCAACTGTCGCGCCAAGAGATGATAGCGCGAAAGAGCCAGTTCTTGTTGCAGGGCGTTCGACGAACGCGCCGTATCGGCCAGGATTCAGAATTTGAACGTTTACGCGACTATACGCTTGACGATCAGTATAAATTCATCGATTGGAAAGCGACGGCGCGCCATAATAAGTTGATCGTGCGCGATTTCCAGACGGTTCGTAATCAGCGCGTTATCATCGCGCTCGACGCGGGGCGCATGACGATGAACCGGTCAAACGGGATCACGCTTTTTGACGCCGCGCTCAACTCGACGCTTGCGCTCGCGTATATCGCGCTGCGCCAAGGGGACGAGGTCGGCGCTCTTGTCTTTTCCGACGACGTCAAGGTTTTCGTGCCGCCGCAAGGGGGCGCGTCGCATATGAATTCGATCATTCGCAGCGTTTTCGACGTCTTCCCAGAGCGGGTTGAATCTCGATACGACCGCGCGTTTGCGTATCTTAAGAGACATGCTCCGAAGCGCGCGCTCGTCGTTTTGGCGACGAATATCCTCGATCAGCGCAACGCGGAACAGATACAATCGTTTATGACAGGACTTAGCGGCGCGCATCTGCCTCTTGGATTGTTCTTACGCGAACATTCGCTTTTCGACGCGGTCGAACGCTTCGACGAGATGGAGGAGGGCGCTCGCGCGGCCTCTGGCGCGCAGATCGATCCGAAAGGAACGGACGCTTCGACGAGGCTTGCGCTTTGGGCGAAACAGTATCGTGAGGCGGATCCCGTCGACGAATTGGAGCGTCTTTTTCGACAAGACGGACGCGTTAAGTCGAACGCGCCTGAAGACGCGTTCTTTCAGGCGGGCGCGGCGTCGGAGATTCTGAACTGGCGCCGCCGGACGCTCGCGTATCTCGAAGCGCGCGGCGCGCTTTCGCTCGACGTTTTCCCCGAGGACGCGACGGCGCCTCTTGTGAACAAATACTTAGAAATTAAGGCGCGTAAGTTGCTCTGAGCGACGAAACGCGCCTCGCGTTGGTTTTCATTGGAGAGATTGAAGTATGAAACGTTCTTGGTCTTTGGTCGTCCTCGTCGGACTCGCGCTCGCGACCGCGCTGACGTCGTCCTCGACGGAAGCGACCGTTATTGTTTCTCGCGAACAACAGGCTCTGCTTCCGTTTGTAAGAGCCGCGCGCGTCGAGGGACGCGTCCAGCCGCTGGGAGTCGACGCGGCGAATCCGAGACTGTCTTGGTTTTCCTCGTCGCTCGACGAGAATTTACGCAATAAGAAGCAGTCGGCGTACCAGATTCTCGTCGCGTCAAGTCTCGAGAAACTCAACGCCAACAACGGCGACCTCTGGGACTCCGGCAAGGTTATGTCGGACGAGTCGAATTACGTTCCCTACGGCGGCGCGCCGCTCCAGAGTTTAACGCGATATTTCTGGAAGGTACGCGTCTGGGACGAGAATAATCAGTCTTCCTTGTGGTCGCGACCGGCGAGCTGGGTTCAGGGCGTGACGAAACCTGAAGATTGGAAGGGCGAATGGATTGCGCAGCCCGAAGAATATCGCCCTGACGTCGATCTTTCCGGCGCCGGGTGGATTGCTTCCGCCGAGGAAAAAGAAACGAATTCAGGCTACGCCGTCGAGTATTTCCGTAAGGAATTCACGATCGATCGTCCGCAGAGCGATTTCGACGCGCAGAATCTGAGCGCGCTTATCTATTACGCAGCCTGCCAGAAGTGCGAAATCTTCGTGAACGGCAAACGCGCGGGATTCTCGATCGGCATGGTTTTCAATCCCGATCAGCTTCGCTCAATCGACGTTTCGGAATACCTTGTTCCCGGGAAGAACGTCGTCGCGTTTGCCGTTGTGAACGATACGAAACGCCCGAACGACACGAAATTTGGCGACGGAACCCTCTATCCGACCGCGTTGGTCGCCAAGCTCGTCGTCCGCGAGCTCGATAAGTCGAACGCGCCTTCCAACCTTCCGACGCCTAATCGTTTCGGCAAGCCTGCGGCGACCGTTTGCGCCGTAGGAACCGACGAGACGTGGAAAGCCGGGATCGCCGGGGGCGATTCTTGGAACGGCGTCGATTTCGACGCTTCCGGATGGGCGAACGCGAAAAGCGCGTCCTTCGTCCCTGAAAACGACAAACAGGCGCTCGACTCCGCGCCTTGGGGCAAGCTGCGTCGTCGAACCGAAACGCTTTCCCCCGCGTTCCAGAAGAGCTTTGAAACGAGCGCGGACAAAAAGATTGCGAGCGCATACCTCGCCGTTTGCGCCGCGGGCGTTTATGAAGCGTATGTCGACGGGCAGAAGGTTCAACCGCAGGTTCTTTCGCCGTCCTTCACGCGTTACGACCGCCGCCTTCTCTACAACGTTCTGGACGTGACGAGCTATCTTGTTCCGACCGACAAATCGCACGAACTGCAGTTCCTCGTCGGGCACAGTTGGTACGACGTTCGTTCGATCGTAACGTGGAACTTCGACGCGGCGCCTTGGCGTGATTTCCCGCGCGTCCGCGCCGAACTCAAACTGACTTATGACGACGGTTCGACTGAAATCGTCGCGACTGACTCGACGTGGACGTATTCCACGAGTCCGATTCTCTTCGACTGCGTTCGTCAGGGCGAAATCGTCGACGGCGCGTGGGAGCGCGAAATCCTCGGTTCCGCCGTCGTCGTTCCCGCCCCGCTTGGCGAGCCCAAGATCGTCGCGCAAAAGAACGACGTTTCGCTCGTTACCGACCTCTACGAGGCGAAGAGCGTCAAGGAAGTCGAACCGGGTGTTTACGTCGTCGACATGGGACGCAACAGCGCGGGCTGGGCGCGTGTCCGGATCTCCGGTCAGAAGAAGGGCGACGTGATTCGTTTCCGATATTCTGAGCGCGTCGTCGACTCGGGTAAAATCGAACGTCATGACATCGATCAGCATTTTATGGAAGGAACGCCCGCGTACATGACGGGCATGAAGGGCGGGTTCCAGACCGACTTCTATTTCTGCAACGGCGAAGAGGAAGAGTACTTCGAACCTCGATTTACCTACAACGGCTATCAGTATATCGAGGTTTCCGGTCTGAGTCATGCGCCTGAGGCGACTGATTTTATCGGGATGCGCGTCAACACCGGGTTTACGGAAGTCGGCGACTTCTCGTGCGACTCCGAGCTTCTTAATGATCTCCAGGCGGCGACGCTTGAATCGTATCGAAACAACTTCGTCGCGGGCTACCCGACCGACTGTCCGCACCGCGAGAAGAACGGCTGGACCGGCGACGCGCAGCTCGCTTGCGAACTCGCACAGTATAACTTCGAGAACACCGCGGGCTACGAAAAATGGATCGACGACCTTGTCGACGAGCAGCGCCCGAACGGAAATCTGCCCGGTATCGTTCCTTCCGGCGACTGGGGCTATCCTTGGGGCAACGGTCCGGCGTGGGATTCGTCCCTCGTGTTGATTCCATGGTACGCGTACGTCTACCGCGGCGACGTCAAGATTCTCGAAGATTCGTTCGAAGCGATGAAGAAGTACGTCGACTACATGACGTCGCGCGCGCATGAGAACGGTCTCATCGACCACGGGCTCGGCGACTGGGTCTTCGCGAAGACGAATACGCCGACGGTCGTGACGTCGTCGGGGTATTACTATCTCGATACGAAGATCGTCGCGCAGACGGCGAAGGTTCTCGGCAAGACGGACGATTTTGAGAAGTATTCCGCGCTTGCGGAAAAGATTCGCGCCGACTACAACAAGGAACTCTACAAGGGCGACGGCGTTTATTCGATCAACAGCCAGACGTCCCAGAGCTGCGCGATTCACCAAGGCTTTACGCGAACGCTTCCCGAAGCGGATCAGAAGGCGGTCTTCGATCGACTCGTCGAAGACGTCGAAAAGGCGGACGGACACTTCGACGTCGGTATTCTTGGCGCGAAATACATTCTCCGCACCCTTTCTGAAAACGGTCGAACTGACCTAGCGCTCCAGTTGCTGCTTCAGGAAACAAAGCCCGCAATGTCGGACTGGATCCGTCGCGGCGCGGGCACCCTTTGGGAAGACTGGAACGAGGGCTCGTCGCGCAACCATATCATGTTCGGCGATTTTAGCGCGTGGTTCTATCAGTCGCTCGCGGGGATTAAGCTCGAGGGCGCGCCCGACGTCGTCGTCGCGGAAACGTCGCCGGAAGCGGTCGCGTTCAAGCGATTCGTCGTCGAGCCGAAGACGCGCGCGAACGAACTTGCCGCGCCCGGCTTCGAACCGCTCACACGCGTCGCCGCATCGGTCGTTACGCCTTACGGCAGGATCGTTTCGTCGTGGAACGTCGACGCCGAGACGGGGCAGAGAACACACCTTGTTCAGGTTCCGTTCAACACGACGGCGACGGTAATCATCCCCTGCGACGCGAATCAGAAATGCGAGGTTCTCGCCGGCGCCAACGAGGCGAAGCAGATCGATTCCGATCGCCCCGACGCCGCTGTTTTCGAACTTGGCTCCGGCGTCTGGGCGTTCCGCGTTTCCAGTAAATGACGGATCGCAGACGACTTTCATTAGCGGACAAAGCGACGCGTCTCGTTTGACGCGTCGCTTGCATCACGACGGCAATTCCTTTTTATTCTAACGAACGATAATGTCACATCTTCATACAATCGACTATGCCGTGTTGGCGCTCTTTTTCCTATCGACGCTCTACATCGGCTGGCGCGCCATGCGCAAAGCGGGTAAAGACTCGTCCGAGTTCTTCCTCTCCGGACGTTCGGCTCCGTGGTGGCTCCTAGGTTTTTCTCTCGTGGCGACGACGTTCGCCGCCGACACGCCGAACCTTGTTACGGACATCGTTCGCAAAAACGGGGTCGCCGGCAACTGGGCTTGGTGGGCGTTTTTGCCAACGGGGATGACGACGGTTTTTATTTTCGCGAGACTGTGGCGTAAACTCGGCGTTATGACGGACATCGAGTTCTACGAAACGCGCTACAGCGGCGCGTCCGGCGCGTTTGTTCGCGGATTCCGCACCATGTATTTGGGACTGTGCGTCAACACGCTCATTATGGCGAACGTCACGCTGGCGATTATCAAGATTTTCGGCGTTATGCTCGGCTTTACGCAGATGCAGACGCTCCTGATCTCGGGAACCGTGACGGTCCTATTTACGATGATCGGCGGTTTTTCCGCCGTTCTCTGGGCGGACTTTGTGCTCTTCATCATCGCGATGGCGGGCAGTATCGCGGCGGCGGTCGTCGCGGTGAACCTCCCCGAGGTCGGCGGACTTCACGCGCTGATTTCCAACGAAGCGGTCGCGAGCAAGCTTTCTTTTCTGCCTGATTTCCACGATCCCACGGCGGTCGTTACGCTCCTTGTCGTCCCGCTCGCCGTCCAATGGTGGAGCGCGTGGTATCCTGGGGCGGAGCCGGGCGGAGGAAGCTATACGGCGCAGCGTATGCTCGCGGCGAAGACGCCGGGGCACGCGGTCGGCGCGACGCTCTTCTTCAACTTCTGCCATTATGCGGTTCGTCCGTGGCCGTGGATTCTCGTCGCGCTCGCGTCGATTATCGTCTTCCCGAATCTTGAATCGCTGGCCGCCGCGTTCCCGAACATTCCCGCCGACAAGGTCGCCGACGACATGGCGTATCCCGCGATGATGACGCTCCTTCCTCCCGGAATTTTTGGAATCGTCGTCGCGTCCCTCTTCGCCGCGTATATGTCGACGATCGCGACGCACCTGAACCTCGGGTCGTCTTACATGGTTAACGACTTCTACAAGAGATTCATTAACAAAGACGCGTCGGAAAAGAAACTTGTGTTGTGGGGACGCGTTTGGACGGTAATCTTCATGATCCTCTCCTGTTACGTCGCCGTTTTCCTTGAGAGCGCGCTCGGCGCGTTCCAGATTATCCTCTCTATCGGCGCGGGGACGGGGCTTCTCTTCCTGTTGCGCTGGTTCTGGTGGCGTTTGAACGCGTACAGCGAGATTGCGGCGATGTGCTTCGCGCTTCCGATCGCGTGTTTCTTCCAATTCCACAAGTTCCCCGAAGGTTCGCTGTTGGCGAACTCGAGCATTCAACTTGTCGCAAGCGTCGCGCTGACGACTGTCGGCTGGCTCGTCGTGACGTTCCTCACGCCTCCCGACGATAAAGAGACGCTGCGCGAGTTTGTTCGCAAGACGCGCGCGGGCGGTCCCGGCTGGAAGAAGGTTTACGACGACGCGGCGAAAGACGGGGTCGAACTTGTCGGCGCGAAGGATCGATGGAGCGTTCCCCTTGGGATTCTCTGCAGCGTGATCGGATGCGTCGCGATCTATTCGGCGCTCTTCTGCGTCGGCGCGTTCCTTTACGGCGAGATCGTTTTCGGCGCGATTCTGCTCGCCGTCGCCGTCGTCGGCAGCGTCTTGATCTTCCGCTTCTGGCGTAAGATGCAGGCGGTCGTCGCCGCGAACGGCGAGACCGACTGATTCTCGATCTTCGGGTCGCAACCTTGGCGTTTGCGACTTTTGACAAAATAAACCCGGGCGCGTCCTCAAGTTGGGCGCGCCCGGGTTGTTTTATGGAAAAGACGACGGGAACTTATTTTACCTCAGGAATATCCGAGAGTTTAACGCGCTGGAAGATCAGCCCGCCGAGCGTTTCATAAAGGACGCCGAGCGTCTCGTCGTCGATTTTCGTCAGCGCGGAATATCCGGCGCATTGGGGACGGTAGAGCGTGAGCTCGCGAGACCACGTCGCGCCCTCGTCGTCGCTGAGGCGGAGCGTCATATCGACGCGGTTGGTTTGCGACTTCGGGTTCATGAACGCCAGAAGGTCGGCGTCGTCTCCGTCGACGGTCGACTTGACGCGAATGAGACTCGCTTGGCAGACGGGCTCGATCAACGTTTTGCCGGAGGTTGGATGTTCCGTCCACGTTTCGCCGAGGTCTTTCGTCGTCGCGACGGCGCGGGTTTTGTCTGTGAAATGACGCATGTTCATCATGATCGAGCCGTCGCTCAGTTCGACGAGCTGCGATTCGCATGTCATTTTATGCGCGCCGGTTCCGACATGCCACGTCTCGCCCTTGTCGTCGCTCCAGATCAGCGTGGAATACCAGATCCCCTCGGCGTCGGCGAACTGGGCGGGGAAGACGAGTTTGCCGTCGCGGAGAACGATTCCGTTCCCTGGACCCTGATAGAAGTGACGCCAGTCTTTTCCGGGCGCGGTTTCGTTCGTAATGTCGCGAGGTTCGCTCCATGTGAGCCCGTCGTCGTCGCTATAGCATAGGACGAAGCGCGGCGACGTTCCGACTTTCAGACCGGGTTGCGACGTCCAGCATCCTAGCCCGCCGTGTCCCCAGACGGCGGCGACCCAGACGCGGCCCGTTTCCGGATCAACGAGAATCGACGGATCGCCGACTCCCTCTTTTACGGGATCGTCCCCCTTGAAGTCCATGACGGGGCGCATTTTCTCCCACGTCTTACCGCCGTCGAGACTGCGGCTGCACATGACGTCGATATCGGCGGGGAGGTCGCGGAGTCCGTTCCATCGCGCGTCATAAACGGCGAGAAGAACGCCCTTGGGCGTCTGTGCGAGCGCCGGGATACGATATTGAACGGTTCCGTCCCCCGGCGCCTTCCTGATCGTCAAGAGATTATCCAAGAGACCTTTCGACTTCTCGTCCCAGCCGGAATCGCGGACGAGAACGCCGAAGCGGTATTCTAGCGGCGCGGCGGAGCAGGGGAGAGTCTGATCGCCGATCTTAACCCATTTGACGCCGACTTCGACGGTCGTTTCCGGGCCCGCGAGTTCCGAGGGAACCGCCCAAATCGAAAGTTCGCCCCCCGACTCAAAGAGAGATTTGCCCTTAATCGGGATCGGAATCTGCGTCGGCATGGTCGGGCGGTTCCAGTCGACGTCGAACATGCCGTTCGCGTCGAAACTTCCGATGATAACGTCCGCGAATCGCGCTTCAAAGCGCGCGATATATTTCGGCTCGGAAACGGTCAAAAGAACGGAATCGGGCATGACGTCGACGTCAAACGCTTGAAGCTGAGTCGCGCGCGCCTCGCCATTGGCGCAGATCAAAACGGGCGTCTGCTGGGCGTCGAATTTAAGAGAGATCGATTCGGCGTTTTGAGCGCGAACGGACGACGAAACCGCCAGCAGAAGCGTCGCGACCGTAAAAAGCGACGTTCCCTTGAGAAACGACGACAGAATGTTTTGAGTCATGAGAAGCTCCGAAAAAAGGACAAATTATCTGGCGCCGTCAAACGCCGCCTAACCCTCATTGTATCGAGAGAGACGGAACGAGGCAAGCGACGCGGCGCCGGTCTAAACGTCTGAAAGAACCTTTAAGCCGGGTTGACTTTTGCTCGATTCGACCTGATAATGGAACGCGAACATGCGCATAATGTCATTTAACGGAAGATTTATACCAGCGCTTAATGGTGTTTGACGATATGTTCAAACTAGCGCTTAATGGTATTTAACGAGAGAACTAAACCGGCGCCTCGTCGCCAAGGTCGTGAAAATGCTGCTGAAACGGAAACTTTACGACAAACTCTTGACGCTCAAGAAAACGCTTGGCGGAAAACGCGCCTTTCTCATCGAAGGAGCGAGGCGCGTCGGGAAATCCACGCTGTGCCAAGAGTTCGGCAAAAACGAATATAAGAGTTTTCTCCATATCGACTTTGCCAACTGCCCGGACGAGGTCAAAGGATATTTTCAGAGGCACATGAACGACCTCGACACGTTTTTCATGCTCCTCTCCGCGTTTTACGGCGTCAAGTTGCACGAGCGAGACTCGCTGATTATTTTCGACGAAGTTCAGGCGTTTCCCCGGGCGCGGGAATGCGTGAAATATCTCGTCGCGGACGGGCGGTATGATTATGTCGAGACAGGGTCGCTCATTTCGATTAAGGAAAACGTGAAGGATATCGTTATTCCGTCGGAAGAACGGCGGCTGAAGATGTATCCGCTCGATTTTGAGGAATTCTGCGACGCGCTAGGGGAGGCGCCGATCGTCGATTATATCCGGGATTGTTTTGAAAAAAGGGTTCCGCTAGAGGACGAGCTTCATTATAAGGCGATGTTGCTCTTCAAACAGCATATGCTCGTCGGCGGAATGCCTCAGAGCGTCGTCGCGTTTCTCGAGAGTCGAAAAGATTTTGACGCCGCCGACGCCGAAAAGCGCGATATCTTGTCCCTTTATCGTAGCGACGTGATGAAAATCGACGCGCGTTATCGAAGCAAGGTTCTTTCGATTTTCGACCAAATCCCGGGACTCCTTTCACAGCATGAAAAACGCGTTGTTTTCAAAAACATTTCGCCAAACGGCGACGCCGCGCAGTATGAAGAAACTTTTTTCTGGCTCGCGGACTCGATGATCGCCAACGAATGTTTTTTGTGCAACGATCCGAACGTCGGACTTTCCCTCAATGAAAACAGGGGGTACGTCAAGTGTTACCTTGGAGACGTCGGGTTGCTCGTCAGTCACGCGTTCGATGAAAACGAACTTCTCGAGGACGAAGTTTACAAACAAATCCTCGGCGACAAGCTCGACTTGAACGAGGGGATGCTCTATGAGAACGCCGTCGCGCAGGCGCTCGTCGCCAACGGACATAAGTTGTATTTCTACACGCGATACAACCCGGAGAAACATCGAAACGACGTCGAAATCGACTTCATTATCTCCAACAACAGCAAACTGAAATACAAAATCTGCCCGATCGAGGTAAAATCGGGCAAAAGATACTCGATCGAGTCGCTCAAGAGATTCCGGGAAATTTTTGGCGCGAGAATCGCCGAATGCTACGTTATCCACCCGAAAAATCTCAGCGTCAAAGACGGCGTCGTCTGTATCCCGGCGTATATGACGTTTTGCTTGTGACGGGGAAACGTTGAATCCGCTTTCTTTATGCGACGACGCCTAATTGCTCTGACGCGATCTTATTCAACTGTTCGGCGATCTTAGAGAATTCGCAGTTCAAATCGAGCGTCTTAACGCATATTTTGTTTCCGCTCATCTGATACGTGTGGTCGAGGGGCGCTTCGTCGTCGGTTTGCGCGTAAAGCAACATTCCGGAAACGACGCGAGACGTTCCCGTCAACTCCGAATCTTTGTTTTTGACGTAAGCGAAAATCTGATAGAGGTTGTTTGAATGGAGCGTGCGCGCGTCGTAGCGCGTTTGAGTCGCGTGGGAGTAGTATTTGGCGTCGAGAATGAGAATCTTATCTCCGTAGGTCAGCATGACGTCGCTTTGCATGATCGGGAGCATGGCGCTTGTTTCATCGTCGAGCGCCCACGGAATTTGGGACGAACTTACGGATATCTGCGGAAACTCTTTCCGATAGTATTCGAGGATGAATTTCTCGTAAAGCCGACACATTCGCTGTTCGTCCAAGAAATCCATTAAACGAGTTGTGCCGTCCGAATTAGTTTGCAACAGTCCCTTAATGACTAGATAGCAGATGGATATTAACATCCGATAAGACTGATTGTTGCGAGCGTACTGCAATTTCCAGTCGATAAGATGGATTTCAAGGGGGACGACGTCGACGAAAAACACGAGGAGTTTTCGAAGCTCTTTCTTTCGCGTCTTCGATATATCCGGGTGGAGAAGTAGCGTCATTGTCGTCTTGAGAATCCGATTCATATATGAATTCACGGAGAAATCGTCAAAAGAACAGACCAACTGCTTTTTAAAGACGCTCCCCGTCTGGATCGATTCAGACATTTCAATCCGCCCTCGCAACGACGAGAGAGCTTCTGTTCGTCCGATATATTCTCGGGTAAGACCTCGTTTTAATTGCGACGAAACGCCTTTGATCAGAATCGCGGCGCACAGTTCCGTCATGTTATGGAACTGTTCTGTCGCGACACTCTTATAGCCTTGTTCGCTTAGCGCTTGAAAGGCGTATGACAGCATGTAATAGACGTTTTGTATCGGTATCACTTAATGGCGTTCCTTAAACTGTCCGTCCAGTTCCTAACCTTAGTGGGTTCGTCAAACCAGTATTCCCTTAAAAGAGGAATTAACTCAAATTCGACAATAGCAGAAAGCGCCTGATCCGACGCCTCTTCCAAATTGCAAAAATAGCTGTGGCCGATGCAGAAACCTCCACCAAGCGATTCGTCCGCCGCGATCGCTTCGTTAAGTCCTTTGACGCAGTTTATGAGCCGATCAAATTTGTTGTTTTCAAGATCCGATTGATATTCTTGGAACCCTTTGGAATCAAAACCGGGTTTCATCTCGAAAAAGGCGAATCTTCTTCGGAGAGCGTAATCCAACATCGCCAAACTTCGGTCGGCGGTATTCATCATGCCAATGATATAGACGTTCTTAGGAACGGAAAACTTTTCGTCGGAGTAAAGCAACTGTAGCTCTTGTCCCCGCTTGTCGTTCTCTATAAGCATAAACAACTCGCCGAATATTTTACTGAGATTACCGCGATTGATTTCGTCAATGATGAGAAAATACTCATTTTCACTATCGATTTCGGCTTCTTTGCAGAATTTATAAAACGCTCCGTATTTAAGTTCAAACCCATTTTCAGAAGGGCGAAAACCAACGATAAAATCCTCGTAAGAATAACTTTGGTGGAATTGTACCATCATAACGCGACTTACGTCTTTGAGTCCCATTATTGAGTACGCTAGACGTTTTGCCGCAAAAGTTTTACCGACGCCCGGAGCACCTTGAAGGATGACATTTTTCTTGGTTTGGAGGAGGACGGTTAGGGTTTCGTAGTCGTTTTCATCCATGAAAACTTCCTCGAGGAAATTTGCATCGTGATACGGCGGGTATTCAATTTTGGCGGGGTTGACTTCTTCAAACAACGATTTTAACTGTTCGACGTAATTTGTATAAGGCGTGACGTCTGTGAGTGTTTTTAGAGCATGCGACACATCGGGAATTTTCCAAGACCCTTTGTGCGTCCATTTTACATTACGAACGCTGTTGTACATTTTCCGATTCCGATCGAAGTAGTAGTCCGATTCCACGATGCCGCGACCAATAATAAGACTTTTGCCCTTTTTAGCAAACACGACGTCGCCAGGTTCCATCTCATTAGCAAATTGCCATGTGGCATGCGCGTCGTTTCTAAATGTTCGAGAACGATCAATTTTCTCCTGCATGGCTTCTTTCATATCGTTTTTACTACGATATTGACTTAAGTCGCCAATTTCTTCCCAGCCAATTGCAATGATTCCATTGTCGTAGCATTCATCCCAGACTGCGGCGCCCTCGCCGGGAGAGTAAGTCCAGTAACGAATTCTTTTAACGCCCATGTCGACGCCATCTCCACCGCCAGGATTAGCGTATAGCCAAGCGGCCAAACTAAGTTCTTTAAAATCCTTAATATTACTTTTGGCGCTCTTCAAGTATTCACTTAGTTTTTCAACTATGCCAAAATACGTAGAAAAGAGGATTTTTTTATTCTCTTTTATGGTTGGGAGCGTTTTTACTAGTTCGACAGGAAACTTTCCAGAATTATAGACATATGCCTTATTGGTTCTGTCTAAACTCAAAAATGAATCAGGCGCTATCCAGTATAGTCCTATAGTGATTTTTGCTAGTCCTATTCCTTTTTTCTGGATATTTAAGTCAAATGCGTTTTCGAGCTTGTCTCGATTGCTTTTGGTTGGTTTAGCCGCAAAGACAAGGGCGGATTCAAACAATGTCCAAAGATCGTCAATATCGTTAGCTTCGCGTTTTCCTTTAAAGTGGTAAAACGTCGCGGTTCGACTATCTAAAACAGGAAGACTAGCAAAAGAGGTTGGGGTTGGTTTGGTAATTTTGAATAGTTGGGCGATCGCCTGAGTAATCCTTACTCGATTATCCCTTTTCAAGTTTTTATTGAACAGTCCAAATACTGTAAACGGATCAATATCGTCAATTTGGTTATCCAACTCAAGGCTAGGAAGATTAAGTTCCGTAATTTCATAGATTTTTCGAATCTTGTCGATCAGGCCTTGTCGATTGTCTTTATAAACTAACAGCGTGTCAGCTAATTCTTTATAGAAATCCACCCAGTCAAATTGATTTGCGGCGTTCACTGTTCTACCTCTTTGAATAGGCGTTCATTACGGTTTTTCTAGGACTTACAGAGGGATATTATTGACGTGACTGCGCGCCTATCGTCGCATCCCGGACGCGTATATGGGGCTTATTATACAATATCCAATCGGTCACGCCAGATTCATAAGGTATCGGGTTTCTTACCTCTTTAGGGCTAACGACAACGATATTACGAAAAGGATAGTCAAAATCGCCTTGCAATTCGTCGAGAATCACAGAACTAACGACAACGATATTACGAAAAGGATAGAGAAGCGCGTTATTTCAACGACGTCCCTTATGAGAAGAAAGAAAGTGTGGATAATTATGGACAATCCCCAAGACGGATGTCTTTTCGGGTCTTTTCCTATGAATGTCGAAGCGTAATTTCAAGGGCAATGGCGTCATGCAAACGTACGATCGATCGCTTGTTGAACTACTTAAATCCGTGGACGAGGGTAAGGCGCAACTCCCAGATTTTCAAAGAAGTTGGGTTTGGGACGACGACAGGATTAAGGCCTTAATCGCGTCCGTTGTACATAATTATCCTGTTGGAGCCGTAATGTTCCTGACTTATGGGAACGAGAGTATTCGGTTCAAATACAGAACGATCGAAGGATCGGTCTCGGAAGGGAAAGGCGTCGTTCCTACCGAATTAATTTTAGACGGTCAGCAAAGACTTACGTCTTTGTATTCCGCCCTCTATTCACAGAATCCAGTTAAAACCTTTACTAAGACAAACAAAACGGTCTATAGGTATTATTATATCGATATTGAGAAGTCTCTTGATCCAAATGCAGACGACGAAGAGATTATTATTTCAGTTCCTGAATCAAGACAAAAGACTAGCGATTTTGGCAGAAAGATTGATATTGACCTCTCTACTCAGGAGATGGAATTCAAGAACAAAGTTTGTCCGCTTAACTGTATTCTAGACATGGGGAAGTTCCTGAGTTGGCAAAATTCCTACCATACATACTACAGTGGAAACGCCGCCGCTTCTGAACTCTTGAGACAGTTCGTTCAGAAAATTGTAGTGAAGATGTTGGGATATAAGATGCCCGTCATTCTCCTCGAGAAAGAAACGCCCAAAGAGGCGGTGTGCCGCGTGTTCGAAAACGTCAATACCGGCGGCGTTCCACTAACGGTGTTTGAACTTGTAGTTGCATCCTACAGCGCGGACGATTTTGAATTGCGTAAAGATTGGGAGGAACGCAGGGAGAAGTTTTTGGGAGGAGATGTGTTAAGCGTTGTAACGGCAGTTGACTTCCTGACGGCGCTCACGTTGTTTTCCACCTATAAAAGGAAGTTAATTGACGATAAGGTTGCCGTGTCGTGTAAGAAAAAGGACGTTCTTAATCTTTCACTGTCGGAATATCAGAAATATAAAGACGTATTGACAAAAGGTTTTGTTGAAGCCGAAATGATTCTTCAGGAGGAACGCGTTTTCACAAGCGGAGATTTGCCGTATACCACTCAACTTATCCCACTAGCGGCCATATGCGCCGTTTTGACGGACGATAACCAGATTAAGGCTACTAACGTCAAAAATAAAATTAAACAATGGTACTGGAGCGGCGTTTTCGGCGAACTATATGGTTCTGCTAACGAAACGCGTTATGCGAACGACATAGTGCAAGTTATCGACTGGTTGAAAAATGACTCCAACCTTCCTAAGACGATCCAAGAATCATATTTCAATCCAACTCGTCTTCTAACTTTGCAGTCAAGACAGTCCGCTGCTTATAAAGGTGTTATGGCGCTTATTTTGAAGAATCACAGTCAGGATTTCATTAGCGGTAGCGAAATGGATTTCGCCGCCTATAAGTCCGAGAATATCGATATCCACCACGTCTTTCCGAAGGCTTATTGCGAATCAAAGAAACTGCCGAGGGCAAAGTGGAATAGCGTTGTCAATAAAACTCCAATTTCTTACAGCACGAACAGAGAGATAGGCGGAGTGGCTCCAAGTAAATATCTTGAGAGAATAGAAAAAAAAGGAAAGGTTAGTTCTTCCACACTTGACACGTATCTTGAAACTCATTGGATTTCCCCTAACCTTGTTAGAACAGACGACTTTGATTCGTTTATAGTCGATAGAGCGAAAATGCTGCTCGACGCAATTCAGAAAGTCACCGGCAGAACAATTACAGGCAGGGACAGCGAAGAGGTCGTCGCCGCTTTTGGCGATAGACTTGTTTAGAGGATTATTCGTTTCACAGACATATCATCTTGAACCTAAGGCGAAGAGATTGAGTAAACGCGATCGCGTCGTCAAATGCCACGTTATTTTTCGAATTTGATTCCGTCGGTTAAGAGGCGTCTGAGTTATCTCGTCAAAAGAAAACAATCCCAACCGTAGCAGAGAGCGAGGTTGGGATTGCGTGATTTATTGGGCGTTGATTCAAACGCTTTGTTTATAGTAAATTTAAAGTTCGGGTCGAATCATTCGCCGAAGAAGCGCTTCAGGAGACCGGCGAAACCGGCGCCGTGGCGGGCTTCGTCTTTCGCCATTTCGTGAACCGTGTCGTGAATCGCGTCGAAGCCGAGCTGCTTGGCGCGGACGGCGAGCTTGAATTTTCCGTCGCAGGCGCCCGCTTCGGCGTCGGCGCGCATCTTAAGGTTCGTCTTCGTGCAGGGGACGAGGACTTCGCCGAGGAGTTCCGCGAATTTCGACGCGTGTTCCGCTTCTTCAAAGGCGTAACGCTTGAACGCGTCGGCGATTTCCGGATAGCCCTCGCGTTCCGCCTGACGGCTCATCGCGAGATACATTCCGACTTCGCAGCATTCGCCGTTGAAGTTGGCGCGAAGTCCGTCCATGATTTCCTGATCGTCGACCTTGCCGTCGCCGATCGCGTGGACGGTCGCGTAGGTCGTTTCGCCCGTTGCGACCAGTTCCTCAAACTTCGACGCGGGCGCCTTGCACTGCGGGCACTGTTCCGGAGGAACGTCGCCTTCGTGGATGTAACCGCAGACCTTGCAGACAAATTTCTTAACGGTAGCCATGTTTTGAATCCTCTCTTGCGTTACGACGCTTGCGCGTCTTGTGAATCGCCGCTTTTCGTCTCTAAACTCGATTCGGCGACGTTTGATTTACGGTTGCGATCCTCTTCTTGACGAAGACAATCGTTACAGATTCCGCGGACGCGAATTTCCGCGTGTTCTATTCTTCCCAACGCTCCCGCGACGGCGTCGACTAACTCGGGAAGCGTCTTAACTTCAAAATCGAAAAAGCACCCGCATCTTTCACATTGAAAATGGTCGTGCCGCTTCTTCGGTTCGACGTCGTATCTCGCGACGACGTCGGCGCGATCGAGAATCGCGATCACGCCATGCGACGCGAAATCGTTCAACACGCGATAGACGCTTTCTCGCGAAATCGTCGGCAACTCACGCCGAACCGCGTTCCAAACTTGATCGACGTCGGGATGCTCGCCCGACGTTTTCAAATACCGATAAACGGCTAGCCGCGGCGACGTCGCTTTAAGGCCAGACTTGTGGCAAATGTCAAGGAAGTCCTTTGCTAACGCGTCGTCCGACTCTTTCATAAAATCTCCAAATGTATGTGAGTTTTATTTGAATATAAATAACATTTTCCTTTTGTCAAGGGCTCGCGTCAATCATGACGCGGCGACGCCGTTAAAAAATAAAAAGACGCCGCGCTCGAGTCGTTCGAACGCGGCGTCGGTTTTTACAACAAAAAGCGGCTTGTCGTTACTTCTGCGTGTAATACAAAATGAACGAGAAAATATCCGCCGCTTCGTTGATGATCTTCGAGGTCGGCTTTCCGGCACCGTGACCCGCTTTCGATTCGATTCGAACAATAATCACGCTCGACGGGTCGGCAAGCTCTTGGAGGGTCGCGCCAAACTTCATGGAGTGCGCGGGGACGACGCGGTCGTCGTGGTCGGACGTCATGACCATCGTCGCCGGATATTTCACGCCCTTCTTGACGTTGTGCAGCGGAGAATACGCGAGCAGATAGCGGAACATTTCTTCGCTTTCTTCGCTCGTGCCGTAATCGGTCGCCCACGCCCAGCCGATCGTGAACTTGTGGTAGCGCAGCATGTCGAGAACGCCGACTTGCGGGACCGCCGCGGCGAAAAGGTCGGGACGCTGCGTGAGCGCGGCGCCGACGAGGAGCCCGCCGTTGGAGCCGCCGTTAATCGCGAGCGTCTCCTTCGACGCGTAGCCCTCTTTGATCAGGTATTCCGCCGCCGAGATAAAGTCGTCGAAGACGTTCTGCTTCTGGAGCTTCGTGCCCGCCTTGTGCCATTCTTCGCCGTATTCCCCGCCGCCGCGAAGGATCGCGACCGCGTAAATTCCGCCTCGGTTCAGGTACGGGATTCGCGTCGGCTTGAAGGATGGCGTCATGTTGATGTTGAACCCGCCGTAGCCGTAAAGGAGCGTCGAATTCGAACCGTCTTTCTTCATCCCCTTCTTGTAGGTGATGAAAATCGGCGCTTTCGTTCCGTCTTTACTGACGTACCATTCGCGTTCCGTCACGTAATCTTCCGGATTGAAGTTCGTTTTCGGAGCGCGCCAGAGGGACGATTCGTTCGTGGTCAGGTCGTAACGGTAAATCGTCGTCGGATAGACGTAAGAGGTGAAGGTGTAGAAGAACTCGGGATTGTCCTTCTTCCCGACGATTCCCGCGACGCCGATTCCCGGCAGTTTGAGCGTTCCCAGCTCGTCGCCGTCGTAAGAGTAGAAGACGCATTCGCTCGACGCGTCTCTCAGCCGTTTCGCGACGAGTCGGTCGCCGACCGCGTAGACGGTTTCGAGGAGCGCGTCCGATTCGGGCAGGACGTCGATCCAATTCTCCGGGGCGGGCGCGGCAGGGTCGACCTTGACGAGGCGGCGATTGGACGCTTTGTAGTCGGTGAGCGCATAGAAGACGCCGTCTTTAACGGCGACGATTCCCGTTTCAGAGTCGAAGGTCGGATAGAACGTTTTCAGAGAGACGTCGCCGATCTTGTCGGGCCCTTCGAGTTCCGCGAAGAGGACGCGAGCGCCGTAAGTCGATTCGTTCTGGTAGACGAAGAGCCATTTTTCATCGTCGTCGACCGCCGCCGTGCAGTTGCGCGACGGATGCTCGGGGTCGCAGAAGACGAGAACGTCCTTGTCCTGAGGATCGCCGACGCGGTGATAGTAAATCTTCTGATTTTCATTCTTTGCGGTAAGTTCTTCGCCCTGCTTAGGCGCGTCGTAACGGCTGTAGAAGAACCCGTCGCCATACCATGAGATGTTAGTAAACTTCGCCCATTGAAGCGCGTCTTCGAGTCGTTCGTTCTTCTCTATATCGACGATGAAGATATCGCGCCAATCGGAGCCGCTTGTAGAGGTCGCAAACGCGGCGTATCGTCCGTCTTTCGAGATTGCGTAGTCGGAAAGCGCGACGGTTCCGTCGTCGGAGAGCGTGTTCGGGTCGAGGAGCAGCGTTTCCTCGCCGTCGAGGGAGGTTCGATAGTACAGCGTCGACTGATTCTGCAGTCCGGAGTTCTTCGAGTAGAAATAACGATCTCCGTGTTTGCTGGGCGCGCCCTCTCTCGCGTAGTCGTAACAATCCGTCATCTCCTTACGGAGTTCTTCGCGGAACGGAATCTTTTCCAGAACGCTCTGCGTCAGCGCGTTTTCTTCTTCGATCCACTTCTGAATTTCGGGCGTTTTTTCGACTTCCATCCAGCGGTAGGGATCGGCGACGGTCGTTCCGAAATAGTCGTCCTTCTGGTCGCATTTTGGCGTGTCAGGGCGCTTCGGCTCCGTTTGATCCTGCGCCGTAGCAAGACTGGAAAGGCTTCCCGCCGCGACAAGTAACGCGCCGAGCGTCCAGCTATTTATGAGACGGTGTTCTTTCATGGATAATCCTCCGCAACGTTTGCGTTCTGACGACGATAGGTTCATAGCAAACGCTATCGCTCTCAAACGCAGTTTCACTTGAATTTTGCGACAAAATCGGGAAGCGCCCGTTCAAATTCGACTCCGTAATCGCAGGCGTCGGGGTTTTCCCTCGTCTTGCGGATGGAGTCGACGGTGAAATCGGCGGCGATCTGAAACGCCTCCGGAATCGAACGATCGCGCGCCATCGCCGCGACGACGGCGCTCGCGAATATGTCCCCCGTTCCGTGGTAGCGTCCGGGAAATTTTTCGTGGAAATAGGAAAAGAAGTCGTCGGAGCGAGAATCGTACCCGACGACGCCAAGCTTGCCGTCGCCGTAGTCGATCCCCTTAAGCACGGCGACGCTCGACCCCAACGCCGTAAGACGACGCAACATATCGTGGACGTACGATTCGTCGTAGCCCGATTCCTGATAGGGAAGATGAAGCATAAACGCCGCTTCCGTAAGATTGGGCGTGATCACGTCCCCTTTGGAGCAGAAGAGCGCCATGCGGTCGGCAAAGGATTGGTCGAAACGCGCGTAGAGGGTTCCGCCGTCCCCTAACACCGGATCGATAAAGATAAAATTGTCCTTCGTGTGGAACGCGTCGATGAGATTCTCAACGAGCCCCATCTGACGATACGAGCCGAGATAGCCCGTGTATATCGCGTCAAACGTAATCCCTTCCTTTTGCCATACTTCGACGGTGGGCTCGATTTCGTCGGTAAGGTCGGCGAACGTGAAATGTTTGAATCGCGTATGAGTCGATAAAACGGCGGTAGGGAGAACGCACGCTTCGACCTGCGCCGCTGAAATGATCGGCAGAGCGACAGTTAGCGAACATTTGCCGACGCCGGAGACGTCCTGAATTGTTAAAATCCGTTTCATAAATCGTTTGAATCTAATCTATGGGCGGTCGATTTCTCCGAGCCGTCATGCGGACGTCGACAAACGTTTCCACTCGCCCGGTTCCTTCATTATACCAGAAAGACCCGCGCGAGACAGTCCCCGGCGCATGTCAAAAGCGCGACGCGTCCAGCGTGAAGACGTCGGCTAGTCCGTTGACGAAAGACGCTTTAGAAAGTATATTGACGCGAAAGCGCGGAAGCGTCGTTCGTCGCGTTCTGTTCCGCCTTTAGATAGTCGAACGTTGGAGCGTCGCCATGCATATTCCGGACAATTACCTGAGTCCCACGTCTTGCGTTGTTCTTACTCTTTTGACGGCGCCCGTTTGGTTCGCGTCCGTTAAGAAGGTCGCCCGAGATTTTCCGAAGGAACGCGTTTCCGCGCTCGGCGTCGCCGCCGCGCTTTCGTTTCTCGCGATGATGTTCAACGTTCCGCTTCCCGGCGGGACGACGGGGCACGCGGTCGGGGGAACGCTTTTAGCCGTTCTACTCGGACCGGAGGCGGCGTGTCTCGCGCTGTCGATCGCGCTGGCGATACAGGCGCTTCTTTTCGGCGACGGGGGCGTGCTGGCGTTTGGCGCGAATTGCTTTAATATGGCGTTTATTCTCCCGTTCGGCGGTCGTCTCGTCTACGATCTTCTTCGCAAAGCGACGCGAACCGTCGACGGAACGAAGGGCGATTTCATTTGCATCGCCCTGGCGTCCTACGTCGGGATCAACCTTGCGGCGCTTGCCGCCGGCGTCGAGTTCGGAATTCAGCCCGCGCTCTTCCACACGCCCGAAGGACAGGCTCTCTACTGTCCTTATCCTCTTTCCGTGTCGATTCCCGCGATGGCGATCGGACATCTGACGATCTTCGGACTCGCGGAAGCGATCTTCTCCGTCTTCGTCTACGCGTTTGTCCGCAAGACGGCGCCCGACTTCGCCGCAAACTCCGTGTTTCTGCCGGAGACGACCGTCGGCGCGGATTCGGCGACTCCGACGAACGCTCAGCCGACCTTTAGGTTCGGCTCCCTCTATCTGTTGCTCGCGCTCCTCGCGCTGATTTCGCCCCTCGGACTTATCGCCGAGGGGACCGCGTGGGGCGAGTGGGACGCCGACGAAATAGCGACGGTCTCAACGAACGGCGAAGAACTCGGCTATACGCCCGAAGGCATGGCGAACGGCTTCGCGTGGTCGTCGCTCATTCCCGACTATTCCGCGCCGGGAACGCCCGAATGGCTCGGCTATATCCTTTCCGCAATCGCGGGCGTCGCGCTCTGCGTCGTTCTTTTTAAGCTCGCGACGCTTTTGATTCGTCCCGACGCGTCGGATTCAAAATGACCGAACCTCGTATTCCAGACTGGCTTCTGACGGACGACGCGATCGAGCCGCCGAAAGGGGGCGGCGCGTTTCTGCGTAAAACCGCGTCCGCGCTTTCCGGCGTCATTCGGAGCGTCCGTCGCGTTCCGGAAAACTCTGGACGATTCGCCTTTTCGCCGCCGACGCGGCTTGCGCTTGCCGTCGTTACGATTCTGCTCGTTTCCGCGTCAAGCGTCTTCATGTTTGTGGAAATCGTCGGCGTCGCGCTCCTTGCGCTTCTCGCGACTTTTGACGCGCGAAGGCTGGCGCGAACGCTCGCGCTACCGCTCGAAGCGTATCTCGCCGCGCTCGTCATTCTCGCGCCCGCGCTTATCTGGGGACAGACTCGGGCGTTCGTCGTCGTTTCGACTAAGACGCTGATCACGACGCTTACGTTGTCGCTTCTGATTCAGTCGATGAATTGGAACCGCTTTACCTGCGCGTTCAAATCGTTCGGGGCGCCAGACGCGGTCGTCTTTATTTTCGATCTGACGCTGAAGTATGTCGTCGTTTTCGGCGAAACTTGCCTTGAGACGCTCGATTCCGCGCTAATTCGTTTGATCGGACGCGACAAAACGCCGGGACGGACGTTCGGCGGAATCGTCGGAACCCTCTTTTTGCGCTCTCAAAGCGCGGCGCAGGACCAGTTTGACGCGATGACGTGCCGCTGTTTTTCCGGCGTTTACCGCCGATATCGCGCGCCGTTTCGACGCGCAGATTTCGTCGGGATTCTCATTATCGTCGCGCTTGTCGCGCTTTTCGTCTATTTTGAAATTGCCAAACGATGCTTGAACTGAAAAACGTGTCGCATTCCTATGAAGATGACGTCAAGACGCTCGAAAACGTGTCGCTTCGCGTCGAGCGCGGTCAAGCGGTCGCGATCGTCGGGGCCAACGGTTCGGGGAAAACGACGCTTCTGAAACTTCTCAACGGTTTAATTTTTCCGACGAGCGGCGTCTACGAATTCGACGGGGCGCCGATCACGCGCAAGGCGCTTATGGACGCGAAGTTTGCCAAGTCGTTTCATCGCCGGATCGGGTTCGTCTTTCAGAACGCGGACGCGCAGCTTTTCTGCGGCAGCGTCGAGGATGAAATCGCGTTCGGACCGCGTCAACTCAATTTCACCGAAGAGGAGATTCGTCGCCGCGTCGACGACTGCCTGGAACTTTTAGAGATAACGCGTCTGAGACGCCGGGCGCCGTATGTGCTTTCCGGGGGCGAGAAACGTCGCGTCGCGTTCGCCTGCGTTCTCGCCGTTAATCCCGAGGTCCTCGTCGCCGACGAACCGCTGGCGAGCCTCGACGAATTGGGCCGGAACCTTATCGTCGAGTTGTTCAAAACGCTGCGTTCAACCGGGAAAACGCTCGTTTTCGCATCGCACAACGAAGAGTTTATTTCCGAGATCGCCGATTTTCGTTTTAACGTCGAAAAACCGAACGCATAGCTTATTAAGTCGACTTTTTCCAATAAACAACGCGCCCCGACGCCGTGAATCAGGCGTCGAGGCGCGTTTGTCGTTAAAACGTGAAGCGATCGCAGGTTATTTTGCGGACAGGTTGGCGACCTGCTCCGGCGTGAGTCCCCATGAGAAGACGCGCGCCCGCGAGACCGCGCCTTTGAGGTAGTTCGTTCCCGAACCGCCCGTCGCAATGTCGCAACCGACGCAGAACGCCTGAACGGCGGAGTCGCTCGGATACGCGAGCGCGCCCTTAATTTCAAAGGAGTCCGCCTCTTTTCCGTTCAGATACAGTCTGAGAATGGCGCCGTCGTACGTTCCGAACGCGTCGTACGTTTTGCCAGGCTCGATCGGCGCGTGAAGAACCTTGTATTCGCCGTTGACCGCCGCCCAGAATTCGAGTTGTTTTTTCCCGCTGTTGATTTCAAAGGAGACGCCGCGTCCTTCTGTGCAAGCGAGAACGTCCTGCGCTTCTTTCGTGAATTCGTCGAATCGGAATGTCGCGGCGATCGTCGCGTTCTTCATCATGCCGTAGTCGCGCGAGTTGAACTGGATCTTGAGTCGATCGTTTTTGCCGTTGAAGGTCGCTGCTTGAGCGCCGCCGAAGGCCGGATTCGGAGCGATTTTCGGCGCGCCGTCGATTTGGATTTCTTTTTGGCGTTTGCGCGCGTTCTTTGCGACGTTGACGGGCTTGCCGTCGACGAAAACGACGTCGAGCAGGTTCGCGTCCGGCTTGGGCGCGTCTTTATCGACGGGCGCGTAGGGATCCTTGGGCGTTTTGAAGTCGATTTCGAGGCTCTTTTCGCTTTCCGCAAACCAAGGGTTGAGCGCCGTGATTTTAGCGTGAACTTCCGTGCTTTCCGGAAGCGCGTCTAGGTCGACCGCCATAATTTTCGGCTGGTTCTTGAAGTAGTATTGAGACCAGAAATATCTCGAACCGAGATCGATTTCGACGTCGGGGTCGGATTTTTCCAAATCGACGCGGTAACTGTGAACGACGTCGGAGCAGGTCGCCTGCGGGAAGGAGAGACGAACGAGTCCGTCGTCTTCTAGCGTCTCGCAGACAACTTTCGCGTCGCTCGCCCAAACGGGACGGTCGTTGTTGACGTAACGCTCGTCCGTATAGCGGTAAGTGTCGGTATCGCCCGGTTTGGGGATATAGTAGACGACGTCGAAGAAAGAGTTCGTGATAAGGTCGTAGGGCTTGAGCGTCACGCTGTTGTCTTTGCGAACTTCAACGACGTACAACTGCGCGGCGTTGCGGTGCCCTTCCGGGAATTTATTGTAACGTCCGCCTTCGCCGCCCATCTCAAAGTAACTGAGCGTGCCCGTGCCGAACGCCGTGAAATTGCCCTGCCACGCGGAGCGCGGGTCGTTGATCGGATAGTGAGAATGACCCGAGAAGTTAATGACGCGAGGATAACGCTGCAACGTTTCATACAGATCAATCGTGCCCCAGTTGTCTTCGCCGCGGCTTCCGTAGACGGTAGGGGTTACGTGATAGTGCTGGAACGTGAAGATTGGTTTTGCGGGATCGTCCACCTCCGCGTTGGCGAGCTCTTGTTTATACCAATCGAGCGCGTAATTGAAATCTCCGTTTCGGCACGTTCCTTTTTCCGGCGAAAGCGCGATGAAGGAGAAGCCGTTGACCTTGTAGACTTTATTGGAATCGCGCTCAAAGATTTCTTCCCAACGTTTTTTTGAACCGGCGATGAACTCGTGGTTGCCCATGCAGAGGATCGTTTCCGTGCCAGGTCGGATTCCTTCGTCCATGATCTTCTTGAAGAGAAGCAACTCGTCGTCGTATCCGTGGTCGCTAAAGTCCCCCGCGACGAGCATCGCGTCGAATTTGGGATATTTCTGCTTCGCGGAATAGTCGTACATGAAGCTCATAGAACGTCGGAATCGATCGACTTCTTGGGCTTGAGGAGAGACCTTAAAATGAACGTCGCTAAGCGCGGAAAAACGGAGGACGACGTCGTTTCCCAGTTCGTCCGCTCGCGCTTCAACGTCTTTAAAGAGCGCCGTGGGAAGGCATAACATCGACGCGCCCGCGAGCGATCTGGCGATGAAACTACGGCGCGTTAAAGAAGCGTTGCAATTCTTCGAAGGCATAGATTTTTCTCCTAGTAGAACGTTTGCCAACGCCGTAGAACGACGTCAGGTTAAAGAATCGCCGCGTCTCGAGAGGGAGACTGCGGCGATGAAATAGCCGCGTTTATGTCGGAATTATTGGACGTCCGGCTTGCCGTCGTCTGCCGCTTCGTCGGCGTCCGCGTTCTTTTTCTTTGCACTTTTGTTCTTCACGACGTCGCTCTTTCCGCTATTGCGCGAAGTAATCTTCAAGTCGGAAAGCAGAATTCTCGAGACGCGCGAAGAATTAAGACCCCAAGGAGCTCTTCCGTTGCAATATCCAACGAGAAGGACGTCGGGCGAGGCGTAGAAGAGCGCCGGATAGCAGAAGGAACGCGAACCGGTTTCGTCCGATTTATCCAAGGTCTTTTTTGAGATAATTTCTTTTCCGTCCGAGGAAAGAAGCGCGATTGTCAAGGGATCGCGCGAATTAGGGGACTCGTTCCACACGGCGATAAGTCGGTCGCCGTTCGGTTCGCGTTTAATCGACGCGGGGGACGCGGGGGATACGAGAGGCGAAGGAACCGAGTCGGTCCACGTCGCGCCGCGATCGCTAGAATACGCGTAATACTGGCGACCGCTGGCGTTGCGAATCGTCATGAGCAGTCTTCCGTCGACGAGTTCGACGACGCCCGGCTCCTGATACATGATATTGCCCGAATTAGGAACCTCGTCGCCCTGAACCCAATGTCTTCCCCCGTCGTCTGAAATCAGACAGAAAAGGGTCGCTTTGCTTTCATAACTGTAAAGGTCGCCTCCACGATACGCGTGCCGAGCGACGGGGATGATAATGCGCCCGTCGGAGAGAAGAACGACGCGCGAGTTGTTGACCACGTTGTAAGAAGGCGTATGGATCGTTTCAACCCGTTTCGTCCACGTTTGTCCCTCGTCGTAAGAGTAACGAAGGTAAGGTCTGCAGTCGCCCGCGTTTTCTTTAACAAGATAGAAGAGCGCGATCGACTGATCCCGCAATCTGAGAAGGGAGACGGACATGACGTTCATCTGTCCTTCGTTTTCAAGGACAAGTTCGTCTTCCTCCGACCAAGTTAGTCCGCCGTTATGCGAAACGCGGCTCATAAGGCGCGCGGACGCATGGTCGTCGCCTCGTTCGCCATAGTAATGCGTATAGACGTAGAGAATATCGCCCGAGTTAAGACGGATAAAATCTCCCTCGCTGTTGCGAGGGTTGCCTTCGCGAGAAGGAAGTTCTAGCACGACGCTCTTCGCGATCATGGGCGCCGCCTTGGGCGCGTTTTCCTCGGGGTCTTTATCGTCCCCGCGGAGCGCAAGATTCGCCGCAAGCGCGAGATAGCCTAAAAAGAAAAGCAGTATGCAGAAGGACGCCGTCTCGTTATGTCTCGTCATAAAGCACCAAATTCCCAAGCGGCGTCGCACGCGACGCGCTCTTTTCACGACGTGAAGGAAAACGTCTCACGCCCGTTTTCCCTCTACGAACAGAACGCGTTTACCAGCGAATCGATCTGGCTGGTTTTTGCGAAGGAACGGACGTTTCGACGGTCGAATCGTCAAAATTCTGCGCTACGTATTCGCCGTTAAAACGATCCTCTAGGAAGGGAGAGTCAGAGTAACCGGCGTCAGGGTCGGCGTTTGGCGCGTTCCACGACATGCCAGAATCGGCAAAGCGCGGTTCTTCGCGGTTAGACGCCGGCGCCGAGGGCGTCTGCGTAGCTACGAACTGATTTTCGGTATATTCGCTTTGACTATTATAACCAAAATTCTGAGGAGTTGTCTCTTGGTTTGTGTTATTTGCCGCAATATTCTGATAAGAATTTTTGGCGTAATCTATAGAATCGGCGCTATTGTTAAAATTGTTTTCCGGGGACGAAGGAACTCCAGCCGCGAGGAAATTATCGCGAGGTCTTTCCGCCGTATTGATTTGCGGAGTTTCTTCAACGGGACTCGCATACGGCGTCGCCGTAGCGCTTTGATTGAACTCGTATCCTTGGAATCCCGAGAATCGATTCTGCGCGGGAACATCCGGCGTCGCTACGGCCGCGTTTGTCGCAATCTCGGGCGCCCCGACGCCAAAACCGGCGGGATAGGAGGGCGATAAGACGTCGTCGCGTTCCGGTTCCGCGATATTGGGAACGGACGCGTCAGACGTTAAAGATCCCCACGCGCCGTTCATGAGAGGGGTTTCTTGCGAAAAGTCTGAGAACGCGAGGTCGTCGGGAGTAGAGTAAAGCGTCCCGGTTTTCGCGCTCGAAGAATCAGAGTCGTCGAAGCTATAAGAATCGAACATCGAACCGGCTTCGCTCGTAAGAGAGCCGAGATCAGGCCAATCGTCGAAGTCTTTCTTCTCGTCGGCTAGAGAAGACGACGCCGGCGTCTCTTCTTTGTCGCGCAAGGTTCCCAGAAAATCTTTCCATGGGTAGATCGTCGTCGACGCCGCGCCGAGGAGGAATGCAACCGTCAGGAGCGTCGCGTTCTTAACGAACCTTCCTAAACGTCGTTTTTTCGGCTTTTTCGCCGGCATGTGCCCTCCCAAATCCGGCAATTTGCCGACGACGCGCGGCAACGCTTTTTCCGCAGCCGCTTCGTTTTCAAACCATTCAGCCATATCGGGGAGCGCGTCGATTCTGTTCGACGACTCTCTAGAGCCGAAATCGTTTATACGACGCGTATCACCTCTATTTTCGAACGACGACATTGCGGCTCCCTCCTTAAAAGTTGACTCTACTTCAAAGAACGCCGTAGAACGATTTCAACTAGACGTTCCCCTTTACTTTAATTCGACTGATTTTTGTGAGACTTGAGACGATTTTAGGGATAATAACGGATTTTAAGGATTTTGCAGATTTATCAGATAGTTAAGGGCGCCGATAATCGACCCATTCAAAAGAAAAGCCCCTCCGTCGTTTCAAGAAACCGGGAGGGGCGTTAGCCGTGCGGACACGAATAAGGATCGTCAGGCTAGAAATTCACGAATCGAGGCGACGACATATTCCTGTTCTTCCGGGCGCAACTCGGGGAATATGGGAAGCGCTAGGACCTCGTTCGCCGCTTTTAACGTTTCCGGAAGGTCTTCCGGCTTGTAGCCGAGATAAGCGAAACATTCCTGCTGGTGGAGTCCAAGCGGATAATAGACGTCGCTGCCAATGTTTTTTTCTTGGAGAAACGCTCTGAGCGCGTCGCGCTTCCCGCCGGCGATGCGAACGCTGTACTGGTTCCAAACATGGCGTCTAGCGCCGACCTTTTGAGGAACGACGACGGCGCCCTGAAGTCCGGCTTCCGCAAAGAGCTTTTCATAACGCTCCGCGTTTGCGCCGCGCATTTCCGTCCACTTGTCGAGATACGGCAGTTTAACGTTGAGAATCGCGGCTTGGTACGAGTCGAGACGGCTGTTGACGCCGATTTCTTTGTGATAGTAGCGCGGCGCCATACCGTGCCCACGAAGAAGTTTGACCCTATCGGCGATTTCGTC
The DNA here is from genome assembly GCA_946408825.1 of uncultured Planctomycetaceae bacterium. GTDB lineage: Bacteria > Planctomycetota > Planctomycetia > Pirellulales > Thermoguttaceae > RUG369. The sequence continues at coordinate 81,579 of CAMJTU010000002.1, forward strand.
GCTATTGCAGACGACCATGCCGCCGTCGCCCGCGCCCCCAAGATTTTTTGTCGGATAGAAGCTCAAACACGAAGCGTCGCCCCAATTTCCAACCTGGATCCCGTCGTATTCGGCGCCGATCGCCTGCGCGGAGTCTTCTATGAGATACAGTTTGCGACCGTATTTTGATTCGTAATCTTGCGCGATTTTCCGGAACGCCGGCATATCCGCCGCTTGTCCAAAGAGATGGACGACGATAATCGCTTTCGTTTTTTCAGTAAGTTTAGCTTCGACTGATTTCGGATCGAGACAGAATGTGACGGGGTCGATATCTGCGAAAACGAGGTCGGCGCCGACGCGGGGAACGCAGCTTCCCGTCGCAAAGAACGTGAAAGAAGGAGCGATAATTTCGTCGCCTTTTCCCGCTCTAATCGCCATAAGCGCGAGAAGGAGCGCGTCGCTTCCTGAAGCGCAACCGACGGCGTGCTTCGTGTGCGAATACGCGGCGACGTTCTCTTCTAGCTTTTTTACCTCTGGTCCAAGGATGAACTGACCGCTTTCGTTGACGCGTTGAAGGGCGGCGTTCATTTCCGCGCCGATCATGTTGAACTGGCGTTTTAAATCCAGCATCGGAACCGAGGCAATAGGCGACGTCATACTTTTTATCCTTCCTAGTCTCAAAGCTGAAATCGATTTACGCGCCGTCCGTTTGGACGGGCTGAGAATCGAGCTTGCAAAAACCGGAGAAATTGTAAAATTTACCCGTTTATCCGTCAAGCGCGATTATCTCTCTTTCCTATCCTTTTTTCCTTCTTTTTCAGAGACAAGACGCGTAAAGGCGCCGTTTTTCCAATATAATATTGGTCTAACGCGCGTCGCTCGACGCAATGTCTAAAGGCGTTGCAGACGATAGCGCAAACGATTTAAGAGAACGTGTTAACGGAACCTAGGTTCACGCTATTATGACGAAAGAAACGAAACATTTTACTCTTTTAGGGGCGTGCGCGGTCTTGTTGACGGCGAGTCTTGGTTTTGGCTCAGCGACGACGGACGCGCGCGCTGTCGAGGGAACAATGGTTGACAAACAGGCTGTGGAAAACGATCCGAACGCAAAATTAATCGACGTTCCATACTTCAATCAGCTTGACGTCGTCTATGGCTGCGAAGCGGTCAGCGCGACGATGGTCTTGCAGTTCTACGGACTCGACGTTTCATGGAAAGAATTCACCGACGACTACCTAATTAAGAAACCGTGGCGCGTCGACGAGAACGGAACGCGATTTGGACCGGATCCTTTCGCCGCGTACCCGGGCGATCCTTATAAGGACGACGGTCCAAACTGCGGATACGGCTGTTACGCTCCCTGCCTTGCGAAGTCGATGAACAAGGTTCTGCCGAGCGACAAATATATCGCCGTCGATACGAGCGCGCTTAAACTGGTCGATCTTGTCGCCAATTACGTCGATCAAGGGCAGCCCGCGCTGATTTGGGCGACGATGGACATGGCGCCGGCGCGATTGACGACGAAGTGGAAAATCGATTATGTCGACGAGAATTCACATTTTCGTATCGGCGACGTCTTTACTTGGAACGGCAACGAACATTGTCTCGTTCTTGTCGGGTACGACGCGGATCGCTATTTCTTCAACGATCCTTATAAGAATCACGGACTTATCGGTTACGATCGTAAAACGGTCGAACAGCGGTTCCTCGAACAAGGATCGCAGTCGGTCGTCGTTCGTAAGGTAGAGTAACGCGCCTGGACGTCGAGAGTTTCATCGGCGCGTCTTATGACGGTTTTGCGCAAAAGACGCGCCGGCGTTCCGTTAATTGCTCGACGGTTCGACGCCGATCCAGCCGTGTTCGTCGCCGTAACGTTGAATCGCGTCGCCCGCCGGTCGGTCGGCGCGGAAACTGTGTTCTGTAAAGAAAACCTGACCCGAGACTTCAGGGGACGCCGCCATGTATTCTAGTTGACGGTCGAGTTCCTTGAGATCGCGCCATGCCGCCGATTTCGAGTTTGGATCGAGACGATATGCGGCGACTCCGACGTAAAGCTTGACGTCTGTGCCCGCGACGACGTCGGACCACCAGTCCGTTAACGTCGCGAAGTCGGCGATTTTAAAACCGATTTCCCAGTAGATTTGAGGTATAACCGCGTCGATCTGTTCCTCTTTGACCCATTTACGAACGTCGGCGTAAAGATTGAAATAACACTGGTTGCCGCGCGTCTCGCTTCCGAGGGGGTGGCTTTCTTTGTTTGCCCAAATTCCTGCGGGGCTTACGCTCCAAACGACGTCTTTGCGGACTTTGTGCAGTTCGCGATTGACGTCGGCGATAAAGAGGTTGACGTTGTCGCGGCGCCAGTCTTCGATGGAATCGAATCCGCGGTTGTTCTCCTCGAACGTCTTGACGTCTTCTTCAATCTTGCGCTCCGGATAGAAATAGTCGTCGATATGAACTCCGTCGACGTCGTAATTCTGCACGATTTCGACGATTCCTTTGACGACGTGTTCTCGCGCCGCCGAGACGCCGGGATTCAAATAGAATCGGTCGCCGTGCTTAAAGGTCCAATCCGGGTTAAGTCGCGCGGGGTTGTCGGGCGCGAGATTCTCGAGTTCTTTCTTGCCGACCGTAACGCGGTAGGGGTTGATCCACGCGTGAAGTTGTAGACCGCGTTGATGCGCCGCCGCGACCCAGTATCCGAGAACGTCGAGATTCTGGTCGGGCGCCTGGCCCTGTTTGCCCGAGATAAATTCGGACCATGGATAGAGTTTTGACGGGTAAAACGCGTCGCCCATAGGTCGAACCTGCAAGAAGATCGCCGTGAAGCGGAGTTTGACGGCGCGATCAAGAATCGCGTCGGCTTCCCGCGTAAGTTCCTCCGCGCTCAAGCCTCGCTTAGACGGATAGTCGATGTTGGAAACGGTCGAGACCCACAGACCGCGGAATTGACGGCTTTGACGTTCAAAATCTTCTTGAGTTGGCGTTTTAAGCGACGGCGTAGACTCGTCTTGCGCTTCCGCGAATCTTGGCGCGAAGAGAGCCGCGCATAGAACGAGAACGAAGGCGGTCAAGGAATATGATGGTTTGCGTTTCATAATAAAGTCTTTTTACTTCTGGAGTCATAAAGATCAGAGCGCATAGACGCGCCTAAAAATCAGCGCGAAAAACGAAGCGTCGTCTTACTCAAACGCGCTAATTCTCAAGTATCGAGGATACACGATCTTTGACGAGGAATCAACTCCCGCGCATTTTTTTACGCATAAAACAAATCCCTCGGAGCGGAGGAAACGATGAGAAATTCACTTGTTTATCTTCCCGTTGAAGAACTGGAAAAACGCTGTCGATTTGAGACGCTTCGTCGCTCGGGGCCGGGAGGGCAGAATCGAAATAAAGTCGAGACAGGCGTTCGGTTCTATCTCGACGAACTTGGACTCGTCGGCGAGGCGACGGAACGCCGTTATCAGGGCGAAAATCGCAAAATCGCGCTTCATCGCCTCCGAATGGAACTTGCGTTGACCGTGCGAGAAATACCGGCGTTGGGCGGCGACGCGCCCCTTTCAGACTTCAAATGGTTTGACCGGCTTGTCGGCGGCAAAATACGCGTTTCTTCTGAGAGCTTCGACTACCCGATTCTCGTCGCGGAATTTTTTGACGTCTATTCCGCGACGGGGGGACGGCTCTCTGAAGCGGCGACCCTTCTGAATACGACGTCGAGTCAGATCGTTCGTTTTCTAAGACAGGTTCCAAGCGCGCTCGAGACGCTCAACGCTCAGAGGGCGCGCGAAGGTTTGCCCCGCCTCAAAGCGTGACGCGTGAAAAGGAAAACGCAGAAGGAGAGAAAGCGTCGCGCGCCGTCATACGTCGTTTAAAAATTGCGCGCAGGTCTGCACGATGATATCGGGCGCGCTTGCGCCTGAGGTGAGCAGAACGGCGGAGTCAGGGGTGAGTTCGCCCCAAGGAATATCTTCAATTCCGTCGATGAGAACGGCGGGGACTCCGACCGATTTTGCGACCTCGGCGAGTTCGCGAGAGTTTGAACTGTTCGGACTGCCGACGACCAGAACGACGTCGTGCCCGGGCGCGAGCCGCCGAACGGCGTCTTGGCGCATTTGCGTTTCGTCGCAAACGCCCTGACGCTCCGGTTCCTTGATTCCAGGAAACTTTTCACGGAGCGCGTCGACGATTCTGTTCGCTTCAGTGACAGAGAGGGTCGTCTGCATAAGGTAGGCAAGCTTCTGACGCGGAGGAAACGCCAGTTTCTCAACGTCTTCGACGCTAGAGACAAGCGTCGCGATCTCAGGGGCCTCGCCAAGAGCGCCGACGACCTCGTCATGTCCGACTTTGCCGATAAACACGACGCGATATCCTGAATCGGCGAGTTTTCGCATCTGACGGTGGACGTAATGCACCCGTGGACAAGTCGCGTCGATTGTTCTCAATTTTCGTCGCGTCGCTTCCTCCCGGATATTAGGGGCGACGCCATGCGCGGAAAAGAGCAGAATCGCGCCGTCTGGAACGTCGTCAAGAGAATCGACAAAAACGACCCCGCGCCGCTTGAAATCACGAACAACCCAAGAGTTATGGACTATTTCATGATAGACGTAAACCGGTCCGTCGGCTTCTTTGACGACTTCGTTGAGGATGTTAATCGCACGGTTCACGCCCGCGCAAAAACCTCTTGGCTCGGCTAACGTTAATCTCATGAGTCGCAACTCCTTTTTAATAAGGACGCTATGCGTTCCCTTGAGGCGTCGGATCAGACGCTAAAGTTCTAAGAATCGATTCGGCAAGCGCTTCGAGTTTGACTTCTTCTTGACCGCCAGAACGAAGGTCTTTAAGCATGGCGACGCCCTGACGAACCTCGTCGGAACCGACGACGATCGCGAGCCGAATACCCTTCTTATCAGCGTACTTAAGCTGCGCGCCGAGTTTCTTAGGCTCCGGATAGAGTTCGACTCCGATTCCCTGTCGTCGCAACCCCGCCGCGATTTCGAAGTACTTCGAAGAAAGCGACGCGTCAAAGAAGGGAATGAAGACGTCGACGGTCGAAGCCGTTTTTTCGATCATGCCGAGCTCTTCAAGACCCGCAAAAAGTCGGTCAAGTCCGAGCGACGCGCCGACTCCCGGCAACGTCTGCTTCGTGTACAGTTCGGCAAGATTGTCGTAACGTCCGCCGCTACAAACGCTGCCGAGCTTGGGGTATTCCGTTAAGAACGACTCAAAAATCGTCCCGGTGTAATAATCCAGCCCGCGCGCGATCGAGACGTCGATCACAAAGCGGTCTGCCGGCGCTCCTGCCGCGCGCGCCGCGTCGAGAATCGTACGAAGATCGGCGACTCCTTGAGTTCCAAGGTCGTTTTCCTGAAGATTCTTCTCAAGACCTTCAAGAATCTCGTCGTTAGTTCCCTGGGCGGAAGCAATTTCTAGAATTGCGCGCGCCTGTTCTTCCGACGCGCCCGCCGTCTGATTCATTTCCGCGACGACCGCGTCTTTTCCGATCTTCGCGAGTTTGTCGAGCGCGCGAAGGATGGGCGTGGATTTGTCGACGAGACCGAGTTTGTCGAGCGCGCCCGTGAGAATCTTGCGGCTGTTGAGGTGAATCTGAAACTTCGTAAAAGTCGCGTTAGAACGAGGATCGACGCGTTCGAGGATATCGTTAATAACAAGCGCCGTTTCGACGTCGGAGTTGACGCTCGTCGTTCCGATCGTGTCGAAATCGCACTGCATAAATTCGCGATAACGACCGGCTTGAGTGTTTTCGCCGCGCCAAACTTTCGCCAAGTGATAGCGTTTAAAGGGCGTTCCGATTTCAGCGAGGTGCTGCGCGGAGAATCGTGCGAAGGGCACGGTCAAATCAAAACGCATCCCAACTTCGCGTCCGCCGGAATCTGTGAAACGATAAAGCTGCTTGTCCGTCTCGTCGCCGCCTTTGCCCATGAGAATTTCAAGGTATTCCAGAACAGGCGTGTCGATAGGGCAGAAACCATAGCTCCGATAGACGTCGACAATTCTCGCGATGATTTTTTCACGCGGAATCATCGCTTCAGGGAGAAAATCGCGGAATCCTTTTAACGTACGGGGTTCAATTAGCTTTTTTTTCAGTTCTTTTTCAGAGGACACGATATAGACTCGACGAATAGTTCACAGGTTGGTTCAAATGTTTGCTTTGGGGAACGAGGAACGGACGCGACGTCGTCATGCGACGTTTATTTTTCGGCTTCCGCTTTTTCTCTCTTAAGCTGATCGTAAAACGCTACGTATTTGTCGCGCGTTTCTTCCGATTTTCGCGCGGCGATCGCGGAACGCGGATGAACGTTGTTCTGACCGGTCATGACGAATTCGGGATAAGGGCCCCATTCAATCTGTTGACGAAGGGGCAGAATCTGACGCTCCAGACATTCATAGAGAGGACGAAGATCGTAACGGTCGTCGTCGAAAACGCCGAGTAGGAGTTCCATCGGACAATTTCCCGCGCCGCGTCCTAGACCGTTTAGGGTCGCGTCGAGTCGAGTCGCGCCATACCGCGCCGCGACAAGCGTGTTCGCAAACGCCAACTGAAGGTTGTTGTGCATGTGAACGCCGACTTCTTTTCCTGCCGGAATCGCGACGTCGCAGTATTTCTTGGTTAGATATTCCATCTGCGAAAGAGTGACGAATCCGAACGAGTCGACGACGACGATAACGGCCGCGGGCGTCTTGACGAGACGTTCGAGAACCGCATCAAGAACCTTTTCTTCGACGGTCGTGACCGCCATGAGATTCGCGCTGACCTCGTAGCCTTTTTCCCACGCGTCTTCGATCATCGCGATCGCTTCGTCCGTCTGATAGTGATAAAACGCGACGCGAATGACGTCGAGAGGACTTTGCGATTTGGGAAGCACGTCCTTTTTCCAGTCCGATTTAGTCGCGTCGATCATGCAGCTAAGCTTCATTTGCGTCGGGTTGTCGCCGACAATTCTGCGGAGATCGTCTTCTTGGCAAAATTTCCACGGACCGTTTTCGTCGACGGAAAATATTTCGCGAGAGTTTTTATATCCAAGCTCCATACAGTCGACGCCCGCCGCGACGTTGGCCAGATAAAGAGCGCGGACGAACTCGTCGGAGAACTTGTGATTGTTGATGAGTCCGCCGTCTCGAACTGTGCAGTCGAGCGTTTTAAGCTTTGGATCGTGAAGTCTTCGGATTGAGTTCATTTTTTCCTCTTGACGATCGACGAACGCAGGCTAGAGCCTCTTCAAAGGACGTTCTGTGCGAAACGTGGGAACGGTTATAAGTCCGTAGGCGCAAATAGGCGCGACTTCTTTTTCTTATGCGGAGGAAACAGCGACTGCGGCGCTTTTGTGTTTTCTTCCGAAAACGAGCGTCGTCGATCAGGAGAAATCTGCCGCGAACCACACGTCTAACTCCTCCTTCATTCTAAGCGTTCGAACTGCTTTTTACAAGTCTTGTCCTCTTTTTTTGACGAGTTTTTGTTCAGGGCGTTCCGACTCTGCCGTTTGTCCGTCGCGAGGTTATCCTGACCTTGTCTTAATTGTCGAGAGAGATGAATGCGGAAACAATACGCGTTAAAAAAGAAAAGCGCCCGAAATAGGCGCTTTTCTCTCAATAATTCATTTTCTTTTAAGACCGTCGTCTGAATGAAATCAGACGTCTTCGAACTCGCTCGCGAGCGCGGTGACCGTTTGCTTGGCGTCGCCGTAGATCATGACCGTATTGTCGTTCGTAAACAGCGGGTTTTCGATGCCGGAGAAACCGGTTCCCTTGCCGCGTTTGAGAACAAAGACGGTACGCGCTTCAAACGCGTTGATGATCGGCATGCCGTAGAGGGGCGAACTCTTGTCCTCAATCGCCGACGGGTTGACGACGTCGTTCGCGCCAATGACGATCGCGACGTCGGTGTTCGACATTTGAGGATTCATTTCATCGGCCGTCTTGAGCTGTTCGTAGGGCACGTTGGCTTCGGCGAGAAGAACGTTCATGTGACCCGGCATACGCCCGGCGACCGGATGGATCGCAAAACTCACTTCCGCGCCGTTCGCTTCCAGCTTATCGCAAAGCTCCTTAACAGCATGCTGGGCCTGAGCGACCGCCATGCCGTAACCAGGGATGAAGACCACGGAACGCGCCGCTTCGAGGATGAGATAGGCGTCTTCGACGGACATCGCCTTCGGTTCCTTAGCGGGGCCGTCGCTCTTCTTCGCGGAAGAGCCGCCAAAGCTACTGAAGAGAAGCGCGTAAAGCGTTCTATTCATCGCCTTGCACATGATGAGCGTCAGAATCAGACCGGAAGCGCCGACGAGGCAGCCGGAAACGACCAACACGGAGTTCTGCAGCGCGAGCCCGGCGAACGCCGCGGCAAGTCCGGAGAACGCGTTAAGGAGCGAGATGATAACCGGCATGTCGCCGCCGCCGATCGCGATAACCATCGTCAGACCGAGGACGAGGTAAGTCGCCGTCGCAATGACGACGCCGATCGCGCCAAGGCTTTCGTTACCCTTTGCGACGGCAAACGCATAGATCGCGACGCCGACCAAACCGGCAATCGCCAGAATCGCGTTGACGAAGTTCTTCGCAGGAATCGAGACGTTCTTCTTGAACATCTTTCCGGAGAGCTTGCCCCATGCGACGACGGAGCCCGTGAACGCAATCGCGCCGATTATGATCGTCAGCCCGAGCGTGACCGCCGTGAAGACGTTGATCGAATCGGAGGTCAGATACTGCGTGAGCGCGACGAGGAGCGAACTCAGACCGCCAAAGCCGTTGAAGAGCGCGACGAGTTCCGGCATTCCGGTCATTGCGACCTTTTTCGACCAGATCGCGCCAATGACAGAACCGACGATCACCGCCGCAATCGCCCAAACGTAAGCGTTCTGAAGAGGCGGAGCCGCGACCGTTTCTGTAACTTCCTTTTCAAAAAGAACCGTAACGACCGCGATGAGCATACCTATGGACGAGAAAAGATTGCCCTTTCGCGCCGTGTCCGCTTTACCGAGGAGTTTAATGCCGCGGATAAAAAAGACCGCCGCAACCATGTATAACACCGTCGTCATAACGACGCTGAAATTATCCCAAGTCACTTCTTATCGCCCCCCTTTTTCTTAAACATGCCGAGCATGCGGTCGGTAACCATGTAGCCCCCGACGACGTTGATCGTCGCCAGAACGATCGCGGCAAACCCGAGAATGTTGCTGAGCATTCCGGGAGTGTGCAACGCGGCGGCGGTCGCGGCGATTGCGCCGACGATCGTAATGCCGGAAATCGCGTTCGTACCGGACATAAGCGGCGTATGAAGTTGCGACGGAACCTTTGAAATCAGTTCCACGCCGAGAAACGCGGCGATGACGAAAACGAAAACAAGGAGTAAGATTTCTCCGGTCGCCATGTCAGTCCTCCTTAAAACGTTCGTGAATGATCTTGCCGCCCTGCGTGAGCAGACAGCCGCGCATGATCTCGTCTTCCAAGTTGACCTTGAATTCCTTCGCTTCTTTGTCATAGAAATGCGACAGGAACGCGGTGAAGTTGCCGGAGAGCATCTTCGACGCGTCGAACGGAACTTGGCGTTCAAGGAAATCGCCCGACATGATAATCACGCCGTTGTCCGTCACGACCTCTTCGAACAGTTTCGAACCTTCTACGTTGCCGCCCGTCGAGACCGCCATATCGACGATAATCGAACCCGGCTGCATACGGTCGACGACGTCTTTACCGATAAGACGCGGCGCCTTGCGACCGAAAACTTTCGCCGTCGTAATGACGATGTTTGAACGTTCGCAAACTTTCGCCTGCGCTTCACGCTGTTTCTGAATCTGTTCGGGCGTGAGTTCTTTAGCGTACCCTTGCGCCGTTTGGCCCATTTCGCCAAGGTCAATCTTAACGAAGGTCGCGCCGAGCGACTTGACCTGTTCCTCCACGACCGGACGCGTGTCGAACGCGTCGACGCGCGCCCCGAGACGTTTCGCCGTCGCAATCGCCTGCAAACCCGCGACCCCGACGCCGATGATGAAGACGCGCGCCGGATTGATCGTGCCGGAAGGCGTGACCATCATCGGCAGAATCTTGGGCAATCGCGCAGCTGCGTTTACGACCGCGACGTAGCCGGCGAGCGACGTCTGAGAAGACTGCACGTCCATTTTTTGCGCGAGCGTCGTTCGCGGAATCATTTCAAGAGAAACCGCTTGTACTCCGCTCTGCGCAAAGTCGCGCAGCAGTTCTTTCTCGTTGAACGGATCGAGATAAGACAGGTGCAACGTGTCGGGCTTCAGACCAGCGGCGCTTTGGGGCTTGAGAATGCGCAGAACGATTTCGGAGTCGTAACCGTCCTGTTCGTTCTGGATAATCTGAGCGCCAGCCTTCTCATAGGCGTCGTCTGCGAATCCGGTCTTTACGCCGGCGCCGGAGACGACTTTCAGAGAGAAGCCCATGCCAACGAGCTTTTTGACGTCGTCGGGAATCAGCGCCACGCGGGTTTCGCGAGGATCAGTTTCCCGGCAGACGAGAATGGATCTCATAGCTTTAACTCCTTATCTTTTATTGAATATACTAAAGATTTCAATACGTTGAATATTCCAGGATTCTCCCGCAATCAAGGGGAGTTTGTTTCTAAGAGAAGAACCCTCAGAGGACGCCCGCTTGATTTAGAACGAACTAACGCGGCGCGGTTTTATTCGGCACGAACCTGTCGAGACAAAGGTTTTTCCTGCGTAAATAGAAACTTCTTACAAGGTTTTAAGCGGCGCGTCATCATCAAACTTCATATCAAGGGGACAAGGCAGGAAACCTATCAAAACGTACTATATACTATAACTAATTTATTGAACAAAGGAATACGCCGACGTTGATTTTATGAGAAATTTAATCATTTGATTTCAAAAATCTAATTTAACGCTTTAGATTCGGACATGTAGCGTCTTGCATTTCTCATGCCGCAGACGTTTTGAAGCCCGCTAGACGTCGTTTTGTCAACGTCGGGGGCGTTTACACGACGCTTCGATTTGGCAGAATATAATCGTCGCTTGTCGTATTCTGCGAGTTTGTGTCGAATATGAGCTTTTTTACGAGTCAGTGCGAGGTTGTTTTGAAAACGTCTTTTAAGATTGGCGAATTGGTCGTTTCTCCGCCGGTTCTTTCCGCGCCGATGGCAGGCTATACCAATTACGCACACCGCGAAATGTTGCGGCGTCTTGGCGGCGTCGGGCTGATCTCTACAGAAATGGCGAGCGCGAGGGCCTTTGTTTGCATGGGACGCCGCGACGGAGAAGAACCTGCGCGTCTTTGGGGCGTTCGTGAAGAGCCTCGACCGCTCCTCGTTCAGATTTGGGACAACTCGCCCGAGACGCTCGCGGAACTTGGAGGAAAGCTTGCTCACGAGTTCCGCGTTAGCGTCGTCGATCTCAATTTTGGATGTCCTGCGCCCGCGATCGCCAAACGCTCCGAAAGCGGTTCTTTTTTATTGCGCGATCCAGAGAAGGTGGGCAAGATTGTCGAACGCGTCGTTTCCGCTTGCGCCCCTGTTCCAGTGACCGCAAAGATTCGGCTCGGCGTCACGCGCGACATGATTAACGCTTGCGACGTCGCCCAAGCCGTGGAAGGCGCGGGAGGCGCTGCGTTGACTGTTCATGGACGCACGGCGAAACAGATGTATTCCGGGGTCGCCGACTGGGACGAAATTGCCAAGGTGAGCGACTTTCTCAAGTCGATTCCACTCGTCGGCAACGGCGATATTAGAACCGCGCAAGAAGCGATCGATCGTCTCGAGAATTATCCGATTTCAGGCGTTATGATTGGTAGAGCCGGAATCGATCGTCCGTGGATTTTTCGCGAAATCGCGCAGATTCTTCGGGGCGAAACGCCTGACCCAGAGCCGACTCCGCGCGAGCAACGCGATCTGCTTCTTTCACATTATGATCTCGTCGTCGAGCGTTTTGGCGTCGAACTTGGCGTGAAGCAGATGCGTAAGGTTGCGTGCCATTATTCCAAAGGAATTCGCGGCGCGCGAACCTTTCGCGATCATATCGGACGCGTTAAAACGGGGGAAGAGTTTTTACGCGTCGTCGCCGAGGAATACTGCGTCGACGATTCTGACGAGGATCGTTCAGACGTCCCGGCTGTTTAAGCGCTTTCGTTTCATTTTCTGAGGCGACGAGGAGAGGGGTAGCGTCGCGGGACGGCGTCGACCCTTCTTTTTTTTCCAAATGCCAATTATTTTTGGAAAAATGGGTTTTATTGATATTGGCGCCACATTGGTTTTTCTCTAGGATTGCGCCGTGGTTGAGCGACTTCGTCGAAGAGGTCGCTCGCATTTTGGCGGCGAAGGAAGCCGCTATTAACTAGACGCAAGCGCCAGTAAAGAACGAGTTATTCAATGGTTCGCGCTATAATCACAGGGACGGGTTCTTATCTTCCGGAACGTGTCGTAACGAACGACGAACTCGCGGAACGTATGCCGCAAACGTCTGACGAATGGATCTATTCTCACACAGGAATCCACGCTCGTCATATCGCGGCGCCAAACGAGTCTCCCTCAGACATGGCGCTCGTTGCCGCGCAACGTGCGCTCGAACAGGCGGGAATTGGTCCGGACGATCTCGGAATGATCGTCGTAAGCACGGCGACGCCAGACTATGCGCCGACGCCGTTGACCTCGTGTATCCTTCAAGATAAACTCGGAGCCGATCACGCGTCGGCGTTCGATATGAGCGCCGCGTGTTGCGGTTTTATTTACAACCTTGAAATCGCGAAGAATTTCTTCTCGAACCCTCATTTTCGCAAACCGATTTTGCTGGTGGCGACGGAGATCATGTCGCGCAAGGTCGACTGGAACGACTATCGAACGTGTATCCTCTTCGGGGACGGCGCGGGGGCGGTCGTGTTGCAGCCGGATGAGAGCGAGGAAAACGCGGGGCGTGGAATTGTCGATTCCGTAATGATGGCGGACGGGCGTTCCGGCAAACACCTGCTTCTCGAAGGCGGTTGTCGTTCTGTCGATTCGTTGCGCCACCCGCAGGCGCATATTCTGCAAATGGGCGGTCAGCAGGTTTACGCTTTTGCCGTCAAGGCGATTGTCGAAGTTGTGAATTCGCTCATGAATCGCAACAACCTTACGATGGACGAAATTACGCGCATCGTTCCGCACCAGGCGAATTATCGTATCATCAAGTCGGCGGGGACGCGTCTTGGCTTTGAAGACGACGAGAAGTTCTATATCAATCTCGAACTCGTCGCGAATACGGCGTCGGCGTCGATTCCGATCGCGCTCGACGAAATGAATCGCAGCGGTCAGATTCGTCGCGGCGATAAGTTGCTGCTTGCGGGGTTCGGCGCCGGCCTTACTTACGGCGGCAATTACATCATTTGGTAAGTCGTTTTTAAACTTTGAAATAGAATTGCGTTCAAAGCTCGCGGACGTTCATAAACGTCGTCGCGGGCTTTTTTCGTTGGAATCTTTTCGAGTCGTCCCTACGCTTGTTTGGACGGGGCGTTTTGTTAGAATGACTTGGGCGGCGAGGGGATCGCCGTCTTTTCCCTTTTAGAGAGTATCGGCGATGAAGACTTCTTTAGTTACTGGCGCGACGGGTCAGGACGGCTCTTATTTGATCGAAAAACTACTGTCGGAGGGGCGTCGCGTTTGCGCGATGACGCGCCGTTCTTCAACGTTTAATATGGCGCGGCTGAGCGGACTCAAAGAGGGCGTTCAAAACAACGGAGCGGAACTGATATACTGCCAAGGCGACTTGACGGATCAGTCGAGTCTTGAAGAGATTCTCGGGAAGTACGAGCCAGACGAAGTTTATAATCTTGCGGCTCAGTCGGACGTCCATGCGTCTTTCGGCGTTCCGGAGTTCACCGCCGACGTCGACGCTCTCGGGACGCTGCGACTCCTCGAGGGGATTAGACGGCTTGGACTTGAGAAGACGACGCGTTTTTATCAGGCCTCGACTTCCGAACTTTTCGGCGCGGTTCGCGAAAAGCCGCAACGTGAAACCACTCCCTTTGCTCCGCGCAGTCCTTACGCGGTTGCGAAACTCTACGCCTACTGGACGACGGTCAATTATCGCGAAGGATACGGAATCTTTGCGTGTAACGGAATCCTTTTTAACCACGAAAGTCCGAGACGCGGCAAGAATTTTGTCACGCGAAAGATCACATACGGAGCCGCAAGGATTAGGGTGGGGCTTCAAGACGTTTTGCGCCTGGGAAATATCGATTCACGGCGCGATTGGGGGCACGCCGAGGATTACGTCGAAGGAATGTTCCTTATGCTTCAACACGAGACGCCAGACGACTATGTCCTAGCGACGGGCGAACAGCATTCGGTCCGCGAATTTCTCGAGATCGTATTTAGCCGACTCGACTACGAGCTCGTTTGGCGTGGAAGCGGCGTCGAGGAGAAGGGAATCGACCGCAAATCAGGAAAAACGCTCGTCGAAATTGACGAACGGTTCTTCCGTCCGAACGAGGTCAACTACCTCTGCGGCGATTCGAGTAAAGCGCGAAGCGTCCTCAAATGGACTCCGAAACACTCGTTCGCGTCTCTCGTCGAAGACATGGTCCGCCATGATTTAGAGGTCGCGGCCTTTGAGAAGAAAAACGGGATGGTCGTCGAAGTGTGACGCGCCCAAATTATGAATAGGTCGAACGAATATGGGCGCGTTTGGGCGTTCTCGCGTAACGTTATCTTACGACTGTAAACGTGACGTAGGCGGCGTAGAATAAGATCATGAAGATTCCTTCCCATCTCGTAATTTTTTGAGAACTGAGCGCGAAGCAAAACGTTAGAACGGTCGCGACGAGAAGAATCGTTACGTCGTAAACCGACGCTACGTTGACGGCGATCGGACGAAGCGTCGCAGAAACGCCGAGAACGAACAGCAGATTGAAAATATTGGAACCGACGGCGTTGCCGATCGCCAGTCCTGTTTCCCCCTTTCGCGCCGCGACGATCGACGCCGCAAACTCTGGGAGCGACGTGCCGACCGCGACAATTGTCAAGCCAATCAAGGTTTCTGTCATTCCTGCGGCTCGCGCGATTTCTCTTGCGCTATGAACTACAGCTTTGCCGCCGATGATGATTAACGCCAGACCGACGATTATCAAAAACACGCACTTGCCAAAAGACGCTTTCTTAACGTTCAGATCGTCAGTGTCAGAATCTAGCCCTACTCGTTTTTTCGTCGAAAGGATGAGAAAAACGATATACCCGACGAAAATACTGTTTAAGGCAATTCCAAACGTTCGCGTAACCGTTCCGATATTTTGTTCAACGGGCAAGGAGAAAAGCGCTTGTCCTCCGAAGACCGACAAACTTGATATGACGAGCAACGCCCCCGTCGTTATGATCGAAAGGGGAAAGTCGCGTTTCAATATGTCTCTCTCCACAGGAAGAGCGTATATCGTCGAGCAGACGCCGAGAATAATCAAAATATTAAAGATATTTGAACCCAAGACGTTGCTTAGAGCGATCTCGTTTGCGCCTTGTAACGCGGCGGAGACGCTGACCGCCATTTCAGGCGCGCTCGTTCCAAGCGCGACGATCGTTAATCCTACAACGAGCCCCGGAACGTTGAACCTTCTCGCCAAAGCGGCGCTTCCGTCGATGAAGACGTCGGCTCCTTTAATCAATGCGTAAAAACCCGCCGCTAGTAATAGCGCGTCAAATACAATTATCATGGCGTTGCTGGACCGATATGGCGACCGAGACTATGTAAGTTAAATAAAGTAAGATTAAACGACGTGTTGGCGACGATTTGCCTCATGTCTAAAAAAGCTAGATTCGTCCCATTGTTCGCCGATTCTGCCGAGGAAGGGCGCTTCGTTCATTATAACGAGGCTTGGAAACGCGCAATATCTGTCGTGGGTCAAATCGAAAGTGTAGTCGACGATTTGACGGTCTTGAAAAGAGAAACGGTTTGAGAAGGGCGCGATCGACGCCCTTGCGATTCGACGTTTTGTCTATGGAATGAACAAAACGCTACAATCGAGGCGCTTTGCGGATTAGGGTCGGCGACTCCCTGTCTTCCCTCATTTCGCGCGGAAGCGCATAGACTCTACCGTCCTTCGTGGAGAAACGGAGCGTCGAGATCGATTTTTCCCGCCCGTTTCCTTCCGCCCAGAACGCGTAGAAGTCCGGCGACGCGTCGATTGTTCGGCGCGGAAAGCACTGGTTGACGTCGCTCTTTTCTGTGAGTTGGAACTCCTTTTGCCACGTTTCGCCGTCGTCGCGGCTGACCCATTGAGAGATTTCGCCCCCGGTATTGAACGCTTGAGGACCGTCTTCGAAGGAACCCACGAGCCGCAAAACTCCCGAATCCGCTTCTTCGGGGTAGATCATCGCGTATTCATAGTTGTTGTCGACCTCGCAGACAGTCGAATAGCGCCATTCGTCGCCGGTCCAGCGCGCGACGCAAAAATAACGCGGTCCCATTTCCGGTCCCGACTCAAAGCCTTTGCTTGTGACGTACGCGACGATTGGACGACCTTTCGCGTCGTAAGTTAGATCCGTAATGTAAACGTTTAGGTTTTCGTTCTCGTAATTGCGGACTAGCGCGGGAGATTCGGAATTTAACAAGGGAAGCTCAAGGGGCGTTCCCTCGACGGTATGCCAAGTCTCCCCAAGGTCGGTCGATTCCATGTAGTATATGTTTGTGCGCCAGTTCAGTCCAACGCCACGCTCGCCCTTAGCGACGGCGGGATGATAGTTAAAAGCGGTCCCGAGTTTAACGCGCGGTTTGCCGTCGTCCGCCGATTCGTCGGGAACGACGTGGACGCAGGCGTTCTGATAGTGGCCTATTTCCATCGCGGCGAGCGGTTTCCACGCGCTCCATTCGATCCCGTCAGGACTCGTCATGAAGGCGAGAATGCGTTGAACCTTCGTTTGAGGATCGACGTCGGAAATAAGTTTACGGTCGTAAGTCGTGAAGAAGGCGAAAAATCCGCGTTTGGGAACGTTACGAATTTGCAAATAAGAGAAGTTGGTCATTGGGACTGACGCGCCGCCGACGAGTTTTGTCGGTTCGACGCGTTCGAATTCCGTAATATCGTATGGGCGGACGCTTCGGTGGACGAAAGAAGGGCGTCCGGTTCCGTGCGAGGTCGAGAATATCCAGACATATCCTTCGTCGTCGATCGACATGACGGGATTGTCGTGGGCGTCGTCCGTCTTTTTGTCGAGGATAACCGTCGGACGAGAGACCTTTTGGGTTTTGTGATCAAAGACGCCGACTTCGTGCCAGAGCGTCTTTTCATCGGGATCAAAGCCGCCGTAGCAGAAGAAAGTTTTGTCGACTTCAGGACGATAGACGGAGAAGGGATAGTGGTTCGCGGGATATGTCCCGAGACCGCCGGAGTATTTGTAAACGTATTCGTTGTCGAGCTTTTGGTTGTAATACCAAACGCCGCGATAACCGGAGTCTTTCTGATTTAAGAGCGGATTGTCGCAGGAGACGCGTCTTTCGGCTCTTAGAACGCCGGTTCCGGCGTTGAGAAACTTGTCGTTTTCTTCGAGACCTTCGCTGGTCCAAAACGCGATAAGCGCGTCGTCGCATGAATTGGCGCCAGACTCGTAGATTTTGGCGACGTCTTCGTCCGTCAGCGCGCGATTCCAGAGCGCGACGTCGTCGAGTTCGCCTTCGAACGCACGGTCGCCGTCTGTTGTTCCCGAACCGATAAGGAGCGTTTTACGGTCGAACGCGTCTGACGCAAGTTTCGTCGTCGCCGCGACTTCTTGAGCGAGTTTGCCGTCGCGATAGACGCGAATTGTCGCGCCGTCGTAGGTTCCGACGTAATGCGTCCAGACGTCCGGTTGGGGAATGGGCGCGACGGCGTATCGATAGCGATTCGTAGCGCGATCTTCTTCGACGAGCATCCTCACGGCGTTTCGGTAGAGATAGAACGTGAAGAATTGTTGCGGCGCGCCGATTCCGAGAATTCCCTGCGCTTCGCTCGGCTTCGTCGTCTTAACCCACGCGGCGACGCTGAATTCAGGGAGCGCGACCGAACTTTGCGGGAGTTCGACGGAGTAGGAGACGCCGTCATGGAAGGGAATTCCACACTGCGGAGGCGTTTGGGCAGAGGACGCGTCAAGCGTTAAGAGAACGTTGAGGGACGAAAGGAAGACAATAATAACGAAACGCGGCGAAAGAGAAGGCATAAGGAGAATCCCAAGCGTCTGAGAAGCAGAATTATATCAAGACGAATTGGGCGCCTTTGGCGTTTCGACGCCCAATTCAAATAACTATGCTAGAAGCGCCGCCAACGAGCGGCGCCAAGAGTTCGCGCCGTGTACGCCTAGAATAACTAAACGCGTTCAGGCGCGATATCGTCAGCCGCGACGTCGCGGCCAAATATCGGCGTTAGAAGCGCCGCCAACGAGCGGCGCCTAGAGTTCGCGCCGTGTACGCCTAGAATAACTAAGCACGTTCAGGCGCGATATCGTCCGCCGCGACGTCGCGGCCGGGGAGTTCGTAGCCCTTGCGGCGCGGACGGTCGACGTAGGAGTTTGCTTCGTCGTCGTTGACGAACTGTTCCTTCTGCGGATCCCATTGTAGCGGACGGTTGAGGATGCGCGTGATATTGACGAGGTGGCAGACGGAAATGCTGCGGTGCCCGATTTCAACGTCGGCGTGGGGACGTTCGCGCGTGACCATGCAGTCGAAGAAGTTTTCGATGTGCGGGCGCGCGATCCACGTCGGTCCCTCCGGCGGATCAGGTTCCGGCGCGTCGGCGATCAACTCTTCGGGGTTCGCCTTGAGGTTGTTGCGGTTGATTTCAAGATTGCCCTTTTCGCAACGGAAGATCGCGCCGCCCATGGGGGCTTTGCCGTATTCGAGATCAAAATGTACCTCGGTTCCGTCGGCATATTTCAAAGCGACTTTACCGTCGCCGTCAGGCATGGGCGAGGTCGCGACGGGCCCCGTCTCGTCGGCGCCGAGCGCCCATTGAATCTGATCGACGCCGTGCGCGCCCCAGTTCGTCATTTCGCCGCCGGCGTATTCGCGCCATCCCATCCAGTTAAGGAGCATATGGTTGAACTTATGGTATTGCGTCGGGCCCTGCCACGCGTCCCAGTTGAGACCTTCGGGAATCGGCTGTTCTTCGTATTCGGCGGGGATGGGATCGCAGAAGGGATAATTGCACGCTTGGACGAGCTTGACTTTGCCGAGTTTTCCTTCGCGAATCATGCGGCATCCGTATTCGTTGAGGCGCATCGAACGCTGTTGAGAGCCGACTTGAAGAATCTGCTTTGATTTGCGGACGATATTGACAAGTTTACGTCCTTCGGCGATGTAAGTCGTGAGCGCTTTTTCGGCGTAGACGTCGAGTTCCGCGAGAATCGCGCGCGCCGCCGCGAGGGTTCGGCAGTGATCTTGGGTAATGACGAACGCGGCGTCGAGTTTTTCGTTTTCGTACAGTTCGATATCCGAGTCGTACATTTTCCATTCTTCGCCGTCGCCGATGAGCCCGGAGCCTTTTTTCTCGTTAATGCAGTCGATCATCTTCTGACGCCAGAAGTCGGAGACCGCGACGATCTTCGCGCGTTCGCGCGGGATATGCTCCATAAGCTGACGGGCGCGCCCGCCGGTTCCAACGAACCCGACGATAATGCGGTCGTTGGCGCCGACGCCTTTCGGGGACGCGAGCGCGTCGCGGGGAATGAGCGTTGGACTAGCGAGGACGGTCGCGAGCGCGGCGGACGACTGTTTCAGAAAAGTTCTTCGAGAGGCGTTCATAGCAATTTCCTCATATTTTCGACGGGGAACGAAACGGACGCGTCGGGCGCGAACTTGCGCCCGCAACGCGGGAGACGCGGCGTTTTGAAACGTGAGTGCGCGAACGATCTAAGAGGGGCGCCGAAACGTCAGGAGGGATTATAAGCGAAAGAGACGCTAAAGTCAAAAAAAAATTAGGCGTCGGCGAATCTTGCCGAGAACGCGACGGTTACGAGCGTTTTGCCCTTGTTTTCGCGACGCGACGCGTAGCGGGCGGCGACGGCGAGGTTGGCGCCCGTCGAGAGTCCGACGGCGAGTCCTTCCGTTCGGGCAAGTTTTTCGACCCAGAGCGCGGCCTCTTCGGTTGCGACCGTCTCGATTCGCGTGGGGAGCGAGCGGTCGAAGATTTTCGGGACGAAGCCCGCGCCGAGTCCGGCGATTCCATGGGCGCCGGGCGCGCCGCCGGAGAGAACGGGAGATTCTTGCGGTTCGACGGCGACGAGTTCGACGGCGGGGTTACGTCGCCGGAGAAATCGCGAGACCCCGACAAACGTTCCGCCGGAACCGACGCCGGCGACGAACGCGTCGACGTTCCCGGCAAGGTCGCGCCATATTTCGGGGCCCGTCGTCGCCTCGTGACAGCCGGGGTTGGCGGGATTTTCAAAGATTCTGGGCGACCATGCGTCGGGCTCGGACGCGGCGGTTTTCGCGGCGTTAAGGGCGCCGGTCATGCCGCGGGATTTCGGAGTAAATTCGATTTCGGCGCCATAGAGACGAAGCGTCTCAACGCGGTCGGCGAAACTTCCTTCGGGCGCAAAGATTGTCAGCGGCAAATCTAGCGACGCGGCGACGCTTGCGAGCGCAAACGCCTCCGCGCCGGCGGTCGCCTCGACGATCCGCGTCCGCGCTTCGATCTGCCCGAGGTTGAGCGCCGCGTCGACCATGAGTTTAACGACGCGATCTTTAACACTGCCGGTCGGTCCACGCGTTTCGAGTTTGAGCAATACGCGAGCGCCGTCGACGGGGAATAGCTTGCCTAGTTCGACCATCGGCGTGTTAAACGCAGTTGAAACGGCGTTGGGGAGGATCGGAGACGTCGGAGTCATTAGCGTGGGGCGTTGCGGTTGAATGGTTTCGATTTGGGAGTCGCCTTCCAAAACGGCGGTTGGGTCAGTCTTGTTTTTTTGCCTCGGCAATCGCTGCTTCGATTTCTTCGTCGGTCATAAAACCCGATATCGCCGCCTTTCTTCACATACTGTTGAGCGCAACCATCGCCTTTGCCTGACGAAATGCTTGAATGAATTCGTCAAAGAGTCCGTCGGGAATACTTACGATTAATGCCGACGGTTTGCCGTTGTTGGTAAGGACGATTTCCTCGCCGTTAGAAAGATCGACCAAAACCTCAGAATAATCGGTCTCTAAATTGCTTGAAGGATAAAAATTCATTGCGGACGCCTGAAATATCGCTTTCATTTTTCGTGTTGCCTAAATAACGTGAAGTTAATTTAGCCAAAGAGATTGGTCGGTCAATATCTGTCCGAAAAATGATCGCGCGGTTTCGGCGATCAAGGTCGAACTTGAGGAGAAAAACAACGGCATATTTCAGAAAGTACGCGCAAGAATAACAACGAAACGCTTGGGCCGATTTTATGTTTTCAACATCAAACGAAAACATAAGACATATCAACGGGTAAGATATGTTTTTCCGAGAATCAATCTTCTAGACGTATTTTAATCGGCTTAAAGCGTTTTCGCAACAGCTTACCCACAATAATTTCTGCAATTTTTTTACTTTTAAAGTTGATCGTTTTAGAGGCAGAGAAATGAAAAGTAATTCCAAGTCTGTAAATCTAAATAAGAATTTATTTAAACATTTTGCTAGTAAATGGTTAAAGGAGATTACATCCGAAATTAAGTCGTCAAGCCTTGTCAAATACACAAACGTCGTTGAATTATATCTTCTACCTCGTTTTGGTAGAACTCGTATCAATCAGATTGATCGAAGTCGCGTGAACGACTTTTCCCAGTCATTGTTGACTAACGGCGGCATGAAGAAACAGGGGTTGATGCCCGCGACTGTCAACTCTGTTTTGACGGTTCTTAAGAGAATTCTCGACTATGCTTCGCAAGAAACAGGTTGCCCGACGATCAACTTTCGTAAATTACGTGTCGGCGTTAAGAAGCCCGCGATAGCTGTTTTGACACGCTCTGAGCAGAAAAAGTTGTGGCGTTACCTGCGCGCTCATCTTTCTCCCTGCAACCTAGGAATCCTCCTGTGTTTAACTTACGGTCTCCGAATTGGCGAGATATGCGCGCTTCGATGGGGGGACATTCAGTTAAACGAAGGCGTCCTTTCAATTAATCGAGCGTTGGGACGTCATCAAACGTTTGCCAAAAATGGAACTAAGACAAAGCTTATGGTAACTTCACTGAAAAGCGCCTATTCTGAAAGGTCGATTCCGTTGGCGCCATGCGATTTCGAACTTCTTGAGCGGCAACGTCTTCAAGACAACATTTATATTCTTACTGGTTGTTCTGATAAACTAATGGAACCGCGAACCTTAAGAAATCATTTCAAGAAAACCTTACGCGCTTGTAATATCCGTGCTATAAACTTCCATGCTCTACGTCATTCGTTTGCAACACGATGGATAGAACTCGGTTACGATGTAAAAACGTTGAGCGAAATTCTCGGGCACTCAAGCGTCAATGTAACGCTGAATTACTACGTTCATCCGTCAATCGAAAGCAAAAGACAAAGCATTTCTAATTTTTCGAGAAACGTTTTCTTGACAAGTAATTGATATAGCATTTGTGCCCAGATCAAATTCCTAGAAGATTGATTCTCGGAAATACCATTTTTAGCGTTGGACAGAACTAAGCTTAAGACTAACGATAGTAAGACTTGTGAATTCTTTTAGCGATCGTATACAGTCTAAGGATTGTATCATGAATAGTCTTTTGGAAAAGTAGTTCTGAGAAGAGTTGCTTTCCAAAATCCGTTCCGCGTTTGGGACTGAAAGGTTGAACGAGTATTTTTTCGGCGCGAATATAGGCGTGGTTACTGTTGATATTGCTTTGCGCATTACGCTTTGGTTCGAGGTTGACGTGACGACGAACCGCTCAACTTCAAATCGCCGCCATAATGGACGTATTTTACTGTTCTAGCAACATACTAACGGGGACATACGATTACAACGAACAAGTTTGGAATCGTGAGGGACGAGGATAGGAGGAGATTCAAAACGAAAGTTTCGTCCCTAGGGATCAATCTACAGAAAACCTTTCACATTCGCGATATTACCCTTTTTCATGCCGTTTAACTGAGGACGTCTTTGTCTCGTTTTCCTTTTGATTTTGAGTTGTAGAGGAAGGTTGTGGTTAATGTCAATCCAAAAAGGTGTGTGTTTTTCATTTCCGCGTTCGTTTCTGTCGCCGCGTCGATTTTTTGCATCGTAACGAGTACGTTCGGACAGGATGCGCTTCCTCTTTCGAAGTGGTCAGAATCGAGTTCTCGCAAGGCTGGAACGCGTCAGACGTTGAAGATTGGCAACTCCACGTACGGTTTCTGCTGGATTCCGGCGGGCGAGTTCGATATGGGATCGTCTGAATCGGAAATAAGTCGTGGCGACGACGAGACGCTCCACCATGTGAAGTTGACAAAGGGGTTCTGGATGTTGGAGACGGAGGTTACGCAGGCGCTTTATTGGGAGATCATGGAGTCCGCCCCGAGTCGTTTCAAGGAGACAAAAGATATTCACGATCTTCCTGTGGAACGAGTTTCGTGGTTTGAGGCGATGAAATTTTGCGAAAAATTGACGGAGCGCCTTCCGGATGGAGTGAAAGCGTCTTTGCCGACAGAGGCGCAGTGGGAATATGCATGTCGAGCTGGCACAAAGACGCCTTTTTCCTTTGGAAGCGACTTGAACGGCAACAGGGCGAACTGCGACGGGAATTCTCCATACGGAACTTTTAAAGCGGGAAAGTATCTTGGTAGGACGACGCCTGTGAAGAGCTACGGCGCGAATCCTTGGGGACTCTACGACATGCACGGTAACGTTTCGGAATGGTGTCTTGACTACCACGTTTGGGCAGTCGTTGATCCGCAGGGATCTGACGACGGCTCGTACCGCGTTTGTCGCGGCGGTTCGTGGTTCAGTTGCGCGAGGTACTGCCGATCAGCGTTTCGACTCAAGTTCGTGCCGAGCTATCGGGGCGACCTTCTCGGCTTCCGCGTCATTCTTAGTTGCGACTAGCGTAGCCAAGTCTATGGGTAAAAGGGACTTGCGCATAGCATGGGCGGCAGACGTGGTACGTGCCGCTAGTGCGCCGTCGCAAGCGTTGCTCCGTAAACAGGACAATCTGGGACAATCACCTTTAGAGGGGCAGGGGCTGCGCCACCGACTTTTGGGGATTTCGATTTGTGGCGGTTGAGGAGGGAGAATCGGAACGACAAGCGTCGCGGCGGAAAACTTCTTGGAATATGTTTTCGCACAGTAGACGACCTATCTCACATTACCCAACAGCCAATCAAGCGCGTATCTTTGCCGAATCCCGTTGTAAGAAACGGGGGGATCGTTGTCCATCGTAAGAAGGTATTTGGGATTATGGTCATGAACACTCTCCAAAGAGGCTAGTTCTCTTTTGAGCGTCGATTCCTCTCTGACGGACCAAGAGATTTGATAGTATTCGGAGTTTCCTTCTTCGTCTTGCGCGACGAAATCGACCTCCGCGGCGCCGATCTTTCCGACGTAAACGCGATAACCTCTGCGAAGAAGCTCAAGATAAACGACGTTCTCCAAAATTCGTCCATGATCCGCGTTTGCGGAGCCAAGAAGATAATAGCGCAGACCGACGTCGGCGAGGTAATATTTATCCAGCAACTGCAAATAATCCTTGCCCTTAATGTCGTATCTGCCGACTTTGTACATAAGCAGACTGTCGATTAGTCCGTCTAGATAGTTCTCAACCGTGTGATTCGAGATTTTTCTGCCCTTGCTGGTCATCGCGTCGGCGATTTTCTTTGGCGAACACAGGGAGCCGATATTGTCGAACAGAAACTTGACGACGCTTTTGAACATGAGCGGATCTTGTATCTTTTTTCTCTGCACGACGTCGTTGAGAATGATCGTGTTGAAAAGACCGTCGAGATAATCGCGGACTTCTCTTCGATTTTTCAGACCTACGGCATAAGGGAAGGAACTGTTGTAAACGTAGTTCGCATAAAGTTCTTCAAGGTTTCTATTGGGTTCAAACGCGCTTACGTACTCCTTGAAGGACAGGGGAAGCGCCTTAAGTTCGACGTATCTCCCGGAGAGCAACGTCGCAAGTTCGCCCGACATGAAGTACGCGTTCGATCCCGTGACGTACAGGTCGACGTTTTTCTTGACGAACAAACTGTCCGCCGTTTTTTGATAATCGGGGACATGCTGGATTTCGTCGAGAAAGATATAGTTCATCATGCCCGGCGTCATTTTCGACGTCACGTAATTGTACAACACCCTGTAGTCGCATAGCCTTTCATTATCCATGTCCTCAAAATTGACGGATATGATCTGATTTGGAAGAACGCCTTCCTTTAGCAATCGATCTTGATAGAGTTCAAAGAGCGTGGATTTCCCGCATCGTCTTATTCCCGAGACGACCTTGATTACCTGTTTGTCTTTCCACGTCAGGAGGAAATTGAGATAGTCGTTTCGTGGTATCAGCATGGCGACACAATCCTTTCTTGAGGATTTTGGATAAATATGGAAATATTATTCCATATTTTGTTAAAAGTTCAAGAAGTTAGAAATTTATTTCCAACTTCTTGTTAAAATATAAAAAGATGGAAATATATTTCCAACTTTTAACAAAAGCGCAAGAAGTTGGAAATCTCTTTCTATCTTTTCTGACTTTGAACGGAATAGGAACTGGAAGTCAGCCGCATTCTCCCTTTTTTCGACGTCGTAAGCGTTGGCGTTTGTTTTCTAAAAATCCGGGTCGCCCCATAGCCAGAAGGGGCCTTTGCTGTATAATATCCGCCGAATTATGGTTTTATGCCATCGACACGTCGCACGTGCGCGTCGGGCGGGAGTCTGGTTTTGAGACAGGGTTTCGCCGCGACGTCGTTGAAGTTTGAGTCTGTTTAAGCGCGGGCGACGCGGTTTCGAGAGAGGCGGAAAGAGAGCGACGACGTGGCGTTGATCGTACAGAAATTTGGCGGAACGAGCGTAGCGGATACTCAGAAGATTTTGGCGGCGGCGCGGAAAGCGATTCGCGAACGCCGCGCAGGCAATCAGGTCGTTATGGTCGTGAGCGCGATGGGGAAACAGACTGATCACCTCATCGAGCTTGCCCATGAACTTAGCGAACACCCGAACACCCGTGAGATGGACATGCTCCTCTCTACGGGCGAGCAGGTTACGATTGCGCTCATGGCGATCGCGCTTGAATCTCTCGGATATAAAGCCGTCAGCTTTACCGGCGCCCAGATCGGGATCCGCACCGACGCGACATATAGCCGAGCGCGAATTCGCTCTATCTCCACCGACCGCATGAAACGCGCGCTCGACGAAGGGAAAATCGTCATCGCCGCCGGGTTCCAAGGAATCGACGACGACTTCAATATCACGACGCTCGGCCGCGGCGGAAGCGATACGACCGCCGTCGCGCTTGCCGCCGCGCTTCAAGCCGATCGCTGCGACATTTACACCGACGTCGACGGCGTCTATACCACCGACCCTCGCGTCGTTCCCGAAGCGCGTCGCGTCGAACGCATTAGTTACGACGAAATGCTTGAACTCGCCAGCATGGGCGCGGGCGTTATGCACAGCCGTTCAATCGAATTCGCCAAGAAATTCGGCGTCCTCGTTCATGTTCGCAGCAGTTTCAGCGACAATCCCGGCACCGTTATCGGTCCGAACCCGGAACGCGTCGACGCGCCCGTCTGCGGCGCGGCGCTCGCGAAGGACGAAACCCGCGTCTCCGTCTACGGCGTTCCCGATAAGCCCGGCGTCGCCATGAAGCTCTTCTCACGCCTTGCCGACGCGAAAATTCCGACCGACATGATCGCGCAAAGCTCCAGCGCGGCGGGGAAAACGGACGTTTCCTTTACCGTGCAGAGCGACGACGCGTATAAGGCGAAAGAAGTCGTTGAAAATATCGTCGGCGAAATCGGCGCCGAAAGCTACGATATCGACGAAAAGGTCGCGAAGGTCTCCGTCGTCGGGCTCGGGATGCTCCATCAGACGGGCGTCGCGCAGAAGCTCTTCCACGCGCTTTCCGAATGTGGCGTCAACATTATCATGATCGCGACGAGCGACATTAAAATTTCCGCGCTCGTGAATCGCGACGACGCCGTGAAAGCGCTCCGCGCCGCGCACAGCGCGTTTCAACTTGACGTCGAACCGACAAAAGAAGAACTCGAAGCGTCGAACGGCGTCAACGCGACGGTTGCGAACTTCGACCACGGCGTTTCCGCGCGGTTGATCTCGCATCTCGCCGGCATGGAAGACGTCGTCGTCGAATCGATCGATCTCGACGAAGGACAAGCGCGCGTGACCCTCTATTCGCTTCCCGACGTTCCCGGTCTGGCGGCGACGGTCTTCGACCGCGTGGCGGAAGGACACGTGATCGTCGATATGATCGTCCAGAGTTCGGGTCGCGACAACCTTGCCAATATCACGTTTACGATTCCTCGCGACGAGCTTGAAGCGGTCGTCGCCGTCGCGGACCGTCTCTGCGAGACGTACGGTTGTAACTCGGAATTCGACGCGCGCGCCGCAAAGCTCACGGTGCGAGGTTCCGGACTTCGCAGTCATACCGGTTTGGCGTTTCGAATGTTTCGAACGCTTGGGGAAGGGAACGTGAACGTTAGCGTTATCAGTTTGAGCGAACGCTGCGCCGCCGTCATCGTCGACGAAGCGCATGGCAAATCAGGGCGGGAGAATCTTATCAAGGAATTTTCCGAGGAAACCTTCTGACCCTGCGCGTCGCGTCGTTTTCGACGCGAGCCGCTGTTGTTTGCCCCGCGCTTGATCTTCGCGCCGCCTTTGCCCGTCAGAAACTTCGCCCCTTAATCGCGAAGGACGCGGCGACCGCGTTTGCGAATCGTGCGCGGGCTCTTTTTTAACCGTTTTTTGAGGCGTCGACGATGATGGAAGAATTGACTCGAGAAACCACACGCATAGCTTTATACGATTCTACGCTCCGCGACGGCGCGCAGGCCGAAGGCGTCGCGTTCTCGCTCAACGACAAATTCGCCGCGACAATTCGGCTCGACGAACTCGGCGTCGATTACGTCGAAGGGGGCTACCCCGCGTCGAACGAGAAGGATAAGGCGTATTTTGAAGAGATCGTCCGCCGTCCTTTGAAAACGACGCAAATCTGCGCCTTCGGCATGACGCGGCGCAAGGGCGTTAGACCTGAAGACGATCCCGGACTTGCGCAGCTCGTCGCGTCGAGCGCTAAGATTGTCACAATCGTCGGCAAGGGCTCTCATTTCCAGGCGCGGGAAGTCCTCGGCGCGACTCTTGAAGAAAACCTCGCGATGATCGAGGAGACCGTTCGCTTCGCCGTCGATTCGGGCAAACGCGTCTTTTTCGACGCGGAACACTATTTCGACGGGTGGTCCGACGATTCCGCCTATTCCATGGAAACGCTTCGCGCGGCGATACGCGGCGGCGCGGAGGCTGTCGTTCTCTGCGATACAAACGGCGGAACCATGTCGCCTATGATTGGCGCGGCGACCCATAGCGCCGTCGAAGTTGTCCAAAAGTTTGAGAGGCCTGTCGTCGTCGGCATACACGCGCATAACGATTGTGGACTTGCCGTCGCCAACTCGCTCGCGGCTGTCATGTCCGGCGCGACGATGGTTCAAGGCACGATGAACGGCCTCGGCGAACGGTGCGGCAACGCGGATCTGCTCGTCGTCGCCGCGAATCTTGCGCTCAAGTTCAACGACCGTTACGACGTTCTCACTCCCGCCGCAATCGAACGACTCGCCGCCGCGTCGCGCTTTTTCTATGATCTCACAAACGTGAACCCGAACGCCGGACAGCCGTACGTCGGCAAGAGCGCGTTTGCGCACAAAGGCGGGATGCATGTGAGCGGGATCAATCGCAACCCCGCGTCCTACGAGCACGTTCCGCCGGAGTCTGTCGGAAACGAGCGCCGAATTCTTGTGAGCGAACTCTCAGGAAAATCGAATATCCTCGCGTGTGCGAAGAAATACCGGCTCGACGAGGACGGATCGCTCGATTCTGAAACGGTCGAGAAGATTCTCGACGCAATCGCCGAAAAAGAGAATCAAGGGTATCAGTACGAAGCGGCGGACGCTTCCTTCAGGTTGTTAGTCAAGAAGATTCGAGGCGAGTTCGAACCGAGCTTTAAGCGCATTAACTATCAAACGAGCGTCGCCGTAACGGTGATTAATGAGAAATACACGGACGCTAAGACGGTCGCGACGGTTAAACTGAGCGTTGGGAAACGAGGCGAGATTCGCCATGAAGTCGCCGAAGGCGACGGGCCTGTCGACGCGCTCAACAACGCGCTGCGTAAAGCGTTAGAGCCGATTTATCCGGAACTGCGCGAGATGAAGCTCGTCGATTATAAGGTTCGCGTACTTAACTCCGACGCCGCGACCGCCGCGACGACCCGCGTCATTATCGAGAGCCGGGACGGCGAAGAAGGGTGGGGCACCGTCGGCGTGAGCGAGAACGTCGTCGAAGCAAGTTGGATCGCGCTCTGCGACAGTATCGAATATAAACTTTCGAAAGCGGTCCGCGACGTCAAATAACGCCGTTAGAGACCGACGAGCGCTACCGGCGCGGGAAGAACGTTTTTCGGAACCGTTTTTCTCGCGCTTTTTCTGTATTCTCACATTTCTTCGAAGAGACAAATAAAAAAAGGCTCCGAATTATCGGAACCTTAGTACCTCCAGAGGGACTCGAACCCACGACCCACGGATTAAGAGTCCGTTGCTCTACCAACTGAGCTATAGAGGCGCGAAAAACCAAATTTAAAGCGTTATAAAACGCTTAGTACCTCCAGAGGGACTCGAACCCACGACCCACGGATTAAGAGTCCGTTGCTCTACCAACTGAGCTATAGAGGCGTCGACGCCGTTACGATACCAGACCGCAAACGACGGTATGATTCTAATCCTGACGTCGTCTTTGACAAGCGCCCAACTTGAAAAAATTTTCCAATTTCCAACGCCGCCCGAACTCAGAAGAGAATCGAGCGGCGTTTTAACGTTAAGTTGAGAAAAGATTCAGTTCGCAGTCAGATCACAGGTCGAGAAACTTTTTGTAATCGCCGACCATCGGGACGCTCTTGTGCGAATCGGGACCGAAATAACGGAGTCCGACGAGCGGTTCGGAACCGGTGTTGACGATCTCGAAGCCTTCCTTCGCGGCGGTTGCCGTGATGAAGATTTCGTCGTCCGGCTCTTCGCCGTAATGGATCATGTTCGGCGACTCGATATTGAGCTTGCCCATCGTACCGCGACCTTGCGTCGTGATCCAGCCGCTCGCGGCGCCGTCTTTGACCACGCATTTGCAACCAGGTTGAACGGTGAGTTCCTTCGCGGAAATGCGCTGCTTGCCGTCGATGAGACCGTAAACGATCCATTTGTCGACGTAGTCGCCGTTCGGGGCGGATTTTTCCTGATCGACGATCGGCTCAAGGTAGTTATGTTCCTTGAAGTACGGGTCGACGTTCTTTTCCCAGTCGAGCTGTTCGACGATGAAGTCGAGGTCGAACTTCTTGTCTTCCGGAACGTTCTTGACGAGGAGATCCCACGAAATCGCGTCGTGGTCAGTCAGCGACTGGAACATGCCGAAGACGTCGGAGCCCCACTGCGGCTCGTACGTGCAGACGGAACCCGGCGCGTGAAGAACGCCCGCCGGAACGAGCCAGCCCGTGCCCGGCTTAAGTCGGTACGCTTTCGACAAATCGAGAATGCCGTTGTCGCCCTTGTTCCAGTTTTCGAGGCACTTGCGAACTTGCGCTTTTGTCGTGCCGGGCTCGAGTCCCATGAAGGTGTAGTCGAAACGGTTTTCCGCCGCGTTGAGTTGCGGGGGATAGTAATAGGATTCCGGTTTGCCCTCCTGACCGGTGAGTTTCGCGTCTTTGTCCATCTGGTGGACGTGATGCGGGAGCGGTCCGAGGTTGTCGAAGAATTTGGAGAAGACAGGCCAACGCTTGTAGGTTTCCCAAATCGCGTCGCCGACGATCGAGCCTTTTCCTTCGTCGACAGCTTCAACGAGCGTAAAACGCTTGCCGGCGACCCGGACGTAACTCAGTCCTTCGTCTTCCGTGCGTCCGACGTTGTCGGCGGGCGTCGTGCTGGCGAACCATCGTTCGTCGATGCCGCCGCGATCGAGTCCGAGCGCGTACCAGTCGGTCTGGGCGAGCTTGATACGACGACCCGGCTTGCAGAAAACGCGCGGAACCCAGTTAGGGGTCAAGCGCAAGAGACCGCCGCCTTCTTCCATAGCTTGAGCAAGAAGAGCGGGAATTTCGCCTTTCGATGCGATTTGAGAACGACTTTTCGTAAGCATTGACGTCTCCTGATATTTCTAAAAATTTCCTAACGTCTTGAAAACGTCCAGAGCGCGCGGCGAACGACGACGTTCGTCAACGTCGCGTCATGAGTTGAAACGCGAGAACGCGATCACGCTCAAGACCATAGAACGATTATGGCACATTCGAAGGCTGGCGTCAAATATTTGGCGCGCTTTTCGAGAAACTTTTTTTGTCCGCCGTCAAATTATTTCGGCGCGGCTTGAGCGACGACGTCGGCGGCGCGCGTTTCTTCGGGGAAAAGTCCGTCGAGCGCCCTGCGCGGCGGTCGCGTTAGCGACCAGATTAAAAGCCCGATTCCGAAAAAAACGACGACGAGACTCACGCATTGCGAGATCGTCAGTCCCGCGCCGTAGAAAGATTCCTCGTCGACGCGCAGAAGTTCGAGACAGAATCGGTTTACGGGGTACAGCACGAGCGTCAGTCCCGCAAGGACGCCGTCGCGCTTAACGAAACGCGAGACGATAAGAAGGACGCCGCAAATGACGAACGCGTTGATTGAACTGTAAATCTGAGTCGGATGAACGGGCTTCGCTTTTGAGTGGGTTGGGTGAAAAACGACGTTGCGCGCCGAGGCAAGACCTGTTTCTGTTTTATCGTCGGGATTCTGAAGGACGAGCCAGACGTCGTCGTCTGAATTTTCGTCCCAGATGTTCAGGAAGAAGTAGAAAACCTGCGCGTTGTTTGCGGCGCGGAATCGCGAGATTTTACGCTGCGCAAACGCGTCTCGCGCGACTTCGCTCGACGTAAGGAACCCTTTGGGCGCGACGCCGAGTTCGAGAATTTTGTCGCCCGGTTTGATTCCCGCGTCTTCCGCCGCGCTGCCGGGATCGACCGCCGCGACGACGACGTCTGAGGGGGTCTCCGACGCGAGATTGACGTGTTTCGATTTGAGCGAGAAGAGCGTCTTTTCTTCCGTATTTGCGTCGGGGCTCGCGAGAGTTATTCCGTAAAGGGAAATTTTACCTTCGTCCAGTTGCTGAACGTAGGCGGGGCTTCCCGGAGGAAAGGAGACCGCCCAGGGCAGGTCGCATATTCCGCCAAAGCAACATCCGTTCATGAAGCATCCTAAACGACCGATCGCGATTCCGAGCATGAGAGAAGGCGCGAGGAGATCGAGGACGGGAACGACGGGTATTTTTTTCACGAGTAAAAAGACGATAGCGGCGATTGCGCCGCCGATGATCGAACCGTAGACGACGAGCCCGCCGTTGGCGACGTTGATTGCCGAAACGAGCGTTTCGGCGAAACTTTCGCACTGAAACTCGCGCCAATATTGAACGACGTAGAAGCACCTTGCCCCGACAATTCCGAAGATCGCCGCCACAAGGAGGAGCGTAAAGGTTAAGTCGGTCGGAATATTCCAGAGCTTTTTGCCACGCCAGAGCGCGAGACCGCCCGACGCGGCGATCGCAATCGTTAGAAAAACGCCGTAGCCTCGTATTGGAAAGCCGTCGGCTTCGAGGAGCGACGGGGCGACGAAACGCATGAGCGCCATTCCGAGCGCGGTAATGAGCGTGTAGAACACGACGTCGCTCAGGCTTTTGCGTTGCAGAACGCCGCGGACGACGGCCAGAAGTCCGACGCCGAGAATCGTCCAGTAGAGGATTCCTTCGCCAAACAAGGGAAGTCCCGCGATTTGCGTCGGAATGTGGAAAAGCGTTGATCTCATAACGACTCTCAAACTATTATCGAGGCAGGCGGCGTTTACCGCGACGAAAGGGGCGTTAAAGTCGTCCCAATCGGCTCAATGTTAAGTTAGAGGCGCGACTCTGTCAAGTCTGGATTTGACGCGCGTCAGAGGGGGAGATTAGACGGCGAAAAGTACGTTTGAGGCGTGTTTTGCATGAAAGAACTGTTAAAAAACGAGTTTTTTCACGGTTTTTTGGGGCGCTTTTTCGTTTTTACCTTGAAAAAAGTAGACCCTGAAAAAAAATTTGTTATGATTAGTGGAAAAGCGGCGCCCTCGTCCTGTTTTTGCGAAAATGCATGCGCAGAGGGAAGCCGCGACGTCAACAAACGTCTACGGCGGCCGAATCGCCGGTCAGACTGTCGCCTTGCGGGGTTTCCGTCGCGAATAGAACGACGCGGCGCGAGAGTCGCGGGCGTTCCTTAAGGAGATAACGACGAATGGCCCGAATATTGGCTGTCGACTGGGACGGAGTGGAAGCGCGTTTTGCGCTTGGCTCGATACAAAAGGATCGTCTTGTCGTCCTGAACGCCGGGGCTGCGCCCATAGAAGTCGCCGCGGAGACCGCCGCCGAAGCAGTTGAGGAAGTCGTCGACGACGCGGACGAACTTGAGCCCGTCGTCGAAGCTCCTGTCGACGAGGATTCGGAGACTGACGAAGACGACGGCGTCGTCGAAACGGTCGAAAAGGAATACGTTCCACGAATGCCCGTTGCGGACGACGAAGAAGAAGAGGAAGACGTCGCGCCCGACCCCACCGTCGTCTCGACCGTGAGAAAGAGCAAGGGAACGTCTTTCAAGAATTCGGCGCTTGCCGTCACGCTCAAAAAATTGTTCCGCGAGCGCAAAGTCGGTTCCGCGACGCTCTGTTATACGGCGGAACGCGGCGATTTGGACGTCATGTATATGACGATTCCGAACGCCTCGGAGACTGAGACGCCGGAATTGATTTTCAACCAAGCGTTGCGGGATTCTCTTACGTTTAACGAGACTCAGCCCCTCGACTATATGACGCTTGGACTTCCGGATTCCGCGAAGAGAACGGGATTCCGTCGCGTCGCCGCCGTGTCTATCGCGCGCGACAAGTTGCGGCGCGTTCGCGAGACGCTCGCGGGCGCGTACCACGCGCCGGCGAAAATCGAACTTCGCGAACCGTCGCTCGCTGAATTTCTGCGCGCCGAGTTCTGCGGAATCGCGTACGACGAGCCCGTCGTCCTTATCCAGGAACTGTGCGACGAGGTGAACTTGGCGCTCTGCTATCGCAAGAGCGTTCTCTATTTCCGTTCTTTCAAAATCCTTGCGACCGCCTCTCCTGAGGATCGCGCTGAACGAATTCGAGAAGAAATCGTCCGTACTCTCGCCATAGGACTCGACGATTTGCCGGAAGACGCCGTCGTTAATCGCGCGCTCCTTTTCACGGACTACGTTCGTCCGAAGTTTGTCGACGACGAAGACGAAGAGGTATATGAGGAGGACGACGAGGAGGACGAAGAAAACGGCGGTCTTGCTCCCGCGCTTGCGAAACTGCTCGAAGAAGAGGCGATAACGTTAGACTTTGTCAATCCGTTCCGGCTTGCCGGGATGCGAGTGAAGACGCCAGAGCCGATAAATCCCGGTCGTTATGCCTCGCTCTTAGGCGTAATTCTTGCGGAGCGCCCGCAGAATAAACCCGCCGTCGATCTCCTGCATCCTCATGAAAAGCCGAAGCCGCCCAATTTTACGCTGCTTTTTGTCGCTTATTTCTTTCTCGCGGCGCTTCTTGCCGTCGGCGCTTATTATTACAACAAGTCGGAGCTCCGCAACCTCAACGCCGAACTTGAGAATCTTGAAAAGGAACGGCAGAAGACGGTTGCCGAATACAATCAGCATACGCCGCTTTACAACGTTTTAAGAAACGCGAATTCTTGGCAAAACGTCGAAGGCGTAATTGTCTTAGACGAATTGCGCGATATTTTCACGCGCCTTCCCCAAGCGCCTGATCTTGTCGTTACGCGGTTAGCCTATATGGCGCGCTATTCCGATTCCACCGGTCGGAGGAGAGCAATTAACAATCGCCCTGTTTTTATCATCAGCGCGAAGATTACCGAACGGCAAGTCTATCAAAGATTTAAATCTCAGATGGAGCTAGGCAGAGTTCACTCCGTTTTTTCAGACGGTCCTGTCAATAATACCGGCGGGGGCGGCTATAAGTTTATGTTTGAAGCGTTCATTGTGTGTGGACGCAGGAATCCGCAGTCGTTGCTGGCGCTTCAGTCGCAAGAGATCAAGAATATTTCCGCGAATCCTCCGGAGCATTTCGTAGAAATGGAAGAGGAAAGGAAGCGTAAAGAGGCTGAAACGCAGGAAAAGAATTACGCCGACGCGCTTGCAGTTGTCGAAAACTCGGGCGAACTTCTCGGTCAAGATCCTGCCGCGGCCCCTGCGGAGGGCGAGGCGCCTGTTACGACAATCGACCAGGACAGGGAATACGGGCGTAAACTCTCCGAACTGCGCGTTACGTTACGGCAGCGGTTTTCGAACGTCAATCAATTGGCCCAGAACAAATTGCTGACTGTCGAGCAGTTCAACAGACTCAAATCGCAGTACGACGCGAGAGACTCCGAAATCGCCAAGAAATACAACGAAGTCGCCGTTCGCGTCACGCTAAAAGCGGAGCGCGCCGCGCTTGACGAGGCGCGAAAAGAAGTCGACGCCGCGCTGGAGACGGTCGCTAATGCAACGCAGGAATCTGACTTCAAACTACGTCAGATTCTTGTGAGTTACCGAAGTAAAATGGACGCCGATTTTATGGCGAAGCAACGCTATCTCCAAAACGGCGTTATTAGTCAGGCTCAGTTTGACGCGGTCGCGGAGAAGTACAAGGCTGAACTTGACGAAGTCGTGAAAGCGTTTAACGAGGCAGGTCAGCGAATGCAGACCCGCGCGAATCAACAGGGTCAACCCGCTTCTGGACAACCTGCTGCCCCTGCGGAACCTCAGCCCGCGCCTGAACAACCTGCTGCGCCGACGGAACCTCAGCCCGCGCCTGAACAGCCTGCGGCGCCGGCGGAACCTCAGCCCGCGCCTGAACAGCCTGCGGCGCCGGCGGAACCGCAGCCCGCGCCCGAAACGCCTGCGGCTCCTGCGGAACCTCAGCCCGCGCCTGAACAGCCTGCGGCGCCCGCGGAACCTCAGCCCGCGCCCGAAACGCCTGCGGCTCCTACGGAACCTCAGCCCGCGCCGGAACAACCTGCGACGCCGGCGGAACCTCAGGCGGCGAATCTTATGACGACGAGCTTGATTTGGGTTTGAAGGAGGCGGATCGATGGGTAATTGGCCAAAAGTTATTGCGTTGCTCGTTATCATAAGCGTCGGTCTCGGTTTCGGCGGATACATGTTCTATCGGAACGAATACGTCAAACCAAGACAAGAGATCACGAAGAAACGGGAAGAACTCAAAGCGGCTATTGAGAACGGTAAAAAGGCGACGGAAAACATCGTCGCTATGACGACCAACCTTGAGCCGCTCTACACGCGTTCCTTCCCGTTGAACAACGTCGCGGCCGCGCAGCAGTATGAGATTTGGCTCTCGCAGATGCTTGAATTTTGCAATATGGAAGACGCCAAAATCACGCGTTTGCGATACAGCCCGAATCGCCCGGCAGGATTGTCGACGCAAGGGTACGGAATCCAAACGGAGTGCAATCTTATTGATTTGGCGCAGTTCCTTTACGAGTTCTACTGGACTCCTTTTTTGCATCGAATCTCGACGCTTGACATTACGCCTGACGAAAGCTCGAATAAGCTTCGGGCTTCGATCGTAATAGAAGGGCTTACGATCAATTTTCGTACCAATCCTCGCCAGGCGTATCCGTTGTTGAATCAGCTTCCGCTTGACGCGAACCCGCCGAAGCAGTTGGCGTCGGGTCCCTTTGCCGCGTATAAGGCGCTTGGCGATCTCGACGTTTTCCGCGCCGTGCGCACAGGAATTGATCGCACGAAACTCCTGCTTCTTTCGGGCGTCCCTACGATTACCGACGATTCCGGAAACTCCGTGACGGTTTCGCGTTGGCGACTTGAGTCCGAAGATCGAGTAATAACCCTCAAGGTCGGCGACGACTTAAAGATTGACTCTTTCGTCGGAACCGTCGTCGATATTGACGACGACTTCGTGGCGCTTCGACAGAGCAACGGTCTTCTCTGGGTCGTGCTCTTAGGGCGATCTCTTGGCGACGCGATTGCGATTCCGCCGAATCTTTTCTGAGTTGGCAATAAAAGGAACAATCGTTTGTTTTTCTTGTGAAGACGCGACGTCGGACGGGCGACCGTCGCGTCCTTTTTGCGCGTCTTAAGCGCGCGATTTTAACGATAGAATTCAATGGAATTTACAACATACGATTTTGACGTGGTCGTCGTCGGCGCGGGTCACGCGGGGACGGAGGCGGCGCTCGCCGCCGCGCGGATGGGCGCGAAGACCGCGCTGCTGACGTCGAATCTCGACACGGTCGCGCAAATGAGCTGCAACCCCGCGATCGGCGGGGTGGGCAAGGGGCATTTCGTCCGTGAGATCGACGCGCTCGGCGGCGGCATGGCGAAGGCGATCGACGCGACGGGAATCCAGTTTCGGATGCTCAATATGCGCAAAGGGCCCGCAATGCGCGGTCCGCGCGCTCAGGCGGATAAACGTCTATATCAGGACGAAGTCAAGCGAATCGTCGAGGAAACGCCTAATCTCGCGCTCCGTCAGGAAAAGGTTGTCGAGGTCCTCGTCGAGCGTGGCGAAGGTTGGTCGTCGGAGGCGGCGGAAAGAGAAGCCGACGGGCAGGGCGTCCGTTATGAGAACGTGTGGCGCGCGGTTGGCGTTCGGGTGGAGTCGGACGCGATTTATCGCGCGCGCTCCGTCGTTTTGGCGTGCGGCACGTTTATGCGCGGGCTTCTGCACTTTGGCGCGCTCCAGTCTCCCGGCGGTCGAATGGGCGAGCCGCCCGCCACGCGAATCAGCGAATCGCTCATGAAACTGGGGATCAGGCTTCTTCGGTTTAAGACGGGCACCCCGGCGCGTCTTAACGGCAAGACGATCGATTACGCGAGCGTCGAGGAACAGCCTGGGGACGAGAATCCGCGTCCGTTTTCCTTCATGAACGACAAGCTCGACGTCGAGCAGATTTCCTGCTGGACGACGTGGACAAACCCCGCGCTTCACCAGTTCTTGCGCGACAATCTCGCGCTCGCGCCGATGTTCAGCGGTCAGATTAACTCGACCGGTCCGCGATACTGTCCGTCGATTGAGACGAAAATCGACCGTTTTTCCGAAAAGGAACGACATCAGCTTTTCCTCGAACCGGAGAGCCGCCGGACGAACGAGGTCTATATCAACGGGCTGTCGACGAGTTTTCCACGCGAGATTCAGGATCAGATGATTCATATGATCGCGGGGCTGGAACATGCGCAGATTATGCGCTACGCTTACGCGATCGAGTACGATTATGCGCCGCCGGATCAACTGCGCAGGACGCTCGAAACGAAGCGCGTCGCCGGACTCTATTTCGCGGGTCAGATCAACGGGACGACGGGCTACGAAGAGGCGGGCGCGCAGGGACTTGCGGCGGGCGCGAACGCGACGGCGGCGCTGGCGTCCGACCTTGAGCCGCTGACTCCGGGACGCGACCAGGCGTATATCGGCGTGATGCTCGACGATTTGACGACGCTTGGCGTCGACGAGCCGTATCGCATGTTCACTTCGCGCGCGGAGTATCGGCTGTTGCTGCGTCATGACAACGCGGATCGCCGCCTTACGCCGATCGGGCGCAAAATGGGGCTGGTCGACGACGAACGTTGGACGCGTTTTGAAGCGAAGGCGCGCGCAATAGAGGAGACGACGGCGAAACTCGAGAAGTTGCACGATGAAAACGGATCGTTCTTGAAACTCTTGCGACGTCCCGAGGTTGAGTGGAAGGATATTGTCGCAAGGGCGCCGCAGTTTGCCGACGTGAGCGCCGAAGTCGCCGAGCAGGTTGAAATCGACGCGAAATACGCCGGATATATCGAGCGTCAGGAGATGGAAATCGCGCGTCAGCGTCACTGGGATTCTCGGAAGATTCCGGCGGATTTCAACTACATGGAGCAGTCCAACCTTCGCGCGGAGGCGAAAGAACGACTTGAGCGCGTTCGCCCCGTCGATCTTGGTCAAGCGAGCCGGATTCCGGGCGTTCGTCCTGCGGATATCGCCGTGCTGACGGTGTGCCTTGAGAAAAAACAATATAAATCCCACGAATCATGACGTTCACGCCGTTTTTTGTCGGAGCGAACAGTCGGCGTCGTCTGTTTTTGGCGACGCGTCCGCTTTCCCAACGTTCTGAGAACGTGTTTTTTAAGGAGAGAAACGATGAATAGACGAGAAGCGCTTTGCGGCGTCGTCGGCGGAGTCCTTGGAGTTGGCGCCGCGAAATCTGTTTTGGGCGTCGAGCCCGTCGTCGCGCCGAAGTCGCGAGACGAGGCGATTAAACTCTTGACGGAAGTTCGTCAGGGTCAGGCGTATACGGACGAGCCTGTTCCGGAAGAGGATATTCTGAAAATCGTCCAGATCGGTTGCAACGCGCCGAGCGGGCACAACGTTCAGCCTTGGTTCTTTTCGGTCGTGACGAATCGCGAACTCCTCGCGCAGATCGATAAAGCCGCCAAAGTCGGCCCCGGACGTCTTTCCGTTTCCGGCGGGACGCTCGTTATTTTCGTGTGCTGCGAGCCGACGGATATCGGACGTTACGACGCGGGCGCGGCGGGCGACCGCATGAACGTCGCCGCGAACTTGCTCGGCTACGGTTGCAAAACGGTCATGACCGCCCCGCGCGCCGCGAACGAAAAGGAATTCAAAGAGAAACTCGGCGTTCCGGATAAGTACGAAGTCTACACGGCGCTTATCATCGGCGTTGAGAAGGAACGCTCCGTCGACGGCGTTTCCGGCGCGACGACGCGCGAGCCGATGGAGAAAAAGGTCGCGTTCGTGAAGTGAATTAACCGAGCCTTTTGGGCTAATTAGGCGAGACTCCCCTTGGCTGGTCTATTCCTTGGGGAGTCCTCTGTCCACGGAAAGAAATCCTCGGCGGTCGCAATTTTTATTCGTTTCTTCTAACTGGAGGATGATTCTGGATTTACCCATCGATCATTTCCTGTTGCGACTTCTCTTTCTTGCATTTTTTTATTAATACTGACAACTATACTATTGGGAACCGTAATAACAATCAAGGGGAACGTAATAATGCGTAGTCTAATTGTATTTTTTTTCTTTTCCATGTTTAGTTTCGCCTTATGTTATGACGTAGATAAGCAGATATTGGGCGCTAATGAATTTGGAACCCGTCAGTATGACCATCCCGACAGTATCGGGGTACAATATTATCTTTGGGGGCACAATACCGACGTTCTTAAATCGGCGCCTGTTCCCGCGCGTGAACGCGTCGAAGAAGGAACGTCGCGAGGTCGTCTTGCTTGGAATTTGAGGCCTGTTCGTGAAATCCTTGGGTCGTCGGCGTATCGCGACGTGGAAAAGGAGCCGTTGACGCGTTATTTATCGGATGGCGAGTATGAGAAAGTCGTCGAAATCGCAAGAAAGGGGATTGACGACCAATTTCCATGGTGGAAGACGAGAAACTCCGTCCAGTTTTTACGATACGAGCATATTCTTGCGATAGCTCATGAACTCAACGGCGATTGGAGAAACGCGTTAGACGCTTACGCCGTAATTTACGGCGATCAGAGCGATGAGTTTGACTGGGCGAATATCCGTATCCTTTATGCGACTGGCAACATGGATCAGGCGTTTCAACGCGTCTGTCACTTGATTCGCGACGTTTCCCATTGTTCCGTCGATTCCGTCAATGAGAAAATTTTCCAAGCGCGCGAGGCTCAAAGGGAGGGTCGTTTTCACATTTACACGTGGGACGAGAGTTTTTACTTGCTATCGTCCGATCGACGGGGACTTGACCGCGAATGGCTTGCTCTTTGGGGACTGCGCGACAATTGCGCAAGGGTCGTTTGCCCTGAATTGCATTTCGTGACGACTATCTCTCCTCTTCGGGAAACGGACGCGAAGAAACGTATGAAGTATTTTCCCGAATACCAGAGGGAATGCTTCGAAAAATTCGTCGCTTTCATGGAAGAAGAATATGCCAAACGCGATGAGAAATCGCCTTGGTATAAAGAGAATGGAGAAGCGCTTGTCTTTCTTCACGAACTCGAAAAAATCCCATATCTGGTTTATCCTAGTCCCACTTCTGATACAAAGAGTAGCGTTAGCGCTAGTGAAAACGACGACGACAATCCCTAAACGGATTGTCACAAAGCTACTTTTGTCTCACAAGTTGAAAAGCCGCTCGGCGGGAAAACGAGGCGGACGAGAAAGACTCTCGTTCGCCTCGTTTTAGTTGAATTCGTCGACAAGCGACGGCGAATCATTCGGTCGCTTGATAGAAGAATCGGCTTTCCGGCGCAACGTCGCCCGTCGTATAGAGGTCGGCGACTTCGGAATCGGCGTTGAAATTATCGAGCCACTTGAACGAGATCGCGTTGAAAGACGCCGTTTCTTTGGTCAGTCCGAGCGTTTCGTAGGGAACCGCGATCATGAGTTCGGAGCCGTCGAGCTTATACCTGACGGCGCCGTTTTTCTTCCACTTCCACTGATCCGTTTTTTGACCGTTAAACGTTGCGACGACCGCGTTTTCGCCGTCGTATCGCGCGCCGATCAAGACGTCGCCGCCGATGAAGCCCGACGTCAGGTCGCCGTCGGCGTTGATCAGAAGGCAGAGACCGTTCGGTTTGTCGGGCGTAATCGCGTCTTTCGTCTTGAGGTAGAAGTAGAACGCGGCGTCGTCGCGGGTCGCTTTGGAGAGGATCAGGTCGTTTCTGCCCGATTCGTTGACGTAACGCGTCTGGCCCGCGCCGACGAAGTCGCGCTTCGTCGTTTCGCCGGTCCAGTCGTCAAACGTAGCTTCGACGTCGTTCCACTGCGAGAAATCGCCGTCGACGTCGATCGTCTTTTTAACGGCGATTTTCGGAAGGGCGGGCGTTCCCTTATAGCGGCGAATCCCTTCGACCATCTGGAGATAGTAGTTGTCGAGATGGCCGCCGCGCATCGGCTCGATATCGCGGCTGTACTCGCGGTTGAACTGGTCGACGAAAACGTGCTTGTCGCCCCTTGTCCAACGTCCCGCGATCCATTCGTTCCAGCCCGTTATCATGACGAATTCTGGATCAAGCTCGTATGCGCGCGTCCACTGCTCCGCGAAGTTGCGTCCCTCGTCGGTCGCGAGGTCTTCTTCCAGCTTTCCTTTTTGGAAACTGCGCCCTCGCGCCCAGCCGGAACTCATGTTTTCCACGTGAGCGTCGGGCTGACGACTGAGGTTTTGCGCGACGGAAACGTTGACCTGTTCCGCCTTGTTCGGATCGGTCGACCATCCGTAAGGCTGAGGATACGCCGCTTCCCAGTGCCACGCCTTCTCCGTATTGACCATCGTAAAAGGCCAGTGCGCGCGGCGAAGCGTGAGCTTCTTCTGAATCTCTTCGTTCTTAATGACGGCGGGATCGCCGACAAGCAGCGGTTTGCCGTCTAACTGG
Source organism: uncultured Planctomycetaceae bacterium (assembly GCA_946408825.1). GTDB lineage: Bacteria > Planctomycetota > Planctomycetia > Pirellulales > Thermoguttaceae > RUG369. The sequence continues at coordinate 124,112 of CAMJTU010000002.1, forward strand.
AGGAGCAGTTCGTCGTACTTGCCCGTATTGTAAACCTCTTTCCAGAGCTTCTCCGCCGTCTGATCCGCCGCCGTGTTGATCATGAACGTAATTTGCGGCGTTCGGGCGCCCTCGGAACGCATCTGGAGCATAACGTCGCAGATCGCCTGAACTTCGCGGGGATACGTGACGTTGTTCGTCGTGTCGAAGACGAGGAAATCGACGCCCGCGTCGACGAGCAACTGCATGTGGCGCCGGATAACCCAAGGGTCGCGGGAAACGTAATATCCGTAAAGCGGCTCGCCCCAGTACATCATGACGCCTTCGCCCTTGGGCCAAAAGTCGCCTTTGTTACTCTCTATGTCTTTGAGTTCTTCGGGCGGGAGGTTTTTGAGCAGTTTCATGAGGTCGTAAGGACCGTCGGACTGAGGATCTTTCTGCAAGGATTCCGTCAGCCATAAGAAATAGAAAATCCCTACCTTTTTGTCGGGACGGATCTCTCCAGTCTTCTCGGACGATTCGACGGCGCGTCCGAGTCCGTCGACGGCAACCCACGGCGTCCCCGTCGATTGAGCCGAGGCGACGGCGGCGCTCGCGACGAGACCGCAGACGGCGGCGAGGACGGTCAATAAACAACGTTTCATAACGACTCCTTCTTTTGCGGACGCGAGCGCCGCGCGTCGCGTCCAGAGGGGGGAACAACTTTGAATTAGACTATTCGATCAGAGGTTCGCGTCGATGAGTTCTTGAAGCTTCGATTGCTTCTGAACCCCGGTAAGACGCGCGACGATCTCTTTGTTCTTAAAGAGAATAATCGTCGGAACGGCGGAAATGTTGAGACTCGCCGCCAGTTCCATGTTTTCAAAGACGTTGCACTTCATGACGACCGCTTTGCCTTCGTTCTCCTTCGCAAGGAGCGCGACGACGGGTGCGAGGAGCCTACATGGACCGCACGTCGGCGACCAGAAGTCGACGAGAACGGGACGCGTTTCGTCCGCGACAAGGGTCTTGAATTGATCTTGGGTGAGTTCGATGATTTCGCTCATTTTCTTGTTCCTTATAATTCTTTGTTGCGGGAATTTTGACTGCGACAATAAGGATAGCATATCCGGCGCCGTTTTTAAAGTCGCCCGATCTTACAAAAAAAGCCGTCGAGACTTGCGTTTCGGCGGCTTTTTTCTGGTTCAAAGGGCGAACTGCGGCGCGATATGCGTCATTCCTCTTCTTCTTTGAGGTCGGCTTTCGCGATGATTTCGCTCTGGATGTTGCCCGGAACGACGTCGTAGCGCGCGAATTCGATCGAATAGCTTCCCTGACCGCCCGTCATACTGGCGAGGGTTCGGCTGTAGGTCGTGATTTCGGAGAAGGGGACTTCCGCCTTAACGGTCTGGAACCCGCCGCCCGCGTCTTCGACGCCAAGAGGACGACCGCGCCGCGCCGCGACGACGTCGGAGTTGACGTCGCCGACCTTGTCGACGGGAATCGTCACGTCGAGGTTGACGATCGGTTCGAGGAGCGCCGGACGCGCCTTCGTAAAGGTTTCCTTGAACGCGCCTTTCGCCGCGGTGCGGAACGCCTGTTCGTTAGAGTCGACCGGGTGATATTTTCCGAAGTGAACTTCAATGCAGAGGTCCTGAACCTGATAACCGGCGATAACGCCGCTTTCCATACGATCAAGGAAACCCTTTTCAATCGCGGGCATGAAGTTCGACGGAATCGTGCCGCCGACGACGGTGTCGACGAGCAGGAAGTTGTTCTTCGGGAAATACTTCCAGTCCTTCAAAGACGGGAAACGCCCCTTGTCCGTCGCGAATTCTTCAGGATCGGTTCCGCTCGGGAACGGATACATGCGGATATGAACTTCGCCGAACTGGCCCGCGCCGCCAGACTGCTTCTTGTGGCGATAGGAACCTTCCGCCTTCTGCTGAATCGTTTCGCGATAAGGAATCTTCTGCTCGCGCGTGTCGAGCTCGACCTTGTCGCGGCGCTTCAGGCGTTCCTGAAGAACTTGCAGATGAAGATCGCTCATGCCCGTGATGACGAGCTGTTTCGTCTGCTCGTTGCGTTCGACCTTGAACGTGGGGTCTTCTTCCGCAAGCTTGCCGAGCGCGATCGAAACCTTTGCTTCGTCGCCGCGGCTCTTTGGGAACGCGGCGAGTCCGACCATCGGGGTGGGGAACGTGAATTCCGGCATCGCGTAATCGCCGAGCGTCACGCAGGTGTGGAGTTCGTCCGTCTTCGTAACGGCGACGATCATGCCGGGGGTCGCTTCGTCAATCGGCGTGAGCTCGTTCGCCTGAACCTCGAAGAGCTGCGCAATTTTGAAACCTTTACGAGAACCGACGAGCGGAACCGTCATGCCGGTCTTGAGCGTTCCAGAGAAGACGCGCAGGTAGTTGATCTTCTGAACAAAGGGGTCGACGCGCGTCTTAAAAACCTGCGCGACAACGGGACCTTCCGGATCGGCGACGACGTCGACCGTCTCGCCCTCGGCGTTTGTCGCGGTACGAGGAAGAACGTTAGCGGGGAGCGCGTAAGCGGCAAGAGCGTCCATGAGTTCTTTGAGACCGACGCCCGTCTTGGCGGAGACGCAGAAAACGGGAATGAGCGCCTCTTCCTTAACGCCCTTCGCGATGAGCTTAGGCATCTCTTCGTCGGAAGGAAGTTCGCCCTCGAAGTAGCGTTCCATCGCGGCGTCGTCGACAGAAACGATCGCTTCGATCAGCGATTCATGGAGCGAGTTAGGATCGACCAGCGCGCCCTCGACGTCTGTCGGCTTAAGAACGTCGACGACGCCCTTGAAGTTGGCGCCGTGCCCGACGGGAACGTTGAAGAGCGTCGCTTCTTGGCCGAAGACGCCGTGAATGGAGTCCATCAGGGAGTCGAACTCGATATTGTCGCCGTCCATTTTGGCGATAATGACCATTCTTCCGAGTCCCGCCTTTTTAGCCTCGGCGAAAACGCGGCGCGTGTTGACCTCGATACCCGCAGACGCGTTCACGACGATCGCGGCGACGTCGGAGGCTCCCATCGCGGAGATCGCGCCGCCGATGAAGTCAGGATAACCGGGGGAGTCGAACACGTCGAAATGTTTGCCCGCCCAGTCGAAATTGATGCAGGACGTTTCGATCGTGTACTTGTGCGCTTTCTCTTCATCGTCGAAGTCGCAGATGCTCGTGCCGTCGTCGACGCTCGCCTGACGCTTGACCTTTCCCGAAGCGTTCAAAAAGGCGTCCGCAAGGGTGGTTTTTCCGGAACCGCCGTGTCCGCACAAAACGATATTTCGAATATTTTCAGGGCTGTACTTCGACATGTAAATAAATCCTTGTCTCGATAAACGTCGAACGTGAACCGCGCCCGCTCTTGACGGAACGGCGCGTCAGTTCTGAGGGAAAACCTTGCGGTCGGCGACTCTTGTCGCTCGTAACGTCGGCGACGCTCGCGACCTGAACGCGTAAATCGCCCAGTCGGCAAGACGTCGCAAAAAGTATGTTCCCGCTAATTATATTCGGCGTCCCCGTGCCCTACAAGCGCCGCAGATTTTTTTTTCCTCTTAGAACGCGTAGGAATAAATTTCGTGGTCGCTTTTCTAAAAGATCGCGCTAACGCGCGCCCGCGTCTGTACTCCAGTTTTTTTTCTGGTATATTTCAGGAATGACGTCGCACGCTTGGCGGTTCTGAACCGCGTTTATCGAAGCGTTGCGAATCGCTTGTGAAACCCGGAGGGCGCCGTAATGATGAATTTTCAGAAAACGAAACTCGACAACGGACTTGAAATCATCGCCGAGATTAACGATCAGGCGCTTTCAACCGCGATGGGTTTTTTTGTTCGAACGGGCGCTCGCGACGAGTCGGACGAGATCGCGGGCGTGAGCCACTTTCTCGAACATATGGCGTTTAAGGGATCGGAGCGCCGTACCGCCGCGGACGTTAATCGCGAACTTGACGAGCTTGGCGGAGTCTCCAACGCCTTTACGTCGGAAGAGTTAACGGCGTTCTATATCAAAGTTCTTCCTGAACTTCAGGAACGCGCCGTCGAACTTCTCGCCGATATTCTGCGTCCGGCGCTTCGCCAGACCGATTTCGATACGGAAAAGCAGGTTATTCTCGAAGAAATTAAGATGTACGAGGATAAGCCGCCCTTCGGAATCGACGAGAAGTGGCGCGAATACTTTTGGCGCGGTCATCCTCTCGCGCGTAGCGTGCTAGGAACGCGCGAATCTGTCGGCGCGTTGACGGTAGACGCGATGCGCGAATATTACAATAGGCGGTATAGTCCGAACAACGTCGTTTTTGCCGCGTCTGGGAAAGTCGACGTCGCAAAGCTCGCCGGATGGCTCGAAGCGTCGTGCGGCGAGTGGGAGCAGGGCGACGTTCATAGGGAAGAACGTCGCGCGACGAGCGTTCGTGAAACCTGCGTTATCCGTCGTGAAAAAACGTCCTTTGAATATATAATCCAAGCGGTCGACGGACCGAGTATGCGCGACGAAGACCGTTATGCCGCCGCGCTTCTCGCCGTCGTCCTTGGCGACGACGTCGGCAGTCGCTTCTTCTGGGAACTGGTCGACACGGGGCGCGCCGATTCCGCGTCCCTCTTTTGCAACTCCTACTCTGATTCAGGATGCTTTATTACTTCGCTGTCGTGTCGTCCTGAAGAAGTTCAAGCCAATTTAAGCGTGATTCGCGACATTCTAGCCGAGGCGAGTCGAGACGGCGTGACCGCCGACGAACTGACGCGCGCCCGTAACAAAATTCTTGCCGCGACGGCGATGAGCGAGGAAAGTCCTACCTCGCGCCTTTTCGGAATGGGCTCGGACTGGCTGGCGACGGGCGTCTATCGTTCGGTGGAGGAAGAACTCGCCATTGTCCGCGACGTTACGTTGGACGACGTCAACGGGATTTTGAAACGCTATCGTTTTGACAATCCCTTTACAATAGCCGTCGGTACGCTACCGTCGATCGACGGCTAAGCGCGTCTCGAGAGTCGTTCCCCTTAAACGCGAAACGGGAACGGACGTTTAACTTCGTCCGTTCCCGTTTTCTATAACCGTTCGTCAAACTGAGCGTTAATCGCGGTTAGTTTTCATTCTTCCTCGTCGAGGTCGAGTTCTTCATCGTCGTCGCTGCTAGACGCGTCGACGTCAATATCCGCCTGGAAGGCGTCGAAAATGACTTTGCCCTTTTCGACGAGATTTTTGATCGTCGTCTCATTTTTGGTCCAAAATTCGCCGTTCATCTTCCAGACGACCTCGGAACCTTCAACGTCGTAGTTGAGGAATAGCGCGACGACGTCTTTCACAGCCGCGACGGCGGCGTCAAGATCGTCCTTGGAGACAGGACTGTCTTCCATCTGTTCAGTCGCTTTCGCATACCCGAAATCGATGAGTTCGTTGATCTTGTCGCCGAGATCGGTCTTCATGAGATCGGCATACTTTTTCGCGTCGCCGTCGGAGTTGGCGACAGTTCGGGAAACGGTCTCGAGATTGTCGAGATCGACAACCTGAACGTTGAACTTAACAAGGTCGGCGCACTTGAGATTCAGGTCGCTCGCAAACTGGATGAAATCCTTGAGCTTATCGCCGACTTCCTCCATGCCTTCTTGGTCTCCGAGTTCGTCGAGTTGCTCGGAAACTTTTTCAATTTGGCTCGCGGCAAGGCCTTCGTTTTTCGCAGAGAGAGAAACGAACGTGACTACGCCGGAGTCGCCGGCAAGTTTGAAACCATCGGCAAACTGACTTTTTTCGACCGTGTTGAGCTTCGTGAAGCGCTTTTTGACGTACGCCTTGACCTCGTCGTCGTCCGCGTCGTCAGGAACGATCAACGTATAGAAGAAGCCGTTGCGAACAAACCGGTACTTCAAAACAGAACCGAGCTGCTGATTGAGATTCTTCATGGCGTTGCGAGCGCCGTCGAGTTGATCCTTCGTCAGAGATTCCGTAGGAATAGCGAGGTAAGGATAGAGAGTCTCGTCCGGATCGTCAGATTGTTCGACGACGACATAGACATTCTTAACGCCGGCGTCCTTGAGCGGCTGAACTGCCGTCGCAAAATACCCGGTGATCATGACCTTGGCGAGGGACAGGGATTCTTTAAACTCGTTGGCTTTTTCCTTGTCTTCGACGAAGTAATCGATTGCAGCGCTTGCGACCTTTTGCGCTTGGGCGGAAAGATTGTCCGCATCGAGCTTGTCGAGATTAATACGACCGACGGAAACCGTTTCCTTTTGAATTAGAGGGGCGTATTCTTGAGCCTTGGCGGGGGCGAGCGTCGCGAAAGCCGAGACGGCGGCGAGCGCGAGAAGAACGAAACGTTTCATTATTGGCTCCTGAGGGGGTGAGCGCCTGAGCGCGCTGTCGCGCGCGTTGTAAGATCTGACGCGACAACAAAAATCGCCGCGTCGAGACTCCAAAGTTACTGTCTTCGTAATTATATTAAAAAAAGAGTTTTTTTGTAAAGGGAGGTTTTTAATAATTGTCACATTTGTATAAATATTTTCACCGTATCTACGTGGGGACGAAACGCCGCTTATTCTTTTACGAGAGAAATACACGCTAAAAACGAATTGGGACTCGGTTTTTTTCAGAGAAATCGTTATAATGGAGTTCCGTGGTTGGAAACGCGTTCCGATTTCGGGGATAGAACGTATCGTTTTCAATCCTTTTGTGTCGTCTTTTTAGGGAGAAACGCCGAATGTCGATCAGTTCCGTAGATTTGGCGACGGAGTCGAAGCGAACCTTCGAGCCTCTTGATACGGTCTATGACGTCGTCGCGCCGGAAAACGTCGCGTTTCAGTATCGACTAGCCGGCCCGTTCATTCGCGCCGCAGCTTGGATGGCAGATATGACGATCGTCTTTTGTTGGCTCGTTCTGTCGACGGCTTTTGCCGCCTATCTGCTGTTTTCTCTCTCCGATCTTCTAGGTACGGATTTTGAAGACGTTTTGGAGACGCTCTTTTTCGTTTTCGCCATTCTCAACGGACTCTTCTGCATTTGGTTTTGGAACGCGACGTTCGAAGCGTTTTGTCGAGGTCGTACGCCCGGTAAAGCGATCTTCGGACTGCGTTCAATCTCTCTCTCGGGACGTCCGTTGACGGTTGGTCAAGCGCTTCTACGTAACATCCTTCGTTACGCCGACTTTATGCTTGGTCCTTTTTTGCTCCTAGTTATGGGTTCAAACAATCGAATGGCGCGGCTCGGCGATCTTGCGGCGGGAACGCTTGTCGTCAACGAAAGGCTGCAGAAAAAAGCGACTCCGGCGATCGTTTTTAACGAAAATAAGATTTTGACGATCCAATCCCGTATTCCAGATGAATTTACAATAACGCCGAGGATTCATAAAGCGCTTTCTCTTTACGTCGCCCGTCGACTTGAGATTTCGCCGCTCCGTCTCTATGAAATCGCCTCGCCGATGGCGGCGCTTCTTGCGCGCGAGTCGCACTTTCCTTATCGCGTTGATCCTGACGCGTTTCTTTGCGCGCTATGGCAACGAGCAACGGGCGACGTGAAGAAGGAGCGTTCCGCGGTAAAATAGCGTCGTTTCATTCTGCTCTTTCAGTTATCGCTTGCCAAAATGTCGACAGGGGGCCGTTTACAACGAAGATGAGTCATAACGATCATAACATTCCAAACGAACCCGACGACCGTCGTGCGCTAGAAGCCTTTAACTTCGTTTCTTTGCGCGACGGCGTCGAGATAGATCTTAAGGATTGGGAATCCTCTTTTCCTTCGGACGCAGTCGAATCGTCTTCAGAGAATCATAGAAATTCTTCGCGTCGCGGCGCGAAGGAACGCTTTGACGCGTCGACGCAAGGCGATCTTACGACGCGCGAGGCGACGGTCGCGCGCGAGAGGGCGATTCTCGTCGGGGTCTATACTCCAGGTCATGGTCTTGGCGACGATCCTCTCGCGGAGCTTAACGGATTGGCGGAGGCCGCTTCCGTCGAGCCGGTCGGCGAACTGATCCAGCGTCGAACGACTCGCGACGTCGCGTTCTGCCTCGGTCGCGGCAAACTTCTCGAACTTGAAGCGCTTGTCGAAGCGCGGGACGCGCAGGTCGTGTTGTTTGACCTCGATCTTTCGCCGGGACAGACGCGAAACCTCGAAAAGTTTCTTCAAATCAAAGTCATCGACCGCACCGAGCTGATTCTCGACGTCTTTGCGAGTCGCGCGCAGACCCGCGAGGCGCGCCTTGCCGTCGAGCTTGCGCAGTTGGAATATTCGATGCCGCGTTTGAAGAGAATGTGGACGCACCTCGAGCGTCAGACCGTCGGCGGCGTCGGACTTCGCGGTCCCGGCGAAAAACAGCTTGAAGTCGACCGCCGAATCGCCCAGAAGCGTATCGTCGACCTCAAACGCGAACTCGCGGAGATTCACGGACGCAAGAAGCGCGAAATCGAAGGGCGCGAGCAGACGCGCCGGGTTTGTCTCGTCGGGTACACGAACGCGGGGAAGAGTACGCTTCTCAACGCGGCGACGGGCTCCGACGTCTTCGCGCAAGACATGCTATTCGCGACGCTGGACACGCGGACGCGCCGATGGTCGCTCCCCGGCTGGGGCCCCGTTCTTCTGAGCGACACGGTCGGGTTCGTTCGCGATCTTCCGCACCATCTGGTCGCGAGCTTCCGCGCGACGCTTGAGGAGGCGACGACCGCCGACTTGTTGATTCACGTCGCCGACGCTAGCGCGCCAGACGTGTTTGAACAGATTGAGGCGGCGCGCAAAGTTCTCGAGCGCCTCGGAATTAACGAAAAAGACGAAATTCTCGTCCTCAATAAGATCGACGCGATTGAATCCGATTCGATTCTTCGCGCGCTCGAGGAACGCTACCCGACGGCGATTCCGATCAGCGTTCTCAAGGGAATCGGACTTGACAAGCTTACGACTGCGGTTAGCGCCGCGCTAAGTCGCGAATTCTGGGACGTTTTTGTCGAATTACCCCTCTCAGACGGCAAGACGGCGGCGAGCCTTGCGCGCGACGGCGAGGTGACGTCGCGCGAATACGACGTTCAAGGACGCGTGACGATTCACGTTCGTCTCCCGCGTCGCGCCGTCGAACGACTTCGCGCGACGCCGCAGATTGCCGTACGGCTCGGCGCGCGCGACGCCGAACCGTACTTTACGACCGGCGATTTTCGCTGACCCCTGTCAGTTCTCCGGAATCGGGAAATTAAAACTTATTGGACTTTGAACAAGAGATTTTTGAGGAAGAAGCGTTATGGCGCTAGATTATCGACGTTTTAAGGCGCAGGACGGAGCCGAGATTTATTACGCGGAGCAGGGGACGGGAACACCTCTGGTCTACGTGCCTGGCTATCTGGACACGGTCGAAACAAGTCAGTCGTTAATGGCGCGTTGGAGCGAGCGGTTCCGCTGCGTCATGTTCGATCATCGCGGATTCGGTCAGACGCACGCGGCGCCTGTCGCGGGCGTCGAGCAGTCGGCGCGCGACCTTCACGATCTCCTCGAATTCCTCGATCTTCGCGACGTCTTTTTCGTCGGTTATTCGATGGGCGGCTCCGTCGCGTTTTCCTACTTCGAGCAGTTTGGCTCCGATCGGATCGGACGGCTGGCGCTTGTCGACACGACGCCGAAACTTATCAACGAAGGGGACTGGAATCTCGGTCTCTGGCAGGGACGCTATACCCGCGACAATTTTGAGTTTGACCTGCGTCAGGTTCGCGAGAATTCCCCTCTTTTCCACATGACGTTCTACCTCCACGCGGCGACCCTGTCGAATCCCGACGACGATCTAATCTTTCCCCCGGCAGACGACGCAGAGGCGTGGCTTGCGGCGATCGTCGAAAAGACGGGGCTGCGCGACCGTCTCTTACGGCGCGTCTTCTTTAAAGAGACGACGGACGAGGAACTTCGGCAAGAGCAGGCGTATTGGGACAGTATGACAGGCGGCGATTTTCTGCGCGTCCCGCCGACGATCGACGTTCCGACGCTCTGCCTCTACGCGTCCCCCGGCTCCTTCTATTCGCCCCGTACCGGCGCATGGCTGAAGTCGCAAATCCCGAACGCGCGCCTCGATACGATTGAGGCTTCGTCGCACCTTTGCGCTAAGGATCAGTTTGAGACGTTTGTCGGAAAGATTGCTGAGTTCGCCGGAGAAGCCGCGACCTGACTTCGTAGAAAATCCTTTCTTCCCTTGCGGATTTTAACGGCGGGAATATAATTGGAGGACGCTGGCGCTGCGGTTCTGACGTCGGTTCGGAACGTCGTTTTCAGACGTCTGTCGAAGCGAACGTTTGTTCGAAATTGTTGTTTGAGGAAGTGAGAAATGAAAAAGATCGCGACGATTGAAACTCCCAGAGGCACGATTAAACTAGAGCTTTTCTATGATAAGGCGCCTAAAACTGTCGCGAACTTCGAGAAGTTGGCGAATTCCAAATTCTACGACGGATTGAAGTTTCATCGTGTGATCAGCGACTTCATGATTCAAGGGGGCGATCCTACCGGAACCGGTTGCGGCGGCCCCGGCTATCAGTTTGAAGACGAGTTCCATCCCGACCTGCGTCACGACGGTCCCGGAACGCTCTCCATGGCGAACGCCGGTCCGAATACGAACGGTTCTCAGTTCTTCATCACCCATGTCGCGTGCCCGTGGCTTGACGACCATCATTCCGTCTTCGGCAAGGTTCTCGAGGGTCAGGACGTTGTCAACGCGATTCGACAGGGCGACAAAATGACGACGGTCAGGGTCGTCGACGTTGAATGATATCCGCGCGGCGTCGTTCTTTACGCGCCGTCTCTTGACCTGCGAAAGGGTGTTATGGGAGATTCGCCAGAAGACAAAGGTTCTGTCGAAGAGCTGTCCTTCGAGGAAGCGTATCGTCAGATTGAAAAGATTGTTCAGTCGCTTGAGTCTGGACGCGGCGGTCTGGAAGAGTCGCTAGACGAATACGAAAAAGCGGCGAGGCTGGTGGTGTTGTGTCGTAAAAAGCTCGACGCCGCTAGTCAACGGATCGAAATGCTCAAAGGGCTCGACGACGACGGCAATCCTGTCTTGGAGAAGATCGATCCGGAGTCGCTCCGTTCCGACGTCGACGTCGCCGGACGTCATACCCGTTCAGAATCGAGCCGAAAGGACAAATCTTCCGGCGGCTCCCTTCTGGATAACGCGACGTTTCAAGGAGACCTCGACGATCGTCCCCCGTTCTGATTTTGACTTCGACAGACGATTTTCGACGTCGATTCGCTAAATCGACGTCTTTTCCATCGAGAGCGGCTAATGAACGCTGACGCCAATCAACGAACAGAACCTTGGGCCGAGTCGCGCCCTCTTAACGACGTCCCCGCAGGTTTTCCCGTCGTTTCAGACTGCGTTGAATATCTGAGCGAACTTCGAACAATCGTCGACGACTTGCTTGAGCGTCGTCTCCACTTTCCTAAAGATTGCCCGAATCGCCTTGCCGAAGCGATGCGTTATTCTCTTTTGGCGCCTGGCAAGCGTCTTCGTCCAATTCTTGCGCTTGTCGCCTATGAACTTTGCTCGGGGACAGATATTAAGGAAATCGCCCCCGTGTGCGTAGCGTTAGAGGCGGTTCACACGTATTCTCTCATTCATGACGACTTGCCCGCGATGGACGACGACGATCTCCGACGCGGGCGCCCTACATGTCATCGACAGTTTGACGAAGCGACTGCGATTCTCGCCGGCGACGCGTTGTTGACGTTCGCGTTCGAAGTTCTTTCCGAAGGGGCGGAGAATCCTGAAACGGCTTCAAGGTTGTTGGAAGCGACGCGGATTCTTTCACATGCGGCGGGCGCGACGGGAATGGTTGGCGGACAGGCGGACGACGTTCTTTGGTCGTCGGCTTGTCAGGGCGGCGGCGACGCGCATAAGCTAATCGACGAAACGATCGCCGACGCCGCTGAAGGCGAAATTGACGATGTGATTACGGAAACTGGCGACGTCCGCAAATCGGCGATTTCTTTGCTGTTGAAAAAAATTCACCGTCGCAAGACGGGAGCTCTTTTTGGGGCGGCCGTCGAGTTAGGAGCGCTGATGGGAGAAGCGTCGGTGGAAACGCGCGTTACCTTGAGACGTTTTGGATACGACCTTGGACTTGCGTTTCAGATTGCCGACGATTTGCTCGACGTCGTCGGCGACGAGGCGGCGATGGGTAAAAACGTCCATAAGGACGCGGACGCCAATAAATTGACGTTTCCTGCCCTCTACGGAGTTGAAGCGACCCGAGAAAAGCTCGCCTTAGTCGTTTCACAAGCTAAGTCTTCGCTTCTTGAGAGGTCGTGTGAGCTTGAGCGCCGTCCTCGAGCGCTTGAAACGCTTCTCTATCTGATCGATTTTGCGGCGGGGCGTGAGAAATGAGTCGTCGTTTTTTAGGAAAACGAACCGTCGCCGCCCCCGACGCGTCAGCGCGCGTCGCGCCGGTTCTTCTGCGTAAAATTTCGTCTCCTCAGGATTTGCGGTCGATGTCAAACGCAGATTTAGAGGAGTTGGCGCGTGAGATTCGGTCGGAGATTTGCCGCCTTTCCGAAACGCGCAGCATACATTTCGCGTCGAATCTGGGCGTTGTTGAACTTACAATCGCGCTACATTATTGCTTCGATTTTCTCTGGGATCGACTTGTTTGGGACGTCGGACATCAGTGTTATCCGCACAAGATGTTGACGGGACGCTTCGGACAATTCGACACGTTACGGACTCATGGCGGACTTTCAGGATATCCGTGTCCAGAAGAGAGCGCATACGATCTTTTTAAGACGGGACACGCCGGTTGCAGCGTTGGAACGGCGCTTGGTCTTTCGCTTGGCGATTCCCTCGTAGCGGAGCGGCAGAACGCCTTGGAACGCCGCCGCGAACGTATTTCAGTCGCCGTGGTGGGCGACGGCGCGTTTTCGAGCGGCCCGGTATTTGAGGCGCTCAACCATGCGGGAGATCTCCATAAGAAATTGATTGTCGTTTTGAACGACAACGAGATGTCGATCTGTCCGCGAGTCGGCGGGTTTGGCCGTTATCTTGATCAGATACGGATGGCGCCGGGCTATCTCGGGACAAAGACTTGGCTACATCGATATTTCGACAGGTTGCCTTCGGCGCACAATTTTCTTTCGCGTTTTAAGGACGCGCTCCGGACGGGACTTGTGGGAGGCGCGTTTTTTGAGGATCTTGGTTTTCATTATGTCGGGCCGATAAACGGTCACGATATTCCTTCCCTTATCGATTATTTCGAGACGGTTAAGACGTTTGAAGGTCCTGTCTTTCTCCATGTCATGACGATCAAAGGACATGGATATGCGCCGGCGGAGAACGATCCTTCGCACTTCCATTCGTCCCGTCCTCGTTCTAACGATTTTGCGCAAAAGAGGGCGTCGAAAATCGCGTCTCGCAGTTCCAACGCTGAAACGCGTCAGAACGCTAAAAAAGCCTTGGAACGCGACGCCAATTCGCGCGTCTTTGATCGAAGTCCCGATTCGGAGCAGTTTGACGTTCGAGTCGCCGACGTCGAGCAGTCGTTTACTTTTTGGGCGCAGACGGCGATTATGCGTCTTATGCGCGAGAATCCGCGTGTTTGCGTCGTCGTCGCCGCGATGACGCAGGGCAATATGCTTGAAAACGCGCGCCGTGATTTTCCAGAACGCTTCTTCGACGTCGGTATTTCTGAAGCGCATGCAGTGAATTTTGCCGCCGGTCTTGCGAAAGCGGGGATGCGTCCGATCGTCGATATCTACAGCGGATTTCTCCAGCGCGCTTACGATCACCTTTTCCAAGAGACCTCGCTTCAGAATCTTCCGATTGTTTTTTCACTCGATCGCGCCGGTTTCGTCGGCGCCGACGGGCCGACTCATCATGGCGTTTTCGATCTGAGCTACTTGCGCCCGTTTCCCAACATGACCGTCGTCGCGCCCGGAGATTCCAGCGATATGACGCTTGTCTTCGACTTTGCGCTTCAACAAGACGGTCCTGTCGCGATTCGCTATCCCAAGACGAAAGCGGGGCGGATTGAACGGAAAGGAGAGGTCGCGCCTTTTGAACTCGGTCGCGCGGAACGAGTTCGCGAAGGAGCGGACGGCGCGATTCTCGCTTGCGGAGGCGAATTGTGCCAAACGGCTCTCGACGCCGCGCGCGCGATCGCGCAGGGCGAGGTTGTCGGCGTCCCAAAGCTCGACGTTGCCGTCTATAACGCTCGATTTGCCAAACCTGTCGACGTTGAAATGGTTCGCGAAACGTTGGGACGTTCGCTACCCGTCGTTACGCTCGAAGAAAACGCCGCTCCTGGCGGGTTCGGGGCTGCGGTTCTTGAAATCGCAAACGAAGAAGGGTTAGACGCGCGTCCTCTTGTACGATTGAACGCGCCCGACCGTTACCTTCCCCATGGTTCACGAGCCGACGAACTTAAAGAGGCGGGACTCGATCTTGAGGGAGCGCTCAGGGCGTTTGCACAATCGTGGAATCGTTCTTTGAACGTCAAAAAATAACCGTCCTCTCCTTTCGATTTCTCCAGGAGAGGACGGCGTTTTCCACTTTCTTTTCGCCGACTATGCCGTCAGAGCGTCTCTTAACGCAATCGTCCACCGCTCTGTTTCTTGCGGCGTGATCTGTTTGGCGCCGAATTGCGAGCCATAATAGAGCTCGACTAATTCGCGGAAAAGATTTCGCGTCGCTTCAGGAGTCGATTCCTGCGTTTTTTCAACGGCGTCTGGCGTCTTATCCTTACGACGACCGAAGCCTTTCTTTGTCGAGTTCGTCTCAACGTTCGTTTGATCTTCCGCGTTTCTCTCGACTAATCCGTCTTCAACGTTGAAACAACGCTCGACGAACTCGCGCGGCGTCTCGCTCCCTCGACGTTTAAGTTGAAACTTCGTTTCTAACTGCTTTTCAAGTTGTCGATAGAGAAGGGCGACAGGACCGTCGCGACGCGCTCTCTGCGCGTCGCGTTCGGCAGCCTCGCGACGCTGCGTAATTCGATTCTGGATATGGCGATAGATCTTGTAAAGTACTCCAAACGTTACAAGAACGACGGTAATTAAAATCGCAAACCGCAGAACTACGCCAGGCGTCCACGCGCCTGAAAGCATCGCTTTTAGCGTGTCCTTACATTGTTCGACGAGCAGATCGACGATTCCGAAGGCGTTTTGGACAGAATGGAGCGCGGCGACACATTGCCGCCAAATCTGAAGCAACGGAAGGTAAACGCTTCGCATTTGCTGCACGGCGTTGAAGTTGAGAACAAAATCTCGTCCAAAGGAACGAAAGAGTTGCGACCACGCGTACATTCCGATAGCCAGCGCGTCGGGACGGCCGGAGTCGCGATCAGACGCGGGAGTCGCGTCGAGTCGAAGCCACATGCCGTCGCTCAACCAATCCTTGTTCGATTCAGGAAGGCAACTGCCGCCGTTGGCTTTTGTCGCCGATCCCGTGAAGAGGGGAGCGGAAGCGTCCCCTGGGTTCGGAAGTTTGTCTGGCGGAATATACGCTTCAACCCAAGAATGCGCGTCTGACTGACGAATAGTCGTAACTTTTTTCTCAGGATCAGGATAGGCGGCAAATCCGACGACGACGCGCGAAGGAATGCCTACTGAACGAAGAAGGAGCGCCAGACCGCCCGCGAAATACTCGCAATGTCCCTCCTTATGTTCCGAGATAAAGTCCTCTAACGGATCGACGTTCGTATTGCGCGCGACTCCGGAACGGTTGTAACGGAACTCTCCCGTATCTCGCAAGCGTCCTTCCAGGTATAGCGCGCGACCGACAAAATCGTCGACGCGCAATCCCGATTCCTTGTCCCATGCTTTAGCTTGGGCGATTAATTTCGGAAAACGAGCCGGGTCGATTTCGAGATACTGACGCAAATAAGGCCAGACGATTTCTTGGTTAGGCGTAAGAATCGTCTGGCGTCGATCCATAACGCCCGTCGAGACAAACCAGAATTTTCCGCCTGTCGCTCCTCGGTTTTGATCGTCGAAGAGTTCAAGCGAACGGGTGGTCGTTTCAACCAACGCGGGACGGCACTTTGCGACGTAAAACGCCGAAGGCGTAAAGGCTACTTTCGTATCCAAGGGCTTAAGCTCGATATCAAACCCGACGACGCTGTTGCGGACGTCGTATTTCAGACGGTCTAAATCGAGCAGTTTTCTTTTTGAAAGATCGGCGAGAGCTTCGATCGAATCGTATTGTTTAAACCCTCCAAACGACCTTCGCTCCGGCAATAAACGAGCGAGAGTTCCAGAGTGGGGCGCGCGAAACATCTCGGTCGTCGTTGGATTCGGCGCCGGCGGAGACAACTGGGGAGGAGGGCCGTTAAACTGAGGATAAAAGGGCGTGAAACCGCGCGGCGTATTCCCATTGTTGGGGGAACGATTCCTGTCGAATCCGGCGCCCGGCAGAAATTGAGCAAGTATCTGCGGCGTAAACGGGTCGAACTTTGAAAAAAACACGTCGGACGACTCAGGGGCGGCGCTTGCGCCAAAACGCGAGTTTACGTCGGCGTTTTGAATACTTTTTAAATGAGAAAGAACGACGTTGGGATCGGCGACGGTCGACCGTCGGAGCAATCTTTCCAACTCCGTGATATCAGAAGCCGAAACGGCGGCAATTAACGTCGACCATGCCCCATGATAATAATTCGCAAGGGGCATGCCGCGAAAATAGATCGGCGCGTCCGGATCGAGGGGGAGAGGGTTGTCAGAGTCGAGACAATCGACTAGACGAACGGTCATAACTTCTTCAGGAGAGTCGAGCGAAGGACCAAGATCGCCGAGTTCAATGCGCGGACGAAAGCCGGTTTTCGTCACGCTTCCTCCGCCTCCGCCCCAACTGACGTCTTCGAACGACAGAACGCCGAAACCGAACTTTTCAAGTCTTGGAAAAAGACAGAAGAAGCACGCGGCGAAGGCGAACGCGAGAGTCGCCGAACCGATAAAACGTCGGAAGTAGCCGGCGCTGAAACGTATCGCCGGAATCGAAGGTCTTCTAAAAAAACGAGAAGAATCTTCGAATTGCGAGGTCTTGCCGTAGGCGAGCGCGGCCGCGCTGTCATAAGGATCAAGAGGCTTTTCTTCTATCTGATGAATAGGTTCTTCCGCCGAAATGAGTTCTAGATTTTTCGACCCTGAGAATCTACTCTTAAGAACGACGCGTTCTGTGTAGAATTTTCTTTCGCCCCACAGGAAGAGGAGGGAGAAGCACATGAAGGATAAGATTGCGTAGAACGGAAGCGAGGCGACAAAGAACGACGAACGCTGGAATACGCAACCCACAGCGACTTCAACGAAAGAAATGAACAGAATCTGGTAACATTTCCGCAGCGTTTTACTTTGGAAGAAAAGAATTGCCTGAAGAGACGCGAGAATGTTCGCGATCGCAAACGCGACGATTTCGTTTCGCGAACGCGTGAGCGCGCCGATTTGAAACGCGACTGTCAACAGAATCAGAAAATTGCACAGAGACTGTTTGAGCGCAAATTTCCTGCGGTAGTCGACGAAATAGAGAGCCGCCAAAATAGCGACAAACGAAACGATCCCAACGACGGACGAACTCGTGTTGAGATCGTCGTCCGCCATTTGTAACATGAATGTCGCAAGAATCGTCGTGATTGCGAGGACGCAGGAAATGACGAAACTCATAGGCGTTCCTTAAAGCGGCGGTTGGCGACTAGAGGGAAACCGCGACTTTCGAACGAGAAAGTCGCGCCTCTCGATCATTTAGCGACGACGGACGAATTCTTCGGAAAACGACGTCTTGCGCTCCGATTCAGGAAAACATCGCTTCGACAAAATCGTTGGGATTGAACGCTTCAAAATCGCTTTCCGATTCGCCGAGACCAATGTAACGGACGGGAAGTCCGACTTGTTGGCGAATGGCAACGGCGACGCCGCCCTTCGCCGTGCCGTCGAGTTTTGTCAGAACCACGCCGGTACAATCCACGGCTTCGGTGAATTTCTTCGCCTGATTCAGCCCGTTTTGACCTGTGGTCGCGTCAATGACGAGGAACGTTTCATGCGGCGCGTCCGGGACGAGTTTGCCGACGACGCGTTTGATTTTGACAAGCTCGTTCATAAGGTTCTTTTGCGTATGCAACCGACCGGCGCAGTCGATTAAACAAAGGTCGGCGCCAACTTCTAACGCTCGCGAGACCGCCTTGTGAGCGACGCTTGCCGGATCGCTCTGCGCGGGGCCCGCGACACACTCGACTCCGAGACGCCGCGCCCAAATCTGAAGTTGCTCGACGGCGGCGGCGCGGAACGTGTCCGCCGCGCCTAAAACGACCGTTTTGCCAGACTCGGTCATAGCCTTTGTGAGTTTGGCGATACTGGTCGTTTTGCCTGCGCCGTTGACCCCCACGAAAAGCGCAATGGTCGGACCCGATTCCGCGAACCGAACCGCAGGACCTTCCTGCGCCATGAGAGCCTTGAGTTTCTCCTTGACTCCCGCGAGAATTTCGTTTTTATCGACGACGCGCCCTCGGAATTTTTCCTTGATTTCGTCGGCGGCGCTCTGCGCCGCTTCGACTCCCATATCGGTCTTGACGAGGGTTTCGAAGAGATCGTTAACGAAATCGGCGTCGACAAGTCGTCCCTCTGTTTTGAAGAGGTCGCGAACGTCCGTCTGGAGAACTTGGACCGTTCGATTTAACCCTTTTTTAATTTTTTCAAGGAACCCCATGATATCCTTTCTATTCGAGGAAACACGACTTCTTGCGGTTGCTAGGCGAGAGACGTCAAGCGTCGGAAGACGGCGGCGCGTTTTCGGCGATAGAATTTGACCCTCGTCCGATCTGATCTAAAACGCCGTTTACAAACGCGCTTGTCCTGACATCGCCGAACTTAGCGCCTAGTTCAATCGCCTGCGATATCACGACGGCGCGCGGGGTTTTTACGAAAAGCATTTCATAGGCGGCGAGTCGAAGAACGCAGCGATCGACCGGGGCCGTGAGTTCGATTGTTCGTCCTTTGTCGAAAGCGGCGTTGAGGATATGGTCGATTTCTCCTTTACGATCGACGACGCCTTCATAGAGGAGCCTCGCGAAATCGACGGCGACTTTTTGCTCTTCAGACGAAAGCTGATTCGGCGTCTCCTCTTCCTCGGGAGCGCCTTCCCACTGAAATTCTCGAGTTTGAGGATTAAGCTCGTTCTGATATAACGCCTGTAAAGCATAGGCGCGCCCCATGGAGCGTAAAAAATTTTTCTTAATCATGGTTTTGTCGCAGTTGAAGGTTCGCGATAAAGGCTAGACCCACGCGTCTTGCCGAGACGAAGCGCCGTTTACTTTTTGCCGCGTTTGTCCCCGTTTCTCTTGAACCCCCTGTCGCCGCGATCGCCTGACTTGAAGTTCGATTTGCCAAATTTACCGCCGAACTTTCCCTCGTGCTTTCCGCCCGACTTTTTAGGTCCGTGATTCTGCAGGGCGTCGCCGGGACGTTTGCCTTGCGCGTTGACGCCTCCATGCACGAACCAGCTTTTATCTTCGTCGTCCTCGTCGTCTACGTCGACGAGGGTCGAAGGATCGACGTCCACCTCTTCGAAATCGCCGGCGATATAACGTTTGGCGTTGCGTCTGATCGATTCAAAATCTGCGTCGTCGTCCTCGTCGTCGATTTCAACTTCCGGGAGTTTTCCGAGGAGATCGAGCATTTCTAACGCGACTTCCGCCGCTTCTACTCCCTTGTTGCCAGGCTGTTCACCGACGGCTTTATCCTTGCCAACCTCTTGACTTCCGGAGCGGGCGAGGGCTTGTTCCAGCGTATTGCAGGTTAAAAGACCAAAAACGACAGGAAGTCCATACTGCGCGCCGATTCTCGCGAGCTGTTGGCTTACCGCGCCGTTAATGTATTCGTCGTGGGGCGTTTCGCCTTTAATAACGCAACCTAGACAAATAATCGCGGCGATTTCCTCATCCCACGCAAGTCGCTCGGCGAGCGTCGGCAACTCAAAAGCGCCTGGAACGCGAACAACGACGATTTGATCCTCGGAAACGAGATTTTCGCGGAGCTTGGCGAGAGCGCCTTCAAGTAGTCGTTCGGTAATCGTTTTATTGAAACGTGCGACGACGATCGCAATTTTGCCGATTTCGCCGGGGGCGCAGACAAAACCTTCATATTCGGTCATGAGTTCTTCTCCATATTGCGTAACCGACTCCTCAAATCTCTCGAGAAGTCGGTTGAAAATCGCCTTTAATTGCGATTAATTCTAGCAGATAAGTCGCGAGAAACAAGTATAGGCGAAAGCGCGCCACGTTCGTCGGACTCGTCGTTAGCAGGACGTTTCGTTAGCCAGATTTTGCGTCTCTACAGAGTTTGGCGTTTCCGTCTTTGAAAGGGAAAAACTTTTCTCGATATCGACGGTTCCCGTCGCGGGATCAAAGAAAATCGCGGCGTCGACGACGCCTTCCAAATCGGCGGGAACGTTTCCGTTTACCGGCTGAGTCGCCGTGACGACGGTTAGCGAGCCTCCGTCTTCAATGTTGCGCGCAAGACCGAGGAGCGATTTTGGGGACGCGTCTTGAATCGGTTCGTTCCAAGGGCGTTTCCAAGTTTCGGGCGTCGCGTTTTCTTCTTTCCATGCGGAAGAAAGAAGGTCGAAAGAGTCGCAGAAGACGACGACGTCGCGACCGGATTCAACGAGTCGTTTTGCTCTTTCAAACGCAAGGTTGGCGACGTGAACCTTCCACCACGCGTCCGAGGAGGCGAAGGAAGAGACGACTTCACACCGCGGGTCGTTGAACTGCGCCTTGACCTCAGTAGGATTGGCGGAATAGAGCGCTATGACGACCGCTATCTCTGGATTGTTCGCCAACGACGCTGAGACGAGATCGTAAAAGAACGATTGCGCTTCCGGACAAGAAGGAGCGACAAGGGTTGTTCGCTGTCCCAAACATATTGGCGAGGCGTTTTCGATCATACGCATTTGAACAGCGTTAGACTCGCCGTCCTCGTTATCTTGGGTCAATCGCAGACGTTTCGTCGCACGTCGCGCGACGAGATCGGAAAAGCTCGGACGAATCTTCGCTTCATTTGGGGCGAGACCGTCGATGGAGACGACGCGAAGCAACGCGAAGTTTTTTTCCTGACCTTTAGGAGGACGAATCTGACCGCGAACAACTGAACCGGGGCGAAGTTTAAGCTGGAGTATCTGGTTGGGAGAAACGTAAACGTCGTCCGCGGTTGTTACGAAATCATTCGAGGAATTCCGCAGAAAACCGTAGCCGCCGGAGAGCGTTTCCAGGACTCCTTCGCCGTAAATAACCGACGCTTTTCGAATTTTGTCGCGGAGCGCTTGCAGAATGGCGAAACGTTCCGAACGGTCGGACGTGCGACGCGCTCGCTTGACTAATTCAAGCGAAGTTAACTCGAGCGATTCTATATTCGTCGAAGATTCGGAGCTTTCCGGAGAGGTCAACCGCGAAGGTCGAACTTTATACCGGAGGGACGCCTCTGCAAGCGAAAAACCTTCGCCGTGTCTTGTAAAACGTTTATTAGCGTTAAGACGACGGGGTTGCGTACGGACGTCGCTTTCAAAATTACGAAACCGAGTTCTCTCGTCGCGTTCTTGCCGCCGTTGTTTTAAGTTGTCTTTCAAAGAATCGACGGAACGACGATCGCTATAAACGCGGAAATTCGAACTTTTTCCTTCGTCGTTCAGACGTTGATCATGCCATGGTCGTTTAAACTGCTCTCGCGACCGTTCATAGTCGAGTTGTCCGTTAAAACGCGCGGGGGACGTCCGTCGTTCGCCGCGATCATATTCGCGAGATTTGGAATACTTCCGAGAATAGGCGTCGCCGTTCAAAGACTCCGGACCACGACGCGATCGAGCGTAATCGTTCCGTCGCATATACGAGGGGTCGTTCGAATAAGGACGTTGTTCGCCGTAGCGGCGGCCTTTCTGGAAGAAGTGGGAATTGTTTCGGGCGTAATCATGCTCGCCGTCGCGTTCTTCCCCGTCGCGAGGTCGTCCTTCGTTCTGATTGAACGAAGAAAAAGGATCGGTTGTTTCTCGGTTCTGAACGACGCCGTCTGCGGCGTAGTCTTGAGGATTTGAGGAAGCGTTTTCCCCGCTGTCAGGGGAGGCGAAAAAAGACGAGAATTCTTCAAACGACATTTAAGGATTCCTGGTTATTGACGAGTATTTGTCGCATTAAAACGTTTAGGCGCGGCGAATAAAATTACGTCGGCGAATGTTGCGATCTAAAACTTTGTTTTTTCCGAATTTCCGATAACACCGAGGCGACCTGAGTCGATACTTCGAGATCGTCCGGAGAGGATTTGATAATGAAATCCGACAGTCCCTTTTTGAAGTCCAGCGGAAGCTGACGCGACTCGCGACGCGCAAGCTCCTCGAGAGTCCACCCTCTTTCAACGGCGCGTTTCAGTCGGGTTTCGTAACTTGTCTCGACGAAAATTATGTAATCGACGAATTTCTGCCATCCAACTTCGAGAAGCAACGGCGCGTCAATCACGACGAATTCGCTTTCATGAAGCTGTTCAAGTTTCTGTTCAAACTTTTCAAAAAGCATGGGGTGGACGAGGGCGTTGAGAGCCGCAAGTTCTTCGGACCCTTTTTCGTCCGGCGCGAAAACAATTCGCGCAAGCTCTTGACGATTTAGCCTGTCGTCGCAGGTTGCCACGGTAGGCCAACGGCGTCGAATCTTCTCCAGAACGACGGGATTTTCATAAAGAACCCCAACTTCAGCGTCGGCGTCGAATTTTGCGGCTCCTTGAGCGACAAACTCCGCCGTCACAAAGCTCTTACCCGACGCGACGCCGCCGACGATTCCAAGCGTCGTCGGTCGACCAGTTCTTTGTCCTGTCATGATGCAGAAACCTGTCCAAGCAACTAAAGTAAGTCGTCGACTCAACGCGTCCATTATCTTAAAAACACTCAATCCGCAAAAGGGGACGCCTGAATTTTTTGTTTTGGCGCGTTTGTGCCGTAGGAGAAGGAAGAGTCCGCCAATCTTCTATCGGCGACTTATTGTCCACGAATCTGCATACGTTATAATTAGCAAGCCGTTTTGTTAGTTTGAACGACTTGCGACTAGCCGTGAAAGCGCATGGGCTGGAAATCGAGTCGAGTCGGAGGATTTTATGGGACTATATGATCGAGATTACTATTCAGAAGAGCCCAAAAAACGCGGCCCTGGAGTTTCTCCCGTTGCGGTTTTAATCATTTCAAATATCGTCCTCTACTTTGCTAATCAGGCGACGGGAAACGCGCTTTTTGAAAAAATGGCGCTTGTCGGCGTGCAAACGAGTTCGCCTTTTCAGTGGTACAGATGTCTTACGTACGCTTTTGCGCACGATCCTAACGGGTTCATGCATATCCTTTGCAATATGCTTGTTCTCTTCTTCTTCGGACCGCCCCTTGAACGTCTCTACGGCAAAGCGGAGTTTACCCTTTTTTACCTAGCGTCGGCGATTTTTGGCGGAATTGTCTGGAATGTTATGCATTTCGGCGCGTCCGCAGCGGCGCTTGGGGCGTCGGGAGCGATAACCGCGTTAGTTATCCTTTTTGCCTTTAATTTCCCAAACGTTCGACTGTTGCTGTGGGGAATTATTCCTCTTCCTGCATGGCTCGCCGGCGTTCTTTTTGTGCTTTACGACATGTTTGGCTCCGTGAGCGCCGTCGACAACGTCGCGCACGAGATTCACATTTCCGGCGCCGTGTTTGCCGCCTGTTATTTCCTTACCAAGATTAAGCTGACCGATATCTTTTTCGGGAAGAGCACCGGGGGCAAGAGGAAGTCGTCGCGATCGACGAAATCCGTTTCAAGCGCGAATATCTCCGTTTCTAAGTCGGATCGCGACTTTGAAAACCTTGAAAAGGAAGTCGACGATATTCTGCGTAAAATCGCACGTTCCGGCGAAGCTAGCCTGACGGAAAAAGAAAGAGACACGCTTCGATACGCTAGCCAGGAATACCAAAAACGTAGCGGAAACAAACGTTAGTCTGGGGTTAAGCCGTCTTCAAACCGGACGTTTTCCACTATTCCAAACGACGCTTTTACAGGGGCGACAGCTATGAAGCGCTTTATTTCTCAAACGTTTCGCATTTTCTTAAGCGTCGCCGCGCCGGCGGTTCTTGCTTGTCCTTTTGCGTTGGCGCAGGACGTAGCGCCAGTTGTCGATATTTCGCAGGACGAGTTCCGACAAGTCGTCGTCGCGGCGGGAACCCGAGACGTATATCAGGGACATCCTTATCTCGTCAAGAATCCCGACGATTCAATGTTGCTTGTTTGGAATATTGGTCATGGCGGATTTGCCGGTCCGATAGCGGAAAGCGACGACGGCGGACTGACATGGAATCGTCTCGATTCGGGCGCGCCCGAGGGGTATAAGAAGCATAAGAACTGCCCGAGCGTTTATCGGCTTGTCGGCGCAGACGGCAAAGTTTGGCATTGGGTTTTTACGTCTCAACCCTGGATTGCGCGGATTGTTAGCGGCGACGGCGGGAAAACTTGGGAAGAAAAGGAATCGCTGGGCTTTGCGAACGTTATGGCGTTCAGTTCGATCATACCGAAGCGTCCGGGGATTCAAGACGGCTGTTATCTCGGATTCTTCCATCGTCGCCGAGCCGCCGACGGAAGAGTTTTAAACGAAGAACCGCCGGAGAAAGGGCGGTTGGAAGTCGTTCTTTCTGAAACGAAAGACGCCGGTTTCACGTGGTCCGAGCCGCGGCTTATCGGATTCGTCGACAATCGCAATCTCTGCGAACCCTTTGCGTTTTGGTCGCCTGACGGCGGTGAAATTTGTTGTATTATGCGGGAAAATACGCATAAAGACCGGAGTATGGTTATGTACAGTCAAGACGGCGGCGAAAGTTGGACGACGCCTCAAAAAACGTCTTGGGAACTTACCGGCGATCGCCACATAGGCGTTCAAATCGGCGACGATCGCTTTTTCATTGCTTTTCGCGATCAAGCGCCGGACAGTAAAACGCGCGGACATTTTGTCGGCTGGGTCGGTTCTTATGAGGATATCAAGGAAGGCCGTCCGGGAGAATACCGCGTTAAGCTCCTTCATTCGTATAGCGGGTGGGATTGCGGTTATCCTGGCGTCGCGCTTCTTTCCGACGGAACCGTGATCGCATTGACGTACGTCAAATATCGTGACGACGACGCCAAACATTCAATCGTCGAGACACGTTTTAAGATGGACGAGCTTGACAAGAAAGCGCATGAGGCGCGGAACGCGGAATAACCGTATCGACAACGTTACGCGTTTAAAATCGAAAGAGCGGACAGGACGCGCATGTTCTGTCCGCTCTCTTCATTAAGCTTTCTACTAGAACCGCGCGTTACCTCGTCTTCTAACTCCGTTCCGTCCGATTTTTCATCTGACTCTTGAACACGGCGTGTTCGTTTGCTAAACTTTGAATAGAAGCGTGCGGCGAACGCGTTGATTTCGTTCGATAGTCATAATTGAAAACGAGACGCGGTCCTGCTTTATTTGACTTATTTTTTCAGGCGGACGTTTCTACGTCGCCAAGCCTCAAGAGAGGGTAACACGGTGAAAAAGTCTTATTTGGCGATCGATATGGGCGCGTCAAGCGGACGACTCGTCGTTGGTCGTTTTGACGGTAAAAAAATTGAGCTTGAGGAAATGTACCGTTACGAAAACGGACCCGTCGAGATGAACGGCTCCCTTTTCTGGGATTTGCCCGGCTTGTGGAAGAGCGTGCAAAACGGTCTCTATGCGGTTGGCGCCAAATATGGCGATCAAATTACGAGCGTCGGCGTCGACACTTGGGGCGTTGACTTCGCGTTTCTCGGGCGCGGCGGCGTCCTTCTTGGCAACCCCTACTGCTATCGTGATCCCCGTACCGACGGCGCGATGCAGCGCGCGTTTGAAATTGTTCCTCGCGAACAAATCTTTGCACAGACGGGACTTCAGTTCATGGAGTTCAATTCGCTCTATCAGCTCATGGTCATGAAGGAGCAAAATTCGCCCCTTTTCGACGCCGCTGAACGTCTGCTTCAGATTCCCGACTTATTCCACTGGCTCCTCTCCGGCGTGGAGAGTAACGAGTTTACAAACGCGACGACTACTCAGTGTTACAACCCGATCGTTCGCTCCTGGGCGTTCTCGCTTCTTAAAACCTTTGGGCTCCCGACGACGCTTTTCCCGCCGACGACCGAACCTGGGACGACGATCGGATGGCTTCGTCCGAAAATCGCCCAAGAAACAGGATTAACTTCCGCAAAGGTCGTGTTGCCAGGAACGCACGACACCGCGAGCGCCGTTTTTGCGGTTCCTAGCGCCAGTCCCTTGGGAACTGCCGACTGGGCGTACATTAGTCTCGGAACTTGGGCGTTGATGGGGATCGAGTCGCCTCGACCCGTTGTGAACGATACGGTTGCGAGGTTTAACTTTACTAACGAGGGCGGCGTTTGTGGAACGACCCGTATTCTAAAGAACATCTGCGGCATGTGGCTCCTCCAAGAGTGCCGCCGCAACTGGCGTCAGGCGGGCAAAACGAACGCTTCCGGCGATCCGATTGACTGGGAAGACATGAACGTCATGACTGCAAACGCCACTCCGTTCCGAACCTTTATTGATCCCGACGCGCCTGAATTTGCGAAGCCCGCCAATATTCCCGAGCTTATTCGCGACTATGCGCGCCGCACCGGTCAGATCGTGCCCGACTCCGACGGAGCCGTTCTTCGCGCGATTGTCGAAAGTCTCGCGCTCAAGTTTCGACACGTGCTCGGCATGTGCGAAGAAATCGGCGGGCGTAGGATTGAAACGATTCATGTCGTCGGCGGCGGCATCAAGAACAAGATTCTCATGCAAGCGACGGCGGACGCGACAGGACGCCGCGTCGTTTGCGGTCCGATCGAGGGCACTGGCGTCGGCAACGCGCTCATGCAGGCGATAGGCGCGGGCGACGTCGCCGGCGTCGACGAAGCTCGCGAGATTGTTCGCAACAGCTTTGATCTCGAGTACTACGAGCCGAATCCGAACAGCGTCTCCGCATGGGACGACGCTTACGGTCGCTTTGAGCAGATCGTTCGCTAATAGAGTTTTTTGACGTCGTTTTCACGCCCCTTCACGAGATATTCGTGGAGGGGCGTTTTTGACGTTTGCTCGTTTGAAGAGCCCTTTGACCTTATGACGTAGCTTGTCAGCGCTTCTTTTTGGGGTATACTGGTCGAGCCGTTGGGCGCGGAATCTCCCTCGCGTCCGATTTCGCAAAAGTTGTCCAGAGAACCTTTCGTCGCCGAGGTCGGCGGCGCCTGAAATAGGATATGAAGCACGAATTATCGCAGATTGAGTCGTCGAACGCCGAAGGCGTCGAGACGGCGATTTCACCTAAACGCAAATCTTTCCTTCTACTTCGTCCTTTTTTGGCGTGTCAGAGGTTTCTGCGTTTCCTTTACGATTGGGTTTTATCCTGGGCGCATTCTCGGTTTGGCACGATTGCGCTCGCAGCTCTTTCTTTTGCGGAAAGTTCCTTTTTTCCCATTCCGCCCGACGTTCTACAATTAGCGCTTTCAGTGGAACGACCGAAGCGTTCCTTCTTCTACGCCGGCGTGAGTTCGATTGCGTCAGTGTGCGGCGCCGCGCTTGGTTGGTATCTGGGCTTTGCGCTTTGGGAACTTGTCGGTCCGATTTTTGTGCCCGCGATTATTTCGCAGGCGAATATGGACAAAGTCGCAGACTTCTTTGACGAATGGGGATTTGCCGCGCTGTTTGTCGCCGCTTTCACGCCGATACCGTTCAAAGCGTTTACGATTTCGGCAGGCGTCGCGGGAATGTCGTTGCCGCTTGTGCTCTTGTCGTCTCTTGTGGGACGTAGCGCTCGATTCTTCCTGATGGGGTCGCTTGTCTATTTCTTAGGCGCGCGAGTTTCACGCTGGATCGACAAGTATTTTGGGTTGTTGACGATAGCGCTTCTCGTTCTCCTTTTTGGCGGTTTTTATTGCGTCAAGTACCTCTTTTAACAGAACGCGACGTTGATTGAGGCTTTTATTGACGCCAAGCGAGGGTCGGTTTTATGACGTCAGAAGAAGTGAACGATCTTTTTGACAGTAGCGATTCCGTACGGTCGGGGAAACCCTTAGAATATGTGAAGACTATTGTTTTTCCCGGTCCGATTACGCTTACGACTGGCGGCGTTCTTCCGGAAGTCCGAGTCGCCTACGAGACGTATGGCGAGCTTTCTTCGCATAAAGACAACGCCGTTCTTATCTTTCACGCGCTTTCCGGCGATTCCCACGTGGCGGCGCACAACGATAAAGACGACCCTGGCTGGTGGGACGTTTTGGTTGGTCCAGGAAAATACGTCGATACGAATCGCTATTTTGTGATCTGCGCGAACGTACTCGGCGGGTGCCGCGGCACGACGGGGCCCGACAGCGTCAATCCAGAGACGGGTAAAGAGTACGGCATGCATTTTCCTCCGATCAACGTCGCGGATATTGTCGACGTTCAGCGAATGCTCGTCGAGTCGTTGGGCATAGAGCGGTTGCTGGCGATTATCGGCGGCTCTCTCGGCGGACTCATGGCGATGGACTGGGGCGTTCGCTTTCCCGACAGCGTGTCGGGAATTGTCGCGATTGCGACCGGCGCGCGAATGACGATGCAGGCGCTCGCGTTTGACGTCGTCGCGCGCAACGCGATCATGAGCGATCCCCATTTTTACGGCGGCGAATATTACGACAAAGAAGAGGGACCGACGACGGGGCTGGCGATTGCGCGCATGCTCGGTCATATTACGTATCTCTCGCAGGAATCGATGAATCGTAAGTTCAACGCGGATCGCAACGTCGGAAGAAAGATAGACACGTCGTTTGAGACAAAATTTTCCGTCGGCTCGTACCTCGCTTATCAGGGCGGCAAGTTCGTCGAACGCTTTGACGCGAATAGTTATCTGGCGTTAACGCTTGCGCTCGACGCGTTCGATCTTGGTTCCAGTCGCGAAGAGTTGATTGCCGCGATGCGTCGTTCAATGTGTCGATGGCTTTTTGTGAGTTTCAGTTCAGATTGGCTCTTTCCGACGTTTCAGGCGCGCGAACTCGTCGACGCCGCGATCGCCGCCGACAAACGCGTCAGCTACTGTGGAATCAAGAGCGACTGTGGGCACGACGCGTTTCTCCTCGAGAGCGAAGCCGACGTCTACGGCGGTTTGACCGATTCTTTTCTGCACCATTTGAGTCTCGATTGGCAAAACAACGATCCCGAGCGTCGCGATCAACTTAACGCCGATTATGGGAAACCGACGTTTCCTCAGAGCGAACGGGTCGATTTTGATACGATCCTCTCGCTGATTCCTCCCAAGACGAAGATATTGGATTTAGGATGCGGCAAAGGAGAATTGCTTCTGCGTCTTAAAGAACGCGGACATGACCGCGTTATGGGCGTCGAGGTTGAAGAACGACGCGTTCTCCAATGCGTCGCCAATGGTCTTGACGTCATCATGGGCGATTTAAACGAAGGGTTAAAGTCTTTTTCGGATCACCAGTTTGACTTTGTCGTTTTGTCGATGACGCTCCAGCGCATCGCAAACGTCGAGATCGTTCTTGAAGAGATGCTTCGCGTCGGCGCTCGCGTGATCGTGAGTTTTCCGAATCTTGGCTATCAGAAATATCTTTCCCGTCTCGACGACGGTCGAGCGCCGGTGACGGATCCCCGCTTCGACAAGAAATGGTATAACACGAAGGACGTTCGTTACATGACGATTGCGGACTTCGAAGATTTCTGCCAAGAGAAGGGGTACAAGATATTCCGAAAGGTCGCGCTCAATTCAGAAACTGGCAAAGTTATCGCAGATCGTGAAAACGAGGACGCCGACGTCGTGGTCGTCGTCTTAGGGAGATGAACGCGTTCGTTTTTTCCCAGTCGACTATCGAATTTTCCTAAATTCAGCCGATCTTTTGCGGAGCCGGCTTGACGAAATCCCCATTTGTCCTTTATATTATACAAATCGGCGCGTTCGGATGAGCGAACGCCCTTGGTCGTTCGCGTTTAAAGGATAGACTCAATGAAAAAATCGAAAAAAGCAGACGAAAAGAATAGTCTTGAACAACTTTTGCTTCGTTGGAAGCGATATTACGATGAGAACAAAACGAAAGTTCTCCAGTTCGTTCTAGTTTTTGCGGTTGTCGTCGTTGTCGTCGCGCTTTTCCGTTCAGGCGTCTTCAAGGGGTCTAATAAGAACGACGTCGTCGATACGACGTATTACGCCGCCACGCAAGCGTCTTTCGCCGGCGCGGGCGCGCCCGACGCAGACGCGTTTGCAGCCAACGCCTCCGCTTATGGCGCGACTGTCGCGGGTGGAATTCTCCATGTCGACGCGGGCGAAGCGTTTGTTCGTAGAGGATTTGAAGACGTCGCAAGGAAACAGCGTTATAGCGCCGGCACGAAGCTAGGAGAAGGCGAGAAACTTAACGATCCTAAGGCGAGTTACAACTCCGCGATTGAGGAATTTGAGAAGGCGGCAGCGTGTTCTGATTCCGACGTCAAAGCGCGCGCTTACTATGGCGAAGGCGCCGCGCAGGAATCGATCGCGTCCGTTTCTGACAACGACGAAGCCGTCGTCGCCGCGCTCGACGCCGCGAAAGCCTGCTACGAAAAAGTCGCGACTGCCTCTGCAACTTCTCCTTATGCGTCTCTTGCCAAGAAGCGTTTGGAAAGTCTCGCGAAAGCCGCGACCGTCGATTATTACAAAGCGATTGCTCACGCCTTCGTGACGTTGCCTGATCCCGCCGACACGCCTTCGATTACTTCGGGAGACGATTCTCTTGACGTCGGTTCTCCTATCAACGTCGACGAGGAGTTCAAACTCAACGAAGAAGACGATTCCGCTTCTGACGCCGCCGCGGCTACGGAAGAAAGCGCTTCCGCGGAAGCTCCTGCTGAAGAACCCGCTCAGACGGAGGCTCCTGCCGAGGAACCCGCCGCTCCAGAAGGGGATTCCGCCGCTCCGGCGCCCGAGGCTGCCCCTGCCGAGTGATAAGCAGACTTAATTCGGACTCTTTACATAACGACCGCAGGCTCTTTCCTAGAGACCTGCGGTTTTTTGTTGGACTCCCTCTCTTTTCGCGTTAGCGTCGGCTTCTTCTCGCGTCCTTCACGTGTCGACCTTGCAGATAAATCAGACGCTTGACGAATTGTCACGGCGGCGCTTTTGCTTGAATTATAATCCTCGCGTCGTATAATTCGATTTGTTCGTTCAAATGAAAGATTGAACAGCCAATTTAGTATTTTCGAGAGGTTTACGATTATGGACGACCATAACGACGTTTTTTCGTTGACGAACGTTAATTTTTTGAGGCGAGACTTCTTAAAATCCTGTGCGATTGCGTCGTTAAGCGTCGTTGGAGCCGGCGGAAGATTTGTCTTTGCCGAAGACGAACGTAAGTTTCACAACCCTATTCTTCCAGGCTCGACTGCCGATCCCGAAGTCTTGTTTTCGAGAAAAACCGGTCGAGTATACGTCTACCCAACTTCCGGAAACGGGTTTCAGACATGGTCGACCGATAATCTTGTCGATTGGCAATACGAAGGTTACGTCCTCCGCGCCTCCGACGTTCATTGGGATCACAGTAAGTTTTGGGCGCCGTCGATCATGGAGAAGAAGATCGGTGAAAACGAGTACAAGTACTATTTTTATTACTGCTGTAACGAGAAACTAGGCGTCGCAGTTGGCGACGACCCTACAGGACCTTTTGTCGACTGCGGCGAAATTGTCGGTCACGACCTTCATCCGAAGGGACGGCCCGGCGTCGAAATCGATCCTTTTGCTTTTTGCGATCCCGTTTCCGGCAAGAATTACTTCTATTGGGGCAACTCCTACCTTTGCGTCGCGGAACTTTCCGACGATTTGACGTCGATTCGACGGGAAACGATCAAGGACATTACGCCGCCGAATTTCTTCGAAGGGACTTACGTTTTTTATCGTAACGGTCGCTATTACCTCACTTGGTCGAAGAACGACACTCGCGATCCGAATTACCAGGTCTGGGTTGCGACTTCAGATTCTCCCCTTGGTCCTTTTGTCAGTCCAGAAAAAGACCCGATTATTCTCTCTAAACGTCCTGAAAAAAGAATTCTTGGTCCGGGGCACCATTCGTTTTTGTTCCTGCCAAACGGCGAGAATTATATTTTCTATCACCGCATCATTCAGCCCCAAAAACCTGGCGGATGGGGACGCGAAACGTGTCTTGACCGCTTTGAGTTTGCGCCGGACGGTTCGATCCCGCCTATCGAGCCGACGCTTGAGGGCGTTTCGACCCCTGTCGATCTCAAGAGTTTGTCGGCAAATTGACGCGTCGTTGAGAGTTCCGTTTGCAAGTCGCTTGTCTGGAGACGCCCGAATCATGAAATTGACAGTACGTTTTGTCTTAGCTCTTGCCTCTCTTATCGCGTGCGAGGCGCTTTACGCAGACGACGCCCCTCGCGACGTCTTGGAGTCCGCCGTAGTCTTTCTCGATTTTAGCGAATCCGATTCTGTCGACGTCGTCGCGAAACCTGGGTTTGAATTAGGCGTTTCGCTTGTCGACAGCGAGAAAGCCGACTCCCTTTCTCGGGGGGGCGACGGTCGCGTCGCCAGAGTTGCGCGAGGGGCGTATGCGACGGTTTCTGCTGAGACAAACGCGGCGCTCGACGATATTTCGGGACGTTCTATAACCTTTGGACTTCGCGTTAAATTTTCTCCGGACGCCTGGAATGATTCGCCTGTTATGTCGCGACATGGCGGTCACGAAAGACTTGCGTTCAATATTTTTTGTCTCAACGACCGTATCGGCGCGGAAGTTGGAACTACGAAAAACAACTCGCTCATGAACACGTACGCAGCGCGCGCCGACATGCTTAATCCAGACGCCGCGCTAAACGCGTGGCATGACGTTTATTGCCGCGTCGACGGCGTAAAAATGGAGCTTTTTGTCGACGGTCGATGTTATGACGAAGATTTTATGCTAGGCGACCTTCGACCGGGCGAGGTCCCCTTTGCGATTGGCGCGCAGTACGACGCGCCAGACAGAGAACCACGCGCAGGTTTCGAAGGAGAAATTGATTTTCTAGCGTTCTGGAAACGCGCTTTGACAAACGAAGAAATTAGGCTTCTTTCCGGCGGCGATAACGCAGATTCTCGCGAACGAACGGAACGGGCGATTTCTGAGAATCTTCAATACTGGACTCCGCCGGGAAGTTACGGCGTTGGAGACTGCATGCCCTTCACAGTCGACGGCGTTTTTCACTTCATGTATTTGCTCGACAAGAATCGTCACGGGGCGAAAAACGGACTCGGAGCTCATCAGTGGATTCAAGCGACTTCGACAAATCTTAAGGATTGGATGCATCAGCCGTTCGTCTTGCCGATAACGGATCAGAACGAAGGGTCGATCTGCACCGGCTCCGTGTTTTTCCACGACGGAACGTATTACGCCTTCTACGCCAATAGGGCGGTGGAATATACGCTCCCTTCGGGCGAGACGAAGAAAGTTTTCGGACTCCTCTGCATGGCGGAGAGCCGCGACGGCGTCCACTTTGAGAAAAAACAGCCGCAACCTTTTTTGACGCTGCCCGAGGGCTACGCAGCAGGAACGCGCGATCCAGTTGTTTTCATTAATCCCGACGACGGACGTTTTCATTTGTATGCGACAACGAGCTATCGCGGCAAGGGATGTTGGGCTCACGCTGTTTCCGACGATCTGAAAAACTGGACACTCCTTGATCCCGTGTATACTCACCTTCCGGGCGAGCCGGAGTGTCCCGATTGGTTTAAGTGGGGAGACTACTATTACGTGATTGCCAATCATCTCAACGGGTATTACAAAAGTTCTAAAAATCCTTTGGGACCGTGGGAGATTCCTGATAAACCAAACGTTCTCATGACGGGCCTTGTCAACGTTCCTAAGACGGCGCCTTTTGGCGACAATCGTCGCATTATCTGCGGTTGGACTCGCGAGCGAGGTTTTGGAGGCGCGGCTGTTTTCCATGAGCTTATTCGCTTTGACGACGGAACTCTTGGGGAGAAATTCGTGCCCGAGATGATCCCCGAAACGGACGCGCCTGTTTTTTCCGGTCGTAATCTAACGTCTGACGCGCTTCAGAATCTACCGACTCCGCGCAACTTTAGACTCGTCGTGAAATTGGCTTATGATCCGTCGCGACTTGATCAGCTTCGAGATTTCGTCGTTCAATACGCTCCGAATCGTTCGATTCGCGTCGTTTTTTCAGAACGCGCCGTTTATCTAAACGAAGTTAAAATCGAACGCGTCGATCTTTTGTCTGGCAATCTTGAACTTGACTGCGTCGCGACGCCGGTCGTCGTTGATTTGTGCGTCAACGGAGTCAGAACTGCAACCTTCGCTTCTCGCGACCAAGAGACTCGCTCCATAAGCGTCGCCAACGACGCCGAGCCGACTCTTGTTGTCGAATCCTTGGAAATATTGCCCATTAAAGAACGTTGATAATTCCCTTGTTAGACGGTAAAAAAATGAAGCGATTTTCGTTCTTACTTGCGGCGACGCTTTGCGTCGTTACGTGGCGATCCGGCGTTCTCGCGCAGTTGCCCCCGACGATTAACCGCGTGAGCGTCGTTGACAGCGCCGTCGACGTTCCCGATTTCTTTGACGACGACTTCGTTGTCGATTCTTTTACCCCGGAGATGAAAACGGCGATAGCGCCCGTACGCAATTCCTTTATTTTTCCGAGCGATCAAGCGTTCAACGAACGCCCCCTTACGGTAGAGTTGTGGGCGCGGATTAACTCTTCCGACGAATTTCAGATATTTGTCGCGAACGAGGAGAAAAGTTCGCCTCGTCATTGGGAACTTTACACGTTTGCTAAGACGGGAGCGCTTTCGCTTTACGTCCCGGGCAATCGGAAGAATCAGACGATTACTTCGGAGCGTAATCTTTCGGACGGCAAGGTTCATTATCTTGGGCTTGTCATGGACCCTGCGGAAGCGCGTCTCTACGTCGACGGAGAGCTTGTCGGGAAGGGCGAACTTGATCTCGAACCGTCTCCAATTCCGGACGACGCTCAATTTGCAATTGGCTCCTTGGTTAACCGAGATATTTTCTGCAACGGCGCCGTCGACGAAGTACGGATATCTAAAGGGAGCAGAGAGTTTTCGCCAAATTCAATTCCTACCGCTCCGTTAGTAGCGGACGCTTCGACGCTTTTTCTCTGTCATTTCGACGTTCCGCGAGGAAAAGTCGCGACTGCCAAACGTCAAGCGTTTGCCGACCTTTTACGTGAAACGATTCCGCGTCAAGAACCGTTGAAGGTCGAGCGTTTTGCCGACGCTCCGAAATACCTCCAGGCGCCGCGCGACGCCGACGACGTATGTTCTGTTAAGTCTTTTCAACAAATAGACCAGGAACTATTTAACGACGAGACGAAGGTCTCGGTCGAAGGATCGCTTGCCCAAAAATACGGAGGACAAATCGAAACGACGACGAGAGTCGCGCTGGATCGTCTTTTTCCCTCCGGCGGACTTGAAATCGAGGTAAAGCCTGGCGACAAGCCCGCAAAAAACATTCCAATCCAACCTGTCGATAAAGTTCGCTTTGACGCGCGTGTCGCGCAGCTTCCAGATTCTCCGTTCCATGCCGACGATTTTCGTCAAGGCGTTTTTGACGCGTGGGGCGAACGTTTCCTTGAACTTGAAGCGGAACTTTCCGGGGATCGAGTCCCTCCGCGCGGCGCCGCCGAGCAAGTTTACGACGTAAACGCGCTTGTCTATCCCGATCGAGAAAAAACGCCCGTTCAAGTTGTTCTTCGACGCGTTCGCGCGCTCCTTGACGCCGGCGCGTTTGTAGAGGACTCCGCGTTCGAATCGCTTGAACGAAATTTCGCCGCGTTTGAGGCGGCGATAGAGAAAGAAGCATGCGACGACGCGTATTTTGCCGATAAAGAACAAACGATCGCCGATTATTTTGTCGCTTGCGCGTTCCGTCGTCTTATCATGTTTTCTCAAGAGGAGACTTCCGACCTCGATCGCGTTATGTTTCTTGCGCGCGGGTGCTATGCCGGTTCGAGGCTGACAAATAAATTCAATACGGATCGAATCGGCGGACACATGGCGACCCAGATTTACGGTTTCAATACGATCCATGGGGGCGGAATCTTCGCCATTGAAGACTGGAAGGGAAAAACGCCCAAAATAACGGATCTTATCGCCGGTAAAAAAGTGGTCGCGACGAAGTTGCACGATCGACTTGCCGGACGTGAACTTGTCGGCGGCGCGTTCTATAAGCCCGAATTGAGTTACGACGGCAAGACGATCTATTTTTCGTGGCAAAATTCACAAGAGCACCGTTGGATTTGGACTCCAGACACAACGTGGAGTATTTTCAAGACGCGTGTCGATAGTTCTGAGATTGAACAGCTTACAGACGGTTCGTACAACGATTTCGACGTGTGCGAACTCCCCTCGGGGCGTCTCGTTTTTTGCTCTGAACGCCGCGGCGGTTTCATTCGTTGTTTTGGCGAGGACGCGTCGCTTCGCGTAACGACCGCCGTTATGCACTCCATGAAGAACGACGGTTCTGATATTTATCCGATCAGCTACTTTGAAACGAGCGAATGGCGTCCGACCGTCGATAACAACGGCGCGCTTGTTTATTCGCGATGGGACTACACAGACCGAGAAAATTGCCTCGGCTCCACCTACTGGACCTGCGCTCCCGACGGTCGCAACCCTCGATCGCCGCAAGGGAATTATCCTTACCCTTGGGACGTCTTTGAAGATTGCGAACATGGCGATCATCGTTTTGGACGTTGCGACGACGCGCCTTCCGGATTGCCAATGACGCAAATGCAGTTTCGTCCGATTCCCGGTTCTCACAAGTATGTTTTTACCGCGGCTCCACACCATGGCGAATCTTTTGGTTCGCTGTGCGTTCTCGATCTGCGTGTTCCGAACGACAACCATATGAGTCAGATACGCCGAATTACGCCGTTTGAGGCGTTCCCGGAATCGGAAACATACGGTCGGAGTCAATATCGATATGGCGCTCCTTGGCCTCTGAGCGAGGATCTTTTCCTCTGCAACAGCTGGGAAGACCTTGTCATGCTTGATCGTTATGGCAACGAAGAACTGCTCTGCGAACGCGAACTCCTGCCGATAGGTTACGATCCGCGTTTACGCCTTTCCGAGCCGATTCCGTTACGACCGCGCCCAACGCCTCCGGTCGTCGCGCAGCAAACGGCGCAGGGCGAGGATTTTGAGGACTTGGACAGAACGGCGACGATTGGCGTCGTCAACGTTAATATCCATGATCGTCCGTTCCCCAAGGATCGGCCAATTAAGCGTTTGCGAGTTCTCCAGGTTATTCCGAAGTCTAATCCGTGGATGGATCGTCCCTTCGTTGGTTACGCGACTGAAAACACGCCGCGCATTCCCTTGGGAACCGTTCCTGTCGAGGAAGACGGAAGCGCGTATTTTGAAGCGCCTTATGGCAAACAGTTAATCTTCCAGGCTCTTGACGAAAACAACATGGCGGTTCAGACGATGCGCGCCGTCGCTTTTGTTCATCCCGGAGAGAAACTTGTGTGCGTCGGATGTCATGAACCAACGACGGAGAGCGTTCCGAACGCCGACGATTCGGCTCAACCGCTAGCTTTCCAACGCCCTGCGTCTAAACTGGAGCCTGAGTGCGGTCCGATCGAGCCGATCAATTATTATCGCCTTATTAAACCGACGGCGGAGAAGAGTTGCATTCCCTGCCATCTTGAAAAAAACGTCGATTTGAAATCTATGGAACATGAGGACTTGCGTCCTTATGTCTACTATTATAGCGGTTCGATGCTCGGAGGACTTACGACGACGGGCTCGCATGGCGGTTCGCGTTCGCGCCCGGGGCGCGTCGGCGCGTCTGAATCGAAACTTGGCTTGATTCTTTTCGACGAAAATCATCGCGATTCGGTCTCTGACGAGGATCGGCGCAAGTTCATTCTTTGGCTTGACGCGAACGCGTTACGACTTGGCGCGTTCCAAGACGAAGAAGCGCAGAAACGCGGCGAACTCGTCTGGCCGCTCCTTGACGTCGAACCCTGTCGCGAATATTCGCCCTGACGTTATATTTTCGCCGTTCCTTTTGCCGAAAGCGCTATGAAGAAGCCCGTCGTACGACTTTTGCAAGGCGCAGGTTTGTCCTGCGCCTCGTTGATCGTTCGAATCGCGTTTGGTCTTTTTCTCACGCCGTATATGCTCTCGGCGTTAGGGGATCGCGCGTTTGGTATTTTTGCGCTATCGTCGCTTTTCGCAGGTTGGTGCGGACTTCTTGACTTCGGATTGACGACGACGACGAGCCGCTATGTCACGCGGTATTACACCAAGGACGACTGGACGGGCGTAAACGAAACGGGGTCGACCGCGATTACGCTCTTCGGCGGAATCTCCGCGCTTGTTTTTCTTCTCGCCTGTCTCGCGTTTTTTGCCGCGCGGCTTCTTAACGACGTCTTAGACGAATCAGGTCTCCTTGCCGCCGCGCTCTTCTTTGCCGGGCTTTCTTTTGCAATATCCAAGGTCGCCGACGGATTTTGCGGAGTAATTCGCGGGACGTTGCGACAAGAATATACCGGCTGGACGGCGCTGATAACGCGTATTGCGATCGGTTTGACGAACCTTGCCGTTCTTTGGCTTGGCGGCGGCGTAGTAGCTCTTCTCGTCGCAAACAGCGTGATTACCGCGTTGCAATTAATCGCATATATGGCGTTGACGCGGATCGCGGCGCCACAATTTCGGTTTTCTTTACAGTTCTTTCGTAAAGATCGCGTTCGTTCGCTTTTTAGCTACAGTTTTTTCGCGTTTCTAGCGCAGGCGGGCGAAATTGCCGTAAATCGTAGCGATTTAATCGTAATAGCCGCGCTGGCGTCGATAGAAGACGTTACAGCTTACAATCTTGTCGTCGTGACGCTCGTTAGCTACTTCAATTCGTTTCTCACAGAGGGTTCGTCATGGGAGACGAACTGGTTCGCGCACCTTGCCGCGAAAGAGCACACCGAAGAGGACGACAATCACGCTGAAACCGCACGTCGAAGTTTCAAGGAAGGATTCCTTCGAACGTTTGGCTATGCCGGCGATAATGAGAATCTTTCAGAGGAGTTCCATCGATCTCGTTCCGCGATAACGC
This sequence comes from uncultured Planctomycetaceae bacterium, assembly GCA_946408825.1. Taxonomy (GTDB): domain Bacteria; phylum Planctomycetota; class Planctomycetia; order Pirellulales; family Thermoguttaceae; genus RUG369. Next base: position 163,146 of record CAMJTU010000002.1, read on the forward strand.
GAGCGTCTCTTTACGCGTCAATATTTGGCGCCTTTGGGATTCTCCTTTTGGGTCGAGTCTTTATCGAACGTTGGATTGGCCCTAAATATCTGTTCGCCTTTCCAGCTCTCGCGCTATGCATAACGGCTCAGGGACTATATCGTGGAAGCGCGGAAGTTAATTCTCGGATGCTTCAGGGCGTCGCGCGTCATCAAGTTTTAGCGGTCGGCGCGATTTTGCATGGGGTTGCAAATATTATTCTTAGCGTTCTGTTTGTTCGCATGGGATTGGGACTTGTGGGTGTCGCGCTGGGAACAGTCGTTCCAGGGGTGGCGATTTACTATTTTTGGCTTCCAAACGTGGCGTGTCGGTTAGTTGGCGAGAAGCGAAGCGTTTATTGGAGACGTCAGATTTGGGGAACTGCAGTCGCGCTTTTGGCGACGCTCGCGCCAACGCTCGTAATCGCGCCTCGGGCGACGCCAAATTATCTTTCGACGATCTCCTACGGATTCCTCGCGCTTGTCATGTACCTCCCTGTCGTCTTTCTCCTTGGATTATCCGCAGATGAACGCGTTTGGTTCAAGCGTTTTATCGTGAAAAGATTATTTCGTCGCGACAACTGAACGGCCCTAAAGATTCGAGATTTCTTCGCCCAAGGATATGCCAAATTTTTCTTTCTTGCGTTCTTCGGGAAAACGCGCCGTTTAACGTTATTCTTGCGCGATCAAATTCTTGAGAATCGTTTTTTCTTTTTTGGCGTGACTGTTCTGAGCGCCTGTACGTTCGGTTTTGAGGGTGATTATGTGGCGTTTACGGAGTCTCTCAAGCTAATCGATAAAATCGTTATAATATGCCAGTTAAAAAGGGAAAAATAGAAAAAAGAGTAAAAACCCCCTAAAAGAGGGGTTTTAGTTTATGCAAAACACCCCATATTAATGGCAGACGCATAGGATAGTGTTCGCGCTTGCCGAACGACATATTTTTTTGACGAGTTAGCGTAGTAAACAAAATCTTTGCGTTTGGATTCCATGCTTAGGTCGAGTAGTTTTTGTAGGCGATTCTCACGACTGCTGAACTTCCCGAGAGGCGATTGGAGTTCTTATTGGCGTTTGGTTTTTGACGTTTTTGTTTTGTCGAGACGTCTCAAGAGAAACTTCGAGCGCCTTTTTGGCGAGCGGGAGACGGTCTTAGTTCTTTTGCGGATTAAGAAGTCGCATTCCGCGACGCTTCCTCTGTTCTTCACACGAGTTAGCCGTGTGAAAAAGGAGAAGGATCATGGGAATATTGGCAATTCAGTATCGAACGCTTGAAGACGCTCCGATACTGATCGCGCTCAACAGGGAGGAAGTGTACTCCCGTCAGAGTCTCCCGCCAAAGATTCAGTCAGGACGTCCTCGCGTTGTTTGCGGGCTTGATAGGAAATCGGGCGGGACGTGGGCAGGCGTGAATCAGCATGGGATGTTCGTCGCGGCGATTAACGCGCCGAAACGTAACGTTCCTTACGATCCGCGCTCTCGCGGTCTACTTTGCAAGGAGTTGCTCTCGTGCGCGACGGCGAACGAAGCGATCGAGCTTGCGGAAAGCGAGCTTAAATCAGGCGCGTACGACGGCGTGAATTTTCTCTGCGTCGATCAGACGAGCGGCGGCGCGGTATATGGCGGGAACGAGATTGGAGTCGATCTTTTGCGACCGGGACTCCATATTCTGACGGCGAATCGTATGGACGATCGCGACGATCAGCGTCAGGAATACGTTCGTCGTCTCCTCACGCTCCATCGACTCGATTCTTCCGTGGCTTTTCTCGCAGCGGCGAGCGGCGCGTTTTCACGCGCCCCCGACATCACGGGCAAGAGAGGCGTGGTAATTTCAGAGGCGGGGTTTGGAACTGTTTCGTCTATGCTTGTCGCTCTTTCGGAACGAACGCAGCGGTCGGTCATGCAGTTTGCGAACGGCTCGCCCAATACGACGACTTACGAAGACGTCTCGGCGTTGTTGCGCCAGGTGCTTTCCACCGATCGTAGCGCACAGAAAAAAGCGAGACTTAAAAACGATTCGACTGCGAGTTCTTCCGACGCCGAAACGGACGATAATTGACGACTGCGCGGCGTTCCTTGACGGGCGCCGCGTATTTTGTCGACGCGTTTCTTTCTCTTTCTTGACGACTGCGTCTTTTTGAAGGCGTTCTCTTTTCCACTTGTCTCCTGCGCGTACACTTGGTAGAATGATCGGGCTTTGGCGTTTTCTTTTGCGGAGATAAATGATGAAACAGACTCGTCGATCTTTCCTAACTCAGACTATATTCGGCGCCGACGTACTTTACGGGGCGTCCGCTTTTGTCCCTGCTTCGAGTCTGCTTTTGGCGGACGACGCGGCGGCGCGGATCCCGCTTTACGCGGATGGAGAGTATCGCAGAATCGATTCTCAGGAACGCGTATTTCACATCAGTTGTTCGATCGATATGTTCGAAGCGAACGGCGATTTTCCGGAGATATGGCGCGACGCGGGGGTGACCGACGCATGGCTATGCACGTGGTTTTACGGTTATTTCCCTTATCCTTGGGAAAAACTCGATTATTGGCTTGGTCGTTTGAAAAGCGCGGGAATACGTCCTCACCTGATTAGCGTTCCTTTCTGTCACGGGGGCGGCGCGCTTGATCCTCGAACTGAAGGCTTCCCGAATCTGCCTCCAAAACATTGGAAAACCGCGCGTCGTTGGGACGGTTCAGAGAATTGGGGATTTTCATGGCATCGTCCAACTGACGCGGAGGGCGCCGAGGCGATTAGAACCCTTGCTAAACGCTACGGTTCGTTCGATTTCTTTTTAGACGACGACTTCCGTTTCGCATCGACGCCCGACCTTATCGGCGGTTGTGTTTGCGACGAATGTCGTCAGGATTTTCTCGAAAAGAGCGGCTTGAACGGAACGCGTTGGAACGAGGTTCTGGACGACGTACGCAACAACGCTGAAACGCCTCTTCTTCATGCGTGGGTCGATTATTTTTGCGACCGTCTCACGCAGTGTTTCAATACGTGGCGCGACGCGACCCCGGCGGTCGACGTCGGAATCATGGTTATGTATATGGGGTGCGAGCGCGCCGGAATCAGACTCGCCGATTATAAAGACGCGCTCTTCCGCGTCGGCGAAGGCGGGTTTAGCGACAGCTGGTACGGAACGGAAAAGTTTAAGACGATCGAATTGTACAGTTCGTTATTCCATCGTCGCTTCTGTCGTCCAGGGCGCGCGTTTAGCGAAACGACCGTCTTTCCCGAGAAGTCTCTTTCCGCAGAGAATATGGCGTCGAAACTCGCCGTTTCAACGATTTGCGACGTTCGTAACACGTGTTTTATGTCGGGTTTAGTTCCGATTCCCGCCGAGAATTGGCCTGTTCTCAAAGAGCGAATGGCGCGTGAAAAGATTTTGCACGCGAAACTTCTCAACGCGAAACCTAACGGTCCTTTTAAACATTTTTACGGGATTTCGTCGCGATATTGCGCCGGCGCCAACGCATATTCTCTCTTCTTAGCGCTTGGCGTTCCTTTCGAAGTTTGCGACGAAATTCCTTCCGACGGTTGGACCTTCTTAAGCGATTCAGACGCGCTTGCCGTCGAGCGCGGCGCCTTGACGTCGTCGGGATCGAAACTCGTCGCGCGTTTAGAATCTTCTGCCGGTCGCTTTGTTAGGGTTGCGGAAGATTTCGACGCGCTCTTTGAGTTTAGACGTTCAATTTTGACGTCGCTCCAAGAACGCCAAATTCCCTACGTTGAAGAAGAAATACCGATTGTTTTGGCATGGTATCCAGAAGTCGACGCGCTTTACATATGGAATATTTCTAATACGGAGAAGACGTTCCATATTCGTCGAGGCGATCGTCTTACGGGCATGAAGCTTGGAGCGTTGGATTCGCAAGTAATCGATTTAAAAACGCTTAACTAATTTAGTTCGAGTCGTCGCCATACTGTAGCGCGTTACGTCTGCTTGCATGGCGACGCCGTTTTTTTCTTTGAGGATTCGAGGCGCGGAATTTCCGACGATTTTTCTTTTCACCCCTCGAAAGCGACGTTCCTTTGGGATAGAATAGACGGACGTTTGAAGTCTGCGGGAACCCGCGACTCATTTTACGTTTTGTCGAAAATAACTCTGTTTTAGGAATGTTTCGCGATGGCGATCGATTTATATTCTCCTTGTCCTGGCGGCCGCGGTAAGAAAATCCAGTATTGTTGCCCGAATCATGTTAAAGAGCTTGAACAGATTGACAAGTATCTCGAAGGAGAGCAGTTTGCGGCAGGACTTGCTTATGTCGAAGGGCTTATAAAGAATCGTCCCGACTGCGCGTGTCTTGAAGAAGCGAAATGCATGTTTCAGAAGTTGATTGGTCTTTGGAAAGACGCGTACGAAACTGCTAAAAAGTTTGCGGAACGCGAGCCGAAAAACGTCGTGGCTGCGTCGGAAGCAGCGTCGACGGCCGCGTTTATCGGCAAACCACAAGAGGCGATTTCTTACCTCGTCGACGCCGTCGAAAACGTTGAAGGAACCGAAACGCCGCTTACCGTCGTCCAAGCGATGCTTACCGTCGGGGCGGCTCTTTTGGAGAATCAGTATTTCTATCAGGCTGTCGCCGTCGCTAAGCAGCTTCAAGCGTATCCAATTCAAGATCCCAATCTTCAACGTTTTTTATATAGCGTTCTAGCTACGGATAGAATTCCGCTCATGCTCAGGGAACAGGTCTTTGACCTAGAGGCCCCCGCGGGTTTTCCGAAAGGCGAGGAGTATAAGCAAGCGGTTCGTTTACTGTCCGCCGGGCAGTGGAAGCGCGGGCGCGAGATTCTTGAATCTCTTCTCGAGTTCGGCGATCAGTGGTCGGGGCTCTATCGTAGTTTAGGTCTCGTCGAATTGTGGTTTGCCAACGAAGAAAAGGGACGCGAATATCTTGAACGTTTCCTCGCGGCGGACGACGTCGATTATGAAACGAAGGTTGACGTCGAGGAATTCCTCTTGCTGTTGACTTCTCCGTCATGGGACGACCAGGTTTCGGCCGAATACCGCGTCTATACGCTCGAGAATTTTGACGTCGCGTTGGAAAAGTTGCTTTCTTCAAGGCGTTTTGTGTCGAGCGCTAACCTCCAGTATCCTGAGGAACACGATATTTCGCCAAAGAACGCGTTTTTTGTCCTCGACCGACCGCTGTGCGACAAGACGGTCGATCTTTCACTCGACGAGACGTCGAGGAACGTCGGTTTTGCGTTTGTGTTTGGTCGTCAAACCACGCGCCAGGAACGCCTTGAAGTCTATTGCGATTCCGCCGATTTTGAATCTGTCGAAGAAGCGTTAAAAGACGCCCTTGGCGCCGTCCCTCCTTGCGAGCAAGAACGGCAGTACACGAAGAACGCCGATTGGACGTTAAACGCGTCTCTTCCCAAGTTGATGTTTCGCGATCCTTCGAAGATTGCGCCTGAGACGCTCAAGAAACTCACTGCCGACGCGTTCGACGCTTTTGCCGCCAAATGGTTTGACCACACTTATAAGTCGCTCGGCAATCTTTCGCCTAGAGAGTGCGTCGCGACGCCTTTGGGTAAGCGCAAGACGGACGCTTTGATTCGCATTGTCGTCGACGAACTTCCGTCTGTTCTTCGGGAACGCGCAGAAACGACGTTTAGGAAACTAACCGGAATTCCCGCGCCAGGCCCGATTGAGATTCCTGAATCTCTCGGATCGGAAGAAGATTTTGCCCTCTATATCGAAAAGGTTCCCATTTGGCGTTGGGGTAGACTCCAGATCGAAAAGTGCGACTCTACGACGCTGGAAAGGTTGACGCAGATTGCGAGAATTGTCGCGCCGGACGAAGTCAAAGAAAAATTTGCGACTGAATTGATTTCGCGACCGCACGGCGATTTTCAGTATGCCGTACGAGCGGGCGCGTATTCGATTCTTATCGACGCGGCGCTTGGCAGAGGCGAATCGCAGAAGGCTCTCGATCTTATCGCGGAAGCGGGTCAAAGCGCTAGGGACGTCGGCGAATCTGACGGACGTTGGAAGGTTGTCGAGATCATTACGCGTTTCCGCCGTCGCGAAATTGACAAAGTTCGCTCGCTTTCGGAACAGGTCTTTAGAGATTACCAAGACGACAAAGAAGCGATGCAGATGCTGCAGACGTTTTTTGACAACCTTAACGAAGTTGCGACGGCGCAAATTCAAGCGTCGAATCTCAACCGTCGACAAGCGGATCGTCCGACCTATGGCGGGCTTGCCTCCGAGGACGACGGTCAGGAAACGCGCCTCAATTTTGGCGTCGGCGACGTTCCGCCTCCGCAGAATCAGAAACCGTCGAGCGGTCTATGGACGCCGGACAGCGACGGGAACGCGTCTAACGGTTCTTCTAAACTTTGGATTCCAGACTGAGCGTGTCGTTCTTGAAACGCTACAATAACGAGTCGGCGCGCGACAAACGCGCGTCGGCTCTTGTCGTTTAGGTTGGGGCTGTGTTTGCGAGTTCTTGTTTTTGGGCGTGAATCATGAGATTAGGCATATACGGCGGGAGTTTCGATCCGATTCATCACGGGCATCTTCTTCTTGCGGAATGCGCGCGTGATAGGATGAAGCTTGATCGAGTGGAATTTGTTCCTCTTGGCGTTCCGCCGCATTGCAAGCAAGTGCGGACTCCCGGCGAGGATCGGTATAATATGACGCTTAGGGCGATCGCGCCGTATCCTGAATTTGCCGTAAATCGCTGTGAATTAGATTCGAACGAGATAAGCTACACCGTCGACACCCTACGGTTTTACAGGCGTCAATATCCAGACGACGAGTTATTTTTGATTGTGAGTTCGGAAACGTTTAACGATATTCCAAATTGGCGCGCGCCAGACGAGATTTGCGAACTTGTTTCGCTTATCGTCGCGCGACGAGGCGGCTATCCTCCTCCGGATTTCGACTCGTACCTGGCGTTCACGACTCCGGAGCGCGTCGAAGAACTTAAGCGCGGGGTAATTGATATTCCTGCGATTGAACTTTCGTCAACAGACGTCCGTGAACGCGTCGCAGCGGGAGAGAGCGTTCGTTTTCTTACGCCTGATTCCGTGATTGATTATATTCGTGACAAGAAGCTCTATTTGAAGAATCGACGTTGAAACGCGGTCTTTACCGTACGACGTCTCTAAGCGAGGCAAACGATGAGTTACAATAAAGCGTTTAAATGTTTTATCGCGTCGTCGACGACGCTCTTCGCGCTTTTCTTGACGGCGTTGGCAACGCCGAGTTCCGCAGACGTTTACGCCGCTGAAAATGAAACGCCCGCCATGCGTCAGGTTAAGCCCGCTCTCGAACGTTTCCGCGACGGAATTCCGCATTTTCTCGCAAAAATCGAAAAAGGGGAGTCCGTCGACGTCGCGTATTTCGGCGGTTCGATTACAGCGGCTGACGGTTGGCGCGTCCAAACCCTCAAGAAATTTAACGACGAATATTCTCCGTCGAAATTCACGGAAATTAACGCCGCTATCGGCGGGACGGGAAGCGATCTTGGCGTATTTCGGCTCGAACACGACGTTCTTCGTCATAATCCCGATCTTGTTTTCATCGAGTTTTGCGTTAACGACGGGGGCGCTGCTCCCGAGGCGATTTGGCGTCAACTTGAAGGGATCGTTCGTCAAATTTGGAAGCATGATTTGACGACGGACGTTGTTTTCGTTTACACCTTCCGCGTCGGTCATGAAAACGACTATCTTCGCGATTCGACGCCGCGTTCAGTCGCTGCAACGGAAATTCTCGCCGATTTTTACGGAATTCCTTCGCTTGATTTTAATATTCCGGTCGTCGAGCTCGAACGTTCGGGCAAGCTCGTCTATCAGTCGGAAGAGCCGATCGAGGGTAAACTTCAATTTTCCACGGACGGCGTTCATCCCCTCGCGAAGGGACATGAGATTTATACGAAAGTCGTTTGGGACGCGTTTGAGAAAATGAAGGCGGAAAACAAGACGAAGCCGTATCCGACGCCAGAATGTCGGCGTGAGAAACTCGAGAAGACGTTCGTCGCCGATAATTTAGAGAATGCGAAACTCGTTCCTATCAAGGAGTCTCAACTTTCGGGAAATTGGAAGGCTATGCCTAGCGACTCCCCCCTTAATTGGACGAAATCTCGCTTGGGCGACGACGTTTTTGTTTCAGACGAGCCGGGCGCGAAACTTACGGTTCGTTTCAAAGGATCGGCTTTGAACGTTTACGATATTCTTGGCCCCAACGGCGGTCAGGTTTTCGTCACGGTCGACGGCGTTCGGTCAAAGAACCCGATTCCACGCTTTGACAGTTTCTGTACATACTGGCGGCTTGCGACGCTGTACGTCGCGTCAGGACTCGATCCGAACGTCGAGCATGAGGCGATTGTCGAGATCGACGCTCAAGAGCCGAGTCGCGAACCCGTCGCTTTCCGATTGGAGAATCCCGAAAGGGAACTCGCCGAACCGAAATATCATGGTCATAACGTTTGGTTTGGCCCGCTTATGATTGTCGGCGACGTCCTTGACTAACGCTTCTCGTCGGACGACGTAATTCGTTGGAAACGCGCCGTATCAGAGTCGGGAAAAAGCGCCGCGACGTTCCCTGGAAACTGTCGCGGCGTTTTTCTTTGTTTAACGCCGGCGACCAGTCGATCCCATTCCTCGCTCCCCATCTCGCCGAGAGGCCATTGCAAACGCCGCCATAACCTCATGAAGTAGCGTTTCAGTATTATCGACGGCGTGTTTTGCAACGTTTGGAGGGGAAGGTCGACGACGTCGCTTGACTCGTGCTTCTCAGGCTCCGCGACGTTTAGTTCCTGCAACGCTTGTCGGTATTTTTTTAGGCGGCGCGTTTCTTTTTCCACCTCGCGTTCGAGTTCGTCGACGCGTTCGTCTAAGAAGACGTTTGTTTCCTTTCCTTGTTCTGCGAGCCTTGAGAGCGCGCCGCGCCAGCGATTAGGAAAAATTTCGTCCAGAAGCGGAACTAACTCGTTTCGGATACGGTTGCGGGTAAATTCAGGAGACGCGTTGGAAGAATCGACGCGATAATTCTGCTTTAAACGAACCAAATATTCAAGAATTTCCTTCTTGGTAATCGCTAACATGGGACGCGCCAGCGTCAACGACTGATCGAACGTTCTCGTCGTCGCCATTCCCTGAAGCCCGTCGAAGCCAGAACCGCGGAAGAGCCGGAAAAGCATCGTTTCTAGCTGATCGTCGGCATGGTGCGCCGTGACGAGAAAACGCGCGCCAAATTCTTTTGTCGCGTCGTGAAGAAGCTCATATCGTATCTTTCGCGCCGCGCTTTCAAGACTGCCAAGTCGTTTCGTTTCCCGGTCGAGAACGACGCGATCGATTGTTTTGACAATAACGGGAATTTCCAAGTCCGTCCCCAGTTTACGGACAAATTCCGCGTCCTCGTCAGATTCCTCGTCGCGGAGTTTATGATTAACCGTCGCGACGCAGACGGCGTTTTGAAGCTTTGCTTCCTTGACAATCGCGACAAACGCCCGAACGAGCGCGACGCTGTCCGGACCGCCCGACGCGGCCAAGCAGACGCGCCGTCGCGACCATTCGACGAGTGGGAAAGCCTTTAGGATTTTTTCTTCGATCTGATCCACAGAATGTTTACTCCCAACGTCGAAATCGGGATAAAAAAAGCCGTCGTCTTTCCAGGGGGACGGCGGCGACGCAACTCATATTTTTGAGTCGTCAGTAGTAACTTTTGCGACCAGTCGCAGAGAGTTCGCGACGGTCGGCGGAACGGAGACGGCGCTCGCGTTCCTCCTTAGTGACGGCGTATATTTCAACGGAGAAGCGTTCGCTTAACCGTTCTTCATATTGTTTTTTCTTCGCTTCAGTTCGATCTTCGACGAGTTTTTTGCGAACTTCCTCTTGGACTTCGTAGAAAGGTCGTATTCTTTCCTTTTCGCGCGAAATGACGCGAACGATCGTCAAGGAGGATTGGTCGTCGATGATTTGACTGAGCGCGCCGACGGGCAGTTCTTCGCCGAAAACGGCGTTTTCAATTTTCTCCGAGCGAAGCATCCCGCGTTCGGTTGATTCCCGAAATCCTCCCTCCTTTGCGAACGCGTCTTCCGAATCGACGCGACAGACCTCCGCGAAGACGGATTCCTGATCTCTAGGATCGGCGCTTTGAACGGCGTTCCCCATGTGCGCTATCTTGCGCTTGGCGTCCTCTTTCGGACGCTTAGAACCGTAATAGACGGTCATCGCCTGCCATTTGATTTTCGGCGGGATTTTGTAGTCGTCTTGATTGGCTTCGTAATAACGCCGGAGTTCCAGAAGCGTAGGCGTGAAGTCCTCCTCGCCGAGATTAAAGTTCATCCAGAGTTCTCCGAGCGTCTGCTGGATAAACATCCGTTTTTCCTGCGCGAAATCGGTCTGTATCTCGGTTTCGAAGTATTCTTCTAGTTCTTTCAGACTATTGCAGTTAAACTGCTTCTCGAGCTCTGGAACATATTTCGTGTCGAATTCCTTCTCAAGCTGCGTCGTTTGCTCTTTGACCTGCTCCTTGGGACGGCTGACGACGTAGTCGTTGTAGAAAAGGAGTTTGCGGATATGTTCGTCGAGTACCTGAGAATAGGCGACGTCGCTGTTGAGGAATCCGTTCAAGTAGCCCTCTTTGTATTCCTGACGACGCGCTTCGCGCTCTTCTTCAGGGAGCTTCTCTATCTCCGAGAGGTATTGCATATGGGCGAGCTTTTTGATCTGATGCAAGACGTCGCGCCGTAGAATAGCGACCTGCCCGACGCGTCCGATTGTTTCGGCGCCGTCGTAGTAGGTGCGCGTCATGAGATTTGATTTCGCGGGAACGGAGAGTTCGGGATCTTGCGCATACAGAACGGACGAAAGAAAGAGCGACGTCGCAAGGATTCCCAGAAGCCCTGCGGCTCTTAACGACGAAACTGTATTCGCCGACGAGTAATTCGCGCCTTTTCGCGCCTTTGCAACGTCAATGATCTGACGGAACATACAACTTCCCATGATTCGCATTCCGAGGACTTCACGTCGTTTCGGCGGACAATTGTCCGAGGATCCGTCTATACTATAGACAATTGTCGCGAGTCGACGCAAGAGCTTTTTTATATGAGGGCTCTTCGACTTCTCTTTATGGTATCGTCCGTATTGTTGTAAAATTTATTATATTTTTCCTAGCCTTTCTAAGAGACGATCTATCATTCGTTCCGTCGATGTGCGAAGAACCCTTTGAAGGCGTCGACGCCGCGCGCCCTTTGGCAAATACTTCGTTAAGCGTCGTTATTTGTTTAAAATTGGCTCAAGTTGAAAGTTTTGAGAATATGGGTATAATAGGATGAGTGTGGACGTTCGGTTAGGTTATGGTTGAGCTAGAACGTGACGATTGACCGTTGTTCCGGCAAAAAACTTTCCTACGTCGCCCTTAACGAAGTCGTGTTCGATAATCGTGTTATTCAGCCGTTAATTATTGGAGCAGAGAATGAACCGAAAGACGTTTTTTTGCGCGGGAATTGCGTTCGTTTTGATTTTGACGACTTCTTCGTCCGCTTGGGCGCAGGTCTTTCCGCGCGCCTCGAATTTCTTTTCGCGTTTTGGGAATCCCGAGCGTCGTGCCGAGCGTTGGAACGGACGGTTCAGCGCCGACGAGAATTTCGGCTTCGGAGATTTCGCCGCCGAGACTTATTCCTATGTCGGGACGCAACGTTCCATTTTCAACGGTCAGGACCTTGCCGGATGGACGAACGTCAAAGGCGAGGCGCCGGGCGAGGGTTGGAAGGTCGAAGACGGAACGATCTGCCGCGAGAAGAACGCCGGCGACCTTTATCTTGAGGGGAAATTCGAAAACTTCATCCTCGAGTTTGAGTTCAAAATTAGCGAGAAGGGCAACAGCGGCGTCAAGTACCGTTCATGGAACACCGACGGTTGGGGAATGGGATGCGAGTATCAGATTTACGACGATATCAACGACGCGAAGAACCCGCCTCGATATCAGACGGGCGCGCTTTACGACGTGATCGTTCCCCGCGAAGGGGCGCCTAAAATCAAGATGGGCGAGTTCAACAAGGGCAAGATTATCGTTCTCGACAACCATATCGAGCATTATCTTAACGACGAACTCGTCATGTCGGTCGACGTCGGCTCGCCCGAGTGGAACGAAGGCAAAGAGAAGAGCAAGTTCAAGGATACTCCCGAGTTCGGTACGACGGAGGTCGGTCGAATCTTTTTGCAGGATCACAACAGCAAGGTCTGGTTCAAGAATCTCTATATCACGGAGTTACAGCCTACGAACGTCGGGACGTCCTTTGGACTTTGCGAATGACTCCTACGTTTGTCGCTCTCGCAGACGCGTAAAAAAGAGACCGCGGCGCGCCGCGGTCTCTTTTAACGTTTCTTGGCATGAAGTTTCTCGATTCTCTAGGCGTTAATATCTCCAACAAGTTCCTCGACACGCACGGCAAGCTTTCCGTCGACAACGAGAAGGACTCCCGACGCACGCATTTTATTTCCCGACCAGATCTGAACCCGTCCCTTTTCGGAATCGATCAAGGGCATGATATCGCCAATTTCCTTTCGTCGAAACTCGTCAAGAGTTAATCGCGTCGATCCAAGTCGGATTTCAAAGGGAACGAGCGATCCGCTCGCGTTCGTCTGCTTTTGAACAGAACCGCGACTTGCGCCGATAGACGACGCGTCGTCTTCGAGCAGGCGTCGTAGTCGTTCGTCTGCTTGACGGCATATCTCGTCGATTTGCGATTCCACGGCTTGGAAATCGACCGCGAGACTTGGCGCTTGTCGACGTTCTTTGGGACTCATGACAATAGGAAAATCGAAAACGGACGACGCCAATAAGAAAGGGCAGGCGCGTCGTCGGCGTCTGCCCTTGTTCCGCGTTCAGTTCGTCAACTGAACATTTCGGAAACGGGCGTTTGCGGGTTGAGCGCCCGCTTCATGATCCAGCGGTTGACGTCGAGAAGGATTTTATCCATGCGCGCCTGAGAGGCTGCCGGATGACAGGAAACTTCGTCGTACTGACGGATGAAGACCGTCAGTCCTGCGGCGTGCATAAAGTTCAATTGGCTGCGTGTGAAACTTGAAAAACCGTTACGAGGATTGGCTCCCGTCGTCATGAGGATCGGGAGACTACGCGCGGAGCGCCAGTTTCTCAGAAGCATATTGTCGGCGTCTGGAAACGCGCCGTCGATGGAGACGACGCCCGCAAATTCATGCGGGTTACGAAGCCCGACGCGAACAGCCATGGTCGCGCCCACTCCGCGTCCAATAAGAAACACGCGTCGCGAGTTGACGTTAAACTTGATTTTCGCTTGTTCGATCGAATCAAAAACGAGATTCTCGGTCTCCAAAACGGCGTCTTCCGTATCTGGCCAGTCGTTGCAAGACTCTAACCAGTTCTTGACGTTAACGAGACGACCGCCAATGTGGTTACGTACGACGCGGCGCGTCGTACACGAGACGCCACGCGGAGCGACGGCGACGTAGTTGCGCGCGGAAATTTTCGGAACGACGTCGAAAAGTTCCGTTTCATATTTTCCAATGTCGTGAAGCCAGACGAGGAGCGGGTAGGGGTACCCAGGCTCGTAATGAATCGGGGAGGCGAGGATATGCGCAAACGAACGCCGACGCTCGCTACTGGACGGCGTGGAACGGTCTAACGTCGATTCAAATATTTCTGCGTTTGTTACGGAAGGCACGTCGGAATACGTCTTGGATTCTGACATCATTTCTACTGTCGAAACTACAGGATTGCGACTTGAAGGACGCATACCCTTGGATTGATCCGAGTAATTGCGTTTGGCAAACGATAACGACGATTCAGCGCATGAACGGCTGACGTCGCCATTAGGTTAGTACGGGACTTCCTGACAACAATTTTCAATTTCTTGAGAATTTTTAGTCAAAAAATCTGTCGATGGGCAAAGAGCCGTCGTTCAATCAGCACAACGTTCAAGACTGGCATAATTTCCCCAGACTCAAAACCGACGACCCCATAATCCTACCCAAAGACCCGAAAGGTCGTCAAGATGTTTTTTGACATAATCGCAATTTCACAGCGATTTTTAAAAATAATCAAGATATTTAAGATAAAGGATGTAGATAAACTTTGACTTCTCTTTTTGCATTGAAGTTGGAACGAGAGGTTAGAAAAGTTTTATTGGTTATTTGGGTGAGAAACCGCGCTCTCCCGCCGAGGCGCTTTAGCTAACTGACGGATTTGTCGAATTTATAGGCTGTTAGGGTTGTATTTTTGTTCCCGATAAGAAGGCGTGCGTCAGGAATGTCGAATGTGTCAGAATCGCCATTTTAGTCTTTTTTGCCTGAAATGATAAAAATGGAGAAAACTTTAGGAGTTTTGCGGACGATACTACCAAGTAAGCGATTCAGGCGTCGTGCGCTCTGAGATATTAATTGGACGGCGACGCGAATCCGTGCGTAAGAAAAGGAGTTCTACGACGGATTCATAGGCGACGCAGGAAGCGTCGTCTTGAATGACAATTGGCGCGATTTTAGGACGGACGACGTCGCTGGGACGCGAATTTCAAGGAAGGAATACCAATGAGTTTTTCAAAGAAGCTGACGAAGAAGAGCAAGAAATGGCGAGGCGCGCTCATTTGTTTGACTCTTTTCGGAGTCGCGCCAACGGTCTTCGGCGCTGAAACGCGAGATGTTTCTAATTACGACGAATTAAGGAGCGCCATCTCGGAGTTCAACGCGAATACAGGCGAGGATTTCAAAATCTTTTTGAAAAACGATATTCCTCTGCAGGGTATTCTTCCTTCGATTACCGGAAACAGGGATCTCGTCGGCGTCGACAGCGGCTCTCTTGAAATTGTCGGCGACGGTCATGCACTCGACGGCAGGAACGCCTATCGCGGTCTTTTTGTCGACATGCTCGAAGCGGGCGGAACGGTTACCGTTTCCGACGTCGTGTTTGCCAACTGTCACGCGGCTGGCGGCGACGGCGGCGACGGAGCCGCGGGCGCCGGCGGCGGCATGGGCGCGGGCGCCGCGCTTTACGCGTATAGCGGCGACGTCGTGCTGAAGAACGTCACGGCGGCGAATAGTTCGGTTAAGGGCGGCGACGGCGGTTCCGTTATGCAAGACTCGGCGTCGTTTGCGGGCGGCGGCGGCGTCGGCGGAAACGGCGGAAACGGCGTCGTTTACGAAACTGGCGCGGCGGACGGCGGCGGGATCTTTACGGACGGCGCGAATTCGACGACTTCTCGAGTCGCGGGCGACGGCGGCGTAACGTCTGAGACGGAACCCAGCTCTTTCGGGCATTATGTCGATAAAACGACGCCAGTCGGCGGCGACTCTCTCTCTGGAGGGGGCGGCGGCGGTTCTATCGCGCTTGGCGGCGACGGCGGTTTCGGCGGCGGCGGCGGCGCGGGCGGAACGTTTGGCGGCGACGGCGGTTTCGGCGGCGGCGGAGCCGGCGGCGCGGACGAACTTAGCGCCGGTCTCGGCGGGTTCGGCGGCGGAAACGGCGGTTATGTGGAAACGGTGACAAGCGAGCAGTTTTCCGATACGCAGGGAGGCGGAACGGGAGGCGGCGGCGCGGCGCTGGGCGCGGCGATTTTTGTCGGCGAAGACGCGATCGTGACGGTTTCTGTCGACAAGGACGGCTCTAACGGAATATACGGCGGTTCGCTCACAGCGGGCGTCGGCGGAGGCGGAACGGCGCAAGACGGCGAAGCGATCGGAAAAGGACTTTTCCTTCTCAACGATCTGACGATCGAAGTCGCCGAAGGCGGCGAATACTACGTTTCCGACAGCATCGGCGGTTATGCCGGTTCGGCGAACGCGGTCGCGGATAGCGACGGCAACTATGAGAATATGAGCGGCGTTACGAAGACAGGCGAAGGAACGCTTTATCTTAACGCTACGGACTCGTCCTATGCCGGCGACACGACGGTCAAGGGCGGCAAACTCGTCGCGACGCAGCAGGGCGCGATTAGCTCCCATTCCGCGCTTAACCTTGACGGCGGCTCCGTTGAACTCAGAGCGAATCAGTCAATCAAGGGACTCTCGGGAGGCGAGGACGGTCTGGTTGATCTTAAAGGCTCGACTCTTGCGATTACAGGCGACGACGATTCTAATTACGCCGGCGTCGTTACAGGCGACGGCCTTCTCCTAAAGCAGGGATCGGGAACGTTGACGCTTTCTGGCGACAGCCGTCTCGTCGGTTCTGAGGGCGTGTTTAATACCGAAATTCAGAGCGGTACGATTCGCGTTGAAAACGACGGCGCGTTCGGAGGCGGAAAAGTCTTTTATACGCGAACCGATCGGAACGACCAAACGTCGGCGATCGAGTTTGGCTCTAACGTCGATCTTGCGAACGACGTCGTCCTTTCCGGAAACTCCGTCCCGATGATTCTGACTGGAACCTCCGCGACGCTGTCTGGGCAGGTTTCTACGAGAAATTCCAGCGCGTCGACAGTTGAACTCAGACTCGATTCCGGCTCGACGTTGACGGTCGCCAACACGGGCGTCACGAAGGACTCCGAGGGCGTTGCGACGGTCGGGAAAACGAACAACGTTAACGCATATACTTTAGTAAGCGGCAACCTTGCGGCGAAAGTTAGTTCTTTCGCCGAGTCAAGCGGCGACGAAGACGCCCGCTATTGGTATAGCTCGATCGGCAACGCGACGATTACAAACAAGGGCGAATCCACGCTTTCTTTCTTCCTCGATACGGACGATCTCGACGAAGGTCTTAAATTTGCCAACAATCTTATCATCGAATCCGGCGGGCTTACGATCGGTCAGACGTTAGTCGACGGCGACGTTACGCAGGTCAATAAGATCCTGTATTCCGGCAATACCAGCGGCGACGGCGTCTGGGTCGTTGATATTGGCGACGGCGCGACGATCTACACAACCGGTTCCCTTGGTCACGCCGAGACCTTGATTAGGTCCGGCACGTTGAACGTCGCCGAATCTGCCGACCCCAACGTCGATCTGGGGAAACTAAGCGCAGAAGGCGGAATTATTGAGGTCGGTACGAAAGACGTCGTCGTCAACAATGACGGAGATTCCGAGACTTTTGACGGCACGATCCGCGCCGACGGCGAGGGAACGACGTTCTACAAGTACGGAACGGGCGCATACACGCTCAATCTTACGAACGATTCCAACGTGAAGTCGATCCAGATCGTCGAGGGTACGCTTTCTCTAGGCGAAAACCACTATGACGGCGGTCTGTACCTGAACAATGATTTTGAAATGGAACTCTGGTCCGCAGGTCGTTTCCTCTTGTCGACGACCGACGGCGCGACTTTGAAACTGAACAATTTCGTCGCCGCGACTCCCGGTTCCGTCTTGGAGATCGGCGAAAAGGACGAACTCGTTCTTACCAGCCAGAACAGTTCGACGACGATAGCCGCCAATCTTGCCGGTTCCGGCTGGCTCTTCCTCGAGAACGTGACGGACGAGGAAGGAAACGTCGATCCTTGGGTCCTTCGCGGCAATAATTCCGATTGGTCTGGAAACGTCGCGCTCTTTGACAACAACGCGCGGTTGAAGCTTGCGTCCGCAAACGCCGGCTCCGCGAATTCCACGATCAATTTTGGCGCGCTTGGCGCTCTCGACGTCGCCGAATCGACGACGGTCGGAACGCTGAATTTCGACAACAACCTCGCGATTAACGTCGCGAGCGGCAAGACGCTTTCGCTCAATAATCTGTCGAGCGCCGTGATGTGGCTCGACGATTCCGTTCTGACGATCGACGGCGGCGGAACCGTCAAGCTCGGCGACGGCGCGGGGAAGGCTTACTACGGCGAAACGCTCGTGACGAACGGCTCGACGCTGGCGCTCGTCGGCGACGCGACGGCGGGCACGGAATACGGCGCGGAACGTCGCGCGACGACGTTGACGAACGGCGGAACGCTCCTTATGGATTACACGGGACAAGGGCCCGACGGAACATGGACTTCGCTTTGGGGGTCCGATATCAACGTCGACGGCGACGGCGCTATCGTCGTCAAGGACGCGCTCAAACGTCAGACGAACGAGAACGGCGGCAGTTCTTTCTTCGCCGGAACGGTCAACATGGACGAAAAGATCTCGTTCCTCAACGAAGACCGAAACGAGCTGACTTTCAACGTCGACAACTCGTATGCGACCGTCCGGTTGCACAGCTTGATCGAAGGACGCGGCGACCTTGTTAAGACTGGCGCCGGAACGCTGATTCTCGACGGAACGGGCGAATTTGGATCTGCGTCGGTCCAATCGGGGATTCTCCAGTTGGGAACGGGACCCGCCGCGACGAACGATCAACTTGCGTTTGCCGACGTCACGATCAACGGCGGAACGCTCGCGGGCTGGACAGATTCGCTTGGATCCGTCAATCTCCAGTCTGGCGTCCTAAATATGCTCAAAACGGGAACGGTTACGTTAAACGATTCCGAATCGGCGCTGACCATGGACGGCGGCACGGTTTACGTCAACGTTCTCGACGTGGATAATTACACGAACTTCCAGACGGCGGACGAAAACGCGACGGTCGCGATCAACGGCGGCGCGTTCTACGTCGACACGTCTGCGAGCGAATCAGAACTTTCCAGCGGCTCGACGTTTACGATCTTGTCGACGGGCGAAGGAAATCTGATCGCGGACAAGTCGAATATCCTGATCTACGACGATATTTCCGGCAAACGCTTTGTCGTCGATCCCGATTCGCTCGACGCCGGGAAATTGACCTTCCTTCTCAGCGATTCGCGTTTCAGCGACGCGGCGACTTCGCCGAACGAGAAGGCGGTCGGCGAATACCTCGACAGCTGGCTTGACTCTGGAGAGATCGACGCGGATACGAACGACGTGCTTAACGAACTTGAGACCGTCGTCGCGAGCGATCCTCACGCGCTGAATCAACTCTCCGGCGAACTTCGGTTCTCCACGTTCAAAGCGCAGGTTCACGCTCACAACCTGATCCGTCAGACGCTGACGCAGAATATTCTTCCGGATTCGACGGCGGGAGTCTCTCTCTCCGCGATTCGCGGTCAGGCGTACGACGACGCGACCGACGGACTTACCGGCTGGGCGACCGCGTTTGGCGCCAGCGGCGAGGCCGACGATCACCGTGGAACGTCGGGATACGACTTCAACCTCCTCGGCGGCATGGTCGGACTTGAGGTCGGAAGCACGGCGACGAATCAATTCGGTTTCTTCTTTGCCTACGACAACTTGCAGCTCGACGCGAAGTCCGCGCTCGGCAAGGTTAAGCTCAACGAAGAACAGTTCGGGACGTATCTGCGATTCTCCGACGCCTACGGGTATACGTTTGCGACGGGTACGATCGGAATTTCCGATTACGACCTCTCCAGAGCGATTCGTCTGCCCAACTACACGCCGCTGAAGTATAACGGATCGACCGACGGTTGGTCTGGCGGAGCGTACATTGAGCGCGGCTTCACGTTTACGCTACCCGGCTCCGATCTTCAGCCTTACGGCGGTTTGCAGTACACGCACCTGCATGCGGATAAATTTTCCGAGGGCGGTTCCCTTCGTACTCTTGGAATTAAATCGTCCGACGCGGAATACAACAGCTTAGAGGGCGTCCTTGGCGTTCGATGGCTCAAATCGACGCTCGTCGGAGCGAGACAATTCGACTTCAACGCGTACGGCAACTGGACGCACGAATTCCTCGATTCAGCGCCTGACGGCTATATCGCGCTTGCGGGCCGCCCCGACGGCACGATCCACGTCGTCGGCAACAGCGTGGGACGCGATTGGATCTACGCGGGTCTTGGCGGCAAGCTGCATGTGAACGACGTCTTCAGCGTCTATGGCGGCGCCGACGTTCAGGTCAACAAGTACACGACTTACGTCAACGGTCACGCCGGCATGTCCTATACGTGGTGATCCTCGGCGCGGAGAAACGCGTCAGCTTAAAAGATTCAACGGCTAGTCGACGAGCCAGAGTCCCCGCGGGGGAGTCTGGCTCGTTTCTTTTCGGGAGGCGTGGACGTCGTTCTTTTAGAAAAAATGAAAAATACCCCGTTGACGGTTTTTAAACGGACGTTAGAATGAACGCGTTCTTGTTGAGGCTTGCGGGTTTCGCTCAAGGACGTTCCTTCGGGGAGTTAGCTCAGTTGGGAGAGCGCGACGTTCGCAATGTCGAGGTCGAGGGTTCGACTCCCTTACTCTCCACTGAATACCGGTTTTTGCGAACCGGTATTTTTTTTAATCCCGGGCGACTAGCTCAGTTGGTTAGAGCGCCGCTTTCACACGGCGGAGGTCAACAGTTCGAGTCTGTTGCCGCCCATTCGACGCGACTCCGTGTCGTTAAGAGTTAAGAGACTGTCCTTTGTCGCAGTCGACTAGCGTAAACTCCGGTTCTTTGCTCTCGGGCGAGAATTCGGAGTTTCTTCATTTCTTGAAAACTCCACCTCAAAAAGGCGCGGATTCTGTCGGAGATCTTGGACGAAATCGCCTATAACTGATTGTTGACGTCGTTTGCTTTCCTCAAGAAATCCTAGCGTTTTCTACTGCTTTTTTCAGCGCCGCGCTCCGTCGCGTCGCGCTTTTTCGCGACGAGGTTGATGACGGCAGAACATAGAATTGGAATAATGGTTTACATAAGGTTTTTCTCTTAGGAACAGCGGCGACGCCCTTCTTTCGCGCCGTCGAGCCAAAGGGAAAAACTCGTCAAATTGGCGGAAACAGAACGATCGCGCGACGCTTTTCCGCTACAATCGGTCGTTTAACAAACGATAGTTTTCCATTTGATTTAGATCTACGGAAGACGCCCATGGTTAACGTCAATCCGAAATATAGAGTTTTTTTCATATCCGCTTTAGTTTCAGTCGCGGCGTCGTTATTTTGCGTCGCGTCATGCGCGTTCGGGCAGGATTCGTCTTCTCTTTCGAAATGGTCTGAATCGAGTTCTCGCAAGGCGGGAACGCGTCAGACGCTTGAGATTGGCGACGTCGCGTACGGGTTCTGCTGGATACCCGCCGGAGAGTTCGACATGGGGTCGCCGGAATCGGAAAAAGGTCGTGGCGGCGACGAGACGCTTCATCATGTCAAGTTGACGAAGGGCTTCTGGATGTTGGAGACGGAGGTCACTCAGGCGCTTTATTGGGAGATTATGGAGTCCGCCCCGAGTTATTTCAAGGAGACAGACGATATTTCCGATCTTCCCGTTGAGAACGTCTCGTGGGACGACGCGACGAGATTCTGCGACAAATTGACGGAGCGTCTCCCGAAGGGGCTGAAGGCGTCTTTGCCGACGGAGGCGCAGTGGGAATATGCGTGTCGAGCCGGCACGACGACGCCTTTTTCTTTTGGGAGCGACTTGAACGGCGACAGGGCGAACTGCGACGGGAATTTCCCCTATGGAACGTCGACACAAGGAAAGTCTCTCGGAAAAACAAGTTCCGTGAAGAGCTATGAGCCGAACGCATGGGGGCTCTACGATATGCACGGCAACGTTTGGGAATGGACGTCCGACTCCTATGGCGCTTATCCTTCGGGAACGGTTGTCGATCCGACGGGGCCCGATACCGCTTCGGACCGCGTGATTCGCGGCGCGTGCTGGGGCGACGACGCGTGGAACTGTCGCTCCGCGTATCGGTTAGGGATTTCCGCCGTCGCCCGGATCGGCAACCTTGGGTTTCGCTGTTTGCTGAGTTGCGACTAGTCCTGTAAGGCAGGCTAGCAGGGAGTCGATCAGAGCTCGCGTAGAACGTAGGCCGTCGGCGCGGGACGCGTCGATAGCGCGCCGTAGCGAACGCGAGATCTGATCGACGGTTAACACGCTAAGCAAGACGACGCTTAAGACGGCGGGGAACAGACTCTTCACGAGGACTCAAGATCGCTCCTAATCGACTCTATAATATGCGGACGCGATTAGATCTAGGTTCGTTTTAAGACAGACCGACGGCGCTTGGATGTTCCAGAACCGCGTGAATAACGTCTGGATTCGAGGCGCCGGCGCGTTTTACTTTCGTTTTGCGTTTTGCGGGGAGAATCTATTCTGACGCTTGCCGTCGCCTTGATCTTCACGTCGTTTGACTTGCGACCGTCTCTCGTAGAATCGACCGTCTTGTCGAGAAAATCTCAGACGGCGTATAAAAACAGCCTGAAACCGACGCTAACCGCAGTTTCAGGCTGTTTCTTTACGCTTTTTTTCGCCGTTTGCTCAGAAGGGCGGTTCGGCGCCGGACTTCGACGCTTTTTTCGCGGTCTTCTTAGCGGTCGTCGCTTTCTTAGTCGTTTTCTTGGCGGCGGCTGACTTTTTAACGGTCGCCGTTTTCTTAACGGTCGCTTTCTTGGTCGTTTTCCTTCGCGTCGTTCCGCCGCGAGCGGCGCGGGCGGCGAGGAGTTCCAGCGCTCGTTCCGCCGTCAGTTCCTCGGGCGCAAGGTCGCGCGGGAGAGACGCGTTTGTCGCGCCGTCTGTCACGTAGGGACCGTAACGACCGTCAAGGAGTTTAATCTCTTGTTCCGTAACGGGCGAGACGCCGAACGTCTTGAGCGGCTCGGTCTTTTTCGCCGCCGCCCGTCCGCGCGTCTTCTCTTGCGCCAGCAGTTCGAGCGCCTGTTCCAACGTGATTGAAAGGGGCGAGAGACCGGCGGGGATCGACCGCGTGTCCGTTCCGCGCTTGACGTACGGTCCGAAGCGACCGTTGCTCGCGACGACCGGCTGACTCGTTCCGGGATCGACGCCGAGCGTCTTCGGGAGACTGAGAAGCTGGACCGCCACGTCGTACGTGACGTCGTTTTCGGACATGCCTTTGAGGAGAGACGCGTATCTCGGCTTCCCGCCGTCTTCGCCGTCGCCGAGCTGCACGTACCAGCCGAATCGTCCGTTCTTCAGATAGATCGGCTCGCCCGTCTCCGGGAAGGTTCCGATCGGCGTGTTCGCGTTCTGGTTCGCGTGGAGAATTTCGAGCGCCTTTTCGAGCGTCGTTTCGTCCGGAGGTAGATCGTCGGAGATCGGCGCCGTGACCCCGTCCTGCTCGAGGTACGCGCCGTAGCGACCGACTCGGACGTAGACGGGCGCGCCTTCCTTGCCGCTAGCGTCGACGGGCGTCCCGACGAGGAACTGACAGATCGCGCGGGCGTCGATTTCATCGAGCTTCGCGTCGATCTGACGTTTGAGGCCGGCCTCAAACGTCGCGGGGAAGGGGAATTCGGCGTCGCCGCCTTTTCCCGCGTGGTCTTCCGTCTCGCCGAAATAGAACGCTTTCAGATAGGAAACCTCGTCGCGCTTGCCGTTGCTGATTTCGTCGAGCGCGTTTTCCATATCGGCGGTGAAGCTGTAGTCGACGAGTTCGGGAAAATGTGTTTCGAGGAGATGACAGACGGCGAACGCAATCCATGTCGGAACGAGCGCGCCGTTCTTCTTGAAGACGTAGCTGCGGTTCTGGATGACCTCGATGATCGACGCGTAGGTGCTTGGACGGCCGATTCCCAAATCTTCGAGCGTTTTCGTGAGGGACGCTTCCGTGTATCGCGCGGCGGGCTGGGTCGTATGACCTTGCGGCGTAAGGGCGAGGATGTCGAGACGGTCGCCCTTCTGAACGTCGGGCAGATATCGTTCCTGATCGGCGAGTTCGGCGTCGGGATCGTCTTTTCCTTCGACGTAAGCGCGGAGATATCCGGGAAATTCAATCGTTTTGCCGCCGACCTTGAAGAACGCGTTGTCGACCGCGACGACGACGGTCTTCTTCTTGCCGCGAGCGTTCGTCATCTGAGACGCGATCGTTCGCTTCCAGATCATGTCGTAGAGTCGGTATTCGTCGTTCGAGAGTTGCGCGCGGAGTTCGTCGGGGAGCGGGAAACGGCTTCCGGCAGGACGAATCGCTTCGTGCGCTTCCTGCGCGTTCTTGACCTTATTGACGTAGAAGTTCGGCTTCTCAGGGAGATATTCCGCCCCGTAATGCGTTTTGATCAGTTCGCGCGCTGCATTAATCGCTTCTTGAGAGAGAACCGTCGAGTCGGTACGCATGTAGGTGATGTACCCGTTCTCGTAAAGACTCTGCGCGACGCTCATCGTCTTCTTCGCCGTGAAGCCGAGCTTACGGTTTGCCTCTTGCTGGAGCATGCTCGTGGTGAACGGCGCGCCGGGATGCGTCGTATGCGGCTTTTCTTCAACCGACTCCACGACGGCGTTAAACTGCTTGAGGCGCGACACGAGCTCGCCGGCAGATTTTTCGTCCAGTAGCGCGAATTTCGCCGGATTCTTTAACTTTCCGGTCGTCGACTCGAAGTTCTTCCCGTCGGGAATCGCCTTGTCGCCAATCTTCTCGAGGGGCGCTTGGAATCCTTTAGACGTGCCGACGGGCGCGAACTCGCCGAGAACGTCCCAATATTCGGCGCTTTGGAAGGAGATTCTTTCACGTTCACGTTCGACGACGAGCCGCATCGCGACGCTTTGAACGCGTCCCGCCGAAAGATTGCTCTTAATTTTGCGCCAGAGGATCGGCGACGTTTCGTACCCATAGAGACGGTCGAGAATACGCCGCGCCTCTTGGGCGTGGACGAGATTTAAGTTGATATCGCGGGTATTTCCGAGCGCTTTGAGAATCGCGTCTTTCGTGATTTCGTGGAAAACTAGGCGCTGATAGGGGACGTTCGGATTGAGCGTTTCCGCGAGGTGCCAGCTGATAGCTTCTCCCTCGCGGTCCTCATCCGTCGCGAGATAGAGGGTCGAGGCGTTTTTGAGGAGCGACTTGAGCTTTGAGACTTGTTTCTTTTTATCGTCTGGAACGACATAATAGGGTTCAAAGTCTTTTTCGACGTTGACGCCGAGATTTGCCCATGATTTTTTACGATCGCCGACGGCGATTTGACTCGCACGCTGGGGCAAATCTCTAATGTGACCGACGCTGGCTTCGACTACGTATCCCGGACCGAGGTATTTGCCGATCGTTTTTGCTTTGGCAGGGGATTCGACGATAACTAAAGCGGGACCTGTAGTATTTGCTTTGCTTTTCGCCATTTGTATATACCGACGTTATGATAAGTCAACCTAATATGCGCGGGAACAGGGTTCTGGCGTCGCCTCTTTCCGCGAAACGTGGGCGTTTTCTTCCTTCAATTATCAGACCGTAAACGCCAGCCGAGTTCGCGAGAAGCTCGCGAATTTGGACGATCTGCGGATAATTTGATAGCGTTGACTATGGATTTTGTCAAGAGCCAATTTTTAGATCGCGCTGTATTTTTATCGGTTTACGACGTTTAGGCGTCTGTGACGCGTAGCGAGATTTATGCAAATCACGACGCCTCCGCGCGAGGTCTCTTTGACATTTTTCTGGATTTCGTTATACTCAAGGCGTCGGGACGGGCGCGACTTCGGCATATACAGAGGTCTACGTCGCGCCGTCGTTCCCTTTTAGCGGAGGAAGCAGTGAACTCTGAAAGTTGGACGAGTCGCCTGTCGCGGGAACGGGTCGTCGTCGCCCCGTCGTTGTTGGCGGCGGATTTTGCGAATCTTGAGTCGGAGATACGCAAGCTCGAGGCTGGCGGCGCGCAAGTCCTCCATATTGACGTTATGGACGGGCGTCTTGTTCCCAATATTAGCTTCGGCGTACCCGTCGTCTCGGCGATCCGTAAGGTCACGACGCTCAAGCTTGACGTGCACCTGATGATCGTCGAGCCGGAACGTTACGTCGAGGCGTTTCGAGCCGCCGGCGCGGATTCTCTTTCGATTCACATTGAAGCCGTTCCCGATCCGACTGAACTTCTTGGCAAAATCCGCGACCTTGGAGCCGCTCCTGGATTGGTTCTGGATTGCGGGACGCCAATCAGCGCGATTCTTCCTTACGTCGAACTTGCCGATATCCTGCTGACGATGAGCGTTCCCGCGGGTTTTGGCGGTCAAGCTTTTCACGCCGAAGTTTTGGATTCCATTCGGACGTTGCGTAGATTGGCGCGTCCAGACGCGCTCATAGAAATTGACGGGGGAATCGACGTCGAAACGATCGGCGCGGCGGCGGTCGCGGGCGTCAATATGTTTGTATCTGGGACGAGCGTTTTTCGCGCTTCGAACTACGGCGACCAGATGACGATTCTAAAAAAAGCGGCGTTTGACGCGCTGGCGAACAACGGCGAAAGACTCGACGCGAGTTTTGATACGAGAAATAGGTAGAAATGAGCGGACAAAATACTGTCGAAACGAGACGCAGACGCGGAGTGCCCGAAGGACTCTGGGCACGGTGTCCGGGCTGTCAGGCGACGATCTTCCGAAAAGAGGCTAGACGTTTGCTGGAGACTTGTCCGGAGTGCAATTATCACTGGACTCTTTCCGCGCCGGAACGAATTGCGCAAACGCTTGACGACGGGACGTTTGAGGAATGGGACGCGAATCTTACGACCGCCGACCCCCTCGATTTTTTCGACCGTAAATCCTACAAAGAGCGCATCCAGAACGAGATGAATTCGACGGGATTGCGCGAGGCTGTCGTTACGGGTTGCGGACGTATCAGGGCGCGTAAAGTGGCGATCGGCGTCCTCGACTCTCGATTCATTATGGGGAGCATGGGGTCGGTCGTCGGCGAGAAAATCGTTAGGCTCGTCGAACGGGCGGGCGAACAGAAGCTGCCCCTCATCATTTTTTCGGCGTCCGGAGGGGCGCGGATGCATGAAGGGATCATTTCTCTTATGCAGATGCCGAAGACGTCGGCTGCGATCGCGAAGTTTCGTTCCGCGGGCGGACTCTTTATCTCCGTGTTGACGAATCCGACGATGGGGGGCGTGACGGCAAGCTACGCGTCTCTCGGCGACGTCGTTTTCGCGGAGCCCGGCGCGCTCATTGGCTTCGCCGGTCCCCGAACGATTACCGCGACGATTCACGCTGAATTGCCGCCGGGGTTTCAATCGAGCGAATTTCAGTTGAGTCACGGATTTGTCGACCGTATCGTCAAGCGTCAAGACATGAAGACCGAACTTGCGCGCGCCGTCGATTATTGCAGAAAATAACGTTACGCGGCGACGCGTCTCACGAAAAAGCGCGAATTGTCGCGTAAGGAGCGCTTTTGAGTTCCAAAAAGAAAAAGGGCGGTTCCGGAAAGGTTCGCGTTAGTTTCAAACGCAATCGCAACGGCAAGACGCGCGACGGGGATTGGACCCGACGCTATCAAGAAGGATTGAGCGACGGCGAGTCCGACGACGTCGAGATCGCCGACGCCGCGACGGGCGAGCGCGTTCTCGCTCGGGGCGACGTCGCGCGTAAAAGGACGATCGTCGGTTCTTTTGTAGGCGAGGAGAACCTGTCTGGCGAAGTCGGCGATTTCGAGTACGTGCCCGACGTCGACGAAGGCGTTTGTCTTAAGGGACGCGTTCTGAGCGTCCACGGGCTTTATTCTTACGTCGAAGACGAACAGGGACGCGTCTTTACGTGCGTGACGCGTCGCATTCTCAAGACGATATCGACGAATCAGCGTCAGATCGTCGTCGCGGGGGACCGCGTTTATTTCCGCGACGCCAATTTGCCAGACGGTCGTCTCGAGGGTATTATTGAACGCGTCGAGCCGCGTTACGGGACGCTCAGCCGCACGAGTTGGAACCGCAAGCACGTCGTCGTCGCAAACGTTGAACAGGCGCTGATCGTGACGAGCGCCGCCGAACCGCGACTTAAGCCGAATCTCGTCGATCGACTTCTCGTCACCTGCGAGCGTTCCGGCGTTAGACCTGTGATATGCGTCAACAAGCTCGATCTTGTCGAGCCCGCTTCTCTCCAGCCGCTTGTGGGCGTTTATGCGCGGATGGGCTATCGGACGGTTCTTGTCAGCGCGAAGACCGGCTTTAATATGGAACGACTGCGCCGTATCCTTGTGGGACGAGAGAGCGTCGTCGTCGGTCAGAGCGGAGTGGGGAAGTCCTCGTTGCTTAACGCGATCGATCCGGCGCTCAACCTCAAGGTCGGCGAGGTGAGCCGCGAGAACGACAAAGGACGCCATACGACGACGACGGCGCGTCTTTTGAAACTTTCCTTTGGCGGCTATGTCGTCGACACGCCGGGGGTGCGACAGTTCATGCTCTGGGACGTCGAACCGAACGAGGTCGTCGGATATTATCGCGATTTACGCCCTTACGAGAATTTATGTAAATTCCCCGACTGCACGCATCGCCATGAAGCGTCGTGCGCCGTCAAGGATTCTGTCGCCGACGGTCGGCTTGACGCGAGACGTTACGAGAGCTATCTCGCGCTCCGCGCCGGCGAGATGGAAAAAATGGATAAACTTGAATGACGCTTTCCGCGCCGCGGGCGTTCCGTCGATTCTTCCGCTCTTTTTTGCAACGGATATTCATTATGAAAAACGAAGTTTCACGCCGGACCTTTTTGAACGTTCTTTCCGCAGGGCTCAGTGCCGCCGCCGTTTCTAGTTTTGCGACGGTCGACGCGTCTGGCGCGCTCGCAGCCGACGAGACGCCGTCTACGCCTCTTGATCCTAATCGCGTGCGCTTCTGCCTCAATTTGGGAACGATTCGCAACTACGAGCTAAAATTGAATCAGGAACTCGAGGTCGCGAGGGACGCCGGCTATCGCTCCGTCGAGATCTGGTTTGACCGTCTTTCAGATTACGCGCGTAGCGCCGACGGGAAGGGATTTGACAAAGACAAGCTTGCCGAGCTTCGTAAATTCTCGGACGGCGAAGGACTGACGATCGAAAGTGCAATAGGTTTTGCCTCATGGATTGTCGACGATCCTGAACGCCGCGCGGCCGGCGTGGACGAACTCAAGCGTCAAGCGGAAGCGTTGGCGATTCTCGGCGCGAAGCACGTCGCCGCGCCCGCCGCCGGCGCCAACGAACGAATCGATCTTTCTAAAGTCGCCGAGCGCTATCGGACGGTACTCGAGGCGTGCGAACCGTTTGGTGTTCGTCCCCTTCTGGAACTTTGGGGCGCGTCTCCTGCGCTGAGCCGAATTTCCGACGGACTCGCCGTTTGCGCGGATACCGGACGCGCCGACGCCGCGTTGCTTCTCGACGTCTACCACCTCTATAGGGGCGGAAACTCGTTCTCCGCGCTGTCTTTGATTGCGGGCGCTGCTCTTCCTATTTTCCACATGAACGACTACCCGTCGTCTCCCGAACGAGAAAAGCTCTCTGACGGCGACCGCGTTTTCCCCGGCGACGGCGCGGCGCCATGGCGTCAGATTATTGCGACGCTCGGAAAGAACGGTTTCGACGGCGTTTTCTCCTTTGAAATCTTTAATCGCGAATATGCGCGGCGGTATTCCGCCGTCGAACAGGCGAAGATTGGCCTTGAGAAAATGCGCGCGCTTTTGGCTTGAACGCGAACTTAAACGCGCGACGCATGTTGGACAAAAAGCTCCGGGGAACGCGTTCTCGCCGGAGCTTTTCGTTTGACTATTTCTTGGGGGCTGTGTTTTTCTTTGTCAACGACGTAGAACTTAACGTCGTGGCGCGAGACTTCTTTTTACGACGGCCTGCGGGAGGACGGACAAAAAGATATACGAGCGTCAGCGGAACGACGACGACTAGATACTGCGGTCGCCACGCGCAAACAATCGCGCAAATCGGAACGAGTATGAGGAGCCATCGCGGCAACGATTCCAGTTCCGGCCACGCGAGCCAGAGTAGAAAGAGAATAACGAAGGTGCGGTTGAGTTCAAAGAGCGTGTCGTCTTGGGCGTAGAAATGTCGGAAGATTCCATAGCCGACGAGAACCGCCATTCCGACTAAAATCCAGCCGAGTTTAGCGCGCATAGACATAGGGGCGCCGTCTTTGTCGGTCTTTTTTAAAAAGGTCGGAAATTTCATTCGATTCTTTTCTAAGCTTCGCTTCTAACAAGTTTGCCGGGGATGGGAACGAGGTCGCGTCAACGCGCGGAACTCGCCGATTCTTCGGACGTTAATTATCTCTTTTTTTACCGGGTTGCACAAGGGGCGCGACGCCGTCAAAACGAACGCGACTTCATAGAGTCGGCGTTTTTCTGTGAAAATCAGCAAACTAGGTTCCCTGCCGCCTTTTAAAAAACAGCGGGGAGGATAAAATAACCGGACAATTTTTCGGTTTAACCGACGCTACCCGCGCGTATGAGAGGCGGGGCGTCTGCCGCGTTGTGGGCGGGTGACGCGCCGAGGTTAGATCGACGACAGACTTTTGCAAAGTTAGCGAGGCTAATTGCGATGTTAAAGGTTATTCTTCCCGACGGATCTGAAAAGTTCTATGAAAAGCGCGTCAGTCCCTTGGACGTTGCGTCCGAGATTGGCGCTGGATTGGCGAAAGCGACGGTCGCCGCCGTCGTGACGACTCCCGACACGCTTGACGAGAATGGCGCCGCTACGACGAAGACGACCTCCGTGACGGATCTGTTGCCTGAAGCCGGCGTCGTCGAACTCCGACTTCTTACGAAAAAGGATTCGGAAGCGCTCGATATTATGCGCCATTCCTGCGCCCACGTGATGGCGCGCGCCGTCATGCGCCTTTTCAAAGGCGTTCAGCTCGCCTTTGGTCCGACGACTGAAAACGGTTTCTATTACGATTTCTGGAAAGAGACTCCCTTCACTGACGACGATTTCGTTAAGATCGAGGCGGAGATGGCGAAGATCGTCCAAGAGGACGAGCCTTTTGAACGGATCGAAATGAAGCGCGACGACGCGATCGAACTTCTCCGCGCCGCCGGTCAGACCTTGAAAGTCGAACATCTTGAAACCGGGCTTGCCGAGAACGAGATCGTTTCGTTCTATCGTCAGGGCGAATTCATTGATCTTTGTCGAGGACCTCATATTCCTTCTCCGCGATTTATCGGCGCGTTCAAGCTCATGTCGACTTCTTCCGCTTACTGGAAGGGGGACGCTAAAAACCAGCAACTCTGCCGAGTTTACGGAACCGCGTTCTTCGATAAGAAAGAGTTGAACGAATACCTGACGCAGCTCGAAGAAGCGAAGAAACGCGACCACCGCGTTTTGGGCAAAAAGCACGAGCTTTTTATGGTCGATCCTCACGTCGGCTCCGGCCTTGTCGTCTGGCTTCCCAAGGGCGCGATCATTCGCAAACAGCTTGAAAACTTCATTTATGAAGAACTCATTAAGCGCGATTATCAGCCGGTCTATACTCCGGTGATCTGCCGCGTCGAGCTCTTTGAAACGTCGGGACATTACCCGTACTATGCTGACAGTCAGTTCCCGCCGATTACCGTCGACGACGGCGATCGGTATTTGCTGCGTCCGATGAACTGCCCGTTGCATATCATGGTTTACGAATCGAAGCCGCGCAGTTATCGCGAGCTTCCTCTTCGCATCGCGGAATTCGGCAACGTTCACCGTTTCGAACAGTCCGGCGAACTCAGCGGTCTGACCCGCGTTCGTGGTTTTACCCAAGACGACGCGCATATTTTCTGCACGGAAGAGCAGGTCGAAGACGAGTTTAAGAACTGCGTCGACATGACGCTTAAAGTCCTCAAGACGATGGGCTTCTCCGATTATGAGGTTCGCTTGAGTTTCCGCGATTGGACGAGTGAGAAATACGTCGGCGCGGACGAAGTTTGGAAGAAAGCGCAGGCGTCGTTGGAACGCGCGTGTCGAGAGATGAATCTTCCGAAGCTCGAAATCGCCGAAGGCGAAGCCGCTTTCTACGGTCCGAAGGCCGACTTTATCGTTCGCGACTGCGTCGGGCGCAAATGGCAGCTTGGCACGATTCAGCTCGACTACAACCTTCCGTCGCCCGACCGTTTCAATTTGAAGTACGTCGGCGCCGACGGCGAGTTGCATCAGCCGGTCATGATTCACCGCGCGCCCTTTGGATCCTTCGAGCGATTTACGGGGATTCTCACCGAGCATTTTGCCGCCGCCTTCCCGCTCTGGCTCGCGCCAGAACAGGTTCGCGTCCTTACGATCAGCGAGAAATTCGAGGAGTACGCGAAGAAGGTCGCGGCGAAGATGAAAGACGCGGGACTGCGCGTCAAGCTCGATCTCAGCTCCGAGAAGATCGGCGCGAAAATTCGCAACGGGCGCAACGATCTCGTTCCTTACCTTTGCGTTGTCGGCGCGAAGGAAGAAGAACTCGGCGCGGTCGGCGTTCGAGGTCGTAAGCAGGGCGAGATGGGCGCGATTGAATTGGATAAGTTTATCGCCGATCTCAAAGAAGAAATCGCCGAACGCAGACTTTGACGCGTATAGCGCTAAACGGGAATTATTTTTTCCTGTTTTGACAAAAAAGGAGCGTCCGCGGGTTGTTTCCAAGTGAACAATCTGTAAGATTAACGGCGCTCAAAGAGAGTTTCATACGGAATTTGGCGCTTGACGTCGAGTCGCGCGCCGGATTCCGTTCGATTGGATAGACGTCGCCTTGCGGGGAGCGGTTCTCCGACTTCAAGATTTAACGCTTGTCCGCCGCCGGCGGATAAAGGCGACGAGGTTTTTAAAAGTGCGAAGGTTTTTCGTGGTAACAGCTCTTACGTGATGCGAGGATTCAAAGGAATGCGGACTCAATTGATCAAAAAGCTCGGGTCTGGTTCTTCGTCGCGCGAATCGCGACGTGGTTTTCTGTTTCTGGTCGTTCTTTCGATCGGATCTTTGGCGCTGTTGGCGGGGGAAGGTTGCGGAGGGCGCCCTGCGACCCCGATCCATTCTCTTGAAGATCTGAATAATCCGAACATGATCGTGGGCGGCGAAACGGAGACGGTTTCTTTGCGTATGGGGCAGGAGGCGCTTCCGAAGGCGAAGATTGCGAATTTCGCGACGCCGGCCGACGCGTACAGCGCTCTTCTTGCCGGCCGAATCGACGCGATTGCGTACGACCGTCCGCCTCTTGATTACGCGGCGACGCAGAACGACAAATACTTTGTTCTTCCACAGACGGTCGGCGAGGGGCACATCGCCGTCGGCGCGCCTCTCAGTAAGCGCGATCTTATGGATAAGATCAACGAGTTCATCGCGCTTTACCGCGCCGAACACACCTACGAAGAGATGTGCGAAAAATGGAACGGCGCGCTTAAGCCCGTCGATCCGAACTCCAAGAGTTGCTACGAAGATATGTACAAGCGCTGGGTCAATACGATCGACCCGCCGATGCCCGATATCCCGAAGCCCCAGAATCCGACGAATGCCGGCAAACCGCTGATTGTCGGCAACGATCCCCAGAACGTGCCGATGTCGTTCGTCGACGGCAACGATCAGATGACGGGTTTCGATTCCGAATTCGTTATGCGTTTTGCTCTTTGGTATAACGTTGAATTCGAATTCAAACGACTCTATTACGACGCGCTGTTCCCCGCCGTCGAAAGCGGTCAGCTTGACTTCGCGGTCGGCAACCTCGACAAAACGCCGGAACGCGCCGAAACGATGCTTTTCTCTGACGATTACATCGAATGTCCTGCCGGCATTATGATTCTTAAGAGCCGTTGGCAGCCGCTTAACGACGCTTCCGAGGCGCCCGCCGACGAAACGGAGTCCGCGCCTGAAGCCGACGTCGTCGAAGTTGAGGCGACTGAGGTCGAGACGACGGTCGAGGCTCCGGCAGAGACCGCTACGGACGAAATCGTCGAGGTCGAGACCGAGGCTGAAATTGTCGAAACCGCGCCGGAAGCCTCTGACGTCGAGGAGGAACTAGTCGTCGAGACTGTTTCGGAGCCGGAAGTCGCTCCTGAGACTGCCCCGGAACCTGCCGCCGAGCCGGTTTCTGAACCGGAGGTCGCCCCCGAGGCTACGCCGGAACCTGCCGCCGAACCTGCGCCGGAAGCCGTCGAGGCTCCTGTGGACGCGGATCTCGAGCTTGAGCTTGAAATCGACGACGCGCCGAAAGGCGAATGATCTCTTGCTTCGCGTTTTGTCGACGCAATCGGACGCTTCTTTGGCGACATAGAAGCGTCCTCGCGTCCTTTTCGCGAAGTTTCGACCTACAGCGGCGGATTTTTCCGTCGACGTTCTATGATTAGCGTGCGCGCCATATTCTTCGGCGCGTTTTCGCGCCTTCTTTCTTTCCGAGCGGCGTCGGTTGTCGTTTGCGCTCGCTAAGAAAGGTTCGTCAGCGCGTCGCTTGTCCTTTTTCTTGAGAAAAAGTCTTGGCGCGCGATGATTTTTCATTTCGACAAAGACGGAACGACGTATTTGTCGAGACGGGCGACTTTTCAGCTTTTCGTAATCGAGGGCTAAGGTTAGGGATGCGGATTCTGTCTCCAATGATTGTCGGGTCTTGTTCCTCGGCGTTTACGGCGCGTCGGCGTCGTTGGTTTTATTTTGCGCTCTTTGCGTTCGTCTTTGCGACGTTTATTTCGCAAGGGTGCGAACAGCGTAGTCATAATGCGATCATTCGTTCTTTGGACGATTTGAATAGTCCGAAGTTTGTTATTGGCGTCGAGAAGGAAACGAACGCGTTTCTTAGGGCGATCGAAACGTTCCCCCTAGCTGAGAAGAGACAGTTCGACGATCCCGCAAAACTCGCGGAAGCGTTGAAAAACGGCGAGATTGACGCGGTTGCGCATGACCGTCCTTATCTTGAGTATTTTGCCGCCGTCGATCCCTGCTTAGTCGTTCTCCCTGAAAGCGTCGGCGAGAACCGCATTGCGGTCGTCGCGCCCGATGGACAGCAAGATTTTG
This sequence comes from uncultured Planctomycetaceae bacterium, assembly GCA_946408825.1. GTDB lineage: Bacteria > Planctomycetota > Planctomycetia > Pirellulales > Thermoguttaceae > RUG369. Next base: position 197,639 of record CAMJTU010000002.1, read on the forward strand.
TACGTCAGGTAAACGAGTTTATTGCGATCTTTCGCGCGGAGCATGTCGGCGAGGATTTGAGCGAGAAGTGGAACGGCGCGTTTAATCCGGTCAATTCTTCGACGACGAACCTCGCCCAAGAGATGCGTGAACGCTGGTTTGAATCGAAAGACGGGCGACTTCCCGATATTCCCGCGCCGACGAATCCGATCAACGCGGGACGACCCTATGTCGTCGGGGTCGCGCTCGACAATATTCCTGTCGGTTTCTACGACGAATCAGGGGAACCGACGGGATTTGAAGTCGAGTTTCTTAAACGGTTGGCGCTCTTTATGAACGCGGAAATCGTCCTTCAACCCCACGAATTCGAACAGCTTTATCCCGCGCTCTATAGCGAAACGGTCGATTTAGCATGCGGCTTTCTCGATTTAGAAGCGAACGCCAATTCTTCTCTGATCTTTTCAGAGCCCTATCTCGACGCTCCGACTGCCGTTATGGTTCGCCAAGATCGTTATGCGAGCGACGAGCGACCGATCGTCTATTGCGCAGGCTTCGCGCCTGTCGCTCAGATTACCGTCGACCAGTTGACGTTTACGCAGCGCATTAAGCGGAGCTTTGAAAAGACGTTTCTCGTCGAAAACCGCTGGAAACTCTTTTGGGGCGGACTTCTAAACACGATCTACATAACGGTCGTCGCGACGGTTATGGGAACGCTTCTCGCCGTTCTCCAGTGCTGTATGCGTCGTTCTCATCGCGCGTGGTTGCGGTACCCTGCGAAGGTTTATATCGCGTTCATGCAGGGAACGCCGATTCTGGTCATTCTGCTCGTGCTCTATTACGTCGTCTTTACGAAATTCTCGATAAGCGGCGAGCTTGTCGCGGCAATCGCGTTGGCGTTGAACTTCGCGGCTTATGCGGGGGAACAGATGAGAACGGGCGTCGACGGGATCGACAAGGGACTCCTCGAAGCGGCCGTCGCGCTTGGTTTCGGTCGGTTCGACGTTTTCCGCAAGATCATCTTCCCAATCGCATGCCGCCGCATCATGCCGGTCTATAAGGGCGAGTTTATTTCGCTCCTCAAAACGACGTCGATCGTCGGTTACGTTGCGATTCAAGACCTTACGAAAGCGTCCGATATCGTTCGCGGACGTACGTATGAAGCGTTCTTTCCGCTCATTGCGACGGCGCTAATCTATTTGATCACGGCGCACCTGTTGGCGTCGGGCTTCGCTTATCTTGAATATCGGCTTGATCCTATCACGCGACGCAAGCGCGCTAAGGGGGAGGTGAACGTATGAGTCCCGACGCTCCTATTGAAGCTATGATTGAAGTTAAGGGATTGACGAAAACCTTTAACGGCGTTACGGTTCTTCGCAATCTCGACGCGGTGATCAACCGAGGCGAAATCGTGTCGATCGTCGGTCCCTCCGGGGCGGGCAAGAGCACGTTCCTGCGATGTCTTAATCTTCTCGAGACGCCTGACGAGGGGCATATCTTCGTCGACGGCGTCGACGTCGATAAGATGGACGTTCGTAAACTACGCATGAAGATGGGAATGGTTTTCCAGCAGTTCAACCTTTTCCCGCATCTCTCTGCTCTCGAGAACATTATGCTCGCGCCGACGAAGCTCCTCAGAATGCAGAAGTCTCAGGCTTCGGACGAGGCGTACGAACTCCTCGACAAGGTCGGGCTTGCGGGTAAAGCGTGGGCGTTTCCGTGGGAACTCTCCGGCGGTCAGCAACAACGTGTGGCGATCGCTAGGGCGCTGGCGATGCATCCGGAGATCATGCTCTTCGACGAGCCGACCTCGGCGCTTGATCCGACGATGGTCAACGAAGTTCTCGGCGTGATCCGCAGTCTTGCCGACGAAGCTGGAATGACGATGGCGATTGTAACGCACGAGATGCGATTTGCCCGAGAAGTCTCCGACCGTGTTTTCTACATGGATCAGGGCGTCGTCTACGAAGAGGGCGATCCGGAACAAATTTTCGAGCGACCGCGCCGCGACCGTACTCGCGCCTTCATCCGCCGCGTCGATACGGCGCGCTTCGAAATCGACGAGGACGATTTCGACTTCTACAGCTTCAACGCGCAGGTCGAAGATTTCGCGATGAAGCATCTGTTAGAGCCGGAGTTGCGGCAGATTATGCTGCTTTTCCTCGAAGAACTTTTCGACACGTTCTTCTTGCCGAAATTCCATAAGTTTACCTTTGCAATTGGCGTTACGGAAAGGCGCGAAGTCGAAATGCGTTTCGTGTATCCGGGCAGAGCGCTTGATCCCATGACAGACGAAGAGGGGCTTTTGGTTCGCGGAATCTTTGAGAAAAACTTCTCGAGCGTTCATTATTCGCGCGTCGGCGACGAGAATATCCTCGATCTTGTGGCGCGTCGCGATTTGAAACTCACGCCTCTATCTTGAGCAGTCTGGAAAAGTTTTTGAACAGGACGTCGCGAGGATTTGCGGCGTCCTGCTTTTATATCGTCGCTTCCTGAAAATTATCGACGAACATAGAGGGACGGACATGTCACGGTCGACGTCAGCCTTGCTTCTTTCGTTATTTCTAACTTGCGTTTTCCCCGCTTTTTGTGAGGATTTTCCGTCGACGACTTTTGAAAAAGACGGGCGAACTTGGCGAATAACCGCAGGCGAAGAACGGGTGATCGTTCGCGGAATCCGCCCTGAAGAACAGCTTTGGGGGCCTTATCAGTTTCCTCGTCCTTATGATTTGGGCGACCGCCTCGTCGTCGCCGTGCATATTGCCGACGACGACGTTTCTTCGTTCGGCAAAGCGAACCGCTGGTTTGAGAGTCGCGATCAAGGCAAAAACTGGCGAGAAATCGACGCAAGCGTCGCCCCGGAATGCGGCGTGAAACTAGCAAACGGCGACAGACTGTTCTTCCCGATGGAGAATGGAATCGACGTCTCCAATTACAAGTTCGAATGGTTTTCCCATAAACTTCCCGATTACGATTTTACCAAGAAAGCGGCTCCAGGGACTTTCCCCATGCCCGAGGGCGTCCTAACGTGGATGGGCGGTTGTTCGATCTATGCGTATAACTCTGAACGACTTGCGCCCGAGTTTGATAAAAAAGTCTGGAATGCGAAACGATTGCCTGCGGGCGCGACGGAGGCGGTCGACGAAGAAGTTCAAGTCGATTGGCCCATGCTGACGCGCGTCGTTCACGTCGTCGGCGGCAAAAAGATTCTGAAGTCGATTTTTCCTAGGGGCAATCTTAAAATCGGACCAGACGGCGCCTTGTGGATTAGCGCGTTTTCCGGCGAGGGGCATCTTAATCCTGAAAACGGATGGTATTCTCCCTATTATTCCGCCGAACTGTTTCGTTCTGACGATCTAGGTCATACGTTCCAGCGCGTCGCGCATATGGAATATCCCGCAGACGGGAAAAATTATCCGTACCTGAGCGGAGGTTTTAGCGACAGCGATTTTGAGTTCATGCCCAACGGATCGATCATATGGGTCTTTCGCTCAAACTGGTACGGGTCGACTGGAGAGGAGTGGTCTCCGACGTACATTACCCGATCGGAAGACGGCGGTAAAACGTGGACCGCGCCTGCTCGCTTCACCGACGTCGGAACGCTTCCCCGATTATGTTCGCTAAAATCGGGATTTACGCTCTTTTGCTATGCGCGCCCCGGGATGTTCGTTCGCGTTTGTCTCGACGACTCGGGACGCGAATGGAGCGAACCGCTTGAACTCATGACGCCCGGCGATCGCAGTAAACTCGCAAACGTCGTCGTCGATCCCCCGAAGTTTCACGATTGGGACGGCGCCTGCAATAATCCCGAAATGCTTCCCCTTGACGATAATAAAGCCCTTTTCTTCTACAGCGATTTCTATTATCCAGACGAAGACGGCGTCAAGCGTAAGACGATTCTGTGTCGTGAATTGACGATTACCGAAGAATAGCGCCGTTGTTCGCATGGAGTGAGCGCCGAGCGGCAATTTAGATTGCGCGATATTTTCCTTCCGTTTAACCCTTTCACATTTTTTACGCGATATGATGAAAAAGCCCGAGAAAACGTCGGCGCTGTTACGCTTAGTGGGAGCGACGTTGATCCTCCTTTCCTTCGTTTTTGTGAGACAGCGCGATTCTTCCGACGATGTTTCTTCCTTCGTCGAGGCGCGACCTTGCGAAGGGCGGGTAGAACGAGAGCGTTTTGAACTTTCAGAGGCGAGGTCGCTGACGCTCGAGACCCCTGTTCAGTCGAACCATTCGTCTTCAATAGCGGAGACGCCCGACGGCGATCTTTCGATTCTTTGGTATGGCGGGACGCGCGAAGGGGCGAAGGACGTCTGTATTTACGAGGAACGAATCGCGCCTGAGGGCTTAACCGCGAGCGCGCCGGAGATCGTATGCGCGCCTTCCGATCTTGCGCGCGACCTTTTGCGATCGATTCGAAAGGTCGGAAATCCGGTCGTTTATTCGCAGGACAAGCGTCTGTGGACGTTTGTGGTGAGCGTTTCCTACGGCGGATGGTCGGGATCGGCGATAAACTATCGATATTCAGACGACGGCGGCAGAAGTTGGTCGAAGTTTCGGCGCTTGCGAACGAGCCCTTTTTTCAATATGTCCGCGCTGATCAGAACGCCCTGCGTTTCTAAAACGGACGGCGGTTTTATCCTGCCCGTCTATTGCGAGTTTCTGACGAAATACGGGATGACGCTTGATTTTGACAGAAACGGGCGCATGCTTGGCCGTTCGCGGATACCTATCGAGGGTAACGACGAGAGTTTACAGCCGTGCGTCGTTCCCGTCGCGCCCGAAGTTGCGTTTTCCTTTTCGAGAACGCCCACGGGGAAGATGGGAACGTCGAAGACGACCGACGCCGGGCTGAGTTGGCGCGCGGAGCCGCGCGCTTCGGTTGAGAATTACAACGCGAGCGTCGCCGCGCTTGCGCTCGCTTCGGGACGCGTTCTTCTCGTCGCCAATTCCGAAGCGGATCGTTCGCGTCTCTCCCTCTATGAGACGAGCGCCGAACTTCTGACGAGTGAAGGGGAAACGCCGGAACATTGGACGTTCTTAGGCGATTTGGAAAACGAGCCGAATTCGGAGTTTTCCTATCCTTTTTTCGCGCAGACGCGAGACGGCTCGATTTATCTGACCTATACGTATAAACGCCAAACGATCAAGCTTGTCGATTTAACAGATTGTGTTTACGGGGAATAACGCTTCGTGAACGTCATACGTCGCGACGAGTCTACGTCGTTCGTTTTGACGCTAACGGACAAGAGATAGGTTTATATCGATGAACGAATTATCGAATTATTTTGGCCTCGTTGGTTGCGCTTTGTTGTGCGGGGCGGTCGTCGGGCTTTTCTTTCCTGCGAGAAAGGTTCGACTGGCGGTCGCCGCTTTGGTCGCTCTTCTTTCGTTGACGCCATGGAGCGCCGTTCCTTCTTCGTCGTTAGCGAGCCGAGTTTTCGCGTTTTACGACGTTCCAAGCGTCTCGACGCTTGTCGTCGCGGCGCTTGCTCTTTGGAAACCTGCGATAAAATTTCGCGTCGGCGCCTTTTGGAGAATCGCGCCGATTCTCGTCGGGCTTCTTCTTTATCTATCGGAATTCAACGTTTTAAGCGTCGATCTCTATCGCTTCGGGTATTTTCCCGTCTTCGCGCTCGTCGCTGCAGGCGTCGCCGTTCTTTTTGGCGACCCTATCGTCGTCGTGGTTATGTGCGTCGCCAACGTTCTCCATGCGGCCGGCGTTTACGCCAATTTCTTCGACGCATGTCTCGATTTTCCGTTTTGGATTGGATCAATCGTTTTTGGCGTCGTGCGTTTAGGGACGCGGCTGGCGCCGAAAAAATCGGGCGCGACGGCTGAATGACGCCTTTTCCGTCTGACGAGTGGGGAAGTGTAAGAAATTGACGGAGAGTAAAAAATCTAGAATTGACGTTAATTTCATTGCGTCGTTCCCAGACGACGCGTGAGGATGACGAGGAGAATAATAGGAAAAGAGACGGAAGACACTATTCGCAAAAATGGTTCTGACTCGACTTTTGCTTAGAAAATACGAACTAGTTCTATTGTCTTATGAACGCCTGATCGAGCGGGCGTAGATTTCAAGAGGGGATTCGGCAGAACGTCGAATCCCCTCTTTTCATCGGCGAGAACCTCGCATTTACAACGCGGTTCAGTCGTTAAAGAGACGGACGAAAAGTTCGTCGTCGAGTTCCGTTTCAAGTTCGACGTCGTCGCTCGTCATTTCGGCGAAGACGTTGTCGAGCGGCGTCGCGGCGTTAGACGTCGGCATGGCGTCGGATAGCCCGCGCCATGAGAGGAGCGCGCGGTCGTGCATGGTCGGACCGACGAACGGCTCCGTCGCAAGTTCGGAGAAGACCGCGTCGAGACGCGCGTCCGCCGTCGCCGATTCGGCAAAGATCGGGAGAGTCGCGGCGTTGAGGATCGCGCCGGAGTTCGAAGCGGCGCCGACAGCGATCGCGTCGAGCGCGACGCCCTCTTGGTCGTCGAGATACAGGATCGGCGCGTAGACGCCCGGGGTCGAATAGACGTGCGAGAACGTCTGACTCAGGCTCAATCCGACGACGACTTGCGGATCGGAGCCGTCTTTCCAGTCGATTTTCCAACTGGAGAACGGCTCGGCGTTCGATTCGACAAGAACCGTAGCGACAAGGACGTCGCCGACCTCTTTTCCGACGAGGTCGACGTCAAACGCCGGTTTCGCCGGGGCGATTTCATACTGGACGACCTTCGACCAATCGGATTCGGCCTTGGCGTCGGACGCGACCGCTTTGACGCGCGCCTGAACGACGTCGCCGACGTTGAAGGTCGCGTTCGGGAGCGCGCCGAACGTCGTCGCGAAACTTCCAGCGGCACGCCATTCCTCGTCGCCCTTGACTCGGTATTCAAGCTCGTATTGTTCGGCGGGGTCGCCAGTCGTCCACAGGACGACAAGTTCGCCGGAATCGGCGACGCCGAAGCGTGAGATCGTCGGCGCCGCGTAGACGGGCGCGTTCGGATCGGAGAGCGCGAAGGGGAAACTTATTGAGCAAGAGAAGGTTTCGCCCGGTTCTCCTTCAGAGCTCGACGCGACGAGCCTGACGCCTTCGTAATATCCAATCGAACCGTCGGAGGAGCCGATCAGATAGTCCGCGACTCCGTCGCCGTTCACGTCGAACGCGAAGGGGCGCGAGCGCGTCGGACCGCCGAGCGTAACGGGCTCGCCGGACGCGTCGAGGAGAGGCGACGACGTCTTGAATTTCGGAATCGCGTTCGTTCCGGAGTTCAGATAGACGAACATGGCGCCCGACGTGTTCCCCGTGACGACGTCGAAATATCCGTCGCCGTTGACGTCGACGATTGTCGGCGCAGATCGGCCCGCTTCGACGGCGATCTCTGCCGTTCCGTCCGTAAGCGTGAAGACGCGCTGGAAATCATATTCCCCGGCGGTCTGCGATTCGTTGAGATAGACGCGAATCTTGCCGTCCATGCCGCCGACGACAAGGTCGTCGCGACCGTCCGCGTTCCAGTCGAAGACGTCGAAGACCGCGCGGTTGCCGACGTCGAGCGCTCCCTTCGCGTCGCCGTCGCCGACGAGGACCAGCTCCGGCGTCGAGAAGACGCGTTCGCCGTCGAGTTCGTCGCCGCGATAGAGCATGATCGCGCCGTCGGAGAGTCCGACGAGCAGATCGTCGAGCCCGTCGCCGGTAATATCGGCGATTCTCGGCGCGGTCCCTTGGCAGCCGCTCGCCGCGACCGCGATTTCAACGCTCGCGCTCATCCCCGCGTTCCAGTAGCTCGCATAGAACCCGTCCGTAAAGGCGAGGTCTTCCGTCGCGCCTTGGTTCAGGAAGACTTTGACGCGCCCCATCCCGTCGCCGCATTTCTCGCCGACGATCAGGTCGAGCGCGCCGTCGCCGTTCCAATCGTAAAGAGACGGCGCGGAGTACGCGTTAACGTTTGCGACCGTTTCGGTCGACGCGATCTGATCCGGGACGGCGTTCCCCGACGCCGCGCCGCTGCCGCGCTGCGCGTTCCCCGCTTTGTCGAGAATCTTCGCGGAATCGACGGTCAGCCCGATCGTCGCGGACGCGACCCCGTCCTTGATCGACGACGCGAGCGCTTTGACCGTCGCGTCGTCGAACCCGTCGAGGGAGACGACGAGCGTCGCGGTCTTCGCGTCGTATTGGAACGCGTCGGCGTCGAGCGCGATCGGGGCGCCGTCGCCGCTCGTGAGCGCGACGACCTCGGTAATTGAGCCGTCGTCGATTAGCGCTTGGAGCTTGACGTCCTCGGAGAAGACGACGCGCAGTTCGTCGTGTTCGTCGCCCGCCGCGACGGAGCGCGTTTCGACCTTTTCGACGATCGGCGACGTCTTGTCGACGACGACGGAGACCGTCTGTTCCGACTTGTTCCCCGCTTGGTCGGTCGCGACGACGCGCAACTGCTTGGCGCCGTCGCCGGAAAGCGCGACGTCGGCGGAGAAGGCGCCGTTTTCCGACTTCGTCGTCTTGAGGAGTCGGTTCGTCCACGCGTCGTAGACGCTGATCGCGACGTCGTCTTCGGAGACGGAGCCTGTCACGGAGATCGTCTCCAAGTTCGTCCACGTCGCGAAATTGTCGAAGGTTAGCGTCGGCGACTTCGTGTCGTAGTTCCACGCGACGCTCGACGTCCCGACGCCCGCGTTCCCGTAGAGGTCTTCCAAGCCCGCGAGATTGACCGTGATCTCGTAGCGTCCGTCTTCCGTCATGAAATGCTCGAGCCCGACGATTCGCCACCGCTGGTCGTATTCCGTCGTGTCGACGACGCCCATGACGAAGTTCGAGTCGAGTTTGACCTTCTTGCCGTTGCGTTTGAGGGTTACGTCGGCGAGCTGGAAACTGTCGAAGACGATCGGTTCGTCGAACGTGACGTCGATCGAGTAGACGGGGACGTTCTTATGCCCCGCCCCGTCGCCGCTCCAGACGGCGGACGTCGGGCCGGTCGTATCCTTGCGCCATACGAGCGTTTTTTCGCCGAGTCCCGACGCGTCGTTCGCGCCGACGACCCCGCTCGATTTGACCGTGAGGAAGTAGCGCCCGTCGTTTCCGGTCAGGTCGCCGAGCCCCGCGATTCGATACCGCGCGCCGTCGAGCGAGACGATCGAGACCTTCGCTGGGTCGATCAGGTTGAGTCCTTCCGTTCCTCGCGTCAGAACGAGATCGTCGACCGTGAAGGTCTGCGAATCGAGCGTCTGGGAGAAGAGAACGTCGACGGAATCGACGGCGGTCTCGACGTTTCCGTCGGGCGCGTTCTCGAACGCGACGACGATCGGCGCCTCGGCGGCGGTCGTCCACGAGACGGCGAAGCTCTTGTCGAGTCCCGCGTTTCCGACGAGGTCTTCGATCCCGAGCGTGCTGATCGTCAGGACGTATTCCCCGTCCTTCGACGCGTCGCTCGGAAGATTGACGATCCGATAGAGCGCGCCGGAAACGTTCTCAAACGCGACCCCGGAGAGATCGACGTCGACTCCGCTTCGCGTGAGCGCAACGTTGGCGGCGGTCAGCGTCGCGGCGTTAATCGGCTCGCTGAACTCGAATTCGACCGAATCGAGGGGCAGCGTTCTATACGCGATGCCCGCGCCGGGGTCGGCGATCGCGACGATCGTCGGCGGCGTCTGGTCGCTCGACGCGAAGTAGAGCGTATACGAATGCTTCGCGCCCGCCGCGCCCTCGTTGTAGTCGAGGATATGGAGCGAATCTTCCGCGACGGGGCGTTTGCCCGCCTCCTTGAAGGTTCGGTCGGTCGTCCACGCGGACTCGAGTGGGATTTCGACGCCGTCGTCGCGAACGACTTTCGTCAGCCTGAAATTGTCGAGCCGCAACCGTTCGTCGGTCAGCCGCGCGTAGTTCCAGCCCTGCTGGAGCGCGGCGGAGACGGTCAGCGACCAGTCGTCGCGGCGGTCGCCGACGATTTCGACGTCGGTCGCGAGCGAAACCTTCTCGACGGAACCGTCGGAGAGATAGAGCGCGTCGGGCAAATCCTGCGCGTCCTCGACCGCGTTGACGAGGAAGTCGGGCTTCGTGTCCCCGTTCTGCGCGTCGACCGTGCGGATTAGCTGGAGAATCTCGACCTTCTTGATGATCGAGAACTGGTTGTCTCCGAAGCTATTCAAATGCTGGAATTTAGCTTCGTAATTCTTAAACTGACCTTGAAGCGACGAGGTCATGAGCCATTCGCCGACGGAGATTTCGCCCGGTTCGACGTCGCCGAAGTCGACGGTCAGCGACGGCGACGCTTCTTTTCCGTCGACTTTCGATTCTTTAATGCAGAAGTTGACGAGGAGTCCTTTTTGATTGTCGACGATTTCAGGTTGCGCCGATTTAATTTTGAGATTCTGAGCGACCCCGTAGCCGTTATTTTTGACCATGACGGCGAGTTCAAAGGGTTCCGACGCTTCGATTTCGTCGGTCCACGGGTCGTCGCCGATCACGTCGCGCTGCATGAAGTAGGTCAGCTCAAGTTCCGGCTGCGGGAAGACCGTAATCGCCGCCGCCGTCATCTTGTGCGTGACCGTGACGCCGTCGCGCGCATAGCTCAGATACCCGCCGACGTAATAGACCTCCGGACCGTTCTGCGCAAGCTCCGTCGAAGGGACCAGAATCCAGTTCGCCGTCCCTTCTGCGTTCCCCGCAAGCCCGCCGAGGGAGTCCGTCCCACTCGTAAATCCATTTGTAGTCGGCGCCATGATCCCGAACATCGACGTGACGTCGTTTCCGTTGACGTCCGTAATTACGATATCGACGTTGACGTCGTCCAAATCTTGGGCGCCGCCGTTCGAAATCTTAAGCTGCGCGTCGAACGCGTCGCGCGTTTGAGTCGCTTGTTGACCGAGTTGCATCGAAACGGTCGCGCAAGCGCCTCCGGAATCCTCCGGAGGATTGTATTTCTGATCAAAAGTATTGTAAATATAATCGATTTCCTCATGGGTTAGTTCGTCCTCTTCCGCAAAGTTAAGACCGAGATCTTCCCTCATCGCATCATAGGACTCGTATCCCATGCCTTCGGCTATGTCGCCGCCGGTTGGTCGCCAGTTGTCGATTTCGCTAAAATCGAAAATATCGCTTAAGTCAAACTCGGAACCAAAGAGTTCTTCCCAAGTATAAACAGCATGTGGGGTTGCTTCTTGGAGTTCTGTGGCAGAGATGGAAACAATACCTTCTCCTGCTTGATCAAGTAACGCAGAGGATTCAAAGGTCCACGATTTCTCGTATTCGTCGATCAAAGGTATTTCTAACGGTTCAAAAATGTTTTGAGTAAAGCTCTCCCCTGAATAATCTCCGTTCTCCCAAACAATAGACGCTTCGAGTGAACCGACAATCTTCAAGCCTTCAAATTTGATCGTTACCATCCATGGACCATCTTCAGTTTTTTCAAGAGTGGCTGCGATACCCACTTCAGCGTCGAGTTTTGCTTTTATACCTCCACCCAACGTTGTTCCCTCAACTTTTAAACCTGTAGTAGGATTTTTAAAAGTGCAAGAAACACTCAGATCTGTTAAACCTGCCTTACCTCGAAGATATAATGTAATACTTCCCGATGTTTTTTCCTCTCCTTCGCAGTCCTCTGTCCAAAAGACTCTTCCCATCCCTCCCGGTTCGATTTCAACTCCAACCTTGAAATCAAGCGTCATATCAAACAAGTTGTCAATTCGAATAAATTGAGCCAACTTACTTAACTTTATTTTCTCAGGAGGGGCCCAGCCGTAAAAGAATGAACCGCTAACATCCCCTGTTACTATTGTTTTTGTCGTCCACTCACCGCTTGGTTCTACACCACCTGCGCCCACTGAACAAGGTTGGCAACATCTAGTTCGTTCTGTTCTTTTCGAAAGTTCATTCAAATGAAGCTCAAGTCTTTTACAGTTCGGGACGAACTTGCCTACTCCCTCTGCGAATTTCTCAAAGATTTTTTTGGTTACTGCTCCAATAGACTTGTTGCTCACCTCGGGCGTTGTGTCACAATGGCAAGGATTGCAGAATTTGGTTCTGTACCAAGTACAAGGAGGCGCTGGTTTCAATTCTGCTTTTTGGCGCTCCAAAGCTGTTGGTCTTGCGCGAAGGACTGGACCGCAACCAGCGCCGTTGGGATGGACAACAGCAATTCCAGTCGATGTTGCTTGTTTTCCGCCACACTCAAAGCATTCACGATGTCCCATTGACACAGAGACGCAGTCTCCTCCGCCTGTTCCACCCTCTCTAGAGGCGTTTGAGACAACATCTTCTTGGTCGAAACTGTCGATAAGTTCAAAAACGCACGGCACGGTAATCGTAGATTTCGCAGGAATAACGTCTACGATATCGACGAGAGGCGTCATCTTGTATCGACCGCCGCCGTCGAAGAAGAGCTCAAAATCGAAAGCGGCGATAAGACCGTGGTTTGTAAAGTCTATGTCAACTTGTAATCGATCGCCAACCTGTGTCAGCGGGGTCAGATCGACTTTACCTGGCTCGGCGATAACGACAGGCTTAGGCACGTTTGTAACGAAATCCGCCTTAACTTCAATGTCGTAAGCATCTTCAAAAGTCGTGGGTACGACGGTCCACTCATATTTTACCGCCTGATACGCCAGATACGCCTGAACGTTGTTCTCCCCGTCTTGAACGAAGATCGTCGCGGTATAGTCGTCGTGTTCGTCGAGGCTGACGCGAATCTTGTAGTATCCTTCCGGAAGCGTCGCAACGGTAAAGGTTCCGTTTTCCCCGGTGACGCCGGAGGCGACTTGGTCGCCGGAAAGCGCGTCGGAGACGACGACGGTCGCGCCCGCGAGCGTCGGTTTCGTTTCGTCGTAGAAATACCATTCGTCGACCGCCGTGATCGTTAGAGCGCCGATACATTCGGAGACGGTTCGGATCGAGAAGGGGACGCGCGTCGATTTATCCGCGTAGTTGACCGCGAAGTTTCCGCTCCAGATCGTCAGTTCGGAGTCCGCCGGGGGAGAGACGAGGATTTCGATCGTTCTCGTCTCGCCGGGCGCGAAGGATTCCAGAATCGAGCCTTGGACGCAGGAAATCCAGTCGACGGGGAACGCGAGTTCGACGTCGCCCGTCTCCGCGCCGCCTTCGTTCGTCAGTTCGAGCTTGAGCGTCTTCTGGGTTCCGGGGACGACGCCCGCGCTGAGTGCCGCGCCGAAGACGAGCGACGGGGTCAGCGGCGAAACGGAGACCTCGATCGAGACGTCGACCGCGCGGATATTGTCGGCGGAGATTCGGAGCGAGATCAGTCCGCGGCGGACAGAGTCGTTAAGAGCGTGAATCGTCGCGGTCGCGGTCTGAGAGGCGCCGCCGGCAATCAGCGACGCGCAGTCGAGTTCGACGTCGAGCGATTCCGGCTTGTCGAGAATCTCCCATTTCAGCCCCGTAAGAGGCTTGTCGGTCGGGTTCTTCAGCTCGAAGGAGACCGATTTGGTCGCGCCGTCGAGGACGTTGACGGATTTCGACGTCTGGTCGACGACGAGCTTCATGACCGTGAAGGAATCCTGCCGCGTTCCGCTTGTAAGCGCGGGATGCGACGCGGAAACGTCGAAAGTTCCGTACTCGTTGACGTACGGCTTCCATTCGGCGGTCCATTCGCCCTTGTCGTTCGTCGTCGCGGTAATCGTTCGGACGATTCCCGAACTCTTCGCGATAATGTGAATCGCGACGTCGACGTTCGCGGCGGGGATCGTCTTCTCCCCGTTTTCGTCGAGGACGTCGTTGCGGTACGCCGTTCCGTAGAGAGGCACGGGCGCGCCGACGGAGGTTGTCTCGACGTCGGTCTGAACTTCGACGAAGTAGGGCGCCGCGATGAAGAGTTCCGACGTCGAGGCGGTCGTGTTGTCGACCTTGAGAAGATCGTCGGCGACTGCACCTTCCGCGTCAACCTGCACAACGACCCAATATTCCCCGACGACCTGCGGGAGTTCGACTTCGGCGAAACGCGTATAGGAGTTATGACCCGGCTCGTGAGAGAGCGGGTCGCTGTGCGCGTAAGTCGCGAGCAGAATTGCGTCGTCGCCGAGCGTTCGCGTCTTCGAGAGCCAGACCTTCTCGATCCAGCCGTTTGACGCCTCTGCGATCGCCGTCCCTCGGTTCGAGACGACGTAGCTGATCGACGCGACCGTTCCCGCGTAGGGCGCGTAGGGAAGATCGATATCGGAGACGGTCAGGTCGGGAGCCTCGACGTCCGTAACGAGAATCGTCGCGGAAACGGAAGACATGCCGACGGCGGACGCCAGCAGCGTCGCCCAGCCCGCCTCGGAACTCGAGCCCGCGACGACTTGGAACGGATCCGACGTCTTTCTGCCCGCCGGAATGACGACCGTCTTCGGCGCGGCGAGTAGCGCGGAATCGGAGGATTTGAGCGTTACGGTCAGCGGCTCGGAGGACGCCTCGTCGCGCGAGATCGTCGCGATTGTCGTCGCGCCGGCGCGAAGGATTGTCCGGTCGAGGTTGAGCGCGAGCGCGGCGCAGTCGTCGTCGAGGAACGTCAGCGTCGCCGTCGTATACCCGGAACTGGCGACCGTCATCGAGCAGCCGCAGTTCTCTTGGATTCCGCTCGCGACGACCGTGATCTCGACGTCGCCCGTAACCTCCCAGCCGTCGATCGCGTCGACGAAGAAGTCGACCGACGTCTCGCCCGCCTTAATGACGACCTCTTCCGGGAGTCGGATGAAGCGCTCGTTCCCGAACCCGTCGAGCAGCGAGAGTCCGACGCGGAGGTCGGAGTCGGTCGCTTCCGCGCGCGTCACGGTTCCGATCAGCGCGTTGTTCCCCGCCGTCTCGGAGATATAGGGGGAGACGAACGAGAGGGAGATCGTCGGCTCGTCGTCGTCTTCGATCGTAAGGCGCAGCTGGGCGGAAACGTAGTCGTCCGCCGTCGCCGTGATCGTAAGATTCTCGGAACTTTCGGGGACGGAGTCGTCGAGGACCTTGAGTTCGACGACCGCCGACGACTGACCCGCCGGGATAACGACGGTCGGCTCGTAGGTCAGCTGACCGCCGCGCGAGACGTAGAGACGGACGGTCGTATCCTCTTTTGCGACGCGACCGAGGTCGACGGTCAGGTTGATCGTCTCCCCTTCGTTCGCGGAGTCTTTGTCCGCCGTCAGCGTCAGGACGCGGACGTCGGAGTCGGCGATTTCAATCGTCGCGGCGTCGCCCGTATAACCGTCGAGGGAGACGGAAAGCGTCGCGCTCTGCGTTCCGTCGATCTCGTCGTCGGAGACGGCGTCGAAGTAGAAGACCGCCGAGCTTTGACCCGCCGGAATCACGACGGACGCCGGGACGGCGAGTTCGGACGAATCGCTCGTCGCGACGAGAACGGTCGCGTCCGAATCGAGTTCGCCGCTGCGCGTTACGGTCGCGCGAATCTGGCGCGCGTTTTCGTTGATCGACGTCTCGGAGACGGCGAGGAAGAGCTTCTTCGTCAGCGTCGTTTTGGCGGAGACTGAGGAATTGTTCGATTCGTTCGATTCCGTAACGTTCGCGTCGGAGTCGGCGACGACGAGGAACCAGAACGCGCCGGAACGGGTCGTCGTCGGGATCGTGACGGCGACGCTCCTCGTCGCGGCGCCGCCGCTGGCGGCGAGCGCGTCGGAGCGGTGGACGGTGCGGAGCGGAATCGCGTCGGCGAGCGTCCCGTCGAAGGACATGTAGACCGTTTCGCTCCAGTTTCCGGAGGTCGCGAGCTCGCCGTTATTCGTCGTCGTCCACGAGATCGAGACCTCGTCGCCGGGCGCGACGGTCTTCGGCGCTTTGACCGCGCCGACCGTAAGGTCGGGGAGCTTCGCGTAGTCGAGAACGATCTTTTGAGACGCGGCGACGTTGTTCGTCTCAAACGTTTCCAAGACGGCGCCGTCGACGTCGGTTTCGACAATCACGTAATATTCGCCGGGGCCCCACCCTTCCGCGTCGAGCGGGATATTGACGGTCGCGCTCAGCGAGACGCTCGCGCCTGCGGCGATCGCGGTTCCGAGCGTCGCGCCCGTCCCCGACGAGACGGTCGCCAACTCAAGTCGTTTATTTCCAAGCGTCAGCGTCTTCGAGAGATAGATTCGGTCGCGCCATGATCCGAGCGCGCCTGCGGTCCCGGAATTCGTCGTCGTCCACGAGACGGTCGCGGGATACCCGAGCGCGCCAGTCGCGGGCGCCTCGACGTCGGAGGGCGTTAGATCCGCGAGCTTGATCTCGAAGGTTCCGACGTATTTGTCCGCGTCCTCCCCGTTCGGATACGCGCCGTTCTGGTTCATGACGACGCCCTCGTCGTTGAGGACGTCGGGGCCGATTTCGACGCTATAGACGCCGCTAACGCGCTCCGTCTGGTTGAAGTAGACGCGGAACGACGTATTCGCCGACGTCAGCGCGGAGACCGTATAGACCTCGACCGCGTTTCCGTTCGGATCGACGACCGAAACGTCGTCCTTCGTGAAGGAGCTTCGCTGAATCGGCTGGTCGAAGTAGACGTCGATATAGGAGCGCGAGGCGCCGACCGACGACGCGCCGCACGGGACGACGGAAACGACCTTCGCGCCCGAGACGTAGTCGATGTTGAACTTGAGCCGCATCGGCGTGACGACCGGCTCGAGGACGACGAGCCCGCCGTAATCGAGCCCGGAATACGTCGTCCCCTCGTCGATAACGAGATTATCCGCCGTCAGAACCGTAAAGCCGCCGCTTCCGATTCCATACGAGATTCCCGCGGGCTTGACGAGCTCGATCTTCCCCGCGACGTTCGCCGTCCCGGAGACCTTGAAAGGCGCGTAGCCCGCGTCTCCGCGCTCCATCTCGGAGTTGATCGTCGCCGCGAGCGTTCCCGACGCCGTCTGGACGTAGCTTCCGTCCAAAACAAACGTCCCGACGTCCGTCTTGACCGTCCCCTTATTCGTCAGATTCGTCTTGACCGTCCCCGAACCTTGCAGCACGCCGCCGCTCGTCAGCTCAAGGAACGGCGACGGCTTGAACCCGTCCCCTTCGAACGTAATCGTCGCCGAGGTCGAAATCAGCGCCGGCGCTGAAACGACCGATTCGCGCCGAACCGTCAGCGACCCGCCGTTCCACGTCGTCAGCGCCGGGAAGGAGACCGTCGTATAGGGAACGGAGGTGAAATTCAGATTCTTCGCGGAAACGAGCGCGGGAAGGGAGCGAGTTTCTTTGTCGGTGGAGAAGTTCAGCGACGTTCCATTCGACTTAATCTCCTGAAGCGCGTCGAGATTAATCGTCCCGCCGAGCGATTCCGCAATCGAGCTGGTTCTGGAATACCGGCACGCGGTAAACGTCGTCAGCGCCGGAAGATCGATTTCGCCGCCAAGCGTCGCGGAAAGATTAATTCCCGCGTAATTTCCAGTCGCTTCGATCGTCTTGAGCTTCGGAAGGGACAACTTCGTCCCCTCGCCCGTCACGGAGAAGATCGTCCGTTGCGCGTCGTATCCCGCCGCGTAACTTTCAACGTTAAGCGTTAGTTGAGCTCCGTCCGAAAGCGCGAACATGGCGTCGTCGATATTCGTCAGTTCTGGCGCGGAGAAGGTCGCCGTCGACGACTTTATCGTCGTTTCGACGTTCGTGAACGACGTCATAAGAGGCGCGCTAAACGTCGCGCCCGCGCCGGAAAGCGTCAGCGATCCCTTGTCGAAGGTTGTAAGCGCGGGGAGCGTCAGAGTTTGACCGGAGGCGACGTTGAAGATCGTCCTCGCGGCGGAGACAAGCGCCGGAAGCGAACGCGTCGCCTTGTCGGTGGAGAAGTTCAGCGACGTTCCGCTCGATTGGATTTCCTGAAGCACGTCGAGATTGATCGTCCCGCCTGTCGCCTCCATAATCGCGTTCGTTCTGGAATACGCGCAGCAGAAGAACGTTTCGAGAACGGGCAGGTCGATTTCGCCGCCAAGCGTCGCGGAGAGGCTAATTCCCGCCCAAAGTCCCGTCGCCTCGATTTTTTTAAGTTTCGGAAGGGACAGCTTCGTTCCGGAGTCAGCAACGGAGAAGATCGTCCGTTGTGCGTCGTATCCCGCCGCGTAATTCTCGACGTTGAGCGTTAGTTGCGCGCCCCCGGAAAGAGCGAAGACGCTGGAGTCGATATTCGCGAGCTTCGGCGCGGAGAAAGTCGACGTCGAAGATTTCAGCGTCGCGGTCGCGTCCGTCATCTCCGTCAAAAGCGGCGCGCTAAACGTCGAACCCGTGTTAAGCGTAATCGAACCGTTCGCAAAGGTCGTAAGCGCGGGAAGCGTCAATGTTTGACCTTCGGCGACGTTGAAGTTCACATTCGCAGCGGAAACGAGCGCGGGAAGGGAGCGAGATTCTTTATCGGTCGAGAAGTTCAGGGTCGTTCCGTTCGATTTGAACTCCTTAAGCGCTTCAAGATTAATCGTCCCGCCGGTCGCTTCTGTAATTGAGTTCGTTCTCGAATATGTGCAGCCGGTAAACGTCGTAAGCGCCGGAAGATCGATCTCGCCGCCGAACGTCGCGGAGATAGCGATTCCTGCCCAATTTCCAGTCGCCTCGATTGACTTGAGTTTCGGAAGGGAGAGTTTTGTCCCTTCGCCCGTCGCGGAGAAGATCGTCCGCTGCGCGTCGTATCCAGCCGCGTATCCTTCGACATTAAGCGTTAGTTGCGCGCCCCCGGAAAGCGCGAAGACGCTGGAGTCGATATTTGTTAGCTGAGGCGCGGAGAAGGTCGCTCCGTCGCCGCCCATTGTGAGCGAACCGTTATTCCACGTCGATAGAACTGGTAAAGACAGCGACTGCCCTTTGACAACGGTAAAGTTTGCGTTTACGGCGGAGACGAGCGCAGGAAGCGCGCGGGTTGATTTATCGGTAGAGAAAGTGAAAGAAGAACCGTTCGATTTGATTGTCTCTAACGCGTCAATGTTGATTGTTCCACCAGACGCCTCGGTCATGTTAAAGGGATCATATCTCGAAGCGGTTACTTCCGTCAGCGAGGGAAGCGAAATTTCTCCGCCGAGTGTCGCCGATATATTCACCCCGGCGTAGGAACCGCTTGCGTTGATTTTTTGGAGATTGGGAAGGTTTAGTTTTGTTCCTTCGCCTTCAACTGAAAAAACTGTAAGAGGCAAAGTATAGCTGTTATTTAGAGCATATGTTCTCGCGCCAAGCGTCAACTGGGCTCCGCCGGATAGAATAAACCTACTGCGGTCTATTTGAGCGCGCGAGCTAGCGATAATGGGCGCGTTGAACGTCGAGGTTGAAGATTTCAACGATACGCTTACGTCTTTTAACGAATCGAGAAGCGGCGCGTTAAAAGTCGCGTTTTCACAAACGGTTAAAGACCCGTAATTCCATTTTTCCAAAACGGGAAGAGTTAGGGTTTGCCCTCCATTGACGCTAAAATATCCTTCAGAAACGAAGGCGAGAGCGGGAAGAACGCGAGTCGTTTTATCAGTGGAGAAACTGAATTCCCGATCCGCGTCGATTGTTTTGAGAGCGTCAAGATGAATTGTTCCTTCGGTTTCTTCCGTCATGTAAAAATAACAAGCCCGGCCGACCGATATTGTCGTTAGCGCGGAGAAATCAATTTCAGCGCCCTGAGACGCGGTTATATACGTTATCGTCCATGACTCTACCGTCTTGATCGAAGCGAGCTTCGGAAAACTTAACTTCGTTCCGCTTCCTGAAACGGAGAAGATTGATTGATCCGCGTAATAATTCGCCGTATAGCTCTCAACTTCAAGCGACAACTGGGCGCCGTCGGAAAGTTCAAACCTGCTGTCGTCGATGTTGGCAAGTTCAGGCGCGTTAAAAGCGGTTCCTTCTCCCGTCAAAGATAGAGACCCGCCTGTAAACGAAGTTAAATTCGGCAGATCGAGGGCGGCTCCCTCGCGCGCGACAAGGGCGGCGCCGTCTGCGACAACGTCGCCAATCGCGCTGAACGTCGCGCCGTTTGTCGCCGTGAGCGTCGCGCCCTCTCCAATCGTCAGCGCGCCGGTCGCGCTGGAATTTTCGGACACAGTTAGACTAGCGCCAGACTCTAAGTTAAGCGAAGCGGAAGAAGTTATCGACGCGACCGCCCACTCGCCCTTCGGGAGCGTGATCGTCTTGTCGGCGCCGAGCGCGATGACGACCTTACTGGACGCGCCGGGGACGACCCCGCCGCTCCAGTTCGACGCCTCGTTCCACTTTCCGCCCGCCTCGCCGATCCACGAAACTTCTTCAAGCTCCGCGCCGGACGCGTAAGGCGTCGAGATATTGACGTCGACTTGAGGCGCATACTTAGGCGCGTCGACAAAGAAGGGGCCCATCGGCGTCGAATCGTCGACAAGACTCGCTTCCTCATCGAACTCCGCGGAGGACGCGTTGAGGGAGACGGTCAAATTCGATTTCTGGAAATAGCCGGGAACGACGATCTCTCCACCCGACGCGGAGGTCAGTTTCCAATTGTCGTTTGCGGCGCCGACAATGCGGCTAATCTTCGGCATGGAGAGCGTCGCGCCTTCTGTCGCTTCGAAGTAAACGTATCCCCAATTGTCCGCCGAGGTCGCCTTAACGAGGACGGGCAGGTCGAGTCGCGTCCCTTCGCCGGCAACCGAAATCGTTCTATCGACCGAAGACGAGTAGTTCGTGACGTTGAGCGATAGCTGCGCGCCCCCGGAAAGGTTAAACCCGCTGTTGTCGACATACAAGAGCTTGTCATGTCCCCATTTGCTCGTCGCCGCGGTCATCGTCACGGCGACGTTGTTTAGCGTCCACAGTTTCGGAGTCTCGAGGCTTGCGTTGGCGTCGATCGTCAACGCGCCGTTTGCCCACGTCTTGAGCGCCGGAAGACTGACGGTCCGACCCTCGACGACGTTAAGCGTGAGATAGTTTGCCGAGGTCAGCGATTTGAGGTTAATCTT